>DEQR01000081.1:0-23542 GCA_002360535.1 Thiobacillus sp. UBA3361
CTCAGAACTTGCCTACGCTGGTTGTTCATGCAAAGTCTCCTTGTTGAACAGACACATCACAATGAAATCGTCCTTGCGGACGGGTACAAGATCTCTCTCGATCTCCCTGTCAATCTAGCGTTACTGGCCAGAATTGAAACGGTACAAACATCATAAATAGTCCGGTCAATGTTGCATATAACCGGGCCGTACATTAGTTTCTGCGCATATTCTGTCCCACAGAAACGAAAAGGGCGGCCACGCCGCCCCTGATTCTTCTTGTCTTGCCGCTCAAGGCTATCGCAACCCCGAGACATACTCCGCAACGGCCTTCATCTCTGCATCGGTGAGTTTGCGGGCGATGACTTGCATCATCTTGCCACCGTCATTGGCGCGATCGGCGCTGCGGAAGTTCTTCAGCTGGCTGAGTACGTACTTGGCATGCTGGCCAGCCAGGCGCGGAAACTGTACGGGGATACCGCTGCCTGCGGGACCGTGGCAGGAGGCGCAGGCAGGAACACCGCTGCCAGCATTACCACCCTTGTAGAGCTTTTCACCCTGCGCCACCAGTTCGGGGTCCTTGGCCAGGCGGCTCTTGGGTTGTTGCGCCGAGAAAAAAGCCGCCAGGTTGAGCATGTCGTCGTCGCTCAGATTGGTGACGTTGGGGGCCATGATGGCGTTTCGCCGGGCGCCGCTCTTGAACTCGTTCAGCTGTTTGTTGAGGTATTCGGGATGTTGGCCCGCGAGGTTGGGATAAGTGGGCGATGTACTGTTGCCATCCGCGCCGTGACACGCGCCGCAGACCTTATCGACGATCACCTGGGCCTTGGCCGGATCGCCTTTGGCGGCAGGAGCGGGGGCGGGTGTACTGGCCCAGGCCATTGAGGCGGCCAGCAAACCGGTCATCAGCGCAAGGGGGTGTCTCATCGTTATCGCTCCTGATATCCTGATGGTTAAATCGTAAACCTGCGCATTTTATAGGCCTTTTCGGCAGCTTGCCAACCGATTGCCGTCCTGGCGCCTAGCCGACTCTCCAACCCAATTGCTCAACGCCCGCTTTTACAATACCGTCGCCGAATTGAACGGCCTTCCCGACGACAGCCTGTTCGAAGTGGCGTTCGCGGGCCGCTCCAATGCCGGCAAATCCAGCGCCATCAATGCCATCACCAACCAGCGCCGCCTGGCCTATGTGAGCAAGACCCCCGGACGGACCCAGCACCTGAATTTCTTCACCGTGGGTGAGCGCCGCTTTCTGGTGGATCTGCCCGGCTACGGCTACGCCCGTGCACCGCTGATGCAGCAGCTGGGATGGCAGTCGCTGATCGGCGGCTATCTGCACGACCGTCCCCAACTGCGGGGTTTGGTGCTGATCATGGATATCCGCCACCCATTCACCGAACTTGATCAACAACTGCTGGACTGGTTCCTGCCCTTCGGACGTCCGGTGCATGTGCTGCTTTCCAAGTCGGACAAGCTGTCCAAGGGCCAGGCCCTGCCGGTATTGCGGAAAGCCAGGGAGCATCTGCGCCCCTGGAGCGGGCAGGTGAGCGTACAACTGTTTTCCAGCACCCGGCGAGAAGGTCTGGACGAGGCTGAAGATATCCTGCGGCGCTGGCTCGAATGGCCAAAAAAAAGCCCGGCTCAAGGGGAAAAGCCGGGCCAATAGAGCCTTAACTGTGCGTTAAGGCACCCGCTCAGGGAGGAGAAGCGGGAGACGAAGCGACTCGCCTGGCACTAAGATTGATTCCCGTTAAGGGAAGTTCCCCGGATCGGGAATACATTTGAAAAATATGTCGTTTTTCAGCGAGGTTTGATCCATGTCCGAGATTTCCGGTGACATTTACCCCTGCCTGGTCGGCTTTCCGCGTAAACGCATGCGCCGCATGCGCCACGACGATTTCTCCCGCCGCCTGATGCGGGAAACCACATTGACTGCAGCCGACCTGATCCTGCCCGTATTCGTACTGGAAGGAGAGCAACGCGAGGAGGCGGTGAGTTCCATGCCCGGTGTACGTCGGCTGAGCCTGGACAAGCTCTATTCCATTGCAGAGCAGAGCCTTGGACTGGGAGTGCCGGCCCTGGCCCTCTTCCCCGTCATCGACCCGGAACACAAAAGCCTCAACGCCGAGGAGGCCTACAACCCGGATGGACTGGTGCCCCGCGCCGTGCAAGGCCTGAAGGCCCGATTTCCAGAATTGGGGGTCATCACCGACATCGCCCTGGACCCTTACACCAGCCATGGCCAGGACGGCCTCATCGACGAATCCGGTTACGTGCTCAACGACGAAACCATCGCCGTGCTGACACGCCAGGCGGAAAGCCACGCGGCGGCGGGTGCCGATATCGTCGCCCCGTCGGACATGATGGATGGCCGTGTGCGTGCCATCCGCGACACCCTGGATGCAGCCGGCCGTATCCACACGCGCATCCTGGCCTATTCCGCCAAGTACGCCTCCAGCTTCTACGGCCCCTTCCGCGACGCCGTGGGCTCAGCCGCCAATCTGGGCGCGGGCAACAAATACACCTATCAGATGGACCCCGCCAACACCGACGAGGCCCTCTGGGAAGTGGGCCTGGACATCCAGGAAGGCGCCGACATGGTGATGATCAAGCCTGGTATGCCGTATCTGGATATCGTGCGCCGGGTTAAGGACCGCTTCGGTATGCCCACCTTCGTCTATCAGGTCAGCGGTGAGTACGCCATGCTCAAGGCCGCCGCCGCGAACGGCTGGCTGAACGAGCGGTCCTGCGTACTGGAGGCACTGCTCGGCTTCAAACGCGCGGGGGCCGATGCGGTGCTGACTTACTTCGCCCTGGAAGCGGCGCGCTGGCTGAAGGAGACCTAGATGTAGCGGGAACGCCGCTCGCGTTCGGTTTTCAGAATATAGCGTTGTATTTCGGTCTCGACGCTGGTCGGTAAATCGACGAATTCGCAGCCGGCGCGATGGGACATGCGGCCGTTCTTCAGTCGCATGTCAAAGGTGTTGATGACCCGCAGGCTGAAGCTGATCTCCCCCCCGGACATGTCGGGCAAGGTGAGTCGGCAGCCGTGAAAGACCTGTCCGGCCTCCAGGACATGGCCTCCCTCATAGGCCAATACGGCCATTCCTCCGACGCTGATATCCATCACCGTGGTTTCCATGGCGCCACAGGGCGCCTTGATCAAGCAACGGATGGGATGTACCAGGGAAGTGCTCAGCCGATAGTATTCCCGGCGCTGTAACCGCAGTATTCTGTCAGGCCAGGACATGCGCCAAGCATGGCCGCCCTTGTACATCACCTTTTCCGGCGTGCTGACGGTACACTGTATATGTACACCATCCTGGCTGCTGGACAAGGTGGCTGTCCGGCTGGCGGCTAGTCGAGTATTGACGTTTTCGTCCGGACCATAATCCAGCCAGACATGCTTGGTGCCGGCATCCACGTCCACGATACGGGTTAGCGAGAAATCCCTGCCGTTTTCCCCATACAGGGACACCAGCCCCCCCGTTCGGCACACCTCCCGCAGGATGCGTTCTACCTCGACAGATTGCCGCACCCAATAACGCTCATGGTCATCAGTTGAGGTCATATCGAGTTTCATGACACATCTGTGAAGGTACGCGCCTGCAAGTCAGGTCTGGAAAGAATTGGACGGTGTAGGATTCATTTTTCTACGATGAAAAGTATAAGGCCATGCTTGAACCGGGGGACATGAGGAGCAGGACGTGGGTCTGATAGACAGATTCAGGATGACGAGCAAGGTGTGGGCGAAGACCATCGTCGCCTTCGAGTCGCCGCATCGCCTGCAGGACTTGGGTACACAGGGGCACCAGGATAGCCCGAGCGTCGAATCGAACGGTGGGGACATGCTGAAGATTCGGCTGGCCCACACCAGCGAGCGGATTCGCGATGCCAGCGTGCTGGTGCAAAAGCGTTACGGGGAGGCCGGCTACCAATCCGTGGGAGGTGGCCCCAACAAGAACGTCTGCCCCGAACAGATCACCCTGCTCTCCTACCACAAGGACAAAGTGGTCGGCACCCTGACTCTGGGCCTGGATATTGGCCAGGGTCTATACGCCGATGAACTGTACAAGCCTGAGATCGACAAGTTGCGGTCCGAGGGCCGCAAGGTCGCGGAAATCACCAAACTTGCTGTGGATTCCAAGCTGCCCTCCAAGCGCATCCTGGCGGCCCTCATACACATTGCCTACATCTATGGCGCGCGCATCTGGCGCTATACCGATGTGGTCATCGAGGTGAACCCCTCCCACGCCGAGTTCTATAAACGCATGCTGGGTTTCCGGGCCATCGGCGAAGAGCGGCTGTGCACACGGGTCAACGCCCCGGCCGTCCTCCTCTGGGTTGAGAGCCGGCACCTGAAGCACAAGATCGCGGAATTCGGCGGCGGATTGGAAACCGGGCGGAAAGAGCGCTCCCTCTTCCCCTACTTCTTCTCTCAGTCCGATGAACTGGAAATCACCCATCGGCTGGTCCAGAACGAGCACGGCGGCTGAGCCGACTCTGCACGCCGCACGCATTGCGGCCGACGCAATAACGATTCCCGACCCGAACACGACAACCTCACATGCCGGAAATGAGGCATGCAGGCGGTGAAAATATCGGCGGCATCACCCCCAGTACGGCCTGCGACGCGGGGTGTCGAATATTTGACATTCCCCAGGCCTGGCAATCATCCTTGCGGCCAATGCCATCATCCCGCATTGCCTAGCGACGGGTGAGCGCTACCATTCTCCCGGCCGAGAACCTGAAGGTGAATTCGTGAAAACATGCAAAACATGCCTGCTGCCGGAGGCGGTACCCGGCTCGCGCATCGGGCCTGACGGGGTATGCGGCTATTGTCGGGAACATCGCCCCGGCCATTCCGATTCCGCACCGGATCCAGCGCATCGGCAGGACCTTGAGGCCACATTGAAGGCCGCCCGGGGCAGCGGCAAGTCAGGCTTTGACTGCCTGGTTCCGCTCAGCGGCGGCAAGGACAGCCTGTATCTGCTCTACAAGCTGAAGTTCGAATACGGGCTGAGGGTGTTGGCCTACACCACCAACATCAACCTGCCGGAGGTGGCCTGGAGCAATATCCGCACGGCACTGGACCGCCTGGACATCGACCACATGGTCTTTTCCCCGGCCCAGTCATTCATCCGCAAGCTGTTCCGCTACCTGCTGAAAAACCAGGAGGCGCGCGGCGCCGTCTATACCGTCTCCTACGTCTATGCCCCCCTGTTCGAGGGCGATGCCATCCGCCTGGCCATCGAAAAGGACATCCCGCTGATCCTCGCCGGCTACTCGCCTGGCCAGCCCGATCCGCAGCGCATGCGCTACGAATTCTCACCCAAGCTGATCCGCGAGGAGGACTGGACCCCGCCGCACCTCAAGACCTGCGGTGAATTCACCGAAGATGAGCTCAAGCGCTTCTTCGACCCCGGACGCATGCCCGAGAACACCCGTTTCCCCCGCTACCTGGCGCCCTACCACGCCTGGGACTACGACCAGAACCAAGTCATGAGCAAGGTGGCCGAACTGGGCCTGGTCAAGCGCAGCCGCCATGCCAGCCCCATCGTCAGCAACTATCCCATCAACTGGTTGATGATGTACTCCGACATCAAGCACTTCCGTTACAACCCCTATGCCCCGGAGTTCTCCGCCCTGATCCGCGAAGGCAAGGCCAGCCTGGCCTACTGGCGTGTGATGGCGCCGCTGGTTGACTTCATGATCCGCAACCGCGTCCTGCTCGGGCGCGAAGTCAGCCGCACCATGCAATGGCTGAATCTGAAGGAGGAAGACCTGCACATCACGTTGCCGGAAGGGGCCTACGACCCACCCCTCATTCGCGCCATGACCCATTGATGACGGCCGCGACAGATACCGTCCCCGCCCGCCTGCTGCTACGGGCCAACCAGACCCCAACGCAGCCTGCCTACTGGCGGCGCGGGCCGCAGGGCAAGTGGCACCCCGTCACCTGGGATGGGGTGGCCGGCCGAGTCAATAACCTGGCCGGGCAACTGCACCGGCTGGGGCTGCGAGGCGGCGACCGGGTGGCCATCATGTTGCCCACTGTCCCGGAATGGGAGTATTGCCAGCTTGCCGCACATTCCCTGGGCGGCGTGGTGGTGGGGCTGGACGCCCACGACACACCGGAAAACCTGCGCCATATCCTGAGGACCGTGGCGCCAGTTGCCCTGATCGCCGCCGACGCCGCACAACTCGAACTGCTCACGACCGCCTGCCCATCAGCACCTGCCGTTTCGATCTCCCTGGAGCCATCGCCCTCTGCCAGCGTACATTGTCTGCGGGATTTGCTCGCGCAACCCGCCGCCCCTGCTTCGAACTGGCCCGCCGTCTCCCCGGAACGGGATGCCACCATCGTCTTCACCTCAGGCAGCACCGGCCAACCCAAGGGCATCGCCTACACACACCGCCAGCTCTGCCTGGCCGGCGAGGCCATCGTGGCGCGCTACCCCGGCATCGACGGGGACAGCCGCCTGGCCTGCTGGCTGCCCTTGTCCAACCTGTTCCAGCGCATCATCAACCTGTGCGCCATCCTGCGTGGTGCACAAAGCTATTTTGTCGATGATCCGCGCGAGATCGCGCAACGGTTGCTGGAGATCCGGCCCGCCCTGTTCATCGGCGTGCCGCGCTTCTACGAAAAACTATACGCCGGCATCCGGGCAGAAGTCGCCAAGCGGCCGGCGGCAATCGGCAAGCTGGTCGAATGGGCCTGGGACATCGGCACGCGCTATCAAGCTGCGCAACGGCGGGGCGTCCCGCCCGGCCTGTTGCTGAGCGCCGCCTACCCCCTGGCCAACCGCTTTGTATTAGGCCGCCTGCGGGCGGTCATGGGCTCGGACATCCGTTTCATGGTCAGCGGCTCCGCACCGATGCCCGCTTGGCTGTTGGAAAAGTTGCACGGCCTGGGCTGGCTGGTGCTGGAGGCCTACGGCATCAGCGAATGCGTGATCCCCATCGCCTCCGACACCCCATCCACCTACCGCTTCGGCAGTGTCGGCCGGCCGTTGCCCGAAAACCGGATCAGGCTGGCCGATGACGGCGAGGTCCTGGTACGGGGCGAAGGGGTGTTCAGGGGTTACTGCGGCGCCACCGGCGATGAATCCCCGCTGGACGGCGAAGGCTATCTGCATACCGGCGACCTGGGCCGCCTGGACGAGGACGGTTTCCTCTGGCTGACCGGACGCAAATCGGAAATCTTCAAGACCTCCACCGGGCGGCGCGTCGCCCCCGTGCCCGTGGAGTCCTGTCTCAAGCAATTGGCCTATGTGGAACAGGCCGTGCTGTTCGGACGCAACCGGCCGGTTCCAGTCGCCCTGTTGTGCCTGGATATGGCTGCCCTGTCCGGTCAGGGCACCGACCAGGCTTTGACGTCCGAACAGTTGGAAGCCATCGGCCGCGATCTGACGACGGCCTGCGAGGCCTTGCCGGCATCGCAACGCCCCGCCGGCGCGCTGGTCACCCGCCGCGGCCTGAGCATCGCCACGGGTGAACTGACCAGCAACCTGAAGCTGCGCCGAGCAACCATCGAGACGCGCTTCGGCGAGCACCTCGACGCGCTCTACGATGCCCTGGCGCGTTCCGTGGAGCGCACCCGCACCCTGGTCCTGGAGGCCCCATGAGCGTTTATTTCCTGACCGGCGGCACCGGCGCGGTGGGCAGCGCCATCGTCCCCATGCTTCTGGCCGAGCCTGACACCCACGTCCACCTGCTGCTGCGGGCCGATTCCGAGGCCGCCCTGGCCAAACGCCTGGATGGGCTGATGGACTTCTGGGGCTGGCGCGGCGATGCGGACAAGCAGGCCCGCGTCACGGCCCATCGGGGCGACGCCGCCCAGGCCCGCTTCGGGATGAATGAAGCCGCCTACGCCGACTTGGCCGCGCAATGCACCCACATCCTGCACAGCGCCGGCACGGTGCGCATGAACCTGACCCTGGAGGACGCGCGCCGTTCCTCCGTCGGCTCCGCCCAGCAGATCCTGGCCCTGGCGCGCCGGGCGGCTGAGGTGGGGCACCTGCGCAAGGTGGAATTCGTCAGCACCCTGGGGGTGGCCGGTAAGCGACCCGGCATCCTGCCGGAGGATTGGCAGGACAATGCCCCCGCCTTCCACAACACCTACGAGCAGGCCAAGTTCGAGGCGGAGACCCTGATACGCAGCGTCATCGCCGACGAGGGACTGCCCATCACCGTTCACCGCCCCAGCATGGTCATCGGCGACGAGCGGGACGGCCGCATCATCCATTTCCAGATCTTTTATTACATCTGCGAATTCCTGTCCGGCCGCAAGACCCTGGGCCTGTTCCCGGACTTCGGCGATGTGCGCCTGGACGTGATCCCGGTCAACTGGGTGGCCGAGGCCATCGTCGCCTCCAGCCGCTCGCCCGAGACCGGCGGGCGCATCTTCCATCTTTGCTCCGGCGCCCGGCAGGCCCCCCGGCTGGAAGAACTGAAGGACTGGGTCCGCCAGGCCTTCCGATCGCACGGTTTGGGCGTGCCGCCCGGCATCCGCCTGCCGCGCGGCTGGTTCGCCGCCCTGACCGGCCTGGCCACCCGCCTGGCACCGGAACAGCAGCGCAAGGCCCTGTCCACCCTGCCCATCTACCTGGACTACCTGGCCGACCAACAGGGTTTCGGCAATCCGGACTACACCACCTGGCTGGCCGGGCGGGGGCTGACCCTGCCCCAGGCGCGCGACTACCTGCCGCGCGTGTTCGACTACTACCTGAACAGCAAGTACGCGCCCTGAACCGGACCGTACCGCTGGAGGCAAACCATGACCGCTGAGCCCATCCCCGAGCTGGCCGACGACATCGTCCGGGAACTCCGCGACGCCATCGGTACCGAGCATGTCCTGACCTCGCCCGCCGACCTGGAGCGCTATTCCCGCTGCACCATCCCCTGGCAGCGCTATTGCGCCGCTGTAGTCTTTCCCGACAGCGCCGACCAGGTGGCCGAAGTGGTGCGCATCGCCGCCCGCCGCAAGATCCCCCTGTGGCCGTTCAGCGGCGGCATCAACCAGGGCTACGGCGCCACTTTGGCCCCGGAGCATGGCGCCATCGTCATGCTGCTGACGCGCATGAACCGCATCCTGGAGGTCAACGAGAAGCTGGCCTACGCGGTCATCGAACCGGGCGTCACCTACCGGCAGTTCAACGACCACCTCAAGGCCCATGGCCACAAGCTGTGGATCGACTGCACCGACGGCCCCACCAACGGCAGCGTCATCGGCAACGCCCTGGATCGCGGCATCGGCGAGACCCCCTACGGCGATCACTTCGGCAACCTGTGCGGACTTGAGGTGATCCTGCCCACCGGCGAAAAAATCCACACCGGCGGCCAACTCAGCGGGCTGAAGACCTGGCACGTCCACAAATGGGGGGTCGGGCCCTATCTGGAGGGCATGTTCACCCAGTCCAACTTCGGCATCGTCACCCGAGCCGGCGTCTGGCTGATGCCTCAGCCGGAGGCCTACAACTCCTTCGTGTACGAGGTCCACGATCCCGCTCACGTGCCGGCCGTGTTCGATGCTTTCCTGGAACTGGCGCTGAAAGGCGTGATCACGGCCAAGATGCACATGATCAATGACTTCGTCTCCATCACCCTGCTGACCCAGCGGGGCAAGGAACAGGTCAACCAGAAAGGCTGTCTGACCGAGACCGACCTGGCGCATCTGCGCCGCAAATACCGCATCGCGGAATGGAGCTGCGCCGGCGGCCTGTACGGCACCCGTGCACAGGTCAGGCACCAGCGCGCCCTGCTGCGCAAACACCTGGGCCGCTACGGCAAATTCACCTTCATCTCGGATGCCCGCGTCGGCTACCTGAAGCAGCTCATCGCCCTGGCCAAACGCGTTCCCCTGGTCCGCAAGATCGCCGAGGCAGCCCTGGGCACCACCCTCCATGTCATGGAATTCGCCCCGCACGTGCACGGTATCCTGCAAGGCATCCCCAGTGACCATTTCGTCAAGCACGCCTATTACCGCTACCGGGGCGAGCGCCCGGAACGAAACGCCGACCCGGCGCGAGACCGCTGCGGCCTGACCTGGTTCGCCCCGATCCTGCCGTTCACCCAGGAAGAGGTCCTACCCTTCCTGGCGGCCAGCAAGCGGCTGTTCGCTTCCCAAGGTTTCGATTTCTATGTCGCCCAACTGCTGATGAACCCGCGCGCCATCATTTGCCTGATGGCCATCATCTATGACCGGGACGACCCCGAGGAATTGGAACGCGCCGACCGTCTGTACAACGACCTCATCACCGAGATACAAGGCCGAGGCTACCAGCAGTACCGTGCCGGCCTGCGCGGCTGGCCGCGGGTGTTCGAGCAGGCGCCCGAACTGCTGGACGTGAATAACCGCATCAAGGCCGCATTGGACCCGGATGGCATCCTGGCGCCGGGACGTTACGGCATCGGCCACCTCCCCCAGCCATGAGCCTGCCGAGACCGGGAAAGGGGCTATGCCGGTTTACCGCCAACACACGGCAAAGTTATGTCGAAAAGATTTACACGCCCCCAGTTAAAACCCACCGGTACCACCGCAACAGCATCACCATGACCTGCCGCTGTCCCGCTTCCACATGAGCCACACCCCAGGGTGGCAACACGGCGCCGGGGATGTACGCCATCCGGAACAGCCGATCCTCCGCTCGCATCCGCCACGACTTATTGCACTCCCAATCATCCGGCACACTCCTCGGCGCATATGGCAACAAATGCTTACGGAATGTCGATTTTTTTTACTGATACCCCACGCATTCCTGCCATCCACCATTCCAAACCCATCCGATTGACCATTATTATTTATGCAATTCAATGCGTTACGTAATTTTAGATCAACGTGGCACGGCTGTTGCTTAATGTCGTACAAGCTTCGCAACGGCGAGTGATCTTAGAGACTCTTCAAGAGGAAAGGATTGAAAATGAAACTGCGTAAATCTGTTCTGGCCCTCGCCATCGCGGGCTTCGCATCGGGTGCCGCCCAGGCTGGTTGGATTGGTAACTTCCAGACTAGCAATGGTGTTAACACGCACGACGGGGTGCTTTTTAATGTTGATGGATTAGAACTGCTTTCTAATGGCTCTGCTGCTTTCTTTTGCGGTACGCCTGGCGGTTGCGTGGGGGGTGCTGCTTTTGGCGCACAAATCGATCCGGGTGCCACTGGCCAAATTGGTTTAGGTGACATCCTGACTACGGTATATCAAGGCATTGTCACTGCCTTTACTCCCTCTGTAGCCACACCAAATCTCTTGACCCCTAGCCAACTCGCTGGAACCTATCAGATAACGGTCGCTGCTACTTTCAATGAGATTGTCGTTTCCGGTGGTCCTATTCCAGGTGGCAGCACTGCTACTTTGCTGGCACTTTCAGGCGGGCGTATGAGCGTGTTCTTTGACGACGGGAGCATTCCCGGCGTTTTCGCAAACACCGCCGCCGGGACAGGATTTACTGATGGTCTGGTGATTGCAGATGCAACCATTGGGGGAGGGGTATCGTCTTACAACACCTTCCCAAGCCTAGGAGGTAGCAGTGGCTCCGCCAGCATTTTCGGACAGTTCGTGCCCGGTAGCGTTGCTCAAGGTGCGGATATGGGCAACCCTGTAGCCGGTGAGTTAGGTGACACTGTGGGTTTTATGCCTACCCAACCTGAATCATATGTAGCTAGCACAACCCTTCAATATGGGCTATTTACCCTTGGCAATACCGGGCATCAAACCAACAATTTCTTCGACACCGCCAACGGATGGACCGCCATCGGCGTTATTTCGGCACAGACCGTGCGCGCCGACGCGAACAGCGATCTGGAGATCCCAGAGCCTGCTACCTTGGCCTTGGTGGGACTGGGTCTGGCCGGCCTCGGTATCGGCCTGCGCCGCCGCGCTGCCTAAGCAGGGCGCTAGTTGGGAAAAAGGGGCCGATTCGGCCCCTTTTTCATTCATGGGGGATCGGCTGCGGTTTTTCCGGCGATTCGGTAATATCCCTGCATGAAGACCGATCCCAGGGATTACCTCTATTCCACCCTCCTCATCGGGTTGATCCTGAGTCTCACCGCGGGACTGGTGTACAGCTTGCAGAATGTCCTGCTGGCATTGCTGGGTTCACTTTACGCCCCCATCGCCCTGCTGCTCCTGCTCCTGGCCGCCTATGGAGGTGCAACCGCCCTGGTGCTGGCCCTGCTGCACCGCCTTATGCCCCTGAATCCAGGCAGCTACCGCACCTCGCATGCTCAGTTCGCCCTATGGAAGGTCCAGCATGTGGTCGGGGAACTGGGTAGAGCGGCCCTCTCCCTTTTCTTCCCGGTGTTCGCCCGGCAGGTCTTCTACGCACTGTTCGGCGCCCGCGTGGGTAAGAACGTGGCTGTGGGCGGCAAGATCGTGGACCCGCGGCTCACCGTGCTGGAGGACGGCTGCGTCATCGGCGAGGGCGCCATCGTCGCCTGCCACGCCATGGCCCGCGGGCGCTTCCTGCTCCGGGGGGTACGGGTGGGGCGCGGCGCCACCGTGGGTGGCGGGGCGATCCTCATGCACGGGGTGACGATCGGCGCCGGGGCAGTGGTCCTGCCGGGCTCCTTGGTGATGGCCGACAGCGAAATCCCGGAGGGCGAAGTCTGGGGTGGTCTGCCTGCCGTGCGCATCAAGGGCGCCAAAAGGCATGGCGCGACCAAGAATCAGGAGGATGTGCCGGCGGAGGAGGTCTAGGGCGTGTTCATACGGGCGTGTTCATACGCCCGAGCCTGGCTTTACCGAGGTATTTCTCAACCCCCGGCCCGACCGGCGGTGACATCCCGTAGGACATGGCTCAAGCTGCTCGCAGGCGTATAGTCGGCGATGGCCGCAGCCATATCCCGCGCCCGCTGCCGCACACCATGGTCGGTAAGCATACGTCCTACCGCAGCCCGTAGCCTTTCACCGTCGATCAGGTCGCTGCGCAGCGTCACGCCGACGCCTGCCTTCTCAACAAAGCGCATGCTCATGTGCTGGTCCATGTGGGCAGCGATGCCGATGAGGGGCTTGCCGGCGGTCAGGGCCTGGTAAACGGTCAGGCTGCCACCGTTACAGATCATGAGGTCCGCGCGTTCCATGATCCGATCGCCCGGTCCATAGTCCAGCAGGTGGGCATTGGACGGCGGCGCGGTTACCAACCCCTTGCCAGCGGTGGTTGCCACCACGTTGAGGGGAAGCTCTGCCAAGGCTTCGAGGACCCGTTCCAACAGCCCTGCCCGCCCCGAACTGCCCAGGGTGACATAGACCAAGGGCCGCTCCACGGATAGTTCCGTCCACCAGGCGGGCAACTCTACCGGGGGAGACCAGGCGATGGGGCCCAGGTAGGTGTGGCTGGAGGGCAATCCCTGGCTGGGCACCAGTTCGCAAGCATCGGCGTAGAGGGTTCGATCCCCATCGGTGTAGGCATGTAACCAATCCCAGCCCAGGGCAGGCAGGCGATAATCATGACGCACGCGGTTCAGCGGCAGGGAATGCCAGGCCGCAGCCAAGGGCCATACAAAATCGAATATGCGCTGGGCAAGTGGTATCCCCAGCCAGCGGTTCATGGGCAGTTCCGGCAACGGCGTGGCCCTTTCGGCATAGGGGCTCCAGTAGGCATTCGTGATGTTCAGATAGGGTATCCCGGCGACGCGGGCGCTGATGGCAAGTGACAGCCGGTGATCGCCTACCACTGCATCAGGCTGTACCGATTTCAGCAGCGCAAGGTCTTCACGCACATAACCGCATAGGGTCTGGTAATCGTAGAGCGGGCAGCCCCGTGCTGCGGCCTTCAAGAAGACCTCGCTAGCCAAAGATCGGAGGGGGCGGATAGGAAAGGGCTGCTCCCCCACTACGGGCCGATACCGCGCATCGCAGGCCAGGAATACGTGAAAGGCGGCCGGATCCAAGCCTCGCGCCAATGCGAGCGGCCTGGCCACATGAGCCAGCGTGACCGTATCGGCAACGAACAGGACAGTGGGACGGGGGCTCATGGCGAGGCGACTGTGGTGCCAGCGTCAGGCCAGTCTGACGACTATTGCAGCTTCTTGAGGTATTCCTTGGTGAACACCTTGTCCGGCAGGTCGCGCAGCTTCATGTTCTGGTAGTCGAGAAAGGAGCGCTCGCCCGCGCGCAAGGCGTCCTCCATGACCAACCGGGTCGGGCGGCGCTGGCCGGCCATGGTCTCGTAGCCTTCATAGCTGCAGGTCTTCATCAGCCGGTTGGACAGGGAATAGAACTCCGCCTTGAGTGGCTGATAATTGGCCTTGTTCACCCACAGCAGCACGCGGCGGTAGGTGACACCCCGGTCCACGGCATTGAGTTCCAGTACGTAGTGCGCATGCCCGCCCACATTTTCGGTACGCAACAGACGGGGATTGTAGTCACCGCTGAAGTTGGCCCGCGCCAGATCGCCGTTGGCCACCTCGCCGGTCAGCCGCTGGGCCAATCCCAGCCGGATCGGTTGCGAGACGTTGGGCATGAACACCCACAGGTCGCGGTCCTTCATCAGCATGATCTGACCCCGCTCGGAAGCGGGTTCAAGTATCATCACCACCGTGTTTTCATTGCCTTTGGAGAGGACGCGGTATTTCCTTTTCTCTACGTAGTCGTCGGAAGCCAGGCTCTCGATGAAGACATCGACCTGGAAACCTTCGGCAGGGAAGCGGATCTCGTCCGCCCTGGCCAGGATGCTTCTGGCAAAGGCATCCCCCTCTCCGGCATCCTCTGCCCAAACCGGTTGCCAGGCACATAAGGTGCAGAGAAAAAATGCCGATACAAGCTGGGATATGAGTGAATTCATCGAGGTCAACATGCAAGCCATCCCTCCTTCGAACTGGCGGGTGCCGGGAGCCGGCGCATGAGCCTGGTACGCGTGGAAGGCGTGACCAAGCGCTACCGGCTCGGCGAGCAAACCGTAACGGCTCTGGACGATATCACACTCTCTTTTGAAGAAGGCGTGTTCCTGGCCATCGCCGGCCCTTCGGGCAGCGGCAAGACCACCCTGCTGAACATCATCGGCTGCATCGACACTCCCACGCAGGGTAGGGTATTCATCGACGACAAGGAAGTCACCGGCCGCTCCCCGGATGAGCTGGCCGATCTGCGTGCCCGCACCACCGGCTTCATCTTCCAGACCTTCAACCTGTTCCCGGTCCTGACGGCGGCCGAGAACGTGGAATACCCCTTGTTGCAGCTACCCGAGGTCGGCCGCGAGGAGCGGCGCAAGCGGGTGGCCAAGTTCCTGTCCGTGGTCGGCCTGGAGAAATATGCCGACCACATGCCCAACCAGCTCAGCGGCGGCCAGCGCCAGCGGGTCGCCATCGCCCGCGCCCTGGCCATCAAGCCGCGCATCGTGCTGGCCGACGAACCCACCGCCAATCTGGACAGCAAGACAGGCTCCAGCATCCTGGCCCTGATGAAGGACATCAACCGCCATTACGGCACGACCTTCATCTTCTCCACCCATGACCGCCGCGTCATGGCCATGGCCGACCGGCTCATCCGCATCGAGGATGGACACGTGGCCATGTTGGGCATGAAGGTGAACAACCAGTGGAAGGCGGTCAAACCCCAGGCGCGGACCCCATCTGTCGCAGCGGAGGCGCAATGAGCCCGAAAAGATCATCGAACATCCTTATGTTGACCGCAGCGCTTGCCGCGCAGGTCGGCCATGCCGACGAGCCCGGGTCACCCCTGCTGCTGGCCGCCAACGGGGCGGATAAGCCGCAGAGCCTGGACGCACTGTTCGACCTGGAACCGGCGAAGGCCGCCCCAGGGGCACCCAAGATGGAAAAAGCGGAACAGGCCGCAGGCCCGGCCACCGACTCCCGCGACGCGCTGTTCGGCATCGAGCCCAAGGCCGAAACACCACCGGCGAGTCGGGCGGAGCTGTTCGCCGATGCCAAACCCGCCGCGCCCGTGGCCGAGGAAAAGCCGGCCTGGCACGGCTTTGCGCGGGCGGAACTGGCCTACACTTACGGCGCGCCCGAGCACTGGTCGAAGACCCTGGGGCGGCTGCAGGTGGGTACCCAAGGCCGCGGCGACGGTTTCAAGTGGAAGGCCACGGCGCGTCTGGATTACAACCCGGTCTATGACCTGACGGACCATTACCCCAAGGCCGTGAGCGACGACCAACGGGTGGAACTGGAGATACGCGAAACCTATATGGATTTCACCGCCGGCGCCTGGGATTGGCGGGTTGGCCGTCAGCACGTCGTCTGGGGCGAGATGGTCGGCCTGTTCTTTGCCGACGTGGTCTCGGCCAAGGACCTGCGGGAATTCGTGCTGCCCGATTTCCAGACCCTGCGCGTCCCCCAGTGGACCGCACGGGCTGAGTATTTCGGCGACGGCTTCCACGCCGAGCTGATCTGGATCCCCTTCCCCAGTTATGACCGGATCGGCAAGCCGGGCGCCGATTTCTATCCCTACCCTCCCACCCCGCCCGGCATCCCGGCGGTGTTCGCCTCCGAGAGCAAGCCCGGCATCAGCCCCGGCAACACCAACTACGGCGTCCGCCTGTCCAAGCTGATCCAGGGCTGGGACCTGTCCGGCTTCTACTACCGCAGCACGGACTCCACGGCCACCTTCTACCGGAACATCCTGGCCGGGCCGGTGTTTTCCTATCATCCCCGCCATGACCGGATCTGGCAGGCGGGCGGCACGTTGGCCAAGGACCTGGGCTCCTTGGTGTTGAAGGGCGAGGCCATTTACACCGACGGCCGCAAGTACAACGTCGTGAACTTCACCGACCCAGACGGCGTGGTTACGCAGGACACCGTGGACTGGGTGCTGGGCTTGGACTTCAACCCGGACGGCGACACCCGGATCAATACCCAGTTGTTCCAACGCATCTACCTGAAACACGATGCCGACATCGTCCCGGAACAGCACGAGAACGGCGCATCCCTGCTGGTCAACCGCAAATTCGGGCGCGGCTGGGAGGGCGAGCTGCTCTTCATCGCCAGCCTGGACCGCACCGATTGGCTGCTGCGGCCCAAGGCGGTCTGGAATTTCCAGCCCAACTGGACCCTCGGCATGGGCGTGGACGTCTTCCATGGTCCGGCGACCGGCCTGTTCGGACGGTTCAACAACCTGGATCGGCTGTGGGCGGAACTGCGCTATGACTTCTGAGGGTGCGGACAGCGCCTGAAGCTGGCCGAGGCAACATATCACCCGCCTGTCAGGCGCGATCAGACCGACTGCCTGAGGGCGTCCACCACCGCCATGCGCCGCACCTTCAGCGCCGGCAGGAGGGCGGCGGACACCGTGGCCACCAGGCCGACCAGGAAGGCAGTGGCGGTGACTGACGGGACGACCAGGATATGCGCGGTATAGGGCAGGTCCGAGTTCGGCGGCGGCGGCATGGGGATGCCGATGGCGGAGATGGCCAGGGCCAGCACGACGCCGAGCACGATGCCGAGAATGGCGCCGATGACGCCGATGATCAGGTTCTCCATGAGGATCAACTCGAACACGCGCCGGGTCCGATTGCCCAGCGCCATCATGGTGCCGAATTCACCGACCCGTTCGAACACGCTCATGTTCACACTGTTGGCTACGCTCAGCAGCACCATCACCAGGATGATGAGTCGCAGCACGCCGAACTGGGCGTCGTACATCTCCACGGTCTGGGTGTAGAACTCGTTGAGCCGCAGCCAAGTGTTCACCTCCAGCCGCCCCATATCCAGCTTTTCGGCCAGCGCCGCGGCGACGGTGTCGGTGGCCTCGGTGGAGTCCAGTGACACCACCAAGGTGTTGATGCCGCTGGTGGCTAACAACTCCTGCGCCGCCGCCAGGGGAATGCGCACCGCGCGGGCGTCGTAGTCCTTGGAAAAGGTCTGGAAGACGCCCACAACCTGGAACTCCAGGCTGTTCAGGGCACCCTCCGGCGTATTGATCACCAGGGTTGCCCAGTCTCCCGGCTTGAGTTGCAGGGCCTGCGCCAGGCCATGGCCGACCATGATGCCGTTTGCGTCCTTACCGGTGAACATGCGTCCCTGACGGATGATCAGACTGCTGCCTAGGTTAGTTTCGCGGTCCGGCTCCACGCCCTCGCCGACGATGGGCAGGTCGGAACGGCCGTTGTTGAGCAGGCCAGCGAAGTAGAGCCGGCCCATCACATCACGCACGCCGGGCGCGGAGGCGATGGTCTCCCGCAGGGGTTCGGGATCGTCGATCAGGAATTTTTCCGGGCTGCGCGTGCCGCTCTCGAAATACCCTTGGCGCGCCACCTGCAGGTGCCCGGACTGGGAATGGATGAGCACCTCCGCCAGCTGCTTGAAGATGTCGTGCACGAAGCCGCCGCTGAGGGTGAGCCCGGTCACGCCGATGACGATGACCAGCAGGGTCATGGCCGTCCGTGTCTTGTGGCGGAACACGTTGCGTAGGGCCAGTTTCCACATGCCATGTCCCCTCAGCGGTTATGGCGCAGGGCATCAACGATGACCAGCTTTGATGCACGCCACGCCGGATAGACACTGGCCAGCAATGTGGTCACCACGGACAGGAGCAGCGCCTGCCAAACGATGGCCGGCGTGACGATGATGGCCGCGGTGAAGCCGCGTGACATACCGGGAGACGGCGGCATGGGGATGCCCACATAGGAAATGATCTGGGCCAAGGCGTACCCGATCACCACGCCGCAGAGCCCACCTATGGCGCCCAACAGCGTCCCCTCGGTCAGGAACAGGCCCAGTATGCGCCGCCGCCGTACGCCAAGCGCCATGGCCGTGCCAATCTCCACCGTGCGCTCCATCACGCTCATGGTCATGGTGTTGCCGATGCTCAGCAGGATGATGACGGCGATGATCAGCTTGATAACGTTGATCTGGCGGCTGAGCAGCTCCACCGTCTTATTGTAGAAGTCGGCCAGTTTCGTCCACGGCGTAATCTCGTAGGACCTGAGTCTCTCGTCGCCGGCCAGCATGCCTGCCACCTGGTCGGTGTCTTTCGTCTCTCGCAGCGAGATGATCCAGGCATGGGCGCCAGCCTCTCGGACCAATGAGCGCGCCAGGGTGATGGGCATCCACACCATGACATCGTCGTATGCCTTCATGGAGGTGGAAGCGAACCCCTGGATGCGTGCCTCGACCGCGTTGATGCCTCCGCGCCGGGTTCCGGTAAGGAACACGACTCTGTCATTGACCCTGACACCCAGGTTTGCCGCCAAACCGGTACCGATCAGGACGCCCTCCGGGTCATCGGGACGCAGTTTGCCACCCTCTGGGATGATCAGGTAAAGCAGCGCCGGATCCAGCGCCGGATCCAGGCCCTTGGCCGTAAAGGTCAGGGTATTGTCGCCATGACTGATCAGTCCGTTCAGATCGATCCTGGGAGTCACGGCACGTACGGTGGGCAATTCCTTGATATTCGCCAGGTCCTCCCGCATCTGCTCGGGAAGCAGGTATTGAAAGGGATCGGCCTGGCCGTTCTGGTAATAGCCGGGTTTGACAATCTGAAAATGGCCGAGCTGAGTGACAGCAGGCCCTTCCCGGGTCGCCCAGAATATCCATTCGATGAATCCGCCTGCCAACATCATGGCAATGACGCCGAAGCTGATGGCAAGGATGGATATGGCACTGCGACGGCGTTGTCTGAGGATGTTGCGCAGGGCAAGGCGAACATCGACAACCAGCATGGCGGCGAACCCCGTCGCAACCGTCATTTGCAGTCCCTGTCAGGAAGACTGGTCAACATGCCCTTCCGAACATCCCGTCAATGTCCGAACGACGAGGCAATCACAGGCCTCCCAGCATCGTCCTGGCCTCTTCGGCTTCCTTGAACGGACGTTTGCTCGCCAGGAGTTCCTCGAGTTGCTTCTTGGCTTGCCTCCGGTCACCAGCCTTTGCCAAGGCCACTGCATAGTGATAGCGCAGCGTACCCTCCATGGGTGCCTTGTTTACGGCCTTTTTGAGCAGATCGACTGCCTTCGTACCCTGACCCTTTTCCAACAGTATCCAGCCCAACGTATCCATTGCAGCCGGACTGTCTGGCAACAGCCTGTAAGCATGCTCGGCAAAGGACTGTGCCCGCGCATCCCCGACTCGTTGGTACAGGACGGCAAGGTTATTCAATAGGGCGGGATTGTCTGGCATTACTTTATTGAGCGCCTCATATTGCTGGATGGCCTCCTTGTCCCGCCCCTTACTCAGGAAATATTCAGCCGCATAGGACAAGAGCCAATGATCCTGGGGGAAACTGGCCAGTCTCTCGGCCAGCCGTTGGTCAGCCAGCTTCTGCTTACCAGCAAGCAACAGCGTCGTGTGCAGCTTGCCAAATACAGACATGTCCTGGCCTCGGGCCATCCCTTGTTCATAGGCCCTGACCGCCTCAGAGAATTTTTTCTGTGCTTTGAGCAGATCGCCTTCTCTGGCAAAGCCGATGCTGCTCTTGGGGTTGTTCGCCTGGAAGTCGCGTGCCCGGCGCAAGGCACGGTCAAGACTCTTGTCAGCCACGTCCAAAAGCAGCAGCCCATCCAATGCAGCCACATGAGCCGGGTCCAGGATCAATACCTTTTCAAAGGAGACGCGCCCCTCCGCAGATAGACCCGCGGCGATCTGTGTGGCACCCAGGCGGTAGAAGGCCTCCGCGGAGTTGGGCGCTTTCTGGGTAACCTTATTGAAGGAGGAAAGGGCACCCGTCTTGTCGCCTGCTGCCATCTGGGCCGACCCCAGGAGACTGAGTGCATCGGGATGATCCGGGTTGGCATTGACCGCCTCGGTGGCGATCGCCAGCGCATTCTGGAGCGATTTCTTGGCCAGATGGTAGCGCACCAGGCCGGCCCGCGGGGCAATGGCCACTGGGTTCATCTTGGCAGCATTTTCCATCCAGGCGAGGGCCTCCCGTTCATTTTTCTCTGCAGCCGCTAGATTGGCTAAGGCCAACATGGCCTGGATGTTCTTCTCGTCAACCTTCAGGACAGATTCGTAACGTTTGCGTGCTGCGTCAGGCTTCTTTTCCGTTAGGTCCAACTTGGCCAGGTTGGCTGCGGCCGGAAAGAAGTCGGCCTTGAGCGCCAGAGATTGCTCATAAGCCTTGCGCGCCGCTTGTCGGTCACCCTTGCCATGATAGGCGAGCCCTTTTAGGTTGCTGGTCACAGGGTTGTTGGGCAGCTTCTTCTCCAGCACTGTGATGGCTTTCAGAGCCCTGTCGTAATCCTTGCGGCCAAGATGCAGCATGATCAGGGTCATATCCGCCTGGCCGGCCCTGTCGGTCAGGCTCGCCGCCTGTTCCAGGTCGCGCAGGGCCTGCTCTGTCTTGCCCAGGGCCAGATGCACGCGAGCCTGCCGCTCCTTGAACACGGGGTTTTTCGGTTGCAGATTGGCAGCGCGTTCCAAGTATTCCATGGCCTTATCGTATTGCCTGGCCTGGAGGTGCGCCTCGCCCAGTAGAGAGAGCGTGCGAATGTCATCGGAGTCAACCTTAAGGAGCGGGACGAGGATTTCGATAGCTGCCTTGAAATTGCCCCGGCGCAGCTCATTGGCGGCCACCAACCGTGCGGCTTGTGGCTGTCCTGCCACCTGCGCGAGGACCTTGTTGGCACTTTTCAGGCTTTGCTCGTAATTGCCCAGGCCATAGCTGATCTCGGCATCCAGCAGCACGCTGGGCAGATGGTCTTGCGCCACACGCAATACTTGCTGCAAGGCCTCGTTGGCCTGCTTCAGTTCACCTTTCAGGAAAGAGACCTTTGCCCGTGTATGCTTGACCAGCAGTATGTCGGCATCAATCGCTTCGGCGGCCTGAAGGGACTTCTCGGCCGCAGCCACGTCGTTCGCACTGAGCTTGATTTCGACGATGGCCAGGTGGGCCAGGATTTCATTCGGTTTCGCGGCGAGGATCTGCCCGTAAACCTTCAATGCCTCGTCCAACTTACCCTGCGTGCCTAGCAATTGGGCCTTCAAGTACAGGGCTTCGACGAATTTGGCATCCTTGGTGAGGATGTCGTTCACGATGGCCAGGGCCTCGTCGGGTTGTCGGTCGGCAATGGCCAGACGGGCCTTGGATAAACGAAGGTTGCCGGAAACGCTCAGGGGGTTGCCTGATGCGGCCAGGGCACTTTCCCCTTCCGTGATACTGCGTGTAGCCTCGGGCACTTTGTCGAGGGCCAGAAAGGCAACGGCGCGCTCAGCCTGCAGATCGGCAATGGCCAGAGAAGCCATACCGGAAGTTGGTGCCTGCAAGTCCGCCGCCTCCTGATACTTGCCCATTTTCACCAACGCGCGTGCCAACATGGGCAAGGTCCGCTCGGGTGATGCGCCCTGCTCCTGAGCCTTGCGCAACTCCTTCTCGCTGTCCGCCCAACTGCCCTTGTCTTGCAAGGTTTGGGCCAGCAGGAGACGCGCCTCGGCATTGCCCGGTGCTGCCTGCAATACCGACTTGAGTTCGATTTCGGCCGTCTTGAGGTCATTGTTCCGCAAGGCCTGCCGGGCATTGCTCATGTGTTCTTCAGGACTCTTGGCGCCACAGCCGGCTAATGCAATCGTGACGGCGATAGCCAACCCTCGCAGGGGAAACGCATACATACAAACCACCCGTGAAATAGGAATTACCGAGGAGAAGTACGGCCAAGTGTAACGATTTCTGAAGTTTTTCTCCGCAAGCCTTGAAACCCGCCGGAGCCACCCATATTATTGGCACTCGCCCAACAGGAGTGCTAGCAAGAGCCCTCATGGCGCGTCAACCAGTCAATCAACCTGATTTCACATCGGAGGAAATCCATGAAGATTCGTCCCCTGCATGACCGCGTGATCGTCAAGCGCATGGAAGAAGAGCGCAAGACCGCGTCGGGCATCGTCATCCCCGACACCGCCGCCGAGAAGCCCGACCAGGGCACCATCATGGCCGTGGGCGCCGGCAAGCGCGATGACCGCGGCAACCTGATCGCCATGGACGTCAAGGTCGGTGACCGGGTGCTGTTCGGCAAGTACTCCGGCCAGACCGTCAAGGTGGAAGGCGAGGAACTGCTCGTCATGCGCGAAGAAGACATCATGGGCGTGGTCGAGGCCTGAGCGCCCACCCTGCCGCACCCCACACTGAATTCAAGGAGAGATACACATGGCAGCTAAAGACGTTCGCTTCGGCGACTCCGCCCGTCACCGCATGGTGGCCGGCGTCAACATCCTGGCCGACGCGGTCAAGGTGACCCTGGGCCCCAAGGGCCGCAACGTGGTGCTGGACCGCGCCTTCGGCGCCCCCACCGTGACCAAGGACGGCGTTTCCGTGGCCAAGGAAATCGAACTGAAGGACAAGTTCGAGAACATGGGCGCCCAGATGGTGAAGGAAGTCGCTTCCAAGACCTCCGACGTGGCCGGCGACGGCACCACCACCGCCACCGTGCTGGCCCAGTCCATCGTCAACGAGGGCATGAAGTTCGTCGCCGCCGGCATGAACCCCATGGACCTGAAGCGCGGCATCGACAAGGCCGTGGTCGCGGTCACCGAGGAACTGAAGAAGATCTCCAAGCCCTGCACCACCAGCAAGGAGATCGCCCAGGTGGGTTCCATCTCCGCCAACTCCGACCTCTCCATCGGCCAGATCATCGCCGACGCCATGGACAAGGTGGGCAAGGAAGGCGTCATCAC
>DEQR01000081.1:23794-24079 GCA_002360535.1 Thiobacillus sp. UBA3361
AAGGCATGCAGTTCGACCGCGGTTACCTGTCCCCCTACTTCATCAACAACGCCGAGAAGCAGATGGCGGTGATGGAGGAGCCCTACATCCTGCTGCACGACAAGAAGATCTCCAACATCCGCGACCTGCTGCCCGTGCTGGAGCAGGTGGCCAAGGCCGGCAAGCCCCTGCTGATCATCGCCGAGGACGTGGAGGGCGAGGCCCTGGCCACCCTGGTGGTGAACAACATCCGCGGCATCCTGAAGACCGTGGCCGTCAAGGCTCCCGGCTTCGGCGACCGCCGCA
>DEQR01000001.1 GCA_002360535.1 Thiobacillus sp. UBA3361
GTAAGCGTTCAGCGCACCCACCTCTGGGTGCGCACAATCACTCTGGTTTTTTGAGAGGCAACAACTCGTCGATGCGGCTATACGGCCAAGAGGGGAGTTTCTCCAGGGTGTTGGTAAGCCAAGCCATGGGTTCGATGCCGTTCGCGCGCGCGGTTTCGAGCAGCGATTGAATCGCCGCGGCGCGTTGGCCGGCGGCCTCGGAACCGGCGAACAGCCAATTTTTCTTTCCGATGGCGATCGGACGAATGGTATTCTCGACCGGGTTGTTGTCGATCGGGTAGAAACCGTTCGTGGCGTACCGGGCAAAGGCCGGCCAGCGTCGCAGGCTGTAGTCGATCGCCTTGGCCAGTGCGCCGCCGTCGGCCACCGATCGGCGGGTGTTCTGGAGCCACAGGTGCAGGGCTTCGAGCAGCGGCTGACTGGTCTCTTTTCGTCGTCGGGCCCGTTCCTCCACCGTTTTCCCCTTCGCCGCGGCCTCGATGGCGTACAACTCGCCGAAGCGGCGCAGGGCCTCGGCCGCGACGGGGCTCCCGTTCGCCTGATGGAGATCGAAGAACTTCCGCCGGGCGTGGGCCATACAGGCGAGTTCGATCACCTCGCCCCGAAACAGCCCCTGATAGCCGGCGAACTCATCGACCATCAAAGCGCCTTGCCAGTCCGCGAGGAACTCCACCACATACTTCCCGCCCCGGCCGGGCTGGTAGTCGAAGACGACGATCGGTGGGTGGCTTCCCAAGGCATTGTTGCGATACGCCCAGAGGTACGCCCGCTTGGTCTTTCCTTTGCCCGGATCGAGTTGCTGCACCGGGGTTTCATCGGCATGCAGCACCCCATCCTGGCGCAGCAACTCGGCCAGGCGCCGCCAGAGCGGTTCCAGGGCGACGCCGGTACGGCCCACCCAGTCGGCCAGAGTGGAGCGCGACAGGGTCACCCCCGCGCGGGCGGTCTGCCGTTCCAGACGATAAAGCGGCAGGTGATCGGCGTACTTGCTGACCATCACCCAGGCCAGCAGGGCTGGCGCCGCCAGACCGCCATCAATGACCGAAGCGACGGCCGGCGCGGCGGTAATGGTTTCGCAGGGCCGGCAGGCGTACTTGGGGTAGATGTGGCATTCGACGAAGAACTCGGCAGGGACGATGCTGAGCTTCTCGGTCACGTCTTCGCCGATCAGCACCAACGCCTCGCCACATTGACCACAGGTGCAGCTTTCGGGCTCGTGCCGGTGCTCGACACGGCGCAGTTGCACGGGCAAGGGCTGACGGCCGGCGCGTTCGCGTTTGGGTTTTTCGGGCGGTGGGAGATGCGGCCCCATTTCGGCCGCCTGGCGCTGTTCGGCCAGGCGGGCTTCGCAGGCAGCGAGGTCGGTGGCCAGGGTTTCGTCGAAGAGGTCCCGTTCGGCGGTCGCCATGGACTCGCTTTTGACGCCGAATTTCATGCGCCGCAAATAGGCCAGTTCGAGGGTCAGCTTCTCGATCTTGGCATCGCGCCAGTGAATCTCCGTGGCACTGGTCTTGACCTGTTCGAGCAGTCCACCGACCCGCTTCTCGGCCCAGAACAGCAGTTCCGGCGAGGGGAAGAAGGGGGCAAGTTCGCTCGCTAAATCCATGGCGAATTATACCATGATGATTGACCCGAAGGCATCGAAGTGACGGATTTTGCGCGTGTTTTTATCAGGAAATGGAGCCCCTAAACCTGCCAGTGGGCGGGTGCAGGGGCGTCGCGGCGTGGCCAGTCTACGCCGGCAATCAGCCAACGCCACTGCGCCGCGGTCAGGGCGAAGACCGGGTCGCTGGCGCTCGGCCAGGTGAAGTAGCCGCGGTGCAACCGGCGTTGCGACAGCCAGACGCCGGTGCCATCCCAGACCAGCAGTTTGAGCCGGCTTCGTCGCCTGTTGGTGAAGGCGTAGGCGGTGCCGTCACAGGGGGAGCGCCCCAGACTGGCCTGGATGCGGGCCGACAGACCATCGATGCCCAGGCGCATGTCCACCGCTTCGACGGCCAGCCAGATGCGCTCCGGCGCCGCCCCGAGGGGCGCGCTCATGAGCGCGATCCCCACAATGCATTTAGCCACCCGGCAGGCGGCAGGGCGGTAAATTCGAGTCGCCAGCCCTGGGGGCTGTGCAGCGACAGACTTGGTGCCGATGCCGCGACACCGGGAACCATGGCTGCCGGAATCAGGGTCAGCGGGCCTCCCGTCCTGCTCGGTCCTGACTCCTCCGCCAAGCGTAGGTGCCAGTAACTGAGCGAATGACTTCTCAGCCCGTGCTGCTCACAGTACGCCTTCTGTGTGCCGCCGCTCGCCCGCCAGGCGTCAACATGCCCTCGCCAGTGCGCTTCCAGTTCTCCTGCCTTGTCCATCTCGTCCTCCTGTCGAAAACCTGGAGGTTGCTCCACCTCTCGGCGGTTTTACAGGTGGATCGGCTGCACGCTTACGATTTATCTGGGTCTGAGGAGGAACGAGATGAGGTGGACAGAGTTTGTCATCCGACAAACCGAGCCAAATTCGGCCAGGATTTTACCGACATCTTCGTGAAGCTTCTCCGCGGTCCGGGCTTTGAAAGATCAAGTCCGTAAACTGCTGTAAATCGGAGGGCTGGTCAGCCACCTCCTCGGTTCGGTAAGATGACGTTGTCAACGCGTTGATCGACCGAAGGAAAGAGGTGGCCCCGTTTGTTTGGACAGAAAACGTTCTTTGATAAGTGGAACCTGGCCAGTTGCGGTCGGCTGACCGGTGATACGGTTGGTTTTGACCTTCTGGAATTTTATACGAAACGAATAGAGCTCGGTGGAGCTGGTGGGCGAAGGGACGTGCGGTGGGAAAGTCGCCAGACTTTTCCACCGCAAGCGGCCCGGTGCGCGACAGCGCATCGTCCACCAATCCACGGAGTCCCTTCCTCATGCCTTACGCCGCAGCGCGGGTGGCGGACGCGAGTGCCACGAAGTAGGCGGCATCCGGCGTCTGGCCCTCCAGGGAGCGATGGGGTCGTCGCTCGTTGTAGAAGCGGAGGTACGTGGCCAGATTGGCTTTCGCATCGGCAACGCGGTCATAGGCCTTGAGATACCC
The DNA here is from genome assembly GCA_002360535.1 of Thiobacillus sp. UBA3361. Lineage (GTDB taxonomy): Bacteria > Pseudomonadota > Gammaproteobacteria > Burkholderiales > Thiobacillaceae > UBA3361. The sequence goes on from DEQR01000001.1 coordinate 3,064, forward strand.
CTCCTCGTACTGGACGCTTTTCCAGAGGCGCTCGACAAAGACGTTGTCCCGCCAGGAGCCCTTGCCGTCCAGGCTGATCCGGATGTGGTGCGCCTTGAGCAGACCGGTGAACTCGCTGCTGGTGAACTGACCACCCTGATCGGTGTTGAAAATCTCCGGGCCACCGTAGCGGGGGATGGCTTCCCGCACCGCGTCCAGACAGAAGT
>DEQR01000059.1:0-119053 GCA_002360535.1 Thiobacillus sp. UBA3361
GCGCTCTTCCGATCTGGCCGGCATCGTCCAGGCCGAACTCGAGCTTGGTGTCGGCGATGATGATGCCCCGCGTCAGCGCGTAGTCGGCCGCTGCCTTGTACAGGGCGACGGCGGCGTCGCGCACCCGCGCCGCCAGGTCCGCCCCCAGCAGTCGCGCGCACTCGGCGAAGTCGATGTTCTCGTCGTGCTGACCCACCGCCGCCTTGGTCGAGGGCGTGAACAGGGGCTCGGGCAGCTTGTCCGCCTGGCGCAGACCGGCGGGCAGCGCGATGCCGCACACCGCGCCGGTCTTCTGGTAATCGGCCCAGCCGGAGCCCACCAGATACCCCCGCACGATGGCCTCCACAGGCAGGGCCTTGAGGCGCTTGACCACCACCGCCCGGCCGCGCACCTGGTCGCGCTCCGCCGGCGCCACCACGGCCTCGGGGTCTTCGCCGGTGAGCTGGTTGGGCAGGATGTGGGCCAGCCGCGCGAACCAGAAATCCGCCACCGCCGTCAGCACCCGCCCCTTGCCGGGGATGGGCGTGGGCAGAACGACATCGAAGGCCGACAGCCGGTCAGTGGTGACGATCAGCATGCGCTGCTCGTCGATGGCGTAGATGTCGCGCACCTTGCCCTTGTGGAGCAGGGGCAGGCTCTGGATGCTGGATTCGAACAGGGCGTCGGTCATGGTCTGGTATCGGGATGACGATCGTTCGGGATTATCCCAAGAAAAAAGGGCGGCCCGGGCCGCCCTTGTCGCCAAAGCTCGGTGGATCAGTTGATCCGGGGATCCAGCTCGCCCTTGTCGTAGCGCTTCTGCATGTCTTCCAGGCTATAGACCTTGCCGATCTTGCTGGCTTGGCCGGCGGCGCCGAAGGCTTCGTAGCGGGCCTTGCAGATGCCGCTCATGGCCTTGGTGGCTTCCTTGAGGAACTTGCGCGGGTCGAAGTTCTTCTTGTCCTCGGCCAGGAATTTGCGGATGGAGCCGGTGGAGGCCATGCGCAGGTCGGTGTCGATGTTCACCTTGCGCACGCCGTTCTTGATGCCTTCCACGATCTCTTCCACGGGCACGCCGTAGGTCTGGCCCATGTCGCCGCCGTACTGGTTGATGATGGCGAGCCAGTCCTCGGGCACCGAGGAGGAGCCGTGCATGACCAGGTGCACGCTGGGGATGCGCTGGTGGATTTCCTTGACGCGGTCGATGCGCAGCACCTTGCCGGTGGGCTTCTGGGTGAACTTGTAGGCGCCGTGGGAGGTGCCGATGGCGATGGCCAGGGCGTCCACGTGGGTCTTAGCGACGAAGTCGGCGGCCTCGTTGGGGTCGGTCAGCAGGGCGCTATGGTCCAGGGTGCCCTCGGCGCCGTGGCCGTCTTCCTCGCCGGCCTTGCCGGTCTCCAGGGAGCCCAGGCAGCCCAGTTCACCTTCCACGGACACGCCGCAGGCGTGGGCCAGTTCCACCACGTGGCGGGTGGTGTCCACGTTGTACTCATAGGTGGAGGGGGTCTTGCCGTCGGTGCCCAGGGAGCCGTCCATCATCACGGAGCTGAAGCCGGACTGGATGGAGCGGAAGCAGATGCTGGGGGAGGCGCCGTGGTCCTGGTGCATGCACACCGGGATCTGGGGATAGGACTCGATGGCGGCCAGGATCAGGTGGCGCAGGAAGGGCTCGCCGGCGTAGGAACGGGCGCCGGCGGAGCCTTGCAGGATCACCGGGCTGTCGGTGGCGGCGGCGGCCTGCATGATGGCCTGCACCTGTTCCATGTTGTTGACGTTGAAGGCGGGCAGGCCATAGCCGTGTTCGGCGGCGTGGTCCAGCAGTTGACGCAGGGAAATCAGTGCCATCTGTCGTTCTCCTATAGCAATTGGGGTTCAGGTTTTCTTGCGATCGCCCACACGGACGATCTTCAGGGTGTTGGTGCCGCCGGGCTTGCCGATGGGCTCGCCGATGGTCAGCAGGATCAGGTCGCCGTTGCGCACCGCGCCGCGCCGGCGCAGTTCGTCTTCCGCCTCGGCCAGCAACTGGTCGCGCATCTGGCTGGAGGGCTTGAAGTTGACCGGATAGACACCCCGGAATAGGGTGACCTTTCTACGGGTCTCCACCTCGGGCGTCAAGGCGTAGATGGGCACGTGGGTGCTGATGCGCGAGGTCCACAGGGCGGTGGAGCCGGACTGGGTCATGGCGGCAATGGCCTTCACGTTCAGGTGCAGCGCGGTGAAGGCCGCGGACTTGGCGATGGCCTCGTCAACGCGCAGGATGCCTTCGGCGATCGCCTGCTCGCTGAAGGTGGGTGGCTCCATTTCCTTTTCCGCCTCGATGCACACCCGGTGCATGGCGCTGACCGTCTCCACCGGGAACTGGCCGGCGGCGGTCTCGGCGGACAACATGACCGCATCCGAACCATCCAGCACCGCGTTGGCCACGTCGGAGACCTCGGCCCGGGTGGGGATCGGGCTGGAGATCATGGATTCCATCATCTGCGTGGCGGTGATCACCAGTTTGTTCTTGGCGCGTGCCAGCCGGATCATTTTCTTTTGCAGCGCCGGCACGGCGGCGTCGCCCACCTCCACGCCCAGGTCGCCGCGCGCCACCATGATGGCATCGGAGGCATCGACGATTTCCTCCAGGGCGTGCACGGCCTCGGCGCGTTCGATCTTGGCGACGATCCAGGCCTTGCCGCCGGCGGCGCGCAGGATCTCGCGCGCCTGCTGGATGTCGGCCGCGGCACGGGGAAAGGACACGGCCAGATAGTCGGCCTTCAGCTTGGCCGCGGTCTTGATGTCCTCCACGTCCTTTTCGGTGAGCGCGGTGGCGGACAGGCCGCCGCCCTTGCGGTTGATGCCCTTGTTGTTGGACAGGGCGCCGCCGCGGATGACCTTGCAGATGACCTTGTTGCCCTTGACCTCCTCGACCCACATCTCGATACGGCCGTCGTCCAGTAACAGGGTCGAGCCCCGCGAGACGTCCTTGACCAGGTCCTTGTAGTCCAGGCCCACTTGTCCGTCGTCACCCAGGATGCAATCGGCATCCAGGGTAAAGGATTCGCCATCCTTCAGGTTGACCTTGCCGTCCTTGAACTTGCCGATGCGGATCTTCGGCCCCTGCAGATCCACCAGCACGCCCACCGCGCGGCCTCGGGTCTTGGCCAGGGAGCGCACCAGCTCGGCGCGCTGCATATGCTCCTCAGGGGTGCCATGGGAAAAATTGAGCCGGACCACATCCACCCCGGCCTCGATCATGCGATCCATGACCTTGGGGTCGGAGCAGGCCGGACCGACGGTGGCGACTATCTTTGTTCTTCGTAGCATGATTTATCCGGGTGTCGTAGGAGCGGGCTTGCCCGCGAACAGGGTTGCGGGCAAGCCCGCTCCTACAAACTCAGCCGGCGGCGCGCTTCTCCAGGATATCCACGGCGGGCAGGACCTTGCCCTCCAGGTATTCCAGGAAGGCCCCACCGGCGGTGGAGATGTAGGATACCTTGTCGTAGATGTCATATTTTTGAATCGCGGCGATGGTGTCGCCGCCCCCGGCCAGGGTGAAGGCCTTGGTCTCGGCGATGGCCTTGGCAATGGCCTTGGTGCCGTCGCCGAACTGGTCGAACTCGAACACGCCCACCGGGCCGTTCCACACCACGGTGCCGGCCTTCATGATGATATCCACCAGTTCCTGGGCGGACTTGGGGCCGATGTCGAAGATCATGTCGTCGTCGGCCACGGCGTCGGCGGCCTTGCCCACGGCGGGCTCGTTGGCGTCGAACTGCTTGCCGCAGACCACATCCACGGCGATGGGGATGGTGGCGCCGCGCTTGGACATTTTCTCGATGAGGCCCTTGGCGGTGGGAATCAGGTCGTGCTCGCAAAGGGACTTACCGACATTCTTGCCGGTGGCGGCCAGGAAGGTGTTGGCGATGCCGCCGCCCACCACCAGCTGGTCGCACTTCTCGGACAGGGCTTCCAGAACGGTGAGCTTGGTGGAGACCTTGGAGCCGCCGACGATGGCCACCATGGGTCGGGCGGGGGCGGCCAGGGCCTTGCCCAGGGCGTCCAGTTCCTCGGTCACCAGCATGCCGGCGCAGGCGGTGGGGGCGAACTGAGCGATGCCATAGGTGGAGGCCTCGGCCCGGTGGGCGGTGCCGAAGGCGTCCATGACGAAGACGTCGCACAGGGCGGCGTACTTTTTGGCGGTCTCTTCCACGTTCTTCTTCTCGCCCTTGTTGACGCGACAGTTTTCCAGCAGGACGACTTCGCCCTCGGCGACGTCGAAGCCGCCATTGACCCAATCCTTGATCAGGCGCACGGGCTTGCCCAGCTTGGCGGACATGACTTCCGCCACGGGGGCCAGGGAGACCTCGGGGGTCCACTCGCCCTCGGTGGGGCGGCCCAGGTGGGAGGTGACCATGACCTTGGCGCCCGCCTTCATGGCGTGCTCGATGGTGGGCATGGAGGCGGTGATGCGGGCATCGGAGGTGACCTTGCCTTCCTTGACGGGCACGTTGAGGTCGGCGCGGATGAAGACGCGCTTGCCTTTCAGGTCCAGGTCGGTCATGCGGAGGAATTTGGCCATTGTTGTGCTCCTTGGAAAGTTAAGCGGTAAGGGTTGAGTGGGCCCAGGCCTTACGGCTCACGAAATAGGTACAAGAGACAAGAAACAAGTTACAAGGAAAACCTTGCAACTTGAATCTTGCCCCTTGAGTCTGCCTTACTTGGCGACGTGCTCCACCAGACGGAGCATGTTGCAGGTGTAGCCGTACTCGTTGTCATACCAGGACACCACCTTGACGAAGGTGCCGTCCAGGGCGATGCCGGCCTCGGCGTCGAAGGTGGAGGGAGCGGCGTTACCCACGAAGTCGGTGGACACCACCTTTTCCTCGGTGTAGCCCAGCACGCCCTTCAGGGCGCCCTCGGAGGCGGCCTTCATGGCCTTGCAGATGTCCTCGTAGGAGGCTTCCTTGCTCAGTTCCACGGTCAGGTCCACCACGGAGACGTCGGAGGTGGGTACGCGGAAGGCCATGCCAGTGAGTTTCTTGTTCAGCTCGGGCAGCACCTTGCCGACGGCCTTGGCGGCACCGGTGGAGGAGGGGATGATGTTCTCCAGGATGCCACGGCCGCCGCGCCAATCCTTCTTGGAGGGGCCGTCAACGGTCTTCTGGGTGGCGGTGGCGGCGTGCACGGTGGTCATCAGGCCGCGCTTGATGCCCCAGTTGTCGTGCAGCACCTTGGCCACGGGGGCCAGGCAGTTGGTGGTGCAGGACGCGGCGGAGACGATGGCCTGGCCGGCGTAGGTGGCGTGGTTCACGCCGTACACGAACATGGGGGTGTCGTCCTTGGCGGGGGCGGACTGGACCACCTTCTTGGCGCCGGCGACGATGTGGGCCTGGCAGGACTCGGTGGTCAGGAAGAAGCCCGTGCAGTCGATGACGATGTCGGCGCCCACTTCGTTCCACTTGAGGTTGGCGGGGTCCTTCTCGGCGGTCAGGCGGATCTTCTTGCCGTTCACCACCATGTTGGCGCCATCGACTGCGATGGTGCCGTTGAAGCGGCCATGCACGGAGTCGTACTTCAGCATGTAGGCCAGGTAATCGGGTTCCAGCAGGTCGTTGATGGCGACGATCTCGATGTTCGGGAAGTCACGGGTGACGGCACGGAAGACCATGCGGCCGATGCGGCCGAAACCATTGATGCCAACTTTGATAGCCATGTAACGCTCCTTGTGTTGAGTTAGCTGAAAGACGAAGGGGTGCCCGTGGCACCCCCGGATCGGTTAGAGGATGCCCTTGACGGTGGCGACCACGTTTTCCACCGTGAAGCCGAACTCCTTGAACAGCTGGCCGGCGGGGGCGGATTCGCCGAAGCGGTCCAGGCCCACCACGGCGCCGCGCAGGCCGACGTATTTCCACCAGCCGTCGGTGACACCGGCCTCGATGGCGACCTTGTGCACGGTGGGCAGCAGCACGCTGTCCTTGTAGGCCTTGTCCTGCTTGTCGAAGGTGTTGGTGCAGGGCATGGACACCACGCGGGCGGCAATGCCGTCGGCCTTCAGGGCTTCCTGGGCCTTCAGGGCCAATTCCACCTCAGAGCCTGTGGCGATCAGCACCGCCTTGGCATCGGCGGCGTCGGACAGCACATAGCCGCCCCGCGCGATCTCGGCCACCTGGGCCTCGCTGCGCTGGACGAAGGGCAGGTTCTGGCGCGACAGGATCAGACTGGTGGGGCCATCCTTCTTCTCCACGGCGGCCACCCAGGCCACCAGGGTCTCGGTGGTGTCGCAGGGACGCCAGACGGACATGTTGGGGATCATGCGCAGGGTGGCGGTCTGTTCCACGGGCTGGTGGGTGGGGCCGTCCTCGCCCAGGCCGATGGAGTCGTGGGTGAACACGTAGATCACGCGCTGCTTCATCAGCGCCGACATGCGCAGGGCGTTGCGGGCGTATTCCGAGAACATCAGGAAGGTGCCGCCGAAGGGCAGGATGCCCCCGTGCAGCGCCATGCCGTTCATGATGTGGCTCATGCCGAACTCGCGAACGCCGTAGGAGATGTAATTGGCCTGCTCGTGGCGGTGGATGGGCTGGCAGTTGGGCCAGTTGGTCAGGTTGGAACCGGTCAGGTCGGCGGAGCCGCCCACCCGCTCGGGCAGGGTGGCGACCAGGCGCTCGATGGCCAGGGCGGAAGCCTTGCGGGTGGCGACCGTCTCGGCCTTCTCCAGGGTGGTCTTCATGGCGGCGGCGACGCGGCCGGCCCAATCGGCGGGCAGGTCGCCGGCCATGCGGCGCTTGAACTCGGCGGCCTCAGCCGGGAAGGCCTTGGCGTACTCGGCGAACTTGTTGTCCCAGAGCTTTTCCACCCCTTCGCCCTTGGTCTTGGCATTCCAACCCTCATAGACGTCCTCGGGGATGACGAAGGGCTCGTGGTTCCAGCCGATGTGCTTGCGGGTGGCATCGATCTCGGCCTGGCCCAGGGCGGCGCCGTGCACGTCGTGGGTGCCTTCCTTGTTGGGGGAGCCCTTGCCGATGATGGTCTTGCACTGGATCAGGGTGGGCTTGTCGGCGGACTGCTTGGCTTTCTGAACCGCGGCTTCCACAGCGGCAAAGTCGTGGCCGTCCACGTTGCGGATCACGTTCCAGCCGTAGGCCTCGTAACGGCCGCACACGTCCTCGGTGAACCAGCCGTCGGTGTGGCCGTCGATGGAGATGCCATTGTCGTCCCAGAAGGCGATCAACTTGTTCAGCTTCCAGGTTCCGGCCAGGGAGCAGGCCTCATGGGAGATGCCTTCCATCATGCAGCCGTCGCCCAGGAACACGTAGGTGTGGTGGTTGACGATGTCATGGCCGGGTTTGTTGAACTCCGCGGCCAGCAGCTTCTCCGCCAGGGCCATGCCCACGGCGTTGGTAATGCCCTGGCCCAGGGGGCCGGTGGTGGTCTCCACGCCGGGGGCGTAGCCGTACTCGGGGTGGCCGGGGGTCTTGGAATGCAGTTGGCGGAACTGCTTGATGTCCTCGATGGACAGTTCGTAGCCGGTCAGGTGCAGCAGGGCGTAGATCAGCATGGACCCGTGGCCGTTGGACAGTACGAAGCGGTCCCGGTCGGCCCACTTGGGGTTGGCCGGGTTGTGGCGCAGGTGGTGGTTCCACAGCACTTCGGAGATTTCCGCCATGCCCATGGGGGCGCCGGGGTGGCCGGAGTTGGCCTTTTGCACGGCGTCCATGGCGAGGGCGCGGATGGCGTTGGCGAGGTCGGTGCGGGTTGCCATGTTTTTTCTTCCTCGGAGAATAAAAAATCTTTACGGAAGCCCGGTAATTCGGACACAAGACTCGCGATTATCTACATCCCCCCGCGACTGGGCAAGCAAGCCCGCACCCCAGAAACGGGGGGATTTTCGGGATGAGACCGGCCATCTCCAGTAAATCCGCGGTGCGCGGGGGAGACACCGAGAAAATTAAAATATTTTTATAAGCCGCGATATCTTGTTTATTGACCGGGCTTCTGGTAAAGCCTTTGCAGCCTCAGGCGACCGTCCCGATCCAGGACTGCCATTCGGCATGCAACTCCGGTGTCAATGCCGCCACCACAGAATGGCTCCAGATGTCGCCCAGCCAGAACGGGCGACCATCCAGGGTGCCGGCCAGCCCACCCGCCTCGTGCAGGATCAGCCATCCGGCGGCGTAGTCCCACAGTTTCTGGCCGCCATGCACATAGACTTGCAGCCGGCCGGCGGCCAGGTAGCACCAATCCAGGGTGCTGGCGCCCAGGTTGCGCTGCGAGCTGTACGGGTGTTCGGCCGCCAGCCGGCCCGACAGGGACTTGGGCAGACGCTTGAAGTCCACCCCGGCGATGCAACGCCGCAACTTCTTCGGCGGGGTCTTCAACGGCAGACGGTCGCCGTCCACCCAGGCGCCCTGCCCTGCCTCGGCGTAGAAACACTCGTCAGCCTGGGGGTCATAGACCACGCCCAGCACCGTGCGCCCCTGACGCATCAGGGCGATGGACATGGCGAAGAACGGCATGCCGCTGACGAAGTTGGTGGTGCCATCGATGGGATCGACGCACCACAGGCCATCGCGTCCCTCCCGCCATAATCGTTGATGGGCAGCGTCATCCATCTCCTCGCCCAGCACCGGGTAGGGCAGGATGGCCCGCAACCGCTCCGTCAGTGCCTGTTGGGCGGCCACATCCGCCTCGGTGAACAGGCTGCCGTCATCCTTGCGGGCATGGGCGCACTTCAGATAGCGCGGCATGACCTCGGCCCGGCCGACCTCGCGGACGGCCCGGATGACTTGATCGAGAACGCCGGAAGGCATGACGCAGTCGCGGGTCAGGCTTCCCCGCGCCACTTGATCGAACAGCCCATGCTGGGAATCTGTTCGCGCGGCCCCAGGCCGGTCTCGGCCACCCGTTTCATCGCCTCGAACAAGTCGCGGCGGACCCCTTCGGGGGCGGTTTCCTTGCGCGACTCGTCCAGGCGGCCGCGATATTGCAACTCCAGTCTGCCGTTGAAGCCAAAGAAATCCGGGGTGCATACCGCGCCGTAGGCCTTGGCCACCGCCTGGCTTTCATCCAGCACGTAGGGCATGGGGAAGACCAGCTCGGCGGCGACCCGTTTCATGTTTTCGAAGCTGTCCTCGGGGTACTCGGCAGGGTCGTTGGACATGATGGCGATGGCGCCCACACCCAGCGCCTTCAGATCGTTCACGTCGCGGACGATGCGGCGGATGACCGCCTTCACGTAGGGACAGTGGTTGCAGATGAACATGACCAGCAGACCGTTGGGGCCGGCCACATCCTTCAGGGTATAGGTTTTGCCATCCACGCCGGGCAGGCTGAAGTCGGGTGCCGGCCAGCCGAAGTCGCAGACCGGGGTTTCCATGCGTACCATTAGGACCTCCTCGGATTACCCTGTCGATCATAGCACCGTCCATGGCCACCCCCCGTTTCTACTGCCCCATGCCGATGGCCGTCGGCAAGCGGGTCCTGCTGCCGGAGGCGGTCAGCCGGCACGCCCTGGGCGCCCTGCGGCTGCGCAACGGCGATGCCGTCATCCTGTTCAACGGCGACGGTCGGGACTACGCCGGCACCCTGGGCCGTGACGGCCGCGGCGTATGGGTGGACATCGCCGAACGAACACCCGTGGACCGGGAGTCCCCCTTGGAAGTCACCCTGATCCAGGGCGTCTCCAGCGGCGAGCGCATGGACTTCACCTTGCAGAAGGCGGTGGAGCTGGGGGTCACCGCCATCCGGCCGGTGATGATGCTGCGCACGGTGGTGCGTCTGGATGAGGAGAAGCGCCTGCGCCGCCATGCCCACTGGCAGGGGGTGGTGATGGCCGCCTGCGAACAATGCGGACGGGCGGCACTGCCGGCGCTGGAGGCGATCGAGGACTTCCCGGACTGGCTTGCGGCGTACCGGAACCGACCGGTGCGCAAGCTCATCATGGACCCGGCGTCGGCGCAGACCCTGGCCGATCTCCCCGCGCCGGACGGCCCTGTGTGGCTGCTGGTGGGACCGGAGGGCGGCTTCGACCCCGCCGAGCGGGAAGTCGCCCTGGCCTCGGGCTTCGTCCCCATCCGCCTGGGGCCGCGCATCCTGCGCACGGAAACCGTGGCCCTGGCTGCCCTGGCCGCCATGCAGACCCTGTGGGGTGATTATTGATGGCGGTCGGCGAGAAATCGGGTGCGAACCCGCGCCATCCACCCCGCTTGGGGCTGATAGCTGATAGCTGATAGCTGATTCATAATTCTTCCATGCCGACCAAACCGACCCTCGCCGAAGCCGCTGAATTCGTGGACTTGTTTCGTGCCACCGCGCCCTACATCCACGCCTTCGGCGGCAAGACCTTCGTGGTCGCGTTCGGCGGCGACGCCATGCAGCGCACGGACTTCGTCGATCTGATCCATGATGTGAACCTGCTCAACGCACTGGGTGTGCACCTGGTGCTGGTGCACGGCGTGCGGCCCCAGGTGGAGGCGCGTCTGGCCGCGCGCGACCTGGATATCCGCTACGTGCGCGGCCTGCGGGTCACCGACGCGGACGCCCTGGAGTGCGTCAAGGAGGCGGTGGGCACCGCCCGCATCGAGATCGAGACCCTGCTCTCCCTGGGCCTGCCCAATACGCCCATGGCCGGCGCCGAGATTCGTGTTGCTTCGGGCAACTATGTCACCGCCCTGCCGGCGGGGGTGGTGGACGGGGTCGATCTGATGTTCACCGGCGAGGTGCGCAAGATCGCCGCCGAGGCCATCCGCGCCCGGCTGGACGCGGGCGAAATCGTGCTGCTGTCACCCATGGGCTACTCCCTGACCGGCGAGGTGTTCAACCTGACCCTGGAGGACGTGGCCGCCGCCACCGCCGTCGCGCTGGGTGCCGACAAACTGGTCTTCCTGCTGGACCACGGCGACACCGTCGATGCCGAGGGGCGGCACATCTCGCGGCTAACGGTCAGCCAGGCGCAACGGCAGCTGGAGCGCTTGCCCGAGGGAGACATGAAGCTCTATCTGCCGCATGCCATCCGTGCCTGCCGCCAGGGCGTGGCGCGCGCCCACCTGGTGAGCGCCGATGTCGATGGCGCCCTGCTGATGGAACTATTCACCCACGAGGGGGCTGGCACCATGCTCACCCGCCAGTCGGTGGACGATCTGCGCCAGGCGGGCATCGACGACGTGGGCGGCATCCTGCAGCTGATCGAGCCCCTGGAGCAGGCCGGTGTGCTGGTACATCGCCCCAGGGAGCGGCTGGAGCAGGAGATCGGACAATTCTTCGTCAACGAGCTGGACGGGCGCATCGTCGGCTGTGTCGCCCTCTATCCTTTCCCCGACGCGCGCGCGGGCGAGATGGCCTGCCTGGCCGTGCACGCCGATTTCCAGGGCGGCGGCCGGGGCGAGTCCCTGCTGTCCGCGGTGGAAGAGGCGGCCCACAAACAGGGACTGGACAGGCTGTTCGTGCTCACCACCCGGACCACGCATTGGTTCATCGAGCGTGGTTTTCAGCCGGCCTCCCCCGATGACCTGCCCGCCGAACGCCAAAGCATGTACAACTGGCAACGGCGCTCCAAGGTCCTGTTGAAATCCCTCTAACGAGGCAGGCGGTTTTCCCGGCACAATACGGCTGAGGCTGCGGCCATGCCCGGGACAGTGTCCTGATCATACGGTGCCGTCCACCACGGGCTCATGGCAGCGGATAAAACGAACAATTGCCGACAAGAGAGTAAGAGGCGCCCCGAGCGCGGCAATGCCATGAGACTGTCCCTCCGTTCCCTTTCCCTGCGCACCAAGATGCTGCTCGCCAGCCTGCTGGTGGAGGCCATCATGCTGGCCGTCCTGATGGGCAACAGCGTACGGGTGGCCCAAGACGAACTGAGCGCCCAGGCACGCTTGCGCATCGAGAGCATGGCGCCGCTGCTCAACGCCGCCCTGGCCGGCCCCCTGGTGCAGCACGATTACGCCACGCTGCAGGACATCCTGACCGAGGCCATACGCAGCGAAGGCTTCGCCTATCTGGTGCTGCTGGACCCGGAGGGGGGACGCATCGCCCAGGCCGGGCTGGGTCCGGAAGACCCACTGCCACCCCTGGACCGTACCCTGGCCGGGGTGAATGACCGGATCTATGACGCATCCACCTCCATCGGCTACGGGCGGGCACGCTACGGCCAGCTCCAGTATGGCATCTCCACCGGATTCATCGAGCAGGCCAGGTCGCGCCTCTACCGCCAGGGCGTCCTGATCGCCGGCGGCGGCATTCTGCTGACCTTCGTGCTACTGCTGCTGCTGGCCTACTGGCTGACCCGCCGCCTGGACCAGCTCACCCACGCCAGTCTCTCCCTCGCCGAGCAGCGCTTCGACACCCCCTTACCAGCACCGGGCAAGGACGAAGTGGGCCGCCTGTCCGCCGCCTTCCAGGCCATGTCCGGCCAGTTGCGGACGCGCATGGCCCAATTGCAGGACAGCGAACAGCGTTTCCATGCCATCGCCCAATACACCTACGACTTGGAACTGTGGGCAGATACCCACGGCAAGGTCATCTGGATCAACCCGTCGGTGCAGCGCATGACCGGATATACGCCGGAGGAATGCCTGTCCATGGCCGATTTCCCCCTCACCCTGGTGATGCCCGAGGATCTGCCCGAGGCCCGCCACAGGTTTCAATTGGCCGTCCAGGGGGTGGCCGGCGAGGGCTACCAGTTCCGCATGCGGCGCAGGGATGGCAGCGAACTCTGGGCCGCCGCCAACTGGCTGCCCATCTACGACCGCCAGGGCACCCACCTGGGGTTACGGGCCAGCGTGCGCGACATCACCCAGTTGAAGCAGGTGGAACAGTCCCTGCGGGACTCCCTGACGCGGCTGCAATCCTCCGAGGCCCTGGCGCGCCAGTACCTGGGCGACGTGGAGCGGGAACGCGCCCGGCTGATGGCCCTGCTGGCGGCCATGAACCTGGGCATCCTGTTCGTGGGCGTTGATCGGCGGGTGGTTTATCACAACCCCGCCTTCCAACACATCTGGCTGATACCGGATGCCCTGAGCCTGGTCGGCCTGCCTGCCAACCAGGTGTTCGAGCATGGCGTCTGCCGCATCGTCCGCGCCGACGACTACCGCAAACACCTGGAGAGGGTGATGGAATCCCGGGAAATCACCGAGATATGGGAGATCAACCTCCGGGATGGGCGGGTGATCACCCAGATCAGCTACCCGGTCCAGGAACGGGACGGTCAGATCATCGGCCACCTGTGGGTCTATGAGGACGTCACCCAGGAGCGGCAGACGGCGGAGCAACTGCTGCGCCTGGCCGAACGCGATGCCCTCACCGGCTTGTACAACCGGCATCGCTTCCAGGCCGAGCTGGAACGCATGCTCACCGAGGCCATCCGCCACGACACCAGTTGTGCCCTGTTGTTTTTCGACCTGGACGAGTTCAAGGCCATCAACGACCACTTCGGACACCGTGCCGGCGATACCCTGCTGGTGCGGGTGGCCAACGAATTGGGCGGGGTGGTGCGCAAGCACGAAAGCCTGTTCCGCCTGGGTGGCGACGAGTTCGCCGTGCTCATGCCCTATGCCGACACTCACCAGGCGGAAGCGCTGGCCGAGCGCATCGTGCGCGCGGTGGCGCAGATCCCATTCCATTTCGACGGCCAGAACCTGCGCATCTCCTCCAGCCTGGGCATCTCCCTGTTCCCCGACCACACCACTGATCTGGAACAACTGGTGGCCTACGCCGACGCGGCCATGTACCAGGCCAAGCAGGCGGGCAAGAACGCGTGGCGCATCTATCGGGCCGACCTGGACCAGACTCCCGAGATGGTCAACCGCCTATCCTGGAACGAGCGCATCGACCATGCCCTGGCCCAGGACCTGTTCGAGCTGCACTTCCAGGGGGTGTACGGCGCCCGTGACCGGCGCCTGGTGCACCTGGAAGCCCTGCTGCGCCTGCGGGACGGAGAGACCGGCGAGCTGATCCCGCCCGGCCGCTTCATTCCCGTGGCGGAGAAGGGGCCGAAGATCGTCGATATCGACCGCTGGGTGCTGCGCCGGGCCATCCATACCCTGGCCGAGCGACCGAACATGCCGGATATCGCCGTGAACATCTCCGGCCGCTCCTTCGACGATCCCAGCCTGCCGGAATACATCGCCGAACAGCTGCGTCTCAACAAGGTGGCCGCTTCGCGGCTGCTGGTGGAGGTCACCGAGACGGCCGCGGTATCCGACCTGGCCGATGCGGAACGCTTCATCGAGGCCCTGAAGAAGGCGGGCTGCCGGGTCTGCCTGGACGATTTCGGGGCCGGCTTCGCCTCCTTCGCCTACCTAAAGCACATCCGGGTCGATGTGATCAAGATCGATGGCATGTTCACCCGGAACCTTACCCATGACCACGACAACCAAGTGTTCGTGCGCGGCATGGTCGAGGTGGCACGCGGCCTGGGCAAGACCACCATCGCCGAGTGCGTGGAGGATGAAATCACCCTCGACCTGCTGGCCCACATCGGCGTGGACCAGGTGCAGGGTTTCCATCTGGACAGGCCCCAGCAGGCGCACCCGGCGCTGGATCAGGGGCAAGGGCCAAGGGGCAAGGGGCAAGGTTGATATTTCCGCGCCTTCGGCGCGCAGGAATTACCCTGGCCCCTGGCGTAAAATCACGCCTTCACTAACGGACCGCCCATCGTGCTCACCGTCTCCAACCTCACCATGCAGTTCGGGGCCAAGCCCCTGTTCGAAAACGTCAACGTCAAGTTCGGCGACGGCAACCGCTACGGCCTGATCGGCGCCAACGGCTGCGGCAAATCGACACTAATGAAAATCCTGGCCGGTCAGCTGGAGTCCAGTGCCGGCAACGTCGCCATCGACCCCGGCGAGCGCATGGCCTTCCTGCGCCAAGACCAGTTCGCCTACGAGGACGAGCGCGTGCTGGATGTCGTGTTGATGGGCCACGGCGAGATGTGGGCCTGCATGAAGGAGAAGGACGCCATCTACATGAACCCGGAGGCGACCGAGGCGGACTACATGCACGCCGCCGAACTGGAAGCCAGGTTCGGCGAGATGGGCGGCTACGATGCCGAGGCCCGCGCCGGCGAGTTGCTGCTGGGCCTGGACATCGCCAAGGACCTCCACGACGGCCCCATGCGCGAGGTGGCTCCGGGCTGGAAGCTGCGCGTGCTGCTGGCCCAGGCCCTGTTCGCCGACCCGGACCTGCTGCTGCTGGACGAACCCACCAACAACCTGGACATCAACTCCATCCGCTGGCTGGAGAACATGCTCAACGCGCGCAACTCGACGATGATCATCATCAGCCACGACCGGCACTTCCTGAACCAGGTGTGCACCCACATGGCCGACCTGGACTACCGCACCCTGGCGGTCTATCCGGGCAACTACGACGACTACATGGAGGCCAGCACCGCCGCCCGCGCCCGCCAGGCCGCCGCCAACGCCAAGAGCAAGGAACGCATCGCCGAGCTGGAGGAATTCGTGCGCCGCTTCGCCGCCCACAAGGCCAAGGCGCGCCAGGCCACCAGCCGGCGCAAGCAGATCGACAAGCTGCGCGTCGAGGACGTCAAACCCTCGTCCCGGCAATACCCCTGGATCCGTTTCGACTACGACCCCAAGGACAAGCTGCACCGCCTGGCCTGCGAGGTGGAAAGCCTCACCTACGGCTATGAGCCCTACAAGCCGGTGATCCGCGATTTGAGCTTCCACATCGCCGCCGGCGACAAGATCGCCGTCATCGGCGAGAACGGCGTCGGCAAGACCACCCTGATGCGCCTGCTGGTGGGCGAGCTGCGCCCGGAACAGGGCGAGTTGAAATGGGCCGAGAAGGCCAAGCCCGGCTACTTCGCTCAGGACCACTCGGCCGACTTCGACTCCGACGCCACCCTGGTCGATTGGATCTCCGAATGGGTGCGCGCCGGCGGCTACGAAGGCGAGGACCTGCAAACCCTGATCCGAGGCACCCTGGGCCGGTTGCTGTTCTCCGGCGACGAAGTGAAGAAACCGGTCCGGGTCATCTCCGGCGGCGAACAGGGCCGCATGCTGTTCGGCAAACTGATGCTCATGCAACCCAATGTCCTGGTCATGGACGAGCCCACCAACCACATGGACATGGAATCCATCGAGTCGCTCAACACCGCGCTGGAGAAATTCGACGGCACGCTGATCTTCGTCTCCCACGACCGGGAGTTCGTATCATCGCTGGCCAACAAGATCATCGAACTCAAACTGGACGGCAGCCATGTGGTCTATGACGGCACCTACGACGAATACCTGCACAGCCAGGGCGTGGAATAAGCGCTTATTGGCGGCGCTGCTGCCGCCCCTGGCACTGGCCGCGTGCAGCCAGGACACCGCCTCCTACACCATTGCCGACGACAAGCAGCATGCCATCGTCCTGATCCGCAACCAGGCATGGTTCTGGGAGGATACGGTGGCGC
Source organism: Thiobacillus sp. UBA3361 (assembly GCA_002360535.1). Classification (GTDB taxonomy): domain Bacteria; phylum Pseudomonadota; class Gammaproteobacteria; order Burkholderiales; family Thiobacillaceae; genus UBA3361. Next base: position 16,382 of record DEQR01000059.1, read on the forward strand.
TCACCATCGCCCCCGCGTGGCTGCCCGACTGCCAGGGTTCACTGACCGTGGAGGATGTCCCCAAAGGCGAACCGATCGCGCTCTACCGGGCCCCGGACGAGTACGCCGAGCCCATCTTCATCCTCAAGGCCGGGGCCCGCCATTTCGCCGTCAGCACCGCCACCTGCCGGGTCCAGGAGTTCAAGGCGGCGCCCGCCGCGCTGGGCACCGCCCTGGGCGCCTTCCGTGATCCGGGAGAGGGCTTCCGCTTCGTCGCCGAACAGACGACCGCCGCCGGATCATAGGGCCGGCCGCGCCGGCCTGCGGGCGCGGATTACCGGACCTCGACGGTCCTTTCCAAGCGGATGTTTTCATCTTTGCCCGCCAGCTTGAGGCGGACCACCCAGGTGCCCGCCCGCAGGCCGGGCAGCCGGCCGCGATAGCCGGACAGCCCCGAGCCGGTCAGGGCAATGGACATCGCCTCCGGTTGACCGGGCCGACCTACGCCCAGGGCAACCTGGACCCCGTCCACCCCGTCTCCGTTCGCGCCGCGCAGGAAGACCTCCACCGGCGCGGGACGGTCGGCCATCAGTTGGTTCAGGCCCGCCACCTCCACCTGCCAACCCAGCCGGGCGAGCTTGTGCTCTTCCTTGAGATGTTGGCCGATGCCCTTGGCCGCCTCCTCGTGATGTTCCACCACCCCGGCGAAGCCGGTATGCACCACTTTGCCGCCGGTATCAGGCAGCAGGATACGGGCCAGGGCGGGCGGCAGCCCCTGGCTCGAGATATAGACGAAAGCGCCGTAGATGGCGCTCAGCCCCAGAAAGAACAGCACCAGCAGCCTGGGTATCCAGTGCATGCCCGCGGTGCCCTGTCCCTTGCGGGCATAGAGCTGGTAGAGCAGAACGGCGATGGTGGGAAAGGCGATGACGTGCATGGTGACCACGTCCAGGCCGGGGCGCGTGGCCAGGGCATAAGCCAGGTAGGCCAGCACGGGCAGGCCCGCGGCCAGGGATGCGGCCCAGTAGTTGGACAGGCGCGCCAGGCGGGCCAAGCCGTAGAGGCCGGCGGTCAGGAGCATGCCGCCGAAGATGGTGACGAACAGGCTCATGAGGCTAGTTCCTCCGCGTGAAGAAGCTGGCCGTATCGATCACTTCATCACCTGCGCCGCTGCGGATGACGAAATCGAAGGCCTGGATGCGCGCCGCGTCCGCGGGGCTGAGCATGACGCTGGCCTGGATGACCACGCTCTTTTCGTTCTTGATGGTGACCCGTTCGAAGTTGCCCAGATCCAGTGCACCCTCCGGCAGACCGCGTGCGCCGAGGGTATAGGTCTGATCGGCGCCGGACAGATTGGTCAGACGGATCTGGTAGCGGTTGCGGATGGAGCCGTCGGACAGGGTCACGAACAGCGGCTGACGCACCTGCTGCACGCTGTGCTCAAAGGTGGCCTTGTGGCCCAGGGACCAGGCAAACCAGCCCACGCTCAGCAGCACCGCCAGGCCCCAGCCGGCCACCTTGAGACGTTTCCAGTCCAGGCCCACCTTGGCGGGCTGGTCCCGGTTCAGGTTGGTCTCCGAGTCGTAGCGCACCAAGCCATGGGACCAGCCCATCTTGTCCATGATGGAATCGCAGGCATCGACGCACAGACCGCAGGAAATGCACTTGTATTGCAGACCGTCGCGGATGTCGATGCCCACCGGGCAGACCTGTACGCACAGGCCGCAGTCGATGCAGTCGCCATGGCCGGCCGCAGCCCGCTCTGCCAGCGTGCGCAGGCCCGTGCGCGCCATCTTGCGGCCCTGCGTACCCTCGCCGCGCCTGCGGTCATAGTGCACGGTGAGGGTCTCCGGGTCGTACATGGCGCTCTGGAAGCGGCCGTAAGGACAGATAAAGATGCAGACGTGCTCGCGCATCAACCCAGCGGCGATGTAGGTGGTCAAGGTCAGCGCGGCGACCGTGATGTAGGCGGCGGCCGGGGCCTGGCCGGTGAAGAAACGGGTCGTCAGGTCCGGGGCGTGGCCGAAATAGAGCACGAAGGTCATCGCCGTCCAGAAGGCCACCAACAGCCAGGCGAGGCGGGTAAGACCCACCTTGAGCAGCTTGTCGCGATTGCGCCAGGGCTCGCGCGCCAGTTTCAGGCGCTGCGGGCGCTCACCCTGGATGAAGTGCTCCAGCCAGATGAAGGCATCTGTCCACAGGGTCTGGAAGCAGAAATAGCCACAGAAGGCGCGGCCGACCAGGGCCGTGGAGAAGAACAGAACGGCGGCGGCGATGAACAGCAGCAGGGAGAGCAGGAAGATGTCCTGGGGATGGATGGTCAGATCGAAGATCAGGAAGCGCCGGCCGGGGATGTCGAACAACACCGACTGGGACGGGGCATTGGGCCTTGACCAGGGCAGCCAGGGCAGCCCGAAATAGATCAGGAAACCGAGCCACAACACCCCTGTCTTGAAGGTGCGGAAGGCGCCACGGATGGACCGCGGCACCACCGCCGCACGTTTGGCGTAAAGCTGGATTTCCTGGCTGGAATCGGTCACTGCTGTTTCCTAGGGGGGTGGACGGACGGAAAAGAAAAAACCCCGGCGGACCGGGGTTTTTCCGCCTGAACGGGTGGCCGGGCTTACTTGCCGCCGCCCAGTTCGTGCACGTAAACGGTGAGCACCTTGACCTGCTCCTCGGACAGGCGGCCCTCCCACGCGGGCATCACGCCCCGGTTCAGGCCGGCGTTGATCAAGTTGCGCACGGCCGCCAGTTTGGCATTGGCATCCTGGCCGCCGGGCACGTCAGCCCACACCCACACCTTGTCGGTGAGGTTGGCCGAACCGATGTCGGTACGGCCCTGGGCATTGTCGCCATGGCAGTAATAGCAGGCGGCGGCGTGCGAATGGAACAGGGACTTGCCCTCGGCCGCCTTGGACGCGTCGTGGGGCTCGCCGGACAAGGACAGCACGTAGTTGGCCAGGGTGTCCACCTGGCCCTTGTCCAGCGCCTCGGCGTAGGGGGGCATGTAGCCGTGGCGGCCGCCGAGGATGGTTTCGCGGATCTTGTCGAAGGTGCCGCCGTAGATCCAGTTGTCGTCGGCCAGGTTGGGATAGTGGCCGATCTTGCCGGCGCCGCCGGTCTGGTGGCAGGCGGCGCAATTGTCCGCGAACAGGGCCTTGCCGGCGGACTGGATGAAGCTGTTCAGTTCCGGGTCGGTGGCAATCTTGTCATAGGGCAGGCTGGCGATCTTGTCGAACCAGGGCTTCTGTTCGGCCTTGGCCGCCTGCACCTCGCCCAGCAGCTTGGCGCGGGTGTTCCAGTGCCAAGACTCCTCCTGACCGTCCTGGTTCACATAGGTGACCGTATTCACGCCTTTCAGGAAACTGGTACCCACGGGCCAGGATGGGTAGAAGAACCAATAGACCAGAGCGAACAGGATGGTGATGTAAAAACCGTAGGTCCACCACACCGGCAGGGGGTTGTTGAATTCCTGCAGGGTGCCGTCCCAGACGTGGCCCGTGGTCTGCACTCCGCCGCCGGAGCCATGGGTTTGCGTCTGTGCTTGCTCATTTGCCATGTTTCTCTTCCTTTGCTTCATCCTCTTCGTCCAGGAAGGGGATGTTCTTGTGCTCTTCCAACCGTTCCCCCCGCTTCCTGCTGCCGTACACCCACAGCACGATCAGGCAGAAGGTGATGAAGAAGATCAGCAGTCCGAGGGGTTTGCTGTTCTCCGCCTGCGCCAGCCACTCCAGCATGGATCAGCGGTACTTGACCAAGTCTTCAGGCTTGACCTTGCTGAAATCCACCATCGTACCCAGCACCTGCAGGTAGGCCACCATGGCGTCCATCTCGGTCACGCTGGAGCGGTCGCCGTCGTAGTTGCCGGCCTGGGCCTGGGCCACCAGGTTTTTCTGGGCATCGGGGATGTGCAGCTGGGCGGCCACCTCGGCGCCGAACTGCTTCACGTTCTGGTCATACTCGGCCTGGGTGGCGGAATAGGGCACGCCGGTGGTACGCAGGGCGCGCATACGGTCACCCACGTCGGAGTAGTCCAGGGGGGTTTCCAGCAGCCAGGGGTAGTTGGGCATCACCGACTCGGGCACCACCGAAGTGGGCTTGATCAGGTGCTGCACGTGCCATTCGTCGGAGTACTTGCCGCCCACTCGCGCCAAGTCCGGACCGGTACGCTTGGAACCCCACTGGAAGGGGTGGTCGTACTTGGATTCGGCCGCCAGAGAGTAGTGGCCGTAACGCAGCAGTTCGTCGCGGAACGGGCGGATCATCTGGGAATGGCAGGTGTAGCAGCCCTCGCGGATGTAGAGGTCACGGCCGCGCTGTTCCAGGGGTGTGTAGGGGCGCACCCCATCCACCTTTTCCATGGTGTCATCGATCAGGAACAGGGGAGCGATCTCCACCAGGCCACCGATGCTGATGGCGAACATGGTGGCCACCAGCAGCAGTCCGGTGTTGGTCTCCAGGGCTTCGTGCTTGAAGTTCTTGAACATCTTCGGTTTCCTCGGCTAATCGGCTCAGGCTGCCACGGCGGCGGGTTGGCCGGCGGCCTGGGCTTGGCGTACGCCCTGGCGGATCGTCATGTAGCTGTTGTAGGCCATGAGCACCATGCCGGCCAGGAAGAACATGCCGCCCACAGCACGCATCACATAGAAGGGATACATGGCGGCCACCGACTCCACGAATGAGTACTGCAGGTTGCCGAACTCGTCGAAGGCGCGCCACATCAGACCCTGGGAGATGCCGGAGATCCACATGGCGGTGATGTACAGCAGCACGCCGATGGTGGCCAGCCAGAAGTGGGCGTTGATCAGCTTGGTGCTGTACATCTGGGTGTTCCACAGCCGCGGCAGCATGTGATAGATGGAGCCGAAGGAGATCATGGCCACCCAGCCCAGGGCACCGGAGTGCACGTGGCCCACGGTCCAGTCGGTGTAGTGGGACAGGGCGTTCACGTCCTTCAGGGACATCAGCGGTCCCTCGAAGGTGGACATGCCGTAGAAGGACAGGGCCACGATCATGAAGCGCATGATGGGGTCGGTGCGCAACTTATCCCAGGCGCCGGACAGGGTCATGATGCCGTTGATCATGCCGCCCCAGGAAGGCAGCAGCAGCATGATGGAGAAGGTGGCGCCCAGGGTGGAGGCCCAGTCCGGCAGGGCGGTCCAGTGCAGGTGGTGGGTGCCCACCCACATGTACATGAAGGACAGGGCCCAGAAGTGGACGATGGACAGGCGGTAGGAATAGACGGGCCGGCCGGCGTGCTTGGGCACGAAGTAATACATCATGCCCAGGAAGGCGGCGGTCAGGAAGAAGCCCACTGCGTTGTGGCCGTACCACCACTGGGTCATGGCGTCCTGAGGGCCAGAGAACAGGCTGTAGGACTTGAGGGTGAACAGGCCCACGGGCACCGCCAGGTTATTGAAGGTGTGCAGCAGGGCGGTGGCGAGGATGAAGGACAGGTAGAACCAGTTGGCCACGTAAATGTGCGGCTGCTTGCGGTTCATCAGCGTGCCGATGAACACCGCCAGGTAGGACACCCAGACGATTTCGATCAGGATGTCGATGGGCCACTCCATCTCGGCATATTCGCGGCCCTGGCTGTAACCGGTGACGTATGACAGGGCGGCCAGCACGATAATCGCCTGCCAGCCCCAGAACGTGAAGGTGGCCAGGCCGGGCGCCCACAGGCGCGTCTGGCAGGTGCGTTGCACCACGTAGTAGGAGGTCGCGAACAAAGCCGAACCGCCGAAGCCGAAGATCACCGCACCGGTGTGGACGGGTCGGAAACGGCCGAAGGAAAGATAGGGGCTGTCGAAATTTAGGAAAGGCCAGGCCAGTTCCGAGGCGATATAGACACCCACGAACATGCCCACCACGGCCCAAACGATTGCCATGACGGTGAACTTTTTGATGATGTCGAAATCGTATTGTTCCGCTTGTGCGGTAGTGCTTGCAGCCATGACGCCTCCTGGGGTGTCGATCAACCTTCATGGTGCGTGATCCGATCAACGCACCCATTCATCCTTGGCCATTCGGGCCAGGTTAAAAAAACTGGGGGAGTATATTAGCTATACCGCCCGCCCAGCAAGGCGTGGGGTTGCCCGCCCAGTACAAACCCTCATGCGGGCAGCAGGGAAACGGGCAGATCCGACAGGCGGTATTTGCCGGTCAGCACTGCCTTGGCCAAATCCTCCAGGCTCATGTCGGTGAGCAGGGAGATGATTTTTTTCTTCACCGGAATCCACTTGGCATGCAGGGGGCAGGCCGTGGCATCCGAGCACTCTTTCAGGCCGAGGATGCAGCTCTTGGTGAAATCCGGACCCTCGGTGAGCAACAGCACCTGCATGAGGGTCGTTTTGTGCATGCCTTCACGCAGGCAGAACCCTCCCAGGCGGCCGCGAAAAGAATCCAGTATCCCGTGCTTGCACAGGTTCTGCAGTATCTTCGCCAGATAAGCCGCCGGCACGCTCAGGCGTTCGGCGATATCGCGATTCAGCACCGGTTCGCCCGGCGGCTGGGTGGCAATATAGATCAACGCCTGCACGGCGTATTGGCTGGTGCGGGACAAGACCATATCCAACTCCTAAAGAGTTTTTTATCCAGTTTACGGACTTGCCCCAGGTTTGCATAGCCGGATTTTTCCCCGGCAATCATGGGGATATCCACACAGGCAAAGAGGCTTCAAGCTGGCGATGCAATGAGCTCCCCCAGCCGCTTTCCGGAAACGAACCTTGCCGCCGACTCCGGAACCGCAGGCCGCAGGTGGGGTATTTCCGCCAAGAGCGGAGCGGGTACGCGCGCGACCAGCGTGGAGAGGTTTTCTGCATAGGCGGACATGTCCGGATCGATCCGGCACGCCACCCAGGCCGCCAACCGGAGTCCCCGCGCGGCGATGGACTCGACGGTCAGCAGGGTATGGTTCAGGCAACCCAGGCGCATGCCCACCACCAGAACCACCGGCAAGCCCAGGGCCACCGCCAGGTCCGCGGTATCCCGCCGCTCATCCAGGGGCACCCGGAATCCCCCCACCCCTTCCACCAGGACCACATCCGCCCATCGCGACAATTGCGAATGCGCGGCCAGAATGTGCGGAATCGCGATGCGCACCCCTTTGCGTTCGGCCGCCACATGGGGGGCAACAGGGTCCCGGAACAAATAGGGGTTGACCAGGGACAGTGGGGCCTCCACCGATCCGTGGGTACGAAGCAAGGCCACATCGCCGTTGATCCACTGCCCATCCACCCGCTCAGCGCCGGCGGCCACCGGCTTCATGCCCACCACACGGTGCCCCAGGTTCGCCATGGTATGCAGCAGGGCGGCGGTGACCAGGGTCTTGCCAACGCCGGTATCGGTACCGGTAATGAACACCCCCTTCAATTGGCGAGTTTCTCCAGTTCACGCACTAGGGCAGGCAAGTCCCGTTGGTAAGACTCGGCTGCCTGGCGCAGGTGGTCCAGATGCGACTCAATGTTGCCCGGGGTCAGTATCGCACCCGGTCCTTGCTGGCCGGGTTCCAGAATGCTGCGCAGGACGATGTGGCCCAATTCCTTCTTGAAATGGCCCGCCTCCCAATACCAGCGTACTTCGGTGGCCCGATCGGCGGGCACTGGTACGGCCTCCCGTGCATAGACATGGTGGCCGCTGAAATCCCATAGCACCGCATGCCCCCTGCCGGATAGTGCCACCAGATGGGTCAGTTCCCGCTTCCAGTCCTCGAACAGGGGCCACAGCCCTGCGATCCGGAAAATTTCCAACAAGTGGGCATGATAAGGATAGATAACCACCCAGACCTGGATTCCATGGGCACGGGCATTGTCCAATATGGCTCGAATGTCCTCGAAAGCCGGAGAGGAGCCCGTGCCTTTGGTGTGAATATTGGCGGGCCGTTGGCGGTAAGCACGCAGGTTCTCCGCATCCCTCTGGCGGAACAGGGCGAAATAGCCTTCATTCCGGGCCAGCACCTGATAGTCATGCATCGGGTTGAAGCCCGCCAGTGTGAGATGGGGAATCCCGTGCCGTCCCTTGGAGCGCAGGGTGTCCAGGCTGTGGATCAGCGCATCCAAGGAAGCCAGGGTAGCGGCCGCGTCATGCAGCCTGGTCAACCATCGCTGGGGAACATCGCCGGATGACAACATGCGCCTGACCTCAGCAGGATCGCGACCGCGTGCATTCCGGGGCAGGAGAAAGTCCATGAAATCCACCCCAAGCAGGATGGCCTGAGGGGGGTGGGCAGTCAGAGCATGTTCGAATAGGCGGCGGGTGGTCCTGGTGGCGGTTCCCGGCAACGCCAGGTTATAAACCGGCTTGAATTCCTCTGGCCAGGCAGGATCATCCGGATCAAAACCCACCTCCGCACGGGAGTTTCCCAGCACCAGGACTTGGGCCTTGGCCTCCAAGACCCGGTATGGCTTGATCAACGCTCCCTGGGTAGCGGCATGGGGTTTCCATTCTCCGTCCCCGTAATCCCGATACAGCCCGTAGGGATCCGCCCAATAGTTCACGGCCGCCGTGGCCAGCAGCATGACCAGCAGGGTGACAGACCAGATGCGGAAGTAGTGCGCCATCTCAAAACTGGTAGTAGAGGAATTCCGTGGCCTGGGACAGTGACAGAATACCGGCTGCGGCCAGAGCGGCCAGGAGCCAGGCCCATGAAGAATTGGGCTTCCACGCCAACGCGGGACGCGATTCAGCGAGTTCGAAATCCAGGCCGGGACGGTGCTGGCGCATGAACTCCTGGGTATTCGGCAGGAACAGAGCGACGGCCAGCAGGGTAACGGCCCACGCCCAGGTAAAAACGAACTGGCTGCCACCGCCGAGATAGAACTCCACCCCGGAGGCCCGCAGTAGATCGGCCATGGATCCCATGACCGGGCGCACGGCCGCCGGCAGCGCGAAACCCTGCAAACCGAACATGCCGCGCAGCATGATCATGGCCCCCTCCGGGGTCGTGGCACGGAAAAACACCCAGGCCACGACTACCGCCAGGAACGTCAGTACCCACCCTGCCAGTCGCTCCACCCGCCCGGGGGCACCCGCGTCTGGCAACACGCCCTGCCGAAGGGCCCTCCAGACGTGATTGACGACCAGATAGAGCCCGTGCAGCCCTCCCCAAAGCACGAAATTCCATGAGGCCCCGTGCCAGAGCCCACCCAACAACATGGTTGCCAGCAGGTTGAAATACCTACGCACCCGTCCCATCCGGCTGCCGCCCAAGGGGATGTAGAGATAGTCACGCAGAAAACGGGACAGGGTCATGTGCCAGCGCCGCCAGAAATCGATGATGCTGGTGGCTTTGTAGGGAGAATTGAAATTCAGGGGCAGCACGATGCCAACCATGCGCGACAGGCCGATGGCCATGTCGGAATAGCCGGAAAAATCGAAATACAACTGGGCCGTGTAGGCCAGGGCGCCGCCCCAAGCAGCGAAGAAATCCAGGCTGGCGCCAGCATCCGCCGTGTCAAAGGCGCCATTGGCGTAGGGTGAGATGCCGTCAGCCAACACCGCTTTCTTGAACAGACCAATGGTGAAAATGGTCAGGCCGATGGTCATGTTGTCCCAACTGGGGCGGTAGGTCTCCGGGCGGGCGAACTGGGGCATCATCTCCTTGTGGTGGAGCACCGGACCGGCAATGAGATGGGGGAAGTAGGTGACAAACAGCAAGTAATGAATGAAGTTGTATTCCTTCGCCTTGCCACATGATGCGTCCACTAGGAAGGCGATCTGGGTGAAGGTAAAGAAGGAGATGCCCAGGGGTAGCAGTATCTCCTGCATGGGCAGTTCCACACCCATCAAGCGATTGGCGGTATCCAGGAAGAAATTGGCGTACTTGTAATACCCCAGCAGGGCCAGGTCGGCGCTCACGCCGGCCGCCAGGATCAGTCGCTTGCGGCGGCCATTGCCCCGTTCGTGTTCCCTGGCCAGGGCATAGCCCACGCCATAGTTGAAGAAGATCGACAGCAGCAGCAGGCTGACGTAAGCCGGGTTCCAATAACCGTAGAAGAACAGGGATGCACCTCCCAGCCAAGCTGCGGCCAGCCTGTGACTGTAGGTACCCAGACGAAAAAAAACCCACGCCGTGATGGGTAGATACAACAGCAGAAAGGCGTAGGAGTTGAACAACATGACGGCGCGATAATAGCGAATGTTGGGGGGGCATTCCCCCAATATCCGCTCAGCTCCGGCGGCGCTGCGGGATCTTCATCTCGATCACCTGCCGCCCGTCCTCCAGCCGGTCCTTGCGGCCGGCCCAGGCGTGGCCGTAAATCACCTCGAAGGTGGCGGGCAATCGTCCCTCGCGGCGGAAGCGCTCATAGTTCTCCGTCAGCCTCCGCCAGGCCGATTTGCCCATCAGACCGGCACGGCGCCGGTCCAGAACGGTGTGGGCGCCGATGGCCTTCAGGTCGCGCAGCACGGCCGGCAGATCAGCGTAGGTCAGGGTCAGGCATTCCATCTCCATCACCGGGCTGGTGAAGCCGGCGTGCACCAGCAGGTCGCCGATGTCATGCATGTCGATGAAGCGGTTCACGTGGCCGTGGCCGTCGTCCAAACCGGCAAAGGCATTGCGCAGTTCCTTCAGGGTGTCCGGGCCGAAGGTGGAGAACATCAGCAGCCCCTCGGGGCGGACCACCCTGTGCAGCCCCTTGAAGGTCGCTTCCAGGTCACCCATCCATTGCAGGGTCAGATTGGACCACAGCAGATCGACACTGTCGGCCTTTAAAGGCAGGCGTTCCAGGTCAGCGCAGACGGGCGCGAGGCGCGAGGCGTGAGGCGCGAGGCGGGACAGCAAGCCTCGCCAGCCTTCGGGATGGCCATGGCGGGCCAGGGTTTCGCGCAGCATCCCGTGGGCCAGATCCACGGCCAGCATGCGCGCGGCGGGGAAGCGGGCGCGCAGCAGGGGAATGCCGAAGCCGGTGCCGCAGCCTGCGTCCAGGACGGTGGCCGGGGCCAGTTTCATCATCTCCAGGCGCTCGTCCAGGCGCCGGGCCACCTCTTTCTGCAGCACGGCGGCGGCATCGTAGTCCGGCGCCGCCCGTTCGAACGAAGCGCGGATGGCTTGCTTGAGGGGCTTATCCATCCACGAAACCCTTGAGTTGCGCCAGGAACCAGTCTGGGTGGGACAGGAAGGGCGCGTGCGCGGCGTGATCGTGCATCGCCAGGCGGGCGTCCGGGATAGCCCCGGCCAACCATTCGGCGGCGGCCGGCAGGCACAGGGTGTCACGGCGGCCGTGCAGGACCAGGGTTGGACAGCGTACCTGGCCGGCCAGGAAGCGCAAATCCACCGTGGCCAGCAGTTCGAGTCCGGCCGCCAGGATGGCGGCAGACGGCTCGCCGCGGGCGAATACCACCTCCCGCAGCCGGGCGATCACCGCCCGTGCCTCGTCACCGCCCCGCGCCTGCAGGGACAGGAAGCGCAGCAGGGTGGCGCGCCAGTCTCCCGCCAGCCCGTGGGCAAACCCGTCCAGCATCTCGGGGGCCATGGCGTGGGGCCAGTCCGGGCGCCGCACGAATACCGGACTGGTGCCCACCAGGATCAGCCCGTCCACCTGTTCCGGATGGCGCGCCGCCCAGGCCAAGGCAACCATCCCGCCCAGCGACCAGCCGCATACCACCCGGTGGCCGGGCAGGCGTGCGGCCAGGTCGTCGGCGAGCGCATCGGCGGTGTAGGGCGCGACAGCGGGCACCACGCCATAGCCGGGCAGGTCGGGTGCTACGGCCAGGCCGCCCAGGGTATCCAGGACGGCCGACCAGATGCCGCCGTGCAATCCCCAGCCGTGCAGGAACGTGAGGTGCGGGGTGTGTGGCGCGAGGCGGGACATGGCTTAGGGGCGGGCCAAGTCTGCCAGGGCGGTGAGCAGGGTATCCACATCCGCCTCCGTATGCCCGGCGGACAGGGAGATGCGCAGTCGAGCCGTGCCTTGGGGGACCGTGGGCGGACGGATGGCAGGGATCAGGATGCCGCGCTGCCGCAAGCCATCTGCCAGGCGCAGGGCGTCGGCATTGCCGCCCACCAGCAGGGGCTGGATGGGGGTTTCGGAAGGCAACAACCGCCAGGGCAGCCGGACCACGCCGGTCTGGAGCCGTTGAACCAGCACGGCCAGGCGTTGCCGACGCCAAGCCTCGGTGGCGATCAGTTCCAGACTCTTCAGCGCGGCCGCCGCCAGCATCGGTGGCATGGCGGTGGTGAATACATAAGTGCGTGCCTTGTTGACCAGCCACTCCACCAGTTCCCGGCTGCCGGCGACGCAGGCGCCGGCCACGCCGGCGGCCTTGCCGAGGGTGGCGAGGTAAATCAGACGTGGTGAATGAGGCTTGGGGTGCGAAGCGTGGCGCTCCAGCACACCGCGCCCTTGTTCTCCCAGCACCCCGAAACCATGCGCATCGTCTAGGTAAAGCCAGGCGTCATGGCGTTCGGCCAGTTCGAGCAACTCCGGCACCGGCGCGATATCGCCGTCCATGCTGAATACCGCGTCGGTGGCGATCAGCCTGGCCCTGGCTTTGCTCGACTTCAGACGCCGGTCCAGGTCGTCCAGATCCAGGTGGCGGTAGCGCTGGTGGTCGGCCCCGCTCAGGCGCGCGGCATCCACCAGCGAGGCGTGGTTGAGCCGGTCGGCGAAGACCGCCCCGTTGCGTTCCAGCAGGGCTGAAACCACCCCCAGGTTCGCCATGTAGCCGGTCGAAAACAGCAGCGCGGCCGGCAGGCCGACGAAGGCGGAGAAGGCGGTTTCCAGTTCATGGTGCAGCTGGTGGTGGCCGGTGAGCAGGTGGGCGGCGCCCGCCCCGACACCAAAGCGGCCGGCCGCCAGCTGGGCGGCGAAAACCAGGCCCGGGTGGTTTGCCAGGCCCAGGTAGTCGTTGCTGGAAAAGCTGAGGCAGTCGCGACCGTCCAGGCGCACACGGACGCCCTGCGGGCCTTCCAGCACGCAGCGCCGGCGCCCGAGCCCCTGTTCCTCCAGCTCCGCCAGCAGGCCGGCCAGGTCAGCCGTGCCCGGCACAGCGGCGGCCGTCTTCCGTCACCGGCTCGGGCTTCAGGCCCAGCTTGTCGAACAGGGCCTGATCGGCCGACACGTCCGGATTGCCGGTGGTGAGCAGTTTGTCGCCGTAGAAGATGGAATTGGCGCCGGCCATGAAACACAGGGCCTGCACCGCCTCGCCCAATTCGCGCCTGCCGGCCGACAGGCGCACGTGGCTGCGCGGCATGGTGATGCGCGCGGCGGCGATGGTGCGCACGAACTCCAGGGGATCGAGGTCCGGCTGCTCATCCAGGGGGGTGCCCGGCACCTTGACCAGCATGTTCACCGGCACCGATTCCGGCTGCGGGTCCAGGTTGGCCAATTCGGAGATCAACCCGGCGCGCACCCGGCGGCTCTCGCCCATGCCGACGATACCGCCGCAGCAGACGTGGATGCCGGCCTCGCGCACACGGGTCAGGGTGTCCAGGCGATCGGCGTGGGTGTGGGTGGTGATCACCTGGCCGTAAAACTCGCTGGCGGTGTCCAGGTTGTGGTTGTAGTAGTCCAGGCCGGCGGCCTTCAGGCGCTCGGCCTGGCCTTCCCTGAGCATGCCCAGGGTGACGCAGGTCTCCAGACCCAGGGCCTTCACCTCGCGCACCATCGCCTCGACCGGGCCCAGGTCCTTGTCCTTGGGACCGCGCCAGGCGGCGCCCATGCAGAAGCGGGTGGCACCGCCGGCCTTGGCGGCGCGGGCGGCATCGACCACCTCGGCCACGTCCAGCAGGCGCTCGCGCTCCAGGCCGGTGTCGTGGCGCGCTGACTGGGAGCAGTAGCCACAGTCTTCCGAACAGCCACCGGTCTTGATCGACATCAGGGTGGAGAGCTGCACCGTGTTGGCGTCGAAGTGCTTGCGGTGCACGGTCTGCGCCTGGAACAGCAGGTCGTTGAACGGCAACGCGAAGAGTGCCTCGACGCGGGCCGGCGTCCAGGGTTGGACGGCCTCGTCGAGAGTCGGCTTGCTCAGGTCATTCATGTTTTGTCACCTCGACTTCCATGTCCTGCCAGTCTTCCCGGCCGGCCTTCCACACATCCCACAGCGACCAGGGCACCAGGGCCGCCAGCATGATGCCCCAGACCAGAAACCAGCCGCCCGGCAGATGGGCGATGTCGTTGGAAAAGATGGTCAGAAAACCCACCAGGCCGTAATAGCGGTAGCCGGCCCATTTGTTGTAGTGGCGCACGCGCAGGTTGGGGTGGTGGGCGATGGCGGCATAGACGAAGATCGAAAAGGCCAGCCAGATCATCACCGGCGGGAGGCTCATGGCCATGGGCAGGAAAGCCATCTTCTTGTCGGCGATCGTCTGGCCCAGGCTGAACAGGGCGGCCGCCAGCACGGTGCTGCCCACCGCCAACAGGTTGAACAGGCGCGCGCTGCGCTTGCAGGCGGCGGCGGTGATAAGCTGGGTTTCGGACATGGTGGGGGAGGATGCGGCTGGAGGGGCTTGAGACAGGCCGCGATAGTGTCCAAGGGAGGGGCGCTTGTCAATTTCAACAATGCAACTGCTTTACGGGTGCGCAAATTTTGTGCGCGGGCATCTCGCCCAACCCTGCGCCCTGTGTGGCCGGCGCAGCCTGGGTTCGGCCATCTGCCCGGCGTGCCGGGAGGGTCTGCCCGCCCTGCCTGAGGGCTGCTGCCCGGTATGCGCCCAGCCCACGCCGTTGGCCGAAGTCTGCGGCGCTTGCCTGAAACGCCCGCCGGCCTTCGACCGGACGGTGGCGGCGTTGCGCTACGCACCACCCGTGGACGACTTGGTGCAGCGCTTCAAATACGGCAGTGAACTGGCCCTGGCCGAATTCTTCGCCGACCGGCTGGCCGGGGCATTGGCAAACCGGCCATTGCCGGACCTGCTCATCCCGCTGCCCCTGCACCCCAGCCGTACCCGCGAGCGGGGTTTTAACCAGGCGCTGGAAATCGGTAAGCCCCTGGCCCGGCGGCTCGGCCTAGCCCTGGACTACCAGGCCTGTGCCCGCATCCGCCCGACCCCACCGCAGGCGGCGCTGCCCCTGAAGGAGCGGCGCAGAAACATCCGCGGCGCCTTCGCCTGCCAAGGCTATCTGACGGGGAAACACGTCGCCCTGCTCGATGACGTGATGACCAGCGGCGCCAGCCTGGAAGAACTGGCCCGGGCGGTGCGCAGGGCCGGCGCGGCGGAAGTGTCGGTTTGGGTAGTGGCGCGGGCGCTCAATGGCGAACACAAAAAGAACACCTCCCTGTAGGAGCGGACCTTTTCCGTGAAGCAACGGTTGAAATCGCGGACAAAGTCCGCTCCTACAGCCAGGCTGCGTCCCAGAGGGGGTAGTCACCGATGTGCCGCACCAATCCAGCGCGCAGCGGATTGGCCACCACATAGCGGGCCACGGTTCGCAGGTCCTCCTCCCGGCGCAGTGCATGGTCGTGGAAGCCTGGTTGCCAGAGGGACCCCAACCCGATGTGCTTCGCGCTGCGAGCCTTCACGCGTCCTACCACCCTGGACAGCGAAGAACATTCCGACGTCAGCAGCCAGTGGCAGTGATCGGGCATGACGCAGAAGCACCAGGTCTTGGTCAGGCCTTCCCGGTCAGCGGCATGCATTTCATGAACGAGCAACCTTCCCATGGGGATATCCGTGAACACGGGTTGCCGATCCCGCGTCACGAAAGTGACCAGATAGGCCCGGCCGGCCTCGGACACGCGGCCTTTACGCAGGGCCTGGCCATGGGGTCGCTCGGTTCGGCCGGTCATGTCACTCCCCTGTAGGAGCGGACCTTGTCCGCGAAGCAACGGTTGAAATCGCGGACAAGGTCCGCTCCTACAACTGCCTCAAGCCAGCGCCTCGATGTCATACAAGCGCCGGTGCTCCAGGATGGCATAGCGATCCGTCATGCCGGCGATGTAGTCGCACACCGCGCGGTGCGGGTCCTGGTCGGCAAGCGTCTGGTATTCGGGCGGTAACAGACGCGGCTCGCCCACGAAGGCGTCGAACAGCTCCCGGATCAGCCGCCGCGCCTTCTCGCTCATGCGCACCACCCTGAAGTGGCGGTAAAGGTTCTGGAACAGGAAGCGCTTCAGCTCCAGATGGGCCTCTCGCACCTCCGGACTGAAGGCGGCCAGGGGCGGGCAGCGGCGCACGCCGTCGATGTCGGCGGGGCGGTGCTCCTCGATATTGCGCCGGGTCTGCTCCACCAGATCGACCACCAGGGTGTTGATCATGCGCCGCACGGTCTCGTGGATAAGCCGCCGGTCATTGAGGTCGGGATAGCGGCCACGCACCTGGTCCAGGTGGCGGCGGAACATGGATACGGCCTCCAGCTGCTCCAGGCTGATGAGGCCGGAACGCAGTCCGTCGTCCACATCGTGGTTGTTGTAAGCGATCTCGTCGGCCAGATTGGTGATCTGGGCCTCCAGGCTGGGCTGGTGGCCTTCTAGAAAACGCCGCCCCACGTCACCCAGCCGCTCGGCGTTCTTCTTCGAACAGTGCTTGAGGATGCCCTCGCGTGCTTCGAAGGTGAGGTTGAGGCCCTCGAACTCGGCATATTTCTGCTCCAGCCGATCGACCACCCGCAGGGATTGCAGGTTGTGCTCGAAGCCGCCGTGCTCGCGCATGCATTCGTTCAGCGCATCCTGCCCCACATGGCCGAAGGGGGTGTGGCCCAGGTCGTGGGCCAGGGCGACGGTCTCTATGAGGTCCTCGTCGAGGCCCAGCAGGCGGGCCACGGTGCGGCCGATCTGGGCCACCTCCAGGCTGTGGGTCAGCCGGGTCCGGAACAGGTCGCCTTCGTGGTTCACGAACACCTGGGTCTTGTATTCCAGGCGGCGGAAGGCAGTGGAGTGAACGATGCGGTCCCGGTCGCGCTGGAACTCGGAGCGCGGCGCGGCGGGGGGCTCCGGGTGGCGGCGGCCGCGGCTCTTGGCGGGATCGGCGGCGTGGGGGGCGAGAGGAGTCACGACCGGGAAACCCTACCCTGTAGGAGCGGACCTTGTCCGCGATCACGACCAAGGCATCGCGGACAGGGTCCGCTCCTACGCATCCTTGCCCACCGCCTCGGTGAGTGTGGCCCAAAGGGCTTTCGGGTCGTAGTCGGCGCTGATGAAGGCCTCGCCGACGGCCCGCAACAGCACGAAGCGGATGCGGCCACCCTCCACCTTCTTGTCCACGCCCATGTAGCCCATATAGGCCTCATAGCCCAGGCCCGGGGCCACGGTGGGCAGGCCGGCGCGCCTGAACAGATCGGCCATGCGGTCCACGTCCGCCTGGCTGATGAGACCCATGCGTCGTGACAGGTCAGCGGCCAGCATCGTCCCGGCGGCCACGCCCTCGCCATGCAGCCAGTTGCCGTAGCCCATGCCCGCCTCGATGGCATGGCCGAAGGTGTGGCCCAGGTTGAGCAGGGCGCGCTGGCCGGCTTCGCGCTCGTCGGCCGCCACCACTTCCGCCTTGTTGCGGCAGGATTGGTAAATGGCGTGGCCGAGGGCTTCGGGCTCCCGGGCCACGAGGCGATCCATGTGGGCCTCCAGCCACTCGAAGAAGGGCAGGTCGCGGATGAGGCCGTACTTGATCACCTCCGCCAGGCCGGCGGACAGTTCCCGGTCGGGAAGGGTGCCCAGGGTGTCCGTATCCGCCAGCACCACCTTGGGCTGGTAGAAGGCGCCGATCATGTTCTTGCCCAGGGGGTGGTTGATGCCGGTCTTGCCCCCCACCGACGAATCCACCTGGGCCAGCAGGGTGGTGGGCACCTGGATGAAGGGCACGCCCCGCTGGTAACTGGCGGCAGCGAAGCCGGTCAGGTCGCCGATGACCCCGCCGCCCAGGGCGATCAGGGTGGTCTTGCGTTCGGCGCGGGCGGTCAGCAGGGCGTCGAAGATGAGGTTCAGGGTTCCCCAGTTCTTGTAGGCCTCGCCGTCGGGCAGGATGATGGGGATGACCGACACGCCCGCGCCCTCCAGGGTGGCGCGCAGGCGGTCCAGATACAAGGGCGCGACGGTGGTGTTGGTGACGACGGCCGCCTGTTGGCGTGCCAGGCAAGGGAGGATGAGATCGGGCCGCTCCAGCAGCCGGGAGCCGATGTGAATCGGATAGCTCCTGTCGCCCAGGTCAACGCTCAGCGTCTGCATGTGAAGAAATCCAGCAAAGTGTCGATATGAATTCGGCTAACGTCATGATGAAGAAAATAGCCTTCCCCGCCTTTACATCGATCAGAATTATACGGTGCCCCTCCACATCCTCCGCCAACGTCCGGGAATGGCGTTTGCTAATATCCGCTGCCGCCACGTGGCGATCCACCTCCCGCCCTCACCAACCGGTTTGATCACGACCCGCAACCCACTGCCGCGATCCTGATGTCCTCCGTCCTCGCAGCACGCGATCCCTCACGTGAACAGGCCACGCGCGCCTGGTGGATGGCCCTTGCCCTGCTGGGCGCCACATGGGCGGCCATCGTCGCACTGCTGTATCCCAGCGCGGCCAGCATGGTCTCCATCTGGGACCGCTCGGAGACCTATACCCACGGTTACGTGATCCTGCCCATCGCCCTGTGGCTGGTCTGGCGCAAGCGTGCCTCTGTACTCGCGCTGCCGGCGGCGGGTGATTTTCGCGCCCTGCTGTTGGTCGCCGCGATAGGCATGGCATGGCTGGCGGCAAGGGTAGCCGGCATCCAGGTGGGCGAGCATTACACCCTGGTGGCGTTGCTGATGACCTCGGTCTGGGCCCTGCTGGGCTGGGGTCTGGTCAGTGCCCTGTTCTTCCCCATCGCCTACCTGCTGTTCATGGTGCCCAGCGGCGAGGGATTGACCGCGCCGCTGATCGACTTCACGGCCGACTTCACCGTGTTCTCGCTCAGGGCGTTGGGTTTCCCCGTCTATCGGGAAGGCACCTTCTTTTCCATCCCCAGCGGCGACTGGAGCGTGGTGGAGGCCTGCTCCGGGGTGCGCTACTTTCTCTCCTCCCTGGTGCTGGGCTGGCTCTATGCCTACCTGACCTACCGCACGTGGTGGAAACGCCTGGCCTTCGGCCTGGCCGCCGTCATCGTCCCCATATTCGCCAACGGCTTCCGCGCGGTCCTGATCGTGCTCATCGCCCACTACTCGGACATGACCCTGGCCTTGGGTGTCGATCATTTCATCTACGGCTGGGTCTGGTTCGGTATCGTCATGCTGGCCTTGTTTTGGTTCGGCAACCATTGGCGTGAGGATCACCTCGTGACTGAAACGCCTGCGTCCCCCGAGACTCCCCACGGACGGATCGCCACACCGCGCCCGGCTTGGCGCATGGCCCTCGTTGTGGTGACCCTGGTGGCCGTCTTTCCCTGGTATGAACGGCATCTCAGCAACCGGCCGCCATCGCCGTCGCCTCTGGCCGGCCTCGCGCCCGCCTCCGGCTGGCAAGCCATGGAGCTGCCGTTCACCGGTTGGACACCCCGCTGGATCGGGATGGACGACCAGCGCGCCCTGTTCCTCGGCAAGGACGTCCGCTCGGTCATGCTGTACGTGGCCTGGTACGGAACGCAGCGGCAGGGCAGCGAACTCATCAACAGCCAGAACGTCCTGGTGCCCGAAAAGCACGACCTCTGGCGCAAGACCGCGGAATCCGGACGCACGGTCGGCCTGCCCGAAGGAGACTCCCTGCCGGTGCGGGAAGCCTTGGTGGATTCGGGACCGCTGGGCCAGCGCCTGCTGGTCTGGTACTGGAACCGCATCGAGGGCCAGACGACCACCAGCGGCATCCGGGCCAAGCTGTGGCTGGCCTGGCGCAAGCTGAGCGGACAATCCGACGCGGGCGCCGTCGTCATCGTCGCCGCGCCATACGGGGACAAACCCGCCGAGGCCGAACCAGCCCTGCTGCGGGCCGCGTCGGAACTCACAGCCGGTCTCCACCGGACATTGGACGAGGGCATGCGGTGAACGATCCCCGTCCCCTCATCGCCCACGTGGTGTATCACTTCGGCACCGGCGGCATGGAAAACGGCATGGTCACTTTGTTCAACAATTTGCCTGACGAGGCATACCGGCATGTCGTGATTAACCTGGCCGGCCATGGTGAATTCAAGACTCGAATACGGCGTGACGACATTTTTTTTTATGATCTGGACAAGAAGCCAGGCAATGATGTCAGCTGGTATGTGCGTCTCGCCAAACTCCTGCGAAAACTACAGCCTCGCATCCTGCATACGAGAAACCTGAATGCGATGGAGGCGCAGCTCGTAGGCTGGCTTATGGGCATATGCGGCCGTGTCCATAGTGAACATGGTCGCGAGGTGTATGATCTGAATGGTCGGAATTGGAAACACCGCATATTGCGACGTTCGGCAAGACCGTTTATTCACCAATACATTACGGTCAGCCGTGACTTGCAGGATTGGCTATCCAACTCCTTGGGCATTACCAATCAGCATATCAGGCAAATATATAACGGCGTGGATGTATCAAAATTCCACCCAACACAGAGTGAAAAACCACGGATCGAATACAGTCCTTTCTGGGAAGGCGCTCAATTTGTCATAGGCAGCATCGGGCGCATGGTTACCATCAAGAATTACCCGATACTGGTTCAGGCATTTATCCGATTGTGTAAAAGTGTTTCCGATCCTTCCGGCCTACGCTTGGTGATTGTCGGAGAAGGGGCGGCACGCGCCCAATGCCAGAAGATGATTAACGACGCTGGGCTTACCCGAAACGCCTGGTTCCCGGGCGAAAGTAACGAACCCACTGATTGGTACCGTGCGTTTGATGTTTTCGTTCTGCCTTCTCTGAACGAAGGCATTTCCAATACCATATTAGAAGCCATGGCCAGTGGCCTGCCGGTCATTGCCAGCAGGGTAGGAGGCAACCCGGAACTGGTAGTAGAAAACCAAACCGGGACACTCTTCCCTTCCGGTGACGTGGACACCTTAATACAAATACTTCATGAGTATAAAGTTGATTCCCCGCGCGGCCACAATGAAGGAGCGGCTGGGCGGCGGCGAGTCGAAATGCAGTTTTCCATAGAGCAAATGGTGTCCAACTACAAAGGGATCTACGACGAGCTATTAGCGTCATGCCACCATCGGAAAGTGCCCTGAGATGTGCGGCATTACCGGCATCTTCGACCTGCATGAACAGCGCCCCATCGACCGGGCCGTGCTGGAGCGCATCAACGACATGCAACGGCACCGGGGGCCGGACGAGGCCGGCCTCTACCTGGAGCCCGGCCTGGGCTTCGGCCACCGGCGGCTGTCCATCATCGACATCGCCGCCGGCCAGCAGCCCATGTTCAACGAGGACGGCACCGTCGCCGTGGTATTCAACGGCGAGATCTACAACTTCGTCGATCTGATCCCGGAACTCACCGCCCTGGGCCACAGTTTCAAGACCCGCTCCGACACCGAGACCATCGTCCATGCCTGGGAGCAATGGGGGCCGGACTGCGTGCACCACTTCCGCGGCATGTTCGCCTTCGCCCTGTGGGACCGCAAACAGCAGGCGTTTTTCATGGCCCGCGACCGTCTGGGGGTCAAACCCCTGCACTACGCGGTCACCGACGACGGCTTCCTGGTGTTCGGCTCGGAACTCAAGACCCTCACCGCCTGGCCCGGTTTCCGCCGCGACATGGACGACGAGGCGGTGGAGGACTACTTCGCCTACGGCTACGTGCCCGAACCGCGCACCATCTACAAGACGGCCCTGAAGATGCCGCCCGGCCACCGCCTGCTCATCCGCCGCGGCCAACCGGTGCCGGTGCCGGAGGAATACTGGGACGTGCCCTTCCAGGCCCAGCCGACCATAACCCTGGAAGCGGCCCAGGCGGAATTCATCGAGCGCTTCCGCGAGGCGGTGCGCATCCGCATGGTGGCCGAGGTACCGCTGGGCGCCTTCCTGTCCGGAGGGGTGGATTCCTCCGCCGTGGTGGCCATGATGGCCGGGCTCGCCGACCAGCCGGTGAAGACCTGTTCCATCGCCTTCAACGACCCCAAGTACGACGAATCCCAATACGCCCTGAAGGTGGCCGAGCGCTACCGCACCGACCACCATGTGAACACCGTTGAGGCGGACGACATCAGCCTCGTGGACATACTGGCCCACCTCTACGACGAGCCCTATGCAGACTCCTCCGCCATGCCCACCTACCGGGTCTGCCAGTTGGCGCGCAAGGACGTGACGGTGGCCCTGTCCGGCGATGGTGGCGACGAAAACTTCGCCGGCTACCGGCGCTACCGCTGGCACGGCATCGAGGAGCGCATGCGCCAGGTGCTGCCCTACGGCCTGCGCCACCCTCTGTTCGGTTTCCTGGGCGCCGCCTACCCCAAGGCCGACTGGGCGCCCAAGATGTTCCGCGCCAAGACCACCTTCGAAGCCTTGGCTCGCGATACCGTGGAAGGCTATTTCCACGGCGTGTCGGTGATGGGCGACGGCCTGCGCGGCAAGGTGTTCAGCGCCGGCTTCAAGCGGCGCCTCAACGGTTACAACGCGGTGCAGGTGATGCGCCGCCATTTCGAGCGATGCAAGCACCTGGATACCATCAGCCAGGTGCAATACCTGGACATGAAGACCTACCTGGTGGGCGACATCCTCACCAAGGTGGACCGGGCCAGCATGGCCCATGCACTGGAGGTGCGCGTGCCCTTCCTCGACCACAAGTTGGTGGAGTGGGTGTCCGGGCTGCCCGTGTCTTTGAAGCTCAACGGCAGCGAGGGCAAGTACATGCTGAAGCGGGCGCTGGAGCCCTACCTGCCCCACGACATCATGTACCGGCGCAAGATGGGCTTCGCCGTTCCCCTGGGGTCATGGTTCCGCGGTCCACTGAGGGAAAGGCTGCGGGGAGCTCTACTCGCCCCTTGCATGGCGGATAGCGGCCTATTCGACATGGCCTTCGTGGAACGCATGTGCGACGAACACGCTCAGGGAAGGGGGGATTACAGTGCCGCCCTGTGGTCGCTGCTGATGTTCTCCGTCTTTCTGGCCCAACACGCGCCATACCCCGCAATCGAGAAAAGATGAAACCGCTCTGGATGGATCTCACACGTGTCGCCCATGCCTCCGCCAGTAATCTGCTGGCGGCTGTCGCGCCGTCCTACTACCTGAGGTTGACCGGCCAGACCGGGCGAGGGCGCGCGGAGGAACGCACGAGTGACGTGGCCGACTACTTCCTGCGCAGCTTCGACGATTATTTCCGGCAATTAGAGGTGGCCGCCACAGACATTCCGGCATGGCTAGCAGGTAAAACACTGCTTGAATACGGTCCGGGCGACGTGCCCGCAGTGGCCTTGCTGATGATCGCCTACGGTGCCGAGAAAGTCTGGTGTGTAGACAGATTCCCCATGCTGCGGTTGTCAGAAAAGAACGTCGCCGTTCTGGAATTGCTCCTCGGCGGACTTTCCGGATCTGCGCTACAACGCGCCCGGGGCTGCTTCCTACGCCACGGCGATCTGCGCTCCGGCTTCGATCCCGCCAGGATCGAATACCGGGTCAATGCCAGTGGCCTGTCCGGCCTGCGCCAGTGTGCGGACATGGTGTATTCGCGGGCCGTGCTCGAACACGTAAATGACCTTCAAGCCACCTACGCCGACATGGCGTCCGCCCTGAAACCCGCCGGTGTGGCCGTCCACCTCGTCGATCTGAAGAGCCATGGTCTGCACAAGGACAATCCCCTGGATTTTCTTGTCTGGCCTGAATGGTTGTGGCGCCTCATGTTCAGCCACAAGGGCGTACCCAACCGTTGGCGTCGCATCCATCACCTGCAGGCGGCCGAAGGTGCCGGCCTGAAGCTGACGAACGTGCAAACCACAAGCACCGCCGATCCCGCCGATATCCGGCGGGTCCGACCCGCGCTGGCCAAACCGTTCCAGGACCTGGCGGATCAAGAATTCGCATGCCTGGGTTTCTGGATGGTCGCCGAAACGAGGGCCTGAGCATGCGCATCCTGCATATATTCGATCATTCCCTGCCATTGCACTCCGGTTATACCTTCCGCAGCGCCAACATCTTGCGCGAGCAGCATCGGCTCGGTTGGAAAACCCATCACCTGACCAGCCCAAAACAGCTCGATTGCCTGGCCATGGAAGAGGACGTCGATGGCCTGCACTTCTACCGCACGCCGCAGCCAAGCGGACTTCTGTCCGGACTGCCCGTAGCCAATTACTGGGCACTGATGCAAGCGACCGAACGACGCCTGCTGGAATTGGCCACCAGGCTGAAACCCGACTTGTTGCATGCACATTCGCCGGTCTTGAACGCCATTCCGGCCATCCGTGTGGGCCGCCGCCTTGGCATCCCTGTGGTCTATGAGATACGCGCCTTCTGGGAAGACGCGGCCGTGGACCACGGCACCCAGACCGAGGGTGGACTGCGCTATCGGGCGACCCGCGCCCTCGAGACTTGGGCGGTCAGGCGGGCCGATCACGTGATCACCATATGCCAGGGCTTGCGCGAAGACCTGATTGCCCGTGGCATACCGTCCGACAAGATCGGCGTGGTCCCCAACGCGGTGGATGCCGAGGCGTTCTCCCAAGGGGGACCGGCGGATCCGGAACTGCGTACGCGTCTGGGGTTGACCGGCAAACGCGTGGTGGGCTTCATCGGCTCTTTTTACGCATACGAAGGGCTCGATCTACTGATTGGAACCCTGCCGCGGTTATTGGAACTGGACCGCGACATCCGGGTGTTGTTGGTTGGCGGTGGTCCGCAAGAGACCAACCTGAAGGCCCAGGCACAGGCACTCGGAGTGGCCGACAAGGTCCTGTTCACAGGCCGGGTGCCGCATGCGCAAGTGGGTCAATACTACGATCAGATCGACCTGCTGGCGTACCCCCGGCAACCGATGCGCCTCACGAATCTGGTGACTCCCCTGAAACCATTGGAAGCCATGGCCCAGGGCCGCCTGTTCATCGCCTCGGATGTGGGCGGCCACAAGGAGCTCATCGAAGACGGCAGAACGGGTTTGCTCTTCAGGGCCGGCGATGGGCGGGACTTGGCGGACAAGGTGGTCGCCGCATTCAATCTGCCCGCCGGGGGAGAGGAACTCCGTCGCAGTGCCCGTCGTTTCGTCGAAGAGGAACGGACCTGGGTCCGTTCCGTTGCCCGCTACCAAGACATTTACGGCAGGTTATCAGGTGGCCGGCCGGTTTGACACGCGCGGGGATCGAGTACGAGTGGTCATGGCCGGTCCATTGCCGCCGGCGATCGGCGGGATGGCCACCGTCATCGAGGACATGAGCCGCTCGTCGTTGGCGAGCCAGGTTGACCTGCGCCTTTTCGACACCAAGAAAACCACACCCGAGGGGCGCAGCCTGCTGCAAGCCATAGGGGCGAGATTTTCCTTGTGGCGCGCGTGGTGGCGGCAGGTATCGAGCAAGAACACCGTGGCGCACATACACACCTGTAGCGGCCTGAGCTATTTCCTGGATATCTGCCTGCTCCTGCTGGCCAGGCTGGCTGGCAGTCCGGTGGTATTACATATCCACGGTGCCCGGTTCGATCGGTTCCTCGACGGCCTGCCGTCCCCCCTGCGTTTGCTGGCCCAATTCGGCGCGAGAAATGCCAGCGCAGTGGTCGTATTGTCCGAAGAATGGCGCGAACGCATGGCGTCCCGCCTGCCCGGTGCCCGGCTGACCGTGATCCACAACGCAGTGGCCGAACCCCCTGAAGTCATTGCCGGCGCGAAGAAAGGCCACACCGTCCTGTTCCTCGGTAACCTATGCGCAAGGAAGGGCGTATGGGACCTGCTGCAGGCAATGGTTGAACTCAACGGTCAGGTCCGTCTGGTATTCGTCGGAGGCGAGGAGGAACCGGGGATCGGCCCGAAACTGCAACAGGAGATCCAGCGGCTTGGGCTCGATGAGCACGTTATGTTGGCCGGACCGGCATTCGGCGCGGAGAAATATCGCTGGTTGGCCGAGGCGGATTGCTTCGCGTTGCCTTCCCATGCGGAGGGGCTGCCCATCGCGCTGTTGGAGGCGATGGCCGCCCGCCTGCCTGTCGTGGTGACACCCGTGGGAGGCATTCCCTCGGTAATCGAGGATGAGGTAAACGGCCTGCTGGTTCCCGTAGGGGATGCAGCGGCCCTGGCCAAGGCTCTGCGACGACTGATCGAGGATGCGGAACTGCGTGTCCGGCTAGGTGAGGCGGCGCACACCCTCTGCATGGCCCGGTTTGGCATGCAAAGGGCCGTGGAAGATTATCTCCGCCTCTACCGTAAGCTTCTCCCGAATCCAGCATGAGCCTCTACACCCGTCTCGTCTCCGATCTGATATTTCCCGTCCAGGAGCGGCTCAAACACCACGACACGGTGCGGGTGCGACGGGAAATGGAGCAAAGCCAGTATTGGCCCGCCGAGAAGCTCGAAGCCCTGCGCGTCGATCGTCTCAGGGCGCTGTGTGACCACGCGGGCCGGCATGTCCCTTACTACCGGGACCTGTTCCGGCGGCTGGATTTCCAGCCCGAGAAGGTGGACTCGGTTAACGCGCTGCAACGGCTGCCCCTGCTCGACAAAGCCACCATCAGAACGCATCAACAAGGGCTCAAATCGGAACAGGCACGTGGGCTCGCGCGCTTCAATACCGGCGGATCGAGCGGCGAGCCACTCATCTTCTTCATCGGCAAGGAACGGGTGGCGCACGACGTGGCCGCGAAATGGCGGGCGACCCGCTGGTGGGGCGTGGATATCGGAGACCCGGAAATCGTGCTTTGGGGCTCGCCCATCGAGTTGGGCAGCCAGGACCGGCTGCGTTTGCTGCGCGACGCACTCATGCGCACCAAGCTGTTGCCCGCCTTCGAGATGTCCCCCGACAGGGTCGCGGGCTTCATTCGCGAGATACGCGCCATGAGACCCAAAATGCTGTTCGGCTATCCCTCGGCCTTCAGCCACATCGCGCAACACGCCGAAGCGCACGGAACCCGCCTGGACGACCTGGGCATCAGGGTCGCCTTTGTCACCTCCGAGCAGCTCTACGATCACCAGCGCGCGCTTATCGAACGGGTCTTCGGCTGTCCGGTGGCCAACGGATACGGCGGGCGCGATGCCGGTTTCATCGCCCACCAATGCCCGGCCGGCGGCCTGCACCTGACCCACGAGGACATCATCGTGGAAATCGTGGATGCGGAGGGGCATGTCCAGGGCCCCGGACAGGCCGGAGAAATCGTGGTCACCCACCTGGCGACGCGGGATTTTCCCTTCATCCGCTACCGCAGCGGCGATGTGGGCGTGCTCGACGACCGGCCCTGCGCCTGTGGCAAGACCCTGCCCCTGTTGAAGGAGGTGCGGGGGCGCACCTCGGATTTCATCGTGGCGCGAGATGGGACAGTCATGCATGGCCTGGCCCTGATCTACATCATTCGCGACCTGCCAGGCGTGCGCCAATTCAAGATCGTGCAGGAAAGCCTGGACCTGACCCGCATCCTGCTGGTCACCGACGACCGCTTCGATGCGGGGCGGCTGACCGGTATCCAACGCGACGCCAAGGCGCGCCTGGGAGAGGAGGTCACAGTGGAAGTCCGACTGGTGGACGACATCCCGCCGGAGAAATCCGGCAAGTACCGGTATGTCGTCAGTCATGTCGATGCCGCGCAGGCGAAGGCGCAAGAATGAGGGACATCGCCGTCTCGCTGGTGGTCTTCGGCCTGCTGCCTTACATCCTCTTCCGGCCCCACTGGGGGATCTATCTCTCGGCCTGGCTGGGATACATGAATCCCCATCGCCTGTGCTACGGGTTTGCCCTCAACCTGCCGTTCGTGCAGTTCGCGGCGCTCGCCACCCTCCTCGGCCTGGTCTTCTCCAGGGAGAAGAAACGCATGATCTGGAGCGGGGAGGTCATCCTGCTGATCATCTTCATCCTCTGGATGGGTGTCACGACCCTCCTGGCGTTTTTTCCCGATCCCGCCCTCGAACAGTACATCAAGGTCATCAAGATCCAGATCCTGACCTTTCTGGCGATCTTCCTGCTCACCTCCAGGGACAAGCTGCATACCTTCATCTGGGTGATCGCCCTCTCGCTGGGCTACTACGGACTCAAGGGCGGGATATTCACCATCATCGAAGGCGGGCAGCACCGTGTCTGGGGTCCCGAGGGCACGTTCATCGGAGGCAACAACGAGTTGGCCCTCGCGTTGCTGATGACCATCCCCCTGTTTCGCTATCTGCAGCTCCAGGAAACCAGAAAATGGGTCCAGCGTGGTCTGCTGGCAGCCATGCTGCTCACGGCCTTCGCGGCGATCGGCAGTCAATCCCGCGGTGCCATGCTCGGCATGGCGGTCATGGGGTTTTCCTTCTGGCTCAAGAGCCGCTACAAGCTTGGCAGCGCCATTCTGGTCATTGTCGGAGCCGTTGGCATTTTGAGCGTCATGCCGGAGACCTGGTATGCGCGGATGGATACGGTGAAGACCTATGAGGAAGACCGATCCGCCATGAGTCGGATCAATGCCTGGCGAACGGCATTCAACATCGGCACGGATCGGGTGACCGGCGGCGGGTTCGAGACGTTTCAAGCTTCTGTGTACGCGCAATATTCCCCGGACCCCACGATGGTCTTTAATGCGCATAGCATCTACTTCCAGGTGCTGGGCGAGCATGGCTTTATCGGCTTGGCCATGTTCCTCGGACTCATGGCGATGACCTGGTTCAAGTGCAGCGGCGTCATTCGCCGCACAAAACAAGACTCGGAGCTGAAATGGGCGCAGGACCTGGCTGCCATGTTGCAGGTCAGTCTGCTGGGGTATGCCAGCGCCGGCGCCTTCCTTGGCCTGGCCTATTTCGATTACTTCTACCATCTTGTGGCCATTGCGGTCGTGCTGGCGGATTTGGTCACGCAGCGGATCGCCTCTCCGGACGCGGTCCGTGCAGACGCATCCGCGACGAATCCTTACCGATTGGCCGCTCCCGCCAAGGGGAAGGCGAATGCGAGTCGTCCCGTGTAGTTAAACGACATGGCACGATCCGTCAGGCAATCGCTGTTCATCGCTTTCTCCCAATCCTACGCCGTCCTCGCGCTGCAATTCGTCGCCTCGGTCATCGTCGCCAGGCTGCTGACCCCCGAGGAACTCGGTGTCTTTTCCATCACCATGGTGCTCATCGGCATCGCGCATACCCTGAGGGACTTTGGCGTGGTGGAGTACATCGTGCAGGAGAAGACGCTCACCGAGGACCGTACGCGGGCGGCATCCATGCTGACCTTCCTGACGGCCTGGGGCATGGCCGTGCTGATCCTGCTGCTGTCGAGTCCTCTCGCGGCCTTTTACCGCCGGCCGGACATGGTCTGGCTGCTGTGCATCCTGGCCCTCAATTTCCTGCTGCTGCCCTTCGGCTCGGTGATCGCGGCACACCTGCGACGGCAACTGGATTTCGTGCGCCTTGCCCGGATCCATTTGGCGGTGGCCGCGGTCCAGGCGATCGGGTCCGTGCTGCTCGCCTGGCTCGGATTCGGCTATTTCGGTCTGGCCTGGGCATCCGTCGCGGCATCGTTGCTCAACATCGTCCTGGTGCGGATGTGCCGGCCGCCGGGCTTTCCAAAATTGCCCGGCCTCAAGGAATTCCGCCATGTATTCGCCTTCGGTTCGTTCAGCAGCCTGACCCAGTTGCTAAAGGACCTGGAAAAGGGCGCGCCAGACCTGATCCTCGGTCGCCTGTTGAGCATGGATGCCGTGGCCTACTTCGGTCGGGCCACGGGTCTGATCGAACTGTTCAATCGAATGATCCTGCAAGCGGTGGAACATGTAGCCCTACCCCATCTCTCGGAGCGTCATCGCGATGGCGGCAGCTCACGGGAACCTTTCCTGATCTCCGTGCAATACTTGACCGGCCTCGCATGGCCCTTCTACGTCCTCCTGGCCATCGCCGCCACACCGATCATCCGGGTGCTGTTTGGCGACCAATGGGATGCGGCAATCCCGATCCTGCAAATCCTTTGCCTGGGCGAAGCCCTCA
The DNA here is from genome assembly GCA_002360535.1 of Thiobacillus sp. UBA3361. Taxonomy (GTDB): domain Bacteria; phylum Pseudomonadota; class Gammaproteobacteria; order Burkholderiales; family Thiobacillaceae; genus UBA3361. The sequence goes on from DEQR01000059.1 coordinate 46,236, forward strand.
TTGCGCCCTTCTACCTGCAGCACCAGTTCGCCGTTTCCCGGGGGCTGGTCAGGCTGGAGACGCTGCGCAGTTCCCTGATCGTGGCCACCCGCCTGTTACCCCTGTTTCTGTTGCCCGTTTATGGGCTCAATGTGGTGGCCATCGGATATGCCACCTCATACGTCTTTGCCGCCATCGTCAGCCACCTGCTGATGCAGCGGGTCTGTGAACTGAATCTGGTGGATCTGTTCGCCGCCGCACGGGCCAGCCTGCATGTCACCGCCTTGTCGGCGGTCGTCTTGCTCCTCGTGTCCGCGGCCATGCCGCCGGACATCTTCGACACCTGGCGGGGCTTGACCGCCGCGCTCGTCGCAATGTCGGCCAGTTGGCTGCTCGGCATTCGGCTTTTCAAGCATCCATTGCATGGTGAAATCAAGGAACTCTTGCGCCGGTTTAACGCGCCCCACTACTAGCCATCTCAACACAGATCATGCACATCGATAAACGCCTCAAAGCCATGATCGTTCGGTGGTTCCTCGGATACGACGTTACCGCCCTTGAAAGGACCCTGCGGAAACTCGGCCTGCGTCCCGGAGACAGCCTCATGGTGCACGCCTCCTGGCTGCCGAACAACGGCTTTCGCGGCAAGCCCCTGGATTTCATCAATGCCCTCAAGACCACGCTCGGACCCCATGGGCTGCTGGCCATGACCTCTCTGACCTACCAGAACGAAAGCTCCAGGCGCTTCCTGGAGCGGGGCGAGGCGATGAACGTCCGCCGCAGCCCCTCCCAGATGGGCCTGTTGACCGAAGTCTTTCGCCGCGGCCGGGACACCCGGCGCAGCCTGAGTCCGACCCATCCCATTCTGGCTGCTGGGGAGAAGGCGGAGGCGTTCCTTGAGGGACATGAACACTGTCCGGTGCCATTCGGCGCCCACTCACCCTTCGACCGCCTGCGGGATTGGGGCGGCAAGATACTGACCGTTGACGCCCCGTTCTCCACCATCACTTACACACATTATGTTGAGGACCGCATCGCGGAGAGTTTGCCGTTTTCACTCTATGAGCCCGATGCCATGCGGGGCATCGTGATCGATTACGACGGCCGATCGCTGGATGTTCCGGTTAAAGTCCTCAGCGACCAAGCCAACCGTCTGCGGCGCGAAGGGCGGCTGGTAGCCGAATTAGATAAAGCGGGGCTGATCCGCAGAACTCGCGTGGGTAATACTCGCCTCATGCTGATCGATGCCCGCGCGATGGCCGATCATGTCGATGCATGGGTCGCCTCGGGAGGGGGCTTCTTCGATGCGCCATAATCTCGGCCTACAGCATTCATGGACGGATGCCGATATACGCGATGCCGCATCCCAGCCAACCCAACAAACCCAAGTCGCATGAATTCGATCCTACAGACGGTCAAACAAAAGGGGCGCGTCCTGGCCGAGCGCTCCAAATTGCTCAATCAATCTCCCCAACCCGGCTTGTCACACCTGGATGCGGCCATCGATTGGCTATGCCAGGCTCAGGACGCCACCCCAGACGGGGGCGTGTCGCAGACCTACCTGGTCCGCAGCAGCCGCTGGGCCAACTCCTACCCCGAGACTACCGGCTACATCATCCCCACCTTCTACAGCTATGCCAGCCTGACGGGGCGTGAGGATATCCGTGCCCGCGCCCGCCACATGCTCGACTGGGAATGCGACATCCAGCTAGCCGACGGCGGCGTGCTGGCCGGCGCCTGGGGCGACTCCGACCAGCCCACCATCTTCAATACCGGCCAGGTGCTGTTCGGCTGGGCGCGGGGGTTCGAGGAAGAAGGCGCCGAACGCTATCGCAATGCCGCCGCCAAGGCGGCCCACTGGCTGTGCGACGCCCAGGATGAGGACGGCTGCTGGCGGCGCTTCGGCTCCCCCATGACGGGCAAGAGCGTCAATACCTACAACACCCGCACAGCTTTTGGCCTCACCCGCGCCCACGCCATCACCGGCGAGAGCCGCTTCCTGGAGGCGGCGGTGCGCAACGGCGAGTGGGCGCTGACCATGCGCAATGACAAGGGCTGGCTGGACCAGAACTGCCTGCAGGACAACGACCAACCCTTCACCCATACCATCGCCTATGCCATGCGCGGCCTGTTGGAGATCGGCGCCTATGCCCAGCGGGAAGACCTGCTCCAGGCCGCGCAAGCGATCGGCGACGCCGTCCTGCAACATCTCCCACCCGATGGCCGGCTGGCCGGCCGATTCGACCGCGACTGGCGGCCGACAGTCAATTGGTCCTGCCTCACCGGCGACTGCCAACTCGCCATCAACTGGGCGCGCCTCCACCAGCTCACCGGCGAAACCCGTTACCGGGACGCAGTGTCGCGCATCCTCGCCTTCGTCAAACGTACCCACAAGCTGGACGGCAAGGCGCAGGAACGGGGCGGCATCAAAGGTTCGCACCCCATCGATGGCGGCTACCATCCCTGGCAATATCCCAACTGGGCCGCCAAGTTCTTCGCCGACGCGCTGATGCTGGAACAGACCCTCGCGCAGCCCAATGACGGTTCCCTGTCCTGGAGATTCACCAATGATGGGTGAACCCGAACACCGCGGCCGGAAGGCGGCCCGTAGGCGGACCGAATTCCATGCTTAAATTCGCGTATATTGCCGCCCCATCCAATTCCATGGCCGGAATGGGGGGAGGCATCACGCGGAATTGCCGTGCGGGCCTTGCATGTGTGGCTGGTGCCGCATCCATGCCTGACAGCCGGTTCCGACCTAACGGTCATGGCCGGGTGGCCGCCCCGATATATATGAAGCCCGCCGTAGGAGCGGACCTTGTCCGCGATTACAACGGTCGCTATCGCGGACAAGGTCCGCTCCTACGGGCAGGACGTTGTTTCACGTTAACCGTTCATGGCCGATTGGCCGCCCCAGTTGATGAAAGTACTTGCGATCGCCATGAGCGGTTCCCTCTCCCCCAACCCCTCCCCCCGAGGGGGAGGGGGGCGTCGAGGTCGCTTCGCGACTTTCACGGTAACCGGGATGGTTCATAAACGGATCGCCCCCCCTGTAGGAGCGGCTTCAGCCGCGAATTCGGTCTGTGTGACCGCAAGCGCTCCAATCGCGGCTGAAGCCGCTCCTACAGGGGGTTTTAGGGTTGTCATGAAATATTCGGGCCAAGGAAATGCAGATTAATTCGTCACCCCGGCGAAAGCCGGGGTCCAGATCTCCGCTTTCACTGGATTCCGGCTTGCGCTGGAATGACGGATACGGAATTGTTCAACGCTTTCCTAACGCTCGCGAACCTGCCCTTCATTCGCAATGACTCAGGACAAACAGGTCCGGTGCCTCCTGGTGGCCAACATCTTCCCGCCCATCCACGGCGGGTCGGCCATCGTTTACGCAAGCCTGGCCCACTTCGCACCGGCTGGCTCGATGCACGTCCTGGCCCCCTGGAAGCACTACATGAACAGCCAGGAGCTGAAAGACTGGCGGGTGTGCGACTCAGCAGCCAGCTACCCCATCACGCGCATCGAGCTGTTGCGCCCGCCGATGGTGGAAGGCAATCCCATGAGCCGCCTCGAATCGGCCTGGCGTGTCATGACCATCGACCTGCCCTTGTATCTCAAGGTGCTCAAGGAGGTGGCCTCCATCATCAAGCGAGAGGGGATCAACATCCTGTGCATCGGCGAACTGGCCTCCAGCAGCTGGATCGGCGTCGCCTGCAAGCGTCTGTTCGGCATCCCCTACATCAACTACATCCACGGCGAGGAAATCACCATCGACATGCCCTACCGCCGCTTTGGCCAGAAGCGCCGGGAATACCTGCACCAGGCCGACGGCGTGGTGGCGGTGAGCGAATTCACCACCCAGGCCCTGGTGGACCTGATGGGCGTGCCACGCGAGAAGATCCGGCTCATCCACAACGGCGTGGACATCGAGCGCTTCACCCCCACCCCCCCGCACACCGACATACTCGACCGGCACGGCTTAGCGGGGCGCCGCGTCATCCTGTCGGTCGGCCGCCAGGTGCCGCGCAAGGGCTTCGACCGCATGATCGAGGCCATGCCCGCCATCCTGGCCGAATGCCCCGACGCGCACTACCTGCTGGTGGGCGAAGGCGATTACCGCGCGGAACTGGAACGATTGGCGAGCGAGCGGGACATCAGCGACCGGGTCACCTTCGCCGGCACCGTCTCCACCGAAGACCTGCCGCGCTACTACCAAAGCTGCGACCTCTTCGTCATGCCCAACCGGCGGATGCCGGACGGGGATACCGAGGGCTTCGGCCTCGTCTTTCTTGAAGCCAACGCCTGCCACAAAGCCGTCGTCGGTGGTCGCGCCGGTGGTGCCGTCGAAGCGGTGCGCGACGGGGAGAACGGCCTGCTGGTGGACGGCAACGACCCCGCCCAGATCGCCGCTGCGGTCACCCGCATCCTGAAGGACGACAATCTCCGCACGCATCTGGAAGACCGGGGCCTGGAGCGGGCCCGCGCATCGAGCTGGCAGGTGCAGACCCAGCGCTTCCAGGACTTCTGCCACCAGATCGTCAACGCTCGTTTGACACCATGAGCGGAGCGGACAAGACCCTCCTGGTGGTGGCCGGCGAGTTTCCGCCGCTCAAGACCATCGGCCGCATCCGCACGGTCAAGTTCGTTGACCATTTACGCCAACACGGCTGGCACAGCATCGTGCTGACCCTGGATCCCACCGGTCGTGAACCGAACTATGACCCCTCCCTGCTGGACGAAATCCCCGAAGGCACCGAAGTCGTCCGCCTGCCCATGGTGGATCTGGAAGAATCCATTGCCCGCGCCGCCAAAAGCCTGCTGGGCCACCCTGTTACCTCCCCCCAAGATCACCCCCTCCTCCCCGGGGGGAGGGCCGGGGAGAGGGCAACCCCCCCCGCCAACCGCAAGCCTGTGCATCAGACACCCGGCGGATCACCATGGCTCGACCGCGCCCACGACCTGACGCGCCAACTGCTGAAAAACTACGTTTATATCCCTGACAACTACCGCGCCTGGGCCAACGCAGCCCTCAAACAGGCGCGCCATATCGTCGCCACCCGGCCCATCGACGCCATCTACACCACCCTCCCGCCCTTCAGCTCCGCCTGGGTCGGCTACCACCTGCGCGGCGAAACCGGCATCCCCTGGCTGGTGGACTACCGGGACCTCTGGTACGGCGATGTGCTGCGCGAATGGCTGCCCAAGTGGCGGCAACAACTCGAACTCCGCATGGAACGCCGGCTGCTCAAACGGGCCGACGCCATCATCACCGTCTCCGAGCCCAAGACCGCCTACATGCGCAAGCTGCACCCGGAGCTGAAAGCGCGCTGGGAAACCCTCACCAACGGCTACGACACCGACATCTACGCCGGCCGGCAACGCACCCGCCCCCGCGACGATGGCCGCATCGAATTCGTCTTCACCGGCAGGTTGTTCAAGAACCGCCGCGGCCACCCCTTCGCCGAAGCCCTCGGCCGCATCGCCCGGCGGGCACCCGAATTGGTCAAACCCGTGCGGGTCCGCATCCTGGGGGGCGTGTCCCCAGAGATTCGCGCCCGCTACGACGCTATCCTCCAGGACTACGGCATCAACGACCATTTCGAATTCCCGGGGGATGTGAGTTACAACGAGGCGATGGATGCCCAGGTCAACTGCGACTATTTGCTGCTGATCGTGGATACGGGCGAAACCTCGGATGGCGTCATTCCGGGCAAGCTGTTCGAGTACGTCGCGGCGCGCAGACCCATCTTTGCGCTGTGCGATCCAGGCGTGACCCAGCAGATCATCGAACGGGCGAAGATCGGGGTCGTGGTGCCGGCGGAGGATGTGGAGGCCTGTGAAGACGCTTTGGAGCAACTGCTGACAAGCCGATCAACCCAGGAGGCGACCGGAGACCGGGACTATTTGTCACAGTTCGACCGCAAGCAGATATCCAGGCGGTTTTCAGACTTCCTGGAAGACATTTGCAGTACAGCGATAACGCGACCCAACGTAAAGACTGTTTGATGTGTCGTCACCCCAGCGCTCTGACATCCAAGTATTACGTGGTTTTGCGGTCCTTTTGGTCCTGTTCTACCACGCCGACCTGATCTCCCTACCCCAGGGTTTTCTCGGCGTCGACATATTCTTCGTCATCTCCGGTTATCTGATTACCGGCATGGTGGCCAAGGATTTCAGCCAAGGGCGGTTCTCCTTCGCCGGTTTTTATTTCAGGCGCGCAAAACGCCTGCTGCCAGCCGCCTACCCTCCTTGAAGGAACGCTTCTGTATGTCGATTCAAACCACTTCACACACGAGGGTTTCGCACTCCTGGCGGAAAGGATGGGATTGGGCACCCTGGTCGAACGGCTGGCGCGTTAGCGGCTGATACCATTCCCTGGCAAGTACCATCCATGTCCGACACGCTCAGAAATACGACTACCCGCCGTCTCAAGGTTCCGCCCCCGGGACCGCGTCAGGCCATGGGCACACCGTCAACCGGCTGCCTCATCTACGTGCCTTGGATCTTTGACATGCTGGGGGGGGTGGATGTCGTGGTGGAGCGTCTCTACCGGGGCATCAGCCAGTTGCCGGAGTTTGCCGACAGAGTCTGGATCGGAGAACAAGAGTGGGCGATGTCGGGAGACCATGTGGATGAATCGGGTCGTCGGTTTCTACGCTTAAATCTTCCCCCGCCGCCCGGCTTGGCTGCTTTCTTTCCTCGTTATTTCATCACGCTTGGGCGGCGACTGCCGGCACTGAAAAGACATCTCGACAGTCACGCCATCGGAGTGATCAACTGCCATTTCCCCACAGCGAATATTTATACCTTGGCGATGTTGAAGAAATTGGGACTCTGGCACGGCCGCCTGATACTCAGTTTCCATGGTTCGGACGTACTCGGCATCGAGCCGGAAACACACGTCTGGCGGACAATTGCCTCGGCCACCGACACCACCACGGCCTGCTCGGGGTGGCTGGCCGATCAGGTCGCGTCCACCGGTCTATGGCGGCGGGACGACATTCAGGTCATCGCCAACGGCATCGACATAAATGAATTCATGCCGTACGAGTCGTCGCCCATTGATCTGTCGCCGCGACGTTACATCCTGAATGTTGGCAATTACACCCCGGTCAAGGCACAGGATGTCCTGCTGCGGGCCTTCGCCACAATCGCCAAGAAGTTCGATAACGTGGATCTTGTGTTCGCGGGCGGGGCACAAGGCGGTGCCTGGCTGAATCACCTCCTCGATCAGGCCGCGGAACTAGGGCTCGCGGATCGAACCCACTTCCTCACGGATATACCGCACGCCCGGATTCCCGCGCTCATGGAAGGCGCACTGCTGCTAGCACAAACCTCCAAGCGGGAGGGATTCTCACTCGTGCTCCTAGAAGCAGGGTTGATGCGGCGCGCAGTCGTGTCCACGGCCGTGGGCGGTATTCCTGAAGTGATCTCCAGCCCTGAACTTGGCAGGCTTGTCAGCGTGGACGATGAAAACCGGCTCGCCGAGGAACTCGACGAAATGCTGAACAACGCGTCCCTTCGAGACGAACTTGGCGCCAACCTGCAACAACACGTCATCGGGAAATTCAGCGTCAGTGCGATGACGGAAAAATACGCACGGACGCTCTTTCCGGCACCGCCATGAAGCACCCCGATACCGGCCATCGCTCCCTCCGCATCGCCGACCTCCGCACCAGAACCCATGTATGGGACCGGCTCGGTCGTGATGCAATGCGCAAACGCCCTCGGCCGTGAGCGCAAATTCGCCGAGCGTGCGGAGTTCCTTGGTGTTCTCCTTTGCCGAGCGATATGGCTCGCTCGTCATCACCCTGCTCTCCACCCTCGTGTTGTCCAGGATCCTGACCCCTGAGGAGATCGGCATTTACAGCGTATCCATCGCCGCGGTGGGTCTCGCACAGACATTGAGGGACTTCGGCATCAGCAACTTTCTGATCCAGGCCAAAAACATCAACGACGACATCGTTCGCACGGCACTCACCCTCTCGGCAATATTGTCGGCCATCCTGTGCCTGGCCCTGTTGCTCTCCGGCCCGATGCTTGCCGAGTACTACCAGCAACCCGGAATCCAGTCCGTGATTAAGATCGTGAGCATCAACATGCTGCTCATCCCCCTCGGATCCACGCTCTATGCGCTGCTCCGGCGCGAGTTGCGCTTCGAAACCATCGCCAAATTCAACCTGCTCGGTGCTCTCATGGGTGCCATGGTCAGTATCGGCAGCGCCATGTTGGGCGCCGGATTCATGAGCCTTGCCTATGGTGCCGTCGCCAGTGTGCTGGTCACCACGCTCGGCGTGGCGGTAAAGACAGGTCGGAAATCCTTGTACAAACCATCCTTTACGGGCTGGCGAGAATTGCTTCATTTTGGCGGCTATGCCTCGACAGCGGCCATATCGGGAGAACTCAACGCGCGTATCCCCGATTTCACCCTGGCCAAGTCCATCGGCTTCAACTCGGTCGGAATCTATGGCAAGGCTTACTCCGCCGTGTATCTGGTCACCAACACCATCTTCGACAGTGTCGGCTCGGTATTCCTCCCCTCCGTCGCCAAGGCACTGAGGGCTGGAGAGGATGCTGGCGCACTGTTTCATCGTGCCCTTGCCTATATGACGGCCATCATCTTACCCATCTACGCCATGATCTATTTCCTATCCGGGCCGATGATTCACGTGCTGTTCGGCTCGCAGTGGTCCGATGCCGTGCCCGTCGCCTCGGCGCTCGCGATTGCTGCCGGTGTCTATGCCTTGGGTTTCGGGTTGGAGCACGTCCTGATCGCCTCGGGCCGCATCCGCAGATTGCTCCTGCTACGGGTGGCGATGGTCATACCGACCTTGGCCGTATTTCTCACCATGCCCGAGCATGGTCTGGGCCTTACTGCGCTGGCCACAGCCCCGCTCGCCCTGATCTACCTGTCCGTCGCTTATTACCTGACCTCGGATGCGATACACCTGAATCTAAGAAAACTGTTGCGGATCGGCTTGCACAGCTCATTTGTCGCCACCCTGACATCGATACCCTCCGCCGCGCTCGGCCCGTTATGGGATGGCTCGCTGATCAGCGCACTGGTGGTATTGCTGTTCTCCGGGTTATTGGGCGGCATCGCATGGATCACGGGATTGCGTGTGGCCAAGCACGCTCTGCTGAATGAGTTATCTCGTGTACTGACCAAGGCACGAGTACCGGCCTCCTGGCAATCGCTGTTGCTAGGTCATCTCCCCCCGTAATTGATCTTGCTTAAAAAAGCATTTACGGTTGCCTCCCTAGCTGAGTTAGTGCGGTAGACGACTTGGGTTAATTCCTGTCCTGTATCTATTGCGCAAAGATTCAATTGGCCTACCAATGTAATAATTTAAAATCATCGAAAAACACACTGAACCCACGACGGCAGTCATACCATAGAACCACTTTTCAGTTACACCTATTTTTCCAAATAGCACATTAATTAGATGTATTACGCACATGTGACATATATAAATCGGGTAACTTAAATCACCAATCCTCTGGTCCCATTTCCGATTTGCCTGGAAGATAAATGCAAGCGGCATTAACATCAAAAACACAATAAACAAACCTGTGGTTTTTATCGGCTCGCTTACTGGTATTATCCAATATGTAATCGTAATAATTACGAGTGCTAGCGTTGATGCCCTAGCATATTTTTCAAGACGATCATTGGTCAGCTTGGTTCTATAATATGGCAATAAGACTTGATGCGCCATAGCCCCGAGTAAAAAAAACGCCAATTCTGTTGGAAAAAATCTATACGTCCATGGATCATGCCATCCTAAGCCAATATGTATTAGGTAGATTCGCAACGAAATGGACAAAGCAATAAAAACATACAGTACACGCCTTTTTGGTAGGACGAATGGGGCAATTAAATAAAAAGTTAACTCAACACCTAATGTCCAAGCTTGTGGGACAAGTAGCGCCGGCCAAAGGACAACTTCACTTTTTGTAAAGTTGGCAGAAAAAACAAGTTGATTGTTGTCAACGCCCGCAAACATTACCCAGTCTTGCATGAATATCAAGACATTAGAGAACAAAAGCAGTAAATTGGCAGCAAGGGGCGCGTCGTAATATATTTGAAAAAAATCAATATCTAATCCTGCGGCCGAAGACGTCATGTATACAAATAATGTAAACATCGCAACTGCAAAATAGATTGGGTAAAGTCTTAAATATCTGTTGATATAAAAGCTACTAATTGTATTGTAGGCTTTTCGTTCTACAAGAACATACGAAATAAGAAAGCCGGAAATTGTATAAAAAAGCTGCACCGCATTACGACCACCAACAAAAATAAAACCGTATGAATGGGCAAATACTACGGCTATCGCCAACAATGTTCTCAAGGAGCCCATTCTAAGTGCCTCACGCATTGCAGTGTGTACTTCGTATTCATGACTGGGGTCATGCAGAAGTCCGAGTGGACTGCATTAATATCTGGTGTAATATTCGCATGAATCATTACATAGGGGTGCGCCATAATTAATGCCAGCTATATTCACACTAGGGTTTGTCAGCCTCCAGGTTCAGGCTGACAGGAAATTCCTTGCCCTTTATATTGATATGCAGCGAGGAAGTATCCGAAAAGTCATGGTGGGCACAATCGTGTGGTGACCAGGCTCTAATATTGACGAAACCGGCCTTTGCAAATTGTTCGGACAACAATTTATGATTGAAGATGCCATAATGGTAATTGTAGCGATAATCCTGACCGCCCATTAACGGGTGAATGATTCTTTCCAGGTCATTATCGTTGTGTTGATAAATGGAGACCAGATGGTCGAAATCCGGAACAGATAGGCGGCAGACCCCACCGGGCCGTAAGATTCTTTGTATTTGACACAATACATCCACCGTCTGCTGGTGCGGAACATGCTCCAGAACATGTGACATATACACAAAATCGAAGGACGCATCCGGAATAAAGCGGATCTCCAATATCTCATTGATAAGAAAATGGACGTGAGGCAGGCGCCTGGCATCGATGTTGACGAAATAGGGGGAATCGATGCTGCCACAACCGATATGCAGCAGACGCTTCCCGTCAGGCGATCGTGGCAACGTGTCAGACATGACAGCCCACCTAAGCCTATTACGTGCCCGCCTGGCCACTCTGACAAATTTTACCAATGGCACAGCCATTCGAATCACCTCCCATTGAGCCATTGCTTACCTGCCCTAATAAAGTAACTTCTTTCCGATTCTTATCGCGCATCTCCACCGTTTGTAGGGAATATCCTCGGGGGCCAATTCTTGCACAGCTCTTCGCGCAGCCCTTAGTAAACAATCATTTCCCGTCACAGTGTGATGGCGCAATTGAACAACACACTCCTCAAAAAAGGCCAGATGTTGATGATCCGAGGAGATGCCCCCGCCAATATAGTTGACAACCACCCCGTTATGCACAGAAAACGGATGGCCTAGCTGTGATAGCCGCAGCAGCACTTCGTAATCCGCCGCAACCCTGAGATGGTCATCGAAACCATCGATGGCAAGCAGTGATTCCCGTGGGAAAATCACACCGGGTGTGGGTACGGTCATGGCCTTCCCGAGATCGGTAGGCAGGGGTTTCCATATATAGCCGTCACTGGCCAACATACGAATTGGAAAGCAATGGACAGAGCGCTGAAGGCTGTGCGTGTTTTTCTGGTGGATAGCCGTGAATATAAAGTCAAGGGCATGCTCACACAGCGCATCACCGCAGTTTAGGTACATCACATAATCAGAAGCTGAAAGGGATAGCGCTTTGTTGTACGCGTCATAGACACCCGCATCCTTCTCACTTATCCAACGCGTAACCCGCTTATCTTTGCCGACCGATTCTGCCGTCCCATCCGTGGATTTACCGTCAACCACAATCCATTCCACCCAGTCGGGCAGGACATCCGGCAGACTGGTGGCCGTGATTTCAAAATGTTCCAGGCAATTTAATGAAACGGTGAGTATTGACAAGGTGGCCTTGCTTGTCTGCGCACCCTGAGACATCGTTGATTCATCTGACTGACTCACGGCAACCGTATCCCTTCGTGTAGAAGCCATATCCGATCGGACTTGCATCAACAAATCCATTCGATCCGACCGCCGAAATGGTTGGATTATTCAGAGTCCCGCCATGGATCAACCGTTCGAAACCCGGCATCCCCTTGGGATCGACAGCAGATCCATATGGCCAATTAAACGGTCTAAGGCACGGGGCAGAAACGGCAAAACGGGTTGTCGGACAGCTTATTGGTGGAACCTTTTGGAGTATTGTCCTGCTGTACCGGCTTGTCGCTGCCATGCCTGCCCTTTGTGGCGATCTCGGGAGTCGCGGTCGGCCGTTCAGAAGGTACTACGTCTTTCGGTTTTTCCTGCTCGGCAGGTTGCTGTGCCTGTGCTCCTTTAGCAGGATAAGGCGTTGGATAAGGCATCTGCCCTCCGAATTCCACATAGCGTTTCCTTAATGCCTCAGAATCTGGATTGTATTTCAGCCCCTCGGTGATGAGTTCCAAGGCCTTCTGTTTGTTGTTCAACCGGACATGGATACGTGCCATGTCCAGATACGGTGTAGGTATATGAGGGTCTAATCTACTGGCCATTAGATATTCAGCTATCGCACGCTCTTCATGTTTCATAGTTACCAATGCCCTGGCTTTTTCTATGTGGAAATATGGGCGCAGAGGGGCATCTTGAGAACTACCTCTCAACATATAGTCCGCTTCGTTTAATATAAAATACTGTATATAATATCCCTTTTTATCTTTCTCTTTTGATGAATAATAGCGCATCCATCCCAATGGTATTCTACAATAGTGATGAAATCCGCCGCTGTTGAGTGTGATTGCTCGTTCTTCAGGCGTCAAACTGGCCACAAAGTTGTCATAGATGAAAGCGCCGTTTTCTAATTCAAACTTCCTACAGTAGGTAGGCAACTGCAGATACTCTGATTCAGTCACACTTCCTAGATAATACAGTTCCCGGCTTGCCGCATAAGCGGTTAAAGCTTTAACCATCAGTGCCAGACAGAGAAGTCTGCAAATATATTGAAATATATGGCGCGAGGCTCGCATTAAGCGCTTCTATTTGCTGTGATCTGGTGAGGCGCAACAAAGATGTTGCTATCGAGTCGAATCTTATGCACGGTCATCCTCTCGATTGCATATTGAGGCATCAAATTTGAATATTGCCTGCATATTGGCATTTCCACCTGATTCTGAGGGAAGAAAATCATATCTTGGATACCCAATTTTCAACCTCGAAAGCCACACGGTCCCGCCACTCTTTTCTAGAAAACACATGATCGGCGTCCGCAAGGAAAACTTGAGGAGTGCGCCGGTCTGTGAGTGCTCGCTTCCAGGCCAGGTCATTTTCCACCAGTTCCCTATATTCCCGCGCGACATAATCCCGGCCGCTCAGCACAATCAGAAGTTGTCCCCGGAAGGATCGGAACACAGTTAGCAGCCGTGCCGGGAGAGCTTGCGTCTCATCCGGGTTTGTTGATGCCATCTTATATTGAGTACTTGAGGGGCTGCCTCGATTGGATGTGTATCCGCATGCGGTTGCCAAGGTTGATGTTGAGTTGGGAGCCAATCTGGGCAACTGGCGTCGGTAATGGTCACCTTTTCCGGCCGCACGGAACATGAGGCCAGCAAGGGAACGAAGGGATCTGAGCACGTTAACCCGTCCTTGAAACACCTTTTGCCAGAATGTCCGGCTACTCAATCTGCCCAGGTAGTAGTGCCGTAGCAGCACTTTGGCAGCCGCACTTTCTGTGTGTACCCAGGGGTTGAGCAATATCAGGCCGGCCACGCGCCGATCTGTCGGCGCGTAGAAGAGTGCCGCCGTCGCGGCATCGCATAATCCCCACAGCACGGCGTGGCCCATGCCGGGGACGGAATCGAAGAAGGCGTCTAAGGCTGCGCGGATATCATCGTCGATCTCCTCGAAGGTACGCATTTCCCCTTCGCTGTCGCCCATGCCGCGATAGTCGAAGCGCATGGCGGGAATCCCGTGGGCGGCCAGGTGGCGGGCCAGCAGGGTGAACTGGCGGTGGCTGCCGGCCCGGTACTGGGGCCCACCGACGATGATTAGCACGCCGATCCGGCCATCCCCCTTCTGCTCCCCATCCGGCCGGCTGAGAATACCCAGCATCCTGTCGCCTTGGCAGGGGATGAGCAGGGGGATTTCTCGATAATTCATGCCGCGACTGCCTGCATGGCTTGCAGGGAGGCATCCACCAGGGCGGGACATTCCTGGATTTCCTGCGATTGCCAGAAATCCGGGCAGGCGAGTACCCGACCAGTCACGGCCACACCGGCTGTCTGCCAGTGCTGAATGATCCTGGAAACGGCATTGGAGAAGCGGCCCGTTGGGCCGCAACCCTCTCCACAGGCCCTCCCCCCAAGGGGGAGGGGGCCAGGCATAGCCTGGTCTGAAGATTCAGGGTGTTTCATTCGTCCAAGTGCCGTTGTTAGGATGGCCTGCTGACCGGCTGGGCTGAGACCGGTCCGACCGCTCATATCCATTTCCATCCAGTGAACTGGCGCCTTGGGGGAGTGGGCAGAGAGTCTGAATTCCGTCATGGCATCCGCCAGTTCCGGGCTGAGGCGGTTACCCGCAATCTCCAGCGATTCGCCGGCGGACAGGGCCTTTCTCAGGTCCTGGGTCGAGGCGGCGGACTTTCCTGCCTTGACCAGGTCCCCCGCCAGCTTCAGCCGCAACAGATGCGTCAGATACTGTTCGCCGTTGAGCACCGGTTGCCAGAGTAGCAAGGCGCGGACGTCGTCCCGTTGCTGGGCCGCGTCCACGGCCAGGCTGGCGCCCAGACGCAGTCCCCAGAGCACGATGGGGCCGTCGGACGATTGCCGAAGCCGCTCCGTCATGGCCAGGGCGTCGTCGCGCCAGATGGCCCAGCGCGCGTCGCCGGCATCGCCTTCGCTGTCGCCGCTGCCGTAGAGATCGAATTGCAGGACGGACCATCCGGCCGCCGCGAAGCGCCTCGCCTGCAAGGCCGCCATACGCCGGGATTTGTGCATCTCTTCGCCATAGGGGTGCAGGTAGAGGATGCCGCCCTTGGCGGGGCGTCCACGGGGCTGGGTTCGCAGGGTGAACAGGCTACCGGCACAGCCCTCCATAAATTGGGGGATCAGGTCGATGTCAGGCGGGCTCGACATGGTGTTGATGGGTCGGTGTGTTCCGGCATGCCGGTGAACTCCGTACGGCTGAAGGGCGCTGATCGGGAAGCCGCGGTTTCAAGGCGGCCCGTTGGGCCGCTGCCCTCTCCCCACGGGGGAGGGGGTTGTTTTCCTCAGGGGTTCCTGAGCATCCATCTGCATGAAAGTTACCGTGACTGTGGTAGGAGAACCGGCAGACGGAACAACCCCTCTTTCGCGCCGCAGGCGGCGCTCCACAGGGCTCCATCCGTGGGGTGGCCTCTCTAGCCATGAACGGTTGATCGGGACGAGGCCGGTCCTCGGAGAATGCGCGCCATCAGGCCTGCGTTTTCTCCTCCACGAAGCGCACCAAACTGCCCAGGGTCGCAAACGTATCCGCGCTGATTTCGTCATCCATCACGGTGATGTCGAATTGTTCCTCCAGCTTGGCGATGAGACCCACCACGGCCATGGAGTCCAGCTCGGGCAGGGCACCCAGCAGGGGCGTGTCGGGGGTCATGCTGTCGGCGCGGGTGCCCAGGTTCAGGGTAGCCGCAAGCAGGGTCTTGATCTGGTTCTGAATCATCGATGTCTCGGGGTCGAATGCTGGGAAGAGTGGCGGACCGGGCCGCTGGCGAGTCGATGTTATTCTATCCCGCATTCCGTGTCCGACTGCTGCCTTGGAAGCCGACATCACCACCGAGGTGCAATGCCTCGTGGATTTCCCCCCGTTGATGACTGCGCCGGTGGCCGGGCACTTCATGCAGGCGCCGGGCTTCGACCTGGACTTGCAGTGGTTCGAGCACCTGGCCAGGACCGCGCTGACACCGGCTCCCAGACTGCGGCTCTGGCAGGCCGCGAATGCCACGGAGCGGTTGTTGCTGCCGATGCATGAAATGCCCCGGCACGGCTGGGGGATGCGCCGTTTGCATGCCCTGGCCAACTATTACACTTCCCTGTTCGCGTCCATCGGCGACGCGAACATGCGCGACCGGGGATTGCGGGCCATCTGCGCCCAGGTGGCCCGGACCAAGCCGGCCTGGGACGTGGTGGACCTGCACCCCATGGACCCCGGGAGTGAAGACTTCGCGCTGTTGTCCGACGCCCTGCGCGAGGCAGGCTTTCGGGTTCACCGTTATTTTTGCTTCGGCAATTGGCATCTGCCCTGCGCGGGTCTGAGCTTCGCCGACTACTGGTCGAGCCGGCCTTCGCCACTGCGGAATACCCACAATCGCAAAGAAAAGGCCTTTCTCCGGGACGGAAGGGGGCGTCTGGATATCGTGCGGGGAGGCGGCGATTTGGACCGCGCAATCCAAGCCTATGAACAGGTTTACGCCGCCAGCTGGAAAGTGCC
This sequence comes from Thiobacillus sp. UBA3361, assembly GCA_002360535.1. GTDB lineage: Bacteria > Pseudomonadota > Gammaproteobacteria > Burkholderiales > Thiobacillaceae > UBA3361. The sequence continues at coordinate 62,703 of DEQR01000059.1, forward strand.
GGAGCCCCACCCCGAGTTCATCCCCGGCCTGCTCCGCCTGGCCGCCGCTCGTGACTGGCTGCGTCTTGGCCTCGCCTGGTATGACGGCAAGCCCGTGGCGGCGCAAATCTGGCTGGTGGTCAATCGGCGTGCCTCCATCTACAAACTGGCCTACGACGAACGCTACGCCGCCCTGTCCGCCGGCACCCTGCTGACCGCGCATCTCATGAAACACGTGCTGGATGCCGATAAGGTGGCGGAAGTCGATTACCTGATAGGCGACGAACCCTACAAGCAGGACTGGATGGCTCATCGACGGGAACGCTGGGGCATCGTTGCCTACAATGCGCGCACCTTGCGGGGCCGACTGGGATCCGTCCGGCAGACGCTGGGGGAGTGGCGGCGTAGGCGGTTGGCGGATCAAGCACCGCCAGGATGAAAAACCGTTCGAGCGCGATACTCGGAGCACCCCTCCCCCGCGGGGGGAGGGGCCGGGGGAGAGGGAACGGGTAGGGCGACGTTCATGAAGCTGGGTGGCTGTCGCTCTGCCCGTTAGGCCGTTGGAGAATCATCGTTGACCACACTGATACACGATCTGATCGAACACCGGGCTGGCCTGGATCCAGAGGCTTCGGCCTTGAAAGACGGCCCGGCCACCCAGTCCTATGGCCAGCTCGCCACTGAGGTCCGCCAGGCGGCGAATCTTTACCTGGGCGCCGACCTGGAACGTTGGGAGCGGGTGGCGGTGTATCTGGAAAAGCGCCTGGACACGGTCATTGCCCTGTTCGGCGCGGCGGCCGCGGGCGGCGTGTTCGTGCCGGTGAACCCGCTGCTCAAGGCTGAACAGGTGGCGCACATCCTCACCGATTGCAACGTGCGCATCCTGGTCACCTCCCCTGAGCGGCTCGAACTGCTGCGCCCGGTGCTGGCTCATTGCCGGGACCTGCGCGCCGTGGTCCTGGTGGGCGAAGCGCAGGCGGCCCCCCTCGACGGGCTGGAGCTGCTGCCCTGGGCAGAACGGCAGCAGGCCCCCGCTGGGCGGCCCCACCGGGTCATCGACCAGGACATGGCCGCCATCCTGTACACCTCCGGCAGCACCGGCCGGCCCAAAGGGGTGGTGCTGTCGCACCGCAACCTGGTGGCGGGCGCCGAGAGCGTGTCCCAGTACCTGGAAAACACCCCGGAGGACCGCATCCTGTCGGTGCTGCCCCTGTCCTTCGACTACGGCCTGTCCCAGCTCACCACCGCCTTCCGCGTCGGCGCCTGCGCGGTGCTCATGAACTACCTGCTGCCGCGGGACGTGATCCGCGCCGTGGAGCGGGAACGCATCACCGGCCTGGCCGCCGTGCCACCCCTGTGGGTACAGCTGGCCCAACTGGACTGGCCGGCCTCCGTCACCGAACACCTGCGCTACTTCACCAACTCCGGCGGCCACATGCCCCGGCCCACCCTGGACGCCCTGCGCGCCAGGCTGCCGAAGACGAAGCCTTACCTGATGTACGGCCTCACCGAGGCGTTCCGTTCCACCTACCTGCCGCCGGAAGAGGTGGATAGCCGGCCCGACTCCATGGGCAAGGCCATCCCCAACGCCGAGATCCTGGTGGTGCGGGAGGACGGCTCCCCCTGCGCGCCGGGGGAGCCGGGCGAGCTGGTGCACCGGGGCATCCATGTGGCCCTGGGCTACTGGAACGACCCGGAGAAGACCGCCGAGCGCTACAAGCCCGCCCCCGGCCAACTGGCCGGGCTGGCGATCCCGGAGCTGGCGGTCTGGTCGGGGGACACGGTGAAGATGGACGAGGAGGGCTTTCTCTACTTCATCGGCCGCCGCGACGAGATGATCAAGACCTCCGGCTACCGGGTCAGTCCCTCCGAGGTGGAGGAGGTGGCCTACGCCAGCGGCCTGGTGAAGGAAGTGGCGGCCACCGGCGTGGCCCATCCGGTGCTGGGCCAGGCGGTGGTGCTGGTGGCGCACGCCGCCGGCGCCGATGGCGGAACGGTTGATCGGCTGCTGGCCGAATGCAAACAGAAGCTGCCCGCCTTCATGGTGCCGGCGCACATCGAGATGCGCGCCGAGCCCCTGCCCCGCAACCCCAACGGCAAGATCGACCGCAAGCGGCTGGCCGCGGAACTGGCAGGCCTGTTTGAGTCATAAGCACCATGAGGCCCCATGAGCACACCCGTCCACGCACCACACCTGTTCCCCGTCGCCGGCAATGAGCTGGTGGTCGGCGGCCTGCCCCTCTCGCGCCTGGCCGAGCGGGTCGGCCGCACGCCCTTCTACGCCTACGACCGGGCCCTGATCACCCGCCGGGTGGCCGAGCTGCGCGCCGCCCTGCCGGTGGACGTCCACCTGCACTACGCCATCAAGGCCAACCCCATGCCGGCCCTGGTGCAGCACATGGCGGGCCTGGTGGACGGCTTCGACCTGGCCTCGGCGGGGGAGATGAAGATCGCCCTGGACACCCCCATGGCGCCGGACAAGATCAGCTTCGCCGGCCCCGGCAAGTCCGAGGCCGAACTGCGCCAGGCCGCCGCCGCCGGCATCGTGGTAAACCTGGAGTCCGAACTGGAGATGGAGCGCCTGGCGCGCCTGGGCGAGTCACTCGGCCTGCGGCCCAGGGCTGCGGTGCGGGTCAACCCGGATTTCGAGCTCAAGTCCTCCGGCATGAAGATGGGCGGCGGCCCCAAGCAGTTCGGCGTCGATGCCGAGCGGGTGCCGGCCATGCTGGCCCGCATGGGCGAGCTGCCCCTGGCCTTCCACGGCTTCCATATCTTCTCCGGCTCCCAGAACCTGAAGGCCGAGGCCATCATGGAGGCCCAGCGCAACACCTTCGACCTGGCCCGCCGCCTGGCCGCCCACGCCCCCGGCCCGGTGCGGCTGCTGAACCTGGGGGGCGGCTTCGGCATACCCTACTTCCCCGGCGAGCCGCGCCTGGACCTGCCGGCGGTGGGCGAACACCTGTCGGGCCTGATGCCCGACGCCCGGCGGGCATTCCCGGAGGCGGAGTTGGTCATCGAACTGGGCCGCTACCTGGTGGGCGAGGCGGGCATCTACGTGGCGCGGGTCGTGGACCGCAAGGAATCCCGCGGCCAGGTGTTTCTGGTCACCGACGGCGGCCTGCACCACCATCTGTCGGCCTCCGGCAACTTCGGCCAGGTCATCCGCAAGAACTATCCGCTGGTGGTGGGCAACCGGGTCAGGGCCGACAGCGAGGCGATCGCCTCGGTGGTGGGCCCCCTGTGCACCCCCCTGGACCTGCTGGGTGACAAGATGCCGCTGGGCCATGCGCGGGTGGGCGATCTGATCGTGGTCTTCCAGTCCGGCGCCTACGGCCTCACCGCCAGCCCGACGGCCTTCCTGGGGCACCCGGCGGCGGTGGAGCTATTGGTCTGATCGCCAGACGGCCGTCGGAGGTCAGTTGATGATGATCTGGTCCGGCGTACTGTCCTGCCTGCGCAGCAGATTCATCAGCATCATGGGGATGAAGCGGTGCGTGCCCATGACCCAGGGGGTGAAGCGCGGCAGTTGATAGACATCCTGGGGACTGTTCGCGCCCCCCCAGGAAGTCGATACCGCGCCGATGAAGCCGGCCTTGCGCACCTGTTCGACGTGGGCCGGGAGGTAATCCACGTTCGGCTTGCCGTTGGGGTAGGCGAACAGCCGGATCGGTTGCCCCAGTGTGCCCTCCAGTGTCTGCTTTCCCTGTTGGATCTCACGTTCCGCCTGCACGGGTGTCAGTCGGGCGAGGATCGGGTGGGAATGGGTGTGCCCGCCGATCTCCATCCCGGCCTCGGCGAGCTTGCTCAGTTGCGCGGAGGTCATCATCAACGATTCGCCCAGGGAGACGCCGGTCATCTCGCGAATGCGGGCGGCGGTTGCGTCCCGATCGTCCGACGGCAGGTATTTGATGCCGGCGATGATGTCCAGGATGGCCTTGCGTTTCTGAGCCAGGGTCGCGGTTTCGTGCCGCCCCAGGCCGAGCGTGTCCAGATCCAGAGACGCGCCGCGGAAATGGCGGATGGATTCCGTGACGATGTCGTTGAACATCCACCCCCCGTCCAGATAGCGGGTGGCGATGAAGAAGGTGGCGTGCAGCCCATGCCGCCGCAGGATGGGCAGCGCGATATCCACGTTGTCCGCGTAGCCGTCGTCGAAGGTGATGCAGGCGGCGCGGGCCGGCAGCGTGCCTGATTGCAGGCGGAGGATGGCCTCGGGTAGGGGGATGACGTTGAAGGTCCGGCTCAGCAGGCGCATCTGCCGGTCGAAGGTCTCGCGGGTGACCTGGTGGGGGAAGATCGGGTCCGGCACCGCGCAGACGCGGTGATAGATGAGAATGGACAGCCGCGCCCGGCTGCCCGCGGGCGAGAGCCAGCCGCCGATGGCGCGAAATATGCCTATCATGCCGGAGGGGCGTTCGCGGCCCGGCCGTGGGCGGACGGCTGGGCGACGAAGCGGGTCAGATCAATTCCACTATCCATGTCATTCAAATCGTATCGAGGGTGACCGCTGCCCATTCCCAGTCCGGCCATTCGTGCCCATCAGTGGCTCCGGGCGCGTTGCAGCCACTCCTCCAGCATCAGTATTACCCAGATCATCTTCCCGAAATAGGTGGCATGACCCGACATATGCTCGGCGCGGATATGGTTCACATATTGCGGACGCAACCAGCCGCGCCTTGAGAAATCAGACAGGCGATCCTCGATGCGCTCGCGCAGGGGCGCGTATTCGCGCGCCCACAGCCCGAACGGCAAGCCGAAACCATGCTTGCTCTTGTGGATGATTTCATCCGGCAGCCAGCCTTTGAGCGCCGTCTTGAAGAACCAGCGCAGATAAAAGCGTTTCACCTTCCAGTCCGGCGGCACCTCGCCCGAGAAGGCCACCATGGCGTCGTCGAGAAAGGGATAGCGCACCTCGATGCCGGCCGCCTCGGCCATCCCGTTGACCTTCCTGAGGTCGTTGTCGGCGAGGGTGAATTTGAGGTCCAGGTGCATCATGCGATTGACCATCGACCAGGAGTCCGCGCGGTCGTAGGCCTCCTTGAACCAGGCGGCCGGCAGATGGGTATCCACCTGGGCGAGAAAGTCCGCTTCGAACATTTCCTGCAAGGGTTGGCGGTAGATGAAGTTGTACGCCTCCATGCGCTCCGGCAGCGGGATGTTGGCCTGGCGGATGTAACCCTTGAGCTTGCGGCCGGGCGGGAGATTGCCCAGACCGGGCAGCCTGGAGACCGGTTCGATGAGTCCCTTGCGCAGGAAGCCAGGGAGCACCCGGTAGGCCTCGAACACCTTCTGCATGGCGTAACGGGCATTGCCGCCGAAGATCTCATCACCGCCGTCGCCGGCTAGCATGACCCGATAGCCGTCACCCTTGGCCATCCTGGCGCAGTAGTAGGCCGGCACGGCGGACTCGTTGGCGAACGGCTCGTCGTAATGGCCAGCGATCACCGGGATGGCGTCGAGTATGTCCTCGGGCTTCAGGTAGTACTCCCGCGCATCCAGGCCGAAGCGGCGCACGGCGATGCGTGCGTATTCCATCTCGTCGAAGCCTTCCGCCGCGAAGCCTATGGAATAGGTGCGCGCCGGCTTGCCGCGGATCTCCGCCAGCACGCCGGCCACGGTGGAACTGTCGGTACCGCCGGAAAGGAAGGCGGCGGTATCTTCGACATCGGCGGCGCGCCCTACACATTCCCGCAGCAGCGTCTTAAAACGCCCGGCCATGGCGTCGAAGTCCGTGCGCCGCTCATCCCGATAATGAAGATGCCAGTAGAAACCGCGCTCCAGCCGGCCCTGGGAGAACCAGGCGTACTGGCCCGGCAACAGCTTCTCCACGCCCTGGTAGATCGTGCCCGGCGCGGGGACGTCATAGAAGTAGAAATAATTGAACAGGCCTTGCGGATCGAGTTGGCCGCCCACATCGGGATGGGCCGCCACGCTGTCGGCCCGGTCGGCGAAGATCAGCCGCCCGTTGCCGCTCGAGAAGGCCAGGGAATGGGTGCCGATGCGGTCGATGGCCAGGAAGGCGGTTTCGCCGCTGCGGTCTATCACCGCCAGGGAAAAGGGCCCGCTCAGTCTGGCGGGAAGATCACGGCCATGCCTATGCCAAAGCTCGATGACTTGTCGGGCGGTCACAGGCCCGCCACCCTGGGCGTCGGCCATGCGGGGCAGGCCGGCGATGGCCGCGAGGATACCGTTTTCTTCCGCCAGGTCGGTCCCCGTGCCGGCTATGGACAGGGCGCAGGGGGGATGGAAACTCGAACGCGCCTCCCCGGCCAAGGCCGGCCGGGTCGAGGCCATCTCGGCGAGGGTCTCGCGGGCATCGGCCCGGCCCGCGTCGGCCGGCGCCAGCCATCCCAATAGGTGATGCATGGGTTGCGCTCCGTTATGGGTGGAGGATTTCTAGAGGCGCTCTTCCGCCGGCTTGCCGAGTGTCACGAAAATCCAGCCGCGCAGGAACTTCAAGGCCTCGACCTTGGTGATCAGTTTTTCATACCCGGTCGCCAGCCAGAACAGGAAACCGTTGAACATGAAATAACAGGGGTATTGCCCGAGATACCGGAAGTCCTCGATCGCGAAACCGCTCTCCCGCGCCCAGCCTTTGACACTGCCGTAGGTATTGGTACGGTAGCGCACCGGGAAAACATCCATCTCGGCGCGGCCTTCGGCCTTGGAGACAATCCAGGGATGCAGGCTGTTGGGTACGATCTTGGCGATCAGGGAGGCGTAGTCCCAGAGGTTGGCGGTGAGGAAAATGAAACGCCCGCCCGGCCGCAACACCCGGAACATCTCCCGATAAACCGCACGCGGGTCATCCACGTGTTCCATGACACTGCGGCACATGATCAGGTCCACCGACGCATCTTCCAGACCCGTATGGGCCAAGTCCCCCTTGTACAGCTCGATCCCGGGTATCTCAGCGGGAAAATCCACCATATCGATGCCGATCAGGCGCGCCGCCTTACCCTGGAACTTCTGGAGTACAGGGGCCGTGTAGCCGCAGCCGGCATCCAGCAACGTGTGCCCCGGGCGCAGATAGCCATCGACCGCCTTTTCAAACGTACGGTAAGGATGTTCGACATGGCCGAAGTACTTCTGTTGAAGCCGCTCAGCAAGCTCGCTCATGGAAATGCCCTTTGGTTTGCGGAAAAGTATAAAGGACGCTTATGGCCCTTGCTTTGCAGGTTGACCCTACGTTTCTGAATATGTCGCCTCCTTATAACTTCGACTCGGACGGGAAAATCTTGAAGTCATGAAAATCGCCACCTGGGACATCCGAGTTTGTGCCCTGTTGTTCACCGAAGCACCCGGTTGACGCTGAGGTGACGCGCAACGTATTGATTGCGCAACGTTAGTTGTGTCCGGATGTTCCCATGTGTTCACATGCAGTGCAGGCGTTTTGTGTCCATCACTGTGTCCATGTGTGTCCATGGTTGTATCCATGGCCGGATACGGGCTCAAGTTAAGTTTCATGGACACAGCTGGCTCAGGAGGCAGAGTCCGTGGGTTCCCTCACCGACATCAAAATTCGCAATCTGAAACCGCAGGAGCGGCCGTACCAGGTCGCCGACGGTGACGGCCTGATACTCGAGGTCAGGCCGAGTGGCCAGAAGGCCTGGCTCTATCGCTACCGTGTCCACGGCCGCTAGGAAAAACTCTCCTTGGGCGGCTACCCGGAAATTTCCCTTGCGCGCGCCCGCGACCTCCACTTCGAAGCACGCAGGCAGGTCACGGAGGGGAAGTCACCCGCAACCAGCAAACGTGAAGAGAAGCGCCGCCTGTCGGACGATCTGCAAACCGTGCGGGGATTGGCCAAGGCCTACATCGACGATCACGTTTCCCACCTCGTATCCGCCAGCCGGGCGCAGGCCTACATCCAGCAAAAGATACTCCCCGCCATCGGCGGCTCGTTTCTCCACGAGGTCACCCCGGCGGATTGCGTGGCCATCGTCGAGAAGATCAAGCGTGCTGGCGCACCCGCCGTGGCCCGCAAGGTGCTCGAACAGCTGCGCGGACTGTTCGGATGGGCGATATCTGCATTCACGACTTGCGCCGGACCGCCTCAACCCACCTCCACGAGATGGGCTGGGACTCGGACGTCATCGAGAAGGCACTCAACCACGCCATCGGCGGCATCAGGGGGGGCTACAACCGTGCCCAATACGCCGAGGCCAGGCGAGAGATGTTGCAGGCATGGGCCAACTATCTCGACGGCATGGAGAGCGGAGGAAATGTAGTGCCGCTGAGACAACAAGGTTGATCAATCAGGCCACTCCTCAACAGCCATACGTCGAACTGGCGGAACCTGGTGGTGGGCGCAACGTCGATAAAGGTCATGCGATCTGCGGCAGCAGGGCTGGTGACTTGAAAACCGAACCACCGAGGGTGCGGCAGTGAGTGATAACATAAACGCATAGACGCTTATCCGCAGGAGGGGTTATGTCCGAAGCCGTTCGCTGGACCATCAAGGTGTCCAAGGAGACCGACCTGTCGCTGCGCAGCTTTTTGGGCGCGCAGGGCATGAAGAAAGGCGACCTTTCCCGCTTCGTCGAAGAAGCCGTGCGCTGGCGGGTGCTGGACCAGACTGTCCAGGGCATCAAGGACCGCAACCGGGATTTGTCGCCCGAGGAACTTGAGGCCGCCATCGACGAGGCCGTGCGCGAGGTACGCGCCGACTTGCGCGTCCACGCTTAACAGCCGGATCCGTGCGCGTCGTTCTCGACACCAACATCCTGATCTCCGCCCTGATGGCAAGAGGCACACCACCGGATCGGCTCTATGAATACTGGAAAGAGGGGCGCTTCCAGCTCGCCACCTGCGAACGGCAACTGGACGAAGTCAACCGTGTTTCCCGACGCCCATTTTTCCGTGAACGGATCAAACCTAGCGAGGCCGGCCGGATGGTCAATGACATCCGGCGCCTGGCGCTTATGTGCGACCCGCTGCCCAGTGTCGAACGCTCACCCGATCCCGATGATGACTGGTTGCTGGCCGTGGCGGAGAAGGCCCAGGCGGATTACCTGGCCACCGGGGACAAGAGCGACCTGCTCAAATTGGAGCGACACGGCACGACCCGCATCGTCACCGCGCGTTTCCTGGCGGATGGGCTGGAGAGGCCGTAAGCCCAATTTCGCGGTTCGGGAATGGGATCAATGAGGGACACATGAGCAAGGTCGAAATCACCATCACCACCCCGGCCCAGGCGTTGAAGGATGCTGCGTCGGTCTGGCGGCGCGCCGAAGCGGACGAAGAAGGCATAGTGCCCACCATCGGTTTCGGCTCCCCCTCGGAACTGTTCGCGGCCATCACCGATCGGCGCCTGGAACTGCTGCGCCACGTCGCCAGCCGTGACGTGGCAAATATCCATCAGCTCGCCCAGGCATTGGGGCGCGACTACAAGAACGTCCACACCGACGTGAAGGCGCTGGAAGAGCTGGGGCTGCTGGAACGGGCGGCAGGGAAACTGGTGGCGCCGTTTGATGAGATTGATATCAGGGTGGCGCTGCGGGAAGCGGCATAGACGTAGTAGAAGGCCAGGCTGGCCCCGACGGGATGAATCAGTTCTGGCCAAAGGCAGTTATCCCCTGATTGTCGCGGTAGGAATGCCCATTACTGGGCACCCCCCGCACAGATCCCGGCGTGCGCAATTCACGCACCGGGCTCCCACCTCGGGTGAGTAACGGCAAAGCGCTTGTCAGGCCACGGATGAAGAATGCGCGGCGACGGCAGCCAATGGTCTGCCAACCGCTTGATGCGGTCCCATGAGAACGAGTCCTTCTGACTGCGACGCCGCAGCGCCCACAGCCAGGACCGAGCGACGTAATGCCGGAAAGAACTCAGCCGTCGGGCATTGGTAGGAACCGCGTGGTACGCGAAGTACCCCTGCAATACCTGCCGCAGCCACGCGCCTTGCTCCGGAATCGCGTGGTGCCGGTTACGATGCAACAGTGCCCTGATTTTGCTCAGCGCGGCCTGCATTCGATCTCGACGCGTCAGGCGCTGGAGCGCAAACGCGCCGCGCCGAGTGCGGCCGCAGATGTGCGTGAACCCAAGGAAGTTGAACGTCTCCGGCTTGCCCAGTCCTCGCATGGCACGCCGACTTGCTGCGTGTCTCCCGAACTCGATCAGGCGGGTCTTCTGCGGATGCAGAGATAGCTCGAACCGCGCTACGCGCTCCCGCATCTCGACTATGAATCGCTCGGCATCGTCCAGGCGCTCGAAACCGACGACCGTGTCGTCTGCATAACGAACGACGATCATGTTCCCGTGAGCGTGGCTGCGTCGCCACTGATGTGCCCACAAGTCGAAGACGTAGTGCAGATAAACGTTGGCCAATAGCGGGGAGATGACCGCCCCTTGGGGCGTTCCCGTTTCAGCCTGCGTCACCGTGCCATCTTCCATGACCCCGGCCTTCAACCACTTGCGAATCAGCCGCAGGATGCGCGGATCGCCGATTCGATGCTCCAGGAACCGCATCAGCCAATCATGGCTAATCCGGTCGAAGAACTTCTCTACGTCGGCATCCACAATGAAGTTCACTTTCGTGCGCATGATCCCAAACGAAAGCGCATCCAACGCATCATGCTGGCTGCGCCCTGGCCTGAACCCATACGAGAACCCGAGGAAATCAGCTTCGTACACTGCATTCAACACCTCCACCACTGCGCGCTGAACGATCTTGTCCTCCAGCGCGGCGATGCCCAGTGGTCGCTGCGTCCCGTCAGGTTTGGCGATGTACTGCCGCCTGGACGGGAGCGCCCGGTAGGCACCGCGATGTAGGCGAGCCTGCAAGTCCACCAGCCTGATCTCCAGGTCCGCTTCGTAGTCCCGCCACTCAACACCGTCCACCCCAGGCGCCGACTTCCGTTGTAGCCAGAAGAAGGACTCCCGGAGCAGTTCGATATCGATGTAATGGAACAGCGCAGTGAACCGCTGCTTCTTCCGTTGCTTCGCTGCTTGCCGTACACGGTCGAGTCGCTGGGACACGGCAACCCGGCCCTGAGTCCGGTCCATGCGCCACCCAACCATGTTCCCCTTGGCCCCCGGCCTTCGCTCCACCGACTCCGCCCCCGGTTTCCCGTGCTTGTTCGCCAGTTTCATCGCTACTATGCCGAGGTCCGACTTCTGCCGGCCGTGCATCATCGGCTATGGCTCCTCGCCTTCCCGATGCGACCCTGCTGGGTGATACCCACCAGGGTAGCCGACAGATCTCCCGGTTTCCGTACAAAGAGCTTCCGTGCATGCCAGGTTCTCAGACCTCGCCGGGTCGGTCGAACGCTTGCGATAGCGCGTCCTACCGTGTTGCCTTCCGCCCAACAGACAGCGTCAGCACCCGGATCCAACTTTATTTCGCGGCTCAATGGCTGGCCTACACGCTCCCCTACCGACGCTTCGCCGACATCCTCGCGAATGCCTGCGCACGGCTCGGGGCCAATGCGGATCGCTACTCCTTCATTGCAGTGGACTTGCACCACCTACTCCTTGCCGGCCTCCCGGCGCACCTGTTGAAAAACTCCGTGATGACCACTTATATGTGATTTTCTGGGGTAGCAAAACCATCACCCGAAAGCCGATCGTCGAATGTGGAGCGATTCTGAGGCTCGATGTTTTCAAGTGCTGTCTTAACACGGCCATGAAATGAGTTTTTAAACAGAATCCCCTTGTTGCTGCCATTGGCATCGGTGCGGTCGGATATCTGGGTCGGGTCAACAGCGGCCATCAAGCCAGGCAGCCTGTAAGGTCACCCCGATCCCAACCAACCCCTGTTGCATTCGATTCGCATGGGTTGCATGCTCATGGCCGAGACACTCCCGGAAGCGGTTTCATGCCCACGATCAGCCAATTTTTCGGCATCGTCATCCAGATGTTCTGGCGTAAACACGCGCCGCCGCATTTCCATGCGCTGTATGCCGAGCATGAAGCGTTGATCGACATCCGTACCCTGGAGGTCATTGGAGGCAGCCTTCCCAGACGGGCATGAGCCTCACCCTGGAATGGGCCAACGAGCACCGCGCCGAATTGATGGAGGACTGGACGCTATGCCAAACCAAACAGTTGCCGAAGCGGATCAAGCCGCTGGAGTAATTCCCGCCGCGCCCTGGCGGGTGAAGGCCCTGAATGTGCTGCCGGACTACCGCCTTGCAGTGACCTTTCAGGATGGCACGAGCGGTATTGCGGATTTTGCGGCCCTCACCACCGCCACCGCATGTGGGATTTACGAAGCGCTGAAGGATCCGACGGTCTTTGGCCAAGCGCGCCTCGAACTCGGCGTCGTGACGTGGCCGAATGGGGCTGACATGGACCCCGCCTGGATGTACGAGCAGGTCAATGCGGAGAAAACGTGGTCTGTCCCCTTCTAGCCGTGTCCCCTTTTATCCGAAGAATCCGTGTAGCACCGATATACCCGATTCAGTTCAATCAACTGTCAGGCGCCAGAAATAGCACCCATGCAGTGTGACTTCATCTTTTCATGAAAATCGCCACCTGGAACGTCAATTCCCTCAAGGTCCGCCTGCCGCAACTGCTGCAATGGTGGGCCGACGGCCCGGCCGACGTGGTCTGTCTGCAGGAAACCAAGCTGGAGGACGCCAACTTCCCCGCCGCCGTGTTGGCCGAGGCAGGCATGCAGGTAGCCTTCTCCGGGCAGAAGACTTACAACGGGGTAGCCATTGTCAGCCGCCACGCGTTGCACGAAGTCCAGGCCGGCATCCCGGACTTCCCCGACGAACAGAAGCGGCTGTTGGCCGCCACCAGCAACGGGGTGCGGGTCATCTGCCTGTACGTGCCCAACGGCCAGTCCCTGGATTCGGACAAGTATCAGTACAAGCTGGCCTGGCTGACGGCCCTGCGGACCTGGCTGGCGGACGAGTTGAAGCGCCATGAACGGCTGTGCATGCTGGGGGATTTCAATATCGCCCCCGAGGACCGGGATGTGCACGACCCGGCCGCCTGGGTGGGCCAGGTGCTGGTGAGCGACGCGGAACGGGCCCACTTCCGGGGCCTGCTGGACATGGGTTTCAAGGATGCCTTCCGCCTCTTCGAACAGCCGGAGAAGAGCTTTTCCTGGTGGGACTACCGGGCCGCGGGCTTTCGCCGCAACCTGGGCCTGCGCATCGACCACATCCTGCTCAGCCCGGCCCTGGCGGCAACATGCACCGCCTGCATCATCGACAAGGCACCGCGCAAGTGGGAGCGCCCCTCCGACCACACTCCGGTGGTGGCCACCCTGGCCGCCTGATCCCAGTCCTGGGCGCCTACCACGTTGTGGGTATTGCGACGCCTGTATCTAGTGCTATTGTTCTGCTTGTTCGCTAGATGTAGCGTGTTTGCCCCATCCGCCGGAACTGGCGGACCATAATCGACAGCCATCGGAGACGCCCCATGCAGGAAGCCCTTTTCCAGGAAATCGACGAACAATCCATCTCCACTGAGGTGCTGTTGGAGAAATACGCCAAGGGCGACGAGCAGACCGTCACCGACGTGCGTCTGCGGGTGGCGCGCGCCCTGGCCTCGGTGGAGCAGAAGGGCGACCGGGCGGCCTGGGAAAAGCGCTTCTTCGATGCCATGGAGGCTGGTTTCATCCCCGCCGGGCGCATCAACTCCGCCGCCGGCACCGAGCTCCAGGCCACCCTGATCAACTGCTTCGTGCAGCCGGTGGGCGACTCCATTTCCGGCGAGTCGGACGGCCGACCGGGCATCTACTCCGCCTTGCAGGAGGCCGCCGAGACCATGCGCCGGGGCGGCGGCGTGGGCTACGACTTCTCCACCATCCGCCCCAAGGGCGCCCTGGTGAAGGGCACCCACTCGCGCGCCAGCGGGCCGGTGTCCTACATGCGGGTGTTCGACCGCTCGTGCGAGACGGTGGAATCGGCCGGCGCCCGGCGCGGCGCGCAGATGGGCGTCTTGCGCTGTGATCACCCGGACGTGGAGGCCTTCATCCACGCCAAGGACAGCGGCGACCTGCGCAACTTCAACATCTCCGTGGGCGTCACCGATGCCTTCATGCAAGCGGTGGTGGACGACGCCGAGGTGGAACTGACCCACCGCGCCGAGCCGGGCGCCGAACAGAAGGCCGACGGCGCCTACCAGCGCGCGGATGGCGTCTGGGTGTATCGCAAGCCCAAGGCGCGGGCGCTGTGGGACCAGATCATGCACTCCACCTACGACCACGCCGAGCCCGGCGTGCTGTTTCTGGACCGCATCAACAAGGACAACAACCTCGGCTACTGCGAGACCATCGAGGCCACCAACCCCTGCGGCGAGCAGCCCCTGCCGCCCTACGGCTGTTGCTGCCTGGGCTCCATCAACCTGACCCGGTTCGTGAAATCCGCCTTCACCGCCGAGGCCGATTTCGACTACGACGGCTTCGCCCGGGTGGTGGCCGTGGCGGTGCGCGCCCTGGACAACGTGCTGGACCTGACCGCCTGGCCCCTGGACAAACAGCACGACGAGGCCCAGTCCAAGCGCCGCGTCGGACTGGGCTTCACCGGCCTGGGGGACGCCCTGGTGATGCTGGGCCTGCCCTACGACGGCGAACCCGCTCGGCAGTTCGCCGGCAAGGCCGCCGAGTTCATGCGCGACACGGCCTACAAGGCCTCCGTCGATCTGGCCCGGGAGCGGGGCGCCTTTCCCCTGTTCAATGCCGACCTCTACCTATCCGGCGGCAACTTCGCCTCCCGCCTGCCGGCCGAGCTGAAAACCGAGATCCGCGCCCACGGCATCCGCAACAGCCATCTGTTGTCCATCGCCCCCACCGGCACCATCTCGCTCGCCTTCGCCGACAACGCCAGCAACGGCATCGAGCCGCCGTTCTCCTGGTTCTACACGCGCAAGAAGCGCATGGCCGACGGAGGTACGCGCGAGTACCAGGTGGAAGACCACGCCTACCGCCTGTACCGCGAGCAGGAAGGCGACGTGGAACACCTGCCGGCGGGCTTCGTCACCGCCCTGGAGATCTCCGCCCTGGATCACATGCGCATGGTGGCCGTGGTGGCGCCCTACGTGGACTCGGCCATCTCCAAGACGGTGAACGTGCCCGAGACCTACCCCTTCGACGACTTCCAGGATTTGTACCTGGCCGCCTGGCGCGCCGGCCTCAAGGGCATCACCACCTACCGGCCCAACGCCGTGCTGGGCAGTGTGCTGTCGGTGGAACCGGAAAAGGCCGTACCCCAGGACTTCGAGCTGTCGGACGTGAACCGGCGCATCGAGATCAAGAGCATCCCCGCCCCGGTGCTGGAAAGCCTCAAATGGCCCGGCCGGCCGCGCATGCCCGCGGGCAACCCGGCCTGGAGCTTCATGATCGAATCGCCCCAGGGCAGCTTCGCCCTGTTCATCGGCCACCTGGTCGGCGACGACGGCCGCCTGTGGCCCTTCGAGGCCTGGGTCAACGGCGCCGCCCAGCCGCGTGGCCTGGGCGCCCTGGCCAAGACCCTGTCCATGGACATGCGGGCCAACGACCGGGCCTGGCTGAAATTGAAACTCGAAACCCTGGCCCGGACCCGGGGCGACGACGCCTGCACCATCCCCATGCCGCCGGACGGCGAGCCACGCATCGTGCCCAGCATCGTCGCCGCCGTGGCCCAGGTCATGCTCTGGCACCTGGACCAGATGAAGGCGCTGGAGCAGGAAGGTCCCACCCCGGTGCTGGACGCCCTGTTCAGCCACAAGGAGCCCAAGACCGGCCCCGACGGCACCATCTCCTGGACCGTCGATGTGCTCAACCCCGCCTCCGAGGACGACTTCGTCCTGGGTCTGAAGGAAATCCGCATGCCCGACGGCAGCACCCGGCCCTACTCGGTGTGGCTGGCGGGAGACTACCCCCGCGCCCTGGACGGCCTGTGCAAGGTGCTATCCCTGGACATGCGGGTACTGGACCCGGCCTGGATCGGCATGAAGCTGCGCAAGCTGGTGGATTACCCGGAGCCATTGGGCGACTTCATGGCCCGCATCCCCGGCTCCGACAAGAGCCAGACCTGGCCTTCGACGGTGGCCTATGTGGCGCGGCTGATCATCCACCGCTACGCCATGCTGGGGCTGCTCACCGAGGACGGGCAGCCCATCCAGCAGATGGGGATTTTGCA
The DNA here is from genome assembly GCA_002360535.1 of Thiobacillus sp. UBA3361. Classification (GTDB taxonomy): domain Bacteria; phylum Pseudomonadota; class Gammaproteobacteria; order Burkholderiales; family Thiobacillaceae; genus UBA3361. The sequence goes on from DEQR01000059.1 coordinate 78,758, forward strand.
GGCGCCGCTGCCGTTGCTGCCGGACGGGCAGGGGGGCGTTTCGCCCATGCCGGCGATGAAAGGCAAGCGGTGCAAGGAATGCGGGAATGACACGGTGATTCGCAAGGATGGTTGTGATTTTTGTACGGCCTGCGGGGCGGTGGGGGCGTGCGGTTGAAGTTCTTCTGCCCTCGCCCGCAAGCGTGAGAGTGCAGGGGAGAGGGGCGGTGTTCGCTCTTTGCTGCCAGCAGTGATTTGCAGAGGTTGGTTGGCCGGGTGTTGAAGTCAATTCCCCTCTGATCCGCCTCGTCTGGGTGAAAACTTCGGGGGTGTCGGCGAGGATGTTTGAGCCCGAAGGGCGAGTTCCGCTACCAACCAAACAGGCGGTCTGCACTAAAACCGGCATCAAACCCAGCCATGCCGGCAGCACGCCACAGCCTACGAACGGATCGCGAACCGAAGCGCGCTCCTCAAGTCCGTCAGCGAGGTAGCTCCGACCGCCCCATCAGGAACGCATCCACCTCCCGTGCGCATTGGCGGCCTTCGCGGATGGCCCACACCACCAGGGACTGGCCCCGGCGCATGTCGCCGGCGGCGAACACCTTGGCGGCGCTGGTGGCGTAGCAGCCGGCGCCGTCGGTGCTGGCCTTGGCGTTGCCGCGCGCGTCCTTCTCCACGCCGAAGCCCTCCAGCACGCTGGCCAGAGGATTGGTGAAGCCCATGGCGAACAGCACCAGGTCGGCCTTGATCTCGAACTCGCTGCCCGGCACCTCCCGCATGCGGCCGTCCTTCCACTCCAGCTTGACGGCCTGGGCGGCGCGCACGTTGCCTTTGCCGTCGTCCAGGAAGGCCTTGGTGGCGATGGACCAGTCGCGCTCGCAGCCTTCCTCGTGGGACGAGGAGGTGCGCAGCTTCAGCGGCCAGTAGGGCCACACCAGGGGCTTGTCCTCCTGCTCCGGCGGGCGGGGCATCAGCTCGATCTGGGTGATGCCGGCGGCGCCGTGGCGGTTGGAGGTGCCGACGCAGTCCGAGCCCGTGTCGCCGCCGCCGATCACCAGCACGTGCTTGCCGGCCGCCGAGATGGGGTTGGGGGCGTCGCCCGCCACCTGCTTGTTCTGGGGGATGAGGAATTCCAGGGCGAAGTGCACGCCCTTCAGCTCCCGGCCCGGCACCGGCAGGTCCCGGGGCACCTCGGCGCCGCCGGCCAGGACGACCGCGTCGAACTCGGCCATCAGTTTGGCGGCGGGGATGACCTCGGTGGCGTCGTTGACGATGCCCGCCGGCGTGCTATCCGTGCCCACCAGGCAGTTGGCGCGGAAGGTGACGCCCTCGGCCTGCATCTGGGCCATGCGCCGGTCGATGAGCCGCTTCTCCATCTTGAAGTCGGGGATGCCGTAGCGCAGCAGCCCGCCGATGCGGCTGGCCTTTTCGAACACGGTCACGGCGTGGCCCGCCCGTGCCAGTTGCTGGGCGGCGGCCAGGCCGGCGGGGCCGGAGCCGACCACGGCCACCCGCTTGCCGGTCTTGACCCGGGGTGGCTGGGGCGTCACCCAGCCCATCTCCCAGCCCTTGTCGATGATGAAGTGCTCGATGGACTTGATGCCCACCGGCTCGGCGTTGATGCCCAGGGTGCAGGCGGCCTCGCAGGGGGCCGGGCAGATGCGGCCGGTGAACTCGGGGAAGTTGTTGGTGGAGTGCAGCACCTCCAGGGCCTGGCGCCAGTTGCCCCGGTAGGTGAGGTCGTTCCAGTCCGGGATGATGTTGTTCACCGGGCAGCCGTTGGTGCAGAACGGGATGCCGCAGTCCATGCAGCGCGCGCCCTGGGTCTTGGCGGCGTCGTCTGCCAGGGCGTGCACGAACTCCTTGTAGTCCTTGACCCGCGCTTCGACCGGTTCATAGACCTCGGGTTGGCGGTCGAACTCGAGGAATCCAGTCATCTTGCCCATCAGGCGGCCTCTTTCAGTTGGCCGGCGGCAATCTCCTTGAGCGCCCGGCGGTATTCGTTGGGGAAGACCTTGACGAAGCGCTCGCGGAAGTCGCTCCAGCTGTCCAGGATGTTCCGCGCCACCTCGCTGCCGGTGGCGTCCAGGTGCCGCTGGACCAGGTCGCGCAGCAGGGTTTCGTCGGCGGTGTGCTTGTGGCGGGTGCCGTCATCCGGTTGCGCCTCGGCGGGCAGCACCTTTTCCAAGGTGACCATGGCCAGGTTGCAGCGCTTGTCGAACATGCCATCCGTGTCCAGCACGTAGGCGACGCCGCCCGACATGCCGGCGGCGAAGTTGCGCCCGGTCTGGCCCAGCACCACGACGGTGCCGCCGGTCATGTATTCACAGCCGTGATCGCCGGTGCCTTCCACCACGGCGGTGGCGCCGGAGTTGCGCACGCAGAAGCGCTCGCCGGCCACGCCGCGGAAGAACACCTGGCCGGCGATGGCGCCGTAGAGCACGGTGTTGCCGACGATGATGTTGTCCTGGGGCACGCCCCGGAAGGCCTTGGGCGGCTTGACGATGATGCGCCCGCCCGACAGGCCCTTGCCGACGTAGTCATTGCCTTCGCCAGTCAGCTCCAGGGTGATGCCCTTGGCCAGGAAGGCGCCGAAGCTCTGGCCGGCGGTGCCGGCGAGATTCACGTGGATGGTGTCGTCCGGCAGGCCGGCGTGGCCGTAACGCTTGGCCACTTCATGCGACAGCATGGTGCCGGCGGTGCGGTTGACGTTGCTGATGGGGCTGTCGATGACCACCCGCTCGCCCCGCTCCAGGGCCGGCTGGGCCTGGGCGATGAGGCTGTGGTCCAGGGCGCGGTCGAGGCCGTGGTCCTGGGTCTCGCAGTGGTAGCGGGCCACGCCGGCGGGCACCGGCGGCATGTAGAAAATGCGCGAGAAGTCCAGGCTACGGGCCTTCCAGTGCTCCACGCCCTTCTTCATGTCCAGCAGGTCGGCGCGGCCGATGAGGTCGTTGAAGCGGCGGATGCCCATCCCGGCCATCAGCTGGCGGATTTCCTCGGCGACGAAGAAGAAGTAGTTCACCACGTGCTCCGGCTGGCCGGAGAAGCGGCGGCGCAGCACGGGATCCTGAGTGGCCACGCCGACGGGGCAGGTGTTTAGGTGGCACTTGCGCATCATAATGCAGCCCTCCACCACCAGCGGCGCGGTGGAGAAGCCGAACTCGTCGGCACCCAGCAGGGCGCCCACCAGCACATCGCGGCCGGTCTTCATCTGGCCGTCGGCCTGCACCCGGATGCGGCCGCGCAGGCGGTTGAGCACCAGCGTCTGCTGCGTCTCGGCCAGGCCCAGTTCCCAGGGCGTGCCGGCGTGCATGATCGAGGACACCGGCGAGGCGCCGGTGCCGCCGTCGAAGCCGGACACCAGCACGTGGTCGGCCTTGGCCTTGGCCACGCCGGCCGCCACCGTGCCCACGCCCACTTCCGACACCAGCTTCACCGACACGGCAGCCTGGGGATTGGCATTCTTCAGATCGTGGATCAGCTGCGCCAGGTCCTCGATGGAATAGATGTCATGGTGCGGCGGCGGCGAGATGAGGCCGACGCCGGGCACCGAGTGGCGCAGGAAGCCGATGTATTCGGACACCTTATGGCCAGGCAGCTGGCCGCCTTCGCCGGGCTTGGCGCCCTGGGCCATCTTGATCTGGAGTTGGTCGGCGTTGGCCAGGTACTCGGCGGTCACCCCGAAGCGGCCCGAGGCCACCTGCTTGATGGCCGAGCGCAGGCTGTCGCCGTCCTTAAGCTCGTAATCCCGCTCGATGCGGCCGCCGCCGATTAGCTCGGACAGCTTCTGGCCGCCGGTCACCGGCTTGAAGCGCATCGGGTCTTCGCCGCCCTCGCCGGTGTTGGACTTGCCGCCGATGCGGTTCATGGCGATGGCCAGCGTGGTGTGCGCCTCGGTGGAGATGGAGCCCAGGGACATGGCGCCGGTGGCGAAGCGCTTGACGATCTCCTTGGCCGGTTCGACCTCCTCCAGGGGCACGGGCGGGCCGGCGGGCTTGATCTCGAACAGGCCGCGCAGGGTCATGTGGCGGCGGCTCTGGTCGTTGATGAGGCGGGCGTATTCCTGGTAGGTCTCGAACTTGTTGCTGCGCGTCGCGTGCTGCAGCTTGGCGATGCTGTCCGGCGTCCACATGTGCGCCTCGCCCCGCACCCGGAAGGCGTATTCGCCGCCCGCGTCCAGCATGTCCGCCAGCACCGGATCGGCGGAGAAGGCGGCGCGGTGCACCCGCACCGCTTCCTCGGCCACTTCCCGCAGGCCGATGCCCTCCACCTGGGTGACGGTGCCGCTGAAGTAGCGATCGACGAAATCCGAGTTCAGGCCCACCGCCTCGAAGATCTGGGCGCCGCAGTAGGACTGGTAGGTGGAGATGCCCATCTTCGACATCACCTTGTTCAGGCCCTTGCCGATGGCCTTGACGTACTTCTTCTGGGCCTCGTGCCGGGCGTGCTCGTCGCCGCCAATGAAGTCGGCGATGGACTCCAGGGCCAGCCAGGGGCACACGGCCTCGGCGCCATAACCGGCCAGCAGGGCGAAGTGGTGCACCTCGCGCACGGAGCCGGTGTCCACCACCAGGCCGGTGCTGGTGCGCAGACCCTTGCGCACCAAGGCGTGGTGCACGCCGGCCGTGGCCAGCAGGGCGGGGATGGCGGCCCGGTCGCGGGCAAGCTTGCGGTCCGACAGGATGAGGATGTTGTAGCCATCGCCCACCGATTGCTCGGCCACGTTTTCCAGGTGGCGCAGGGCCTCGGCGCAGCCCTCGGCGCCCTCCACCTCGGGGAAGGTGATGTCCAGCACCAGGGCCTTGAAGCGGCCCTGGGTGAGGGTGTCGATGCGGGCCAGGCGGGCCAGGTCTTCCAGGCTCAGCACCGGCTGGGTCACCTCCAGGCGCGGCGTCAGGGGCTCGTCCGGGTTGGTCAGGCCCATCAGGTTGGGCTTGGGGCCGATGAAGGACGTCAGGGACATGACGATCTCTTCCCGGATCGGGTCGATGGGCGGATTGGTCACCTGGGCGAACAACTGCTTGAAGTAGTTAAAAAGCGGCTTGTTCTTGTCCGACAGCACCGGCAGGGCGATGTCGGTGCCCATGGAACCGGTGGGCTCCTCGCCGTTCTTGGCCATGGGCGTCAGGATGACCTTGATGTCCTCCTGGGTGTAGCCGAAGGCCTGCTGGGTATCGAGCAGGCTCTCCTTGATCTTCAGACCGGACTCGACCGCCGGCAGGTCGTGCAGGTAGACGCGCGACTCGTCGATCCATTGGCGGTAGGGTTCGGCGGTGGACAGGGTCCGCTTCAGCTCGGTGTTGTCGATGATGCGGCCCTGCTCCAGGTCGATGAGGAACATCTTGCCGGGCTGCAGGCGCCACTTCTTGACGATCTTGTCCTCGGGGAAGGTGAGCACCCCCATCTCCGAGGCCATCATGACGATGTCGTCCTCGGTGACCAGGTAGCGGGCGGGCCTCAGGCCATTGCGGTCCAGGGTGGCGCCGATCTGGCGGCCGTCGGTGAAGGCCACTGCGGCGGGGCCGTCCCAGGGCTCCATGATGGGGGCGTGGAATTCGTAAAAGGCGCGCCGGTCCTCGTCCATCAGCGGGTTGTTCCCCCAGGCCTCGGGGATCAGCATCATCATGGCATGGGCCAGGTCATAGCCGCCCATCACCAGCAGTTCCAGGGCATTGTCGAAGCAGGCCGAATCGGACTGGCCCTCGTCGATCAGCGGCCACAGCTTGGCCAGGTCGTCGCCCAGCACCACGGAGGACATGGCCTTCTGCCGCGCCGCCATCCAGTTGATGTTGCCGCGCAGGGTGTTGATCTCGCCGTTGTGGGCGATCATCCGGAACGGGTGCGCCAGATCCCACTTGGGGAAGGTGTTGGTGGAGAAGCGCTGGTGCACCAGGGCCAGGGCCGAGGTCAGGCGCTCGTCCTTCAGGTCCAGGTAATACTCGCCCACCTGGTGGGCCAGCAGCATGCCCTTGTAGGCCAGGGTGCGGGAGGACAGGGACGGAATGTAGAAGTGGTCCACGTCGGCTAGCTTCAGGCGGGCCACCTCGTGCTCCACCCGGCGGCGGATGACGAACAGCTTGCGCTCGAAGGCGTCCTGGTCGGCCAGGCCCTCGCCCCGGGCGATGAACACCTGACGGATCACCGGCTCCTCGGCCCGCGCCGCCTCGGCCAGGCCGGTGTTATCGCGGGGCACGTCGCGCCAGCCCAGGAAGCGCTGGCCTTCCTCGTGGATCAATCGGGCCACGGCGGATTCGCAGGCCATGCGGCCGTTTTCGGACTGGGGCAGGAACACCATGCCGCAGGCGTATTCGCTGGCCGGCGGCAGGGCGATGCCCAAAGCGGTGGCCTCGGCGCGCAGGAAGCCATCGGGCATCTGGATCAGGATGCCGGCGCCGTCGCCCAGCAGCGGGTCGTAACCGGTGGCGCCCCGGTGCGTCAGGTTGTCCAGGATGCGCAGACCCTGGCGGACGATGTCGTGGCTCTTCTTGTTCTTGATATGGGCGACGAAGCCCACGCCACAGGCGTCATGCTCCAGGGAGGGGTCGTACAGGCCCTGCCGCTCGGGCGGGCCTCCCACGGGGTTTTCGCAGTGCATCACGCTAGCATCCTCAAAGTCTGTTCAGCCATGGACCTGCGCCGCGGTGGTGCGTTTCGGCACGGCCAAAAAAAGCCGGTGCATGCACCGGCTGCTGTCGTTTCAGGGGACAGGGGCAACCACCCCGCTCCCTATGAAGGGCTTGGAATTCTAACGTGAAGGGCGCCCCGCGCCAACCGCTGCCGCCGGGGATTTTCCGGCGGCCGGCACGGATGGGCTCAGGCCGCCGCCGCCAGGGCCTGGTCGATGTCCGCCAGGATGTCGTCGATGTGCTCGATGCCGATGGACAGGCGCACCATGTCCTCGCTCACCCCCGCCTTTTCCAGTTCCGCCGGCGACAGTTGCCGGTGGGTGGTGGTGGCGGGGTGGCAGGCCAGGCTCTTGGCGTCGCCGATGTTCACCAGTCGGACAATGAGCTGGAGGGCGTCGATGAAGCGCGCACCCGCCTCCCGGCCACCCTTGATGCCGAAGGACAGAATGCCGGAGGCGCGGCCGTCCATGTACTTATCGACCAGGACGCGGCTGGGGTGATCGACCAGGCCGGCGTAGTTGACCCACTCCACCTGCGGGTGGCCGTGCAGGTATTCGGCCGCCTTCAGGGCGTTCTTGCAGATGCGGTCCATGCGCAGGGCGACGGTCTCCATGCCCTGCAGGATCAGGAAGGCGTTGAACGGCGAGATGGCCGCGCCCATGTTGCGCAGCGGCACCACGCGCGCCCGGCCGATGTAGGCGGCCGGCCCGAAGGCCTCGGTATAGACCACGCCGTGGTAGGACGCGTCCGGCTCGTTAAGGCGCGGGAAACGGTCGCGATGCACGGCCCAGGGGAACTTGCCCGAATCGACGATGGCGCCTCCGATGGAGTTGCCGTGGCCGCCCAGGTACTTGGTCAAGGCATGCACGACGATGTCGGCGCCGTGCTCGAAGGGCCGGCACAGGTAAGGGGTGGGCACGGTGTTGTCCACGATCAACGGGATGCCGTGGGCATGGGCCAGGCTGGCCAGTTTTTCGAAATCGGTGACATTGCCCAGGGGGTTGCCCACCGATTCGCAGAAGAAGGCCTTGGTGCGGTGATCGACCAGTTTCTCGAAGCTGTCCGGGTCCCGGTAGTCGGCGAAGCGCACCTCGATGCCGTAGCGCGGCAGGGTGTGGGCGAACAGGTTGTAGGTGCCGCCGTACAGGGTGGAGCTGGTGACGATGTTGTCGCCCGCCTCGGTGATGGTCATGATGGCGTAGGTGATAGCCGCCATGCCGCTGGCCAGGGCCAGGGAGGCCACGCCCCCCTCCATTTCCGCCAGGCGCTTTTCCAACACGTCGGTGGTGGGGTTCATGATGCGGGTGTAGATGTTGCCCGCCACCTTCAGGTCGAACAGGTCCGCACCGTGCTGGGTGGAGTCGAAGGCGTAGGAGGTGGTCTGGTAGATGGGCACGGCCACGGACTTGGTGGTGGGTTCGGGGCTGTAGCCGCCGTGCACGGCGATGGTTTCTATCTTCATGGGTGTCTCCTCGGGTGAATAAAAAAGGCCGGTTATGCATACCGGCCTTTCGTGGCTTCTGTGTTTTTTCTTATCGTACTAGACCTTTGCGGACTTGCGGGCGGGCTTTTTGGCGGGGGTCTTGTCGGCCTTGGCGGCCAGCAGGTCGAGGGCCTGCTCCAGGGTCACCGCCTCGGGGGACAAATCCTTGGGCAGGGTGGCGTTGACCTGGGCGTGGGTGACATAAGGGCCGTAACGGCCGGACTTGACCAGCACCGGCTGCCCGTCGTCGGGGTGCGGCCCCAGGTTGCGGCCGGCGGGTGCCTCGGTCTTCGCGCCCTTGGCCGGCCTGGCGGCGCGCGGCTCGAATTCGAAACCAACCTTGCCGTCCTTGTCGCGCACCAGATAGGCGGAGAACTTGCGCCGCGTGCGGGCGGAGACGAAACCGGTCAGCAGAGCGGTCTTGCCGTCGGCCAGCAGCTTCTTCATCTGCTCCGGTTCGACGGGCTGTTGCAGGATGACCTTGCCGCTACGGAAGTCGCAACCGCGTTCGGCGCCGACGCTGCGCTGGCAGACGTAGGCGTTGCCGTGCTCGAAGACCGGGGCGCCGCACTTGGGACAGGAGCCCAGTGACTCCTGTCCGGAGAAGTCGATCGCTTCGGCCTCCTCGCCCTCGCGCGTCTGGCCGAAGTCGAATTCCGGCTGCTTCTCGTCGTTGAGCCGGATCTCCGCGTCGAAGGGGCGGCCCATCTTGTTGCGGAAGCCGGTGAGGGGGCCCACCTTGCCGTCGCGCAGCAGGGTTTCCATCTCGGCCACCTCGAACTGGCGGCCGGCGACGATCTTCCAGGCGCTCCAGCCGCAGGACTGGCAGGCGAATTTCTTGTAGTTTTCCTTCACCACGCCGCCGCACTTGGGGCAGGGCGTGGCCAGGGTGGCGAAGTCGCCGGGCACGGTGTCGGATTCGTAGCGCTTGGCGCGTTCGACGATCTCCTGGGTCAAAGCCACGATATGCGACATGAACTCGTCGCGGCTGAGCTTGCCGTGTTCCATCTGCGCCAGCTTGTGTTCCCAGGCACCGGTTAGTTGCGGCGAGGCCAGTTCCTTGACGCCCAGGCCACGCAGGAGGGTGATCAGGGAGAAGGCCTTGGCGGTGGGGATCAGCTCGCGGCCCTCCCGGTGCAGGTAGGCCTCGGAGAGCAGGTTTTCGATGATCTGGGCGCGGGTGGCCGGGGTGCCCAGGCCGCGTTCGGCCATGGCGGCGCGCAGTTCCTCGTCCTCGATCATCTTGCCGGCCCCCTCCATGGCGGATAGGAGTGTCGCTTCGTTGTAGCGCGCCGGCGGGCGGGTCTTGTTGGCCTTGACCTCCACGGAGCGGGTGTCGAGGGTCTCGCCGGGCACCAGGGGCGGCAGCGAGGGGCCGCCCTCCTCGTCGGCCGGTTGGGCTTCCTTGCCATAGACGGCCAGCCAGCCGGGGTTGACCAAGACCTTGCCCTCGGTCTTGAAGGCGTGCCCGGCGGCGCGGGTGACACGGGTAGTCACCGAGTATTCCGCCGCCGGATAGAACACCGCCAGGAAGCGCCGCGTGACCAGGTCGTAGAGCTTGTGCTCCAACTCGTTCAGCGACTTGGGCGCCACCCCGGTGGGGATGATGGCGAAGTGGTCGGATATCTTGCTGTTGTTGAAGATGCGCTTGTTGGGCTTGACCCAGTGCTTGCCGAGGATGGTCTCGGCAAACGGCGCGTATTCCTCGGGCAGTTTGCCCAGCACGTCTTTCACCGTGCCCAGGTAGTCTTCGGGCAGGGCACGGGCATCGGTACGCGGATAGGTAAGGACCTTGTGCTTTTCATACAGGGCCTGCGCCAGGCCCAAGGTGGTCTTGGCCGAGAAGCCGAAACGGCCGTTGGCTTCGCGCTGCAGGCTGGTCAGGTCGTAGAGCAGGGGCGAGAGCTGGCTGGAGGGTTTGGTTTCCTCCTCGGCCTTGGCCGGCTGGCCCTGACAGGCGCCCTGGATGGCCAGGGCGCTGGCCGCGTCCCACAGGCGATAGGCGGTGGCGTGTTCGTCCTGCTCGTCGCGCTTGAATTTCTCGTCGAACCAGCGGCCGGCGTATTCACCCTTCTCGCCGGCGAAACGGGCCTCGATCTCCCAATAGGGCCGGGAAACGAACTTGCGGATGCGTTCCTCGCGCTCGACGACGATGGCCAGGGTGGGGGTTTGCACCCGGCCGACGGTGGTCAGGTGGAAGCCGCCGGTCTTGGAGTTGAAGGCGGTCATGGCGCGGGTGCCATTGATGCCCACCAGCCAGTCGCTCTCGGCGCGGCAGATGGCGGCGGTGCGCAGGCCTTCCACCTCGCCGGCGTCGCGCAGGCTGGAGAAGCCGTCACGGATGGCCGATTGGGTCATCGATTGCAGCCACAGCCGGCGCACCGGTTTCTTGGCAGCGCTGTGCTGGACGATGTAATTGAAGATCAGCTCGCCCTCGCGGCCTGCGTCGCAGGCATTGATGAGGCCTTCGACGTCCTTGCGCTTGATCAGCCGGGTGAGCAGCCTGAGCCGGTCGGCGGTCTTTTCGATCGGTTGCAGGGCGAAATGCGGCGGGATGACCGGCAGGTGGGTGAACGACCACTTGCCGCGCTTGACCTCGTATTCCTCGGGGACGGTCAGCTCCAGCAGGTGGCCGATGGCCGAGGACAGGACGTAGTCGTCGGACTCGAAATAGTCCGTTTCCTTGCTGAAGCCGCCCAGGGCCCGGGCGATGTCCTGGGCTACCGAGGGCTTCTCGGCGATGATGAGCTGCTTGGCCAAGTGAGAATCAGTGGATGGTGGGGCTGTAGTCGTCTTCGTCGCGCACCAGGTCCTCCAGCCAGAGGGCCTCCAGCGAGCCTCCCAGGCGCCAGTGGGCGAGCAGGGCGATCCATTTGACCTTGTCGGCGGGAACCTCCGGGTCGTCCAGGGCCATGGCCCGGTCGATCACCCATTCCCGCGCATAGGGGCTGAGCAGGCCGGCGCTCTCCAGGAAGGACAGGAAACCGCGGCCCTCCGCGGAGATGCGCTTCATTTCGTGCTCGGTGTAGTGACGTTGGCCGGTGTGCTCGAGACTGCCCTCGCCTTCCGGATTGAGTTCCGACAAGCCGCTCAGCCAGTCCAGGGCCTGGTCGATCTCGTCCTGTTCGAAGCCGGCGGCGGAAAGCTTGCGCGACAGCTGCTCGCTGTCCGGGTAGGTGTCGTCCACCAGGAAGTTGTCGTAGAGGTATTCGATGATGTCGAACATGGGAGCGGGCTCTTAATGGATCCGTTGGTAACGTCCACCGGGCAGCGCGGCGATGCGGCCTTCCAGCTCGTGCGTCAAAAGCATGGCCGATAGGCTATCCACCGTCAAGCCGCTGCGGGCCAGCAGCTCGTCCAGGCTGGCCGGCTCGGTGCCCATCAGGGACAGCAGCGGATCCTCCGCGCCGGTGTCGCGGCCAGGGGTATCGGTGCCCGCGGGCGGATGCGGCGCCTCTGTTGCAGGAAGGATACAGCGCAGCTCCTCCAGGATGTCGGCAGCGGATTCCACCAGCTTCGCCCCCTGCTTGATGAGCAGGTGGCAGCCCTTGGACAGGGCGGAGTGGATGGAGCCGGGCAGGGCGAATACCTCGCGCCCCTGCTCGCCGGCCAGGCGGGCGGTGATCAGGGAGCCGCTGTTGAGGGCCGCCTCCACCACCAGCACGCCCAGGGACAGGCCGCTGATGATCCGGTTGCGGCGCGGGAAATGGCCCGCCTTGGGCGGCGTGCCCAGAGGGAATTCGGAAACGAGCGCGCCGCCGGCCGCCACCCGGTGGGCCAAGTCGCGGTGCCGGGCGGGATAGACCCGGTCCAGGCCGGTGCCCACCACCGCCACCGTTCCGCCACCGGCCAGGGCGCCCTCATGGGCTGCGGCGTCGATGCCCTCGGCCAGGCCGCTGACGATGACGAAGCCGGCCTCAGCCAACAATTGGGCGAAAGCCTGCGCATCGCGCAGCCCCTGTGGGGTGGCGTTGCGGCTGCCGACGATGGCCAGCATGGGCCGTGCCAGCCACGCCGGATCGCCTTTCAGGTACAGCCACGGCGGGGCATCCGGCAGTGTCTTCAGCCGCCCCGGGTAGGCGGCATCGGTGATCGGGACGAGGTGGTTTTCGGCGGCGGCCAGCCATTCGAGGCTGGCGCGGTGCGCATCCGGATCGATGCCGCGGGCGATGGCGGCGGCGATCCTGTCGCCCACCAGGGGCGCCAGCAGGGCGTGCGGGGCGAAAAAGGCCGCAGCAGGGTCGGGAAATGCTTCCAATAGGCGGCGGGCCGTTTCCGGCCCCAGGCCGGGAATGGCCTCCAGAGCGAGCCAGGGCAGGGCATCGCGGTGGTTCACCGCGTTGGGCTGGGCGGGGATCAGGGGTTTTTCACCACGTCCCGGACATAGACGGGTTCTTCGGTGCCCATGACCAGGCCATAGGCCACCCGGTCGAAGACCCGATAGACGAAGACCACGCCGATACGCCGCTCCGGCAGGGCGGTGTCGTCCGCCTCCTTCGGCGTGCAATCCGATTTGGAATCCAGGCCGCCGCCGGCCAGGAAGGCCAGCTTTTCGGCGCGCAGGCATTTTGGATCGGCCAGGCCGCGCCCGGCCTTGAAGACGCCCAGCACATGGCCCTGTTCCAGGCCGTCCTGGATACCCTTGTTGAGCACCACCGTGGTGAAGGGACCGGCGCCCGCCACGCCACCCAGGCTGGCCAGCACCTTGGCGACTATCGGCTTCTCGGGGGCATGGGGCACATAGTTGACCTGGGTCTCGCCGGCGAAGGGGATCAAGCGGTCCCGCTCCAGGGCCTCCTGGGTCGCGCGGGTGATGCGGATCAGCTGGGGCGAGCCCGGTTGCAGGGTCTGGGCCTCGCCCACATATTGCAATTCGTAGCCCAGTATCTCGTCGCTGTCCGGGTCCTTGAACGGCTGGCCGACGCGCACGATCTGCCAGTTGTTGGTGTAGGAGTTGCCCGCGGTGGCGTACAGCTTGTCGGAGGTGCCCAGCAGCAGCCGTTCGTCGCTCGCCCCCAGGACGTAGGGTGCATCCCCCAGGCCGTCCGGCGCGCTGACACCGCCGCGGTTGAGCAGCGGGGCGATGGCCTGGTAAGGCACGCTGGGAATGCCGGCCTGCTGAATGACGATGGGCTCGGACTTCACCTTGGGGGACAGCTTGACGGTGGGTGTGCCCCGCTCCAGGCGCAGCCTGCCGCTGGCGTCCAGCCAGACCACGTCGCCGGGATAGATGAGGTGGGGATTCTTGATCTGATCCTTGTTCATGCCCCACAACTGGGGCCATTTCCAGGGATCGTCGAGGAACTTGGCGGAGATGTCCCATAGGGTGTCGCCCTTCACCACCACGTGCCGGTCGGGGGCGTCGGACCGGAGCTTGACCTCATCGGCCCGGGCCGAGAACGAAACCACGCCGGCGGCGATCAATAAACAAACAATCCTATGAGCTATGCGCATGGTCGAACCTTATCGGACTACTGGAGTGAACGGATGGCCTGGCAATATTGGCACTTATAATCGGCACAATGCTTAACTTAATTGAATTGCACCGTATTTGCACGCGATGGCACTGTTGAAAATCCTTCATTACCCGGACAAGCGCCTGTACACGGTGGCCAGACCCATCAACCAGGTGACCGATGAGATCCGCCAACTGGCCTCCGACATGGCCGAGACCATGTACGCCGCGCCGGGCATCGGCCTGGCCGCCACCCAGGTGGACCGGCACATCCAGATGATCATCGTCGATGTGAGCGAGAAGCGGGACGATCTGCGCGTGTTCATCAACCCTGAGATATTGGCAAGTGAAGGCGAGGCCCTGGGCGAGGAAGGCTGCCTGTCGGTGCCGGGCATCTACGACAAGGTCATGCGCGCCGAGCGCGTCCGGGTGCGCGCCCTCGATCTGCAAGGGGAACCCTTCGAGTTGGAGGCTTCCGGGCTGCTGGGGGTCTGCATCCAGCACGAGATCGACCATCTGATGGGGCACGTGTTCGTCGATTACCTGTCGCGGCTGAAGCAGGAGCGGATCAAGCACAAGCTCAAGAAACAGCAGCGGGAAACCATGTAAGGGGCAAGACTCAAGGCCCAAGGACTTACCGCGGTCTCCTCGAACCTTGTCCCTTGAATCCTGCCCCTGATCTCATGCGCCTCGTCTTCGCCGGAACCCCCGAGTTCGCCGCCGTCGCCCTGCGGGCACTGATCGCCGCCGGCCACGACATCCCCTTGGTGTTGACCCAGCCGGACCGGCCGGCGGGGCGGGGCATGAAGCTCAAGGCCAGCCCGGTCAAGGAACTGGCCCTGGCCCGGGGCATCCCCGTCCACCAGCCGGAACGGCTGAGGACGGCGGAGAGTCAGGTCCCGATCCGCGCAGCCCGCGCGGACGCGATGGTCGTCGCCGCCTACGGCCTCATCCTGCCCCGGGCGGTGCTGGACATCCCGCGCCTCGGCTGCGTGAACATCCATGCCTCCCTGTTGCCCCGCTGGCGCGGCGCGGCCCCCATCCAGCGCGCCATCCTGGCGGGCGACAGGGTCACCGGCATCACCCTGATGCAGATGAACGCGGGTCTGGACACCGGTGCCATGCTCAGCCGCGCCGAACTGGCCATCGACCCGCAGGACACCGCCGCCAGCCTGCACGACCGTCTGGCCGAACTGGGCGGGCGGGAGATCGTCGCCCTGCTGCCCCGCCTCGAGGCTGCCCAACAGGCGGCCATGGCCCAGGATGAGGGCCTGGCCACCTACGCGGCCAAGATCGCCAAGGAGGAAGCGACGCTGGACTGGTCGCTGGCGGCCGAGGTGCTGCACCGGCAAGTCCGTGCCTTCAATCCCTTCCCCGGGGCCGCCACACGGTTTCAGGGGGAACCCCTCAAGGTCTGGCGGGCCGAACTGGCCTCCGGCTCCAGTGCGCCGGGGGAACTCCTGGCCGTGACGCCCGAGGGCATCGTGGTGGCCTGCGGCAAGGGCGCGCTGCGCCTCACCGAACTCCAGAAGGCGGGCGGCAAGCGGCTGGACGCGGGGGCATTCCTGGCCGGCCATCTCCTGCAGGCGGGCATGCGCCTGGGTGGTGATTGAATTCCCCCACGGGGATGTCATCTAATCGCCAACGCAACTTCCGGAGAGACCGCCCATGCTGAACAACTGGTTGAAGACCACCCTCCTCATGGCTGCCATCGTCGCCCTGTTCGGCGCGGTGGGCATGGCCATCGGCGGCGCCCAGGGCATGCTCATCGCCCTGGCGGTGGGCGGCGCCATGAACCTGTTCGCCTACTGGAATTCGGACAAGATGGTGCTGCGCATGTACAACGCCCGTGAGGTGGACGCCGCCAGCGGCGGCGCATTCTACGCCCTGGTGGCGGACCTGGCCCGGCGCGCCCGGCTGCCCATGCCGCGGGTCTATATTATCGACGAGGACCAGCCCAACGCCTTTGCCACCGGACGCAATCCGGAGCACGCCGCCGTGGCCGCCACCACCGGCATCCTGGGCCTGCTCAACGAGCGCGAGATACGCGGCGTGATGGCCCATGAACTGGCGCACGTGAAGAATCGCGACATCCTCACCTCCACCCTCGCCGCCACGGTGGCCGGGGCCATCTCCACTCTGGCCCAGTTCGGCATGTTCTTCGGCGGCGGCCGCGACGGCGAGCGCCCCAATCCCGTCGCCCAGATCGCCATCATGATCCTCGCCCCCCTGGCCGCCATGCTCATCCAGATGGCCATCTCCCGTGCGCGGGAGTACGGCGCCGACCGGGGCGGGGCGGAGATCAGCGGTGATCCCGAGGCCCTGGCCTCGGCCCTGAAGAAGATCGAGGCCTATGCCCGCGGCACGCCCATGAACGCCGCCGAGATGCACCCCGAGACCGCCCAGATGATGATCGTCAACCCCCTCTCGGGCGGTGACCTGCAAGGCCTGTTCCGCACTCATCCGGCCACCGAGGAGCGGGTCCGCCGCCTCCTGGAACTGGCTAGGCGTGGGGTCTGACTTGCCGGGAAGCCGGGACCGCCGACCCAGGCACGCGGCGGGCAAGGCAAAGCCCAGGTCCGCCCCTTCCTCTGCCTCTCCCCACGCACCCCAAGCCGCACCGGAGTCGGGCGATGCACGCGCCCTGGCCGCCGATCTGGTGAATGCTGTACTCCTGGAAGGGCGCAGCCTGACGGCCGCCCTGGAGGATCAGCGCCGCCGCCTGGCCGATCTCCGCCCGCTGGCCGCCGCTCAGGACCTGGCCTACGGCACCCTGCGCCAGTACGGGCGTCTGGACGTCACTCTGCGCGCCCTGCTGGACAAGCCCCTGGACCCGCCGGGATTGGCCGGACACCTGCTGGTGGGCCTGCACGAGCTGGAGCAGGGCGAGGCGCCGGATTACGCGGTGGTGAACGAGACCGTGCGCGGAGCGGCGCGGCTGCACGCCCCCGCCCGCGGGCTGGCCAACGCCGTGCTGCGCAATTTCCAGCGCCGGCGCGCCGAGTTGCAGGCCCAGGCGGCGCGTGACCCGCGCGCCATCTGGAACTTCCCGGCCTGGTGGGTGGCGCGTCTGCGCCGCCAATATCCCACGCAATGGCAGGACTGGTTGCGGGCGGCCAACGGCCATCCCCCCATGACCCTGCGCATCAACCCCCGCAAGGTGAGCTTGGCGGATTACCTGGAGCAGTTGCGTACCGCCGGACTGGAGGCGACCCAAACCGGCGACCAGGCCCTGACCCTGGTCCGGCCGGTGCCGGTGCAGCGGCTGCCTGGATTCGACGCCGGCCTGGTCTCGGTGCAGGACTTGGGCGCGCAATATGCCGCCCCGCTGCTGGACTGTACCGACGGCATGCGGGTGCTGGATGCCTGCGCGGCGCCCGGGGGCAAGACCGGCCATCTCCTGGAACTGCACGACCTGGACCTCACCGCCCTGGACAGCGAGGCGCGCCGCCTGGACCGGGTGCGCCAGAACCTCGACCGGCTGGGGCGGAACGCCCGCCTGGTCCGGGGCGACGCGGGCGACCCCGCGGCCTGGTGGGACGGCCGGCCGTTTCAGCGCATCCTGCTCGACGCCCCCTGCACCGCCTCGGGGGTGGTACGCCGCCACCCGGACGGCAAGTGGCTGAAGCGCGAGGAGGATATACAACAACTGGCATCGGAGCAGGCCCGCCTGCTGGACGCTTTGTGGCCGCTCCTGGCACCGGGTGGTACATTGCTCTACGCCACCTGCAGCGTCTTTGTCGAGGAGAACCGCGCACAAGTGGCCGCCTTCCTGCAACGCCACGACGATGCCCGCGAACAGGCCATCGCACTGCCCGGCGCAGCAAGCGGCCAGTTGCCGCTGACCGAAAGCCACGATGCCTTTTTCTACGCCCTGCTGGTCAAGACGTAGATTCCTGACCGGTGCTCTCGCCCTGCTCCTGGCCGGCGCGTTGGTGTCTCCAGCCCGCGCCGACAGCGCCGTGCGCCTGAACCGGGCCGAACTGGTGCAGAAAGGCGAGATGTGGCACCTGGACGGCGGCTTCGAGATCCGCCTGTCGGCCACCCTGGACGAGGCCCTGCGGCGCGGCGTGCAACTGACCTTCGTGCAGGAGTTCGAATCCCAGCGGCCGCGCGACTGGTGGCTCGCCGAGGACATCGCCGAACTGTCCCGCGTGGTGCGTCTGTCCTTCAATGCCCTGCTCAAGCAGTACTACGTCACCGTCAGCGGCCACAGCGAGACCCTGGATACCCTGGACGAGGCCCTGCGCAGCGTGGGCGACCTGTCCGGCTGGGCGGTGATGCACCAATCCCAGGTGCGCAAGAAGCAGTCCCACACCGCCGCGGTGCGCATGTATCTGGACGTGACCCAGCTGCCCAAGCCCCTGCAGCTCAACGCCGTGGCCTCCACCCGCTGGCAGCTGGATTCGGGCTGGCAGGAATGGCGCTTCAAGCCCTGAGCCCGGCGGTGTCGAGCAGAGCCCGATCCGCTCGTCCCGCATTCCCCGGCGTTCGTGGCATGGGCGTTCCATGTCGCGCTCTCCGGCATCACGCCTCGCTCCCACATAACCCGCAGCCCGCCGGCCCATGCTGTACCTGATCATCGGCAGCCTCGTCCTGGGCGGCACGCTGATCGTGCTGCTGTCCCAGGCTGCCGCCAACACCGGTTTCTTCGCCGGCAACATCACGTTGCTGCTGGCCTTCAACGCCGTGGTGGCGGTGGCCCTGATCGGGCTCATCGCCTACCAGGCCTGGGTGCTGCGGCGGCGCATCCGGGCCGGCACCTTCGGCGCCAAGCTCACCGCGCGCATGCTGCTGCTGTTCGGACTCATCGCCCTGGGGCCGGGCGCGGTGGTGTACGTGGTGTCGGTGCAATTCCTCATCCAGTCCATCGAGTCCTGGTTCGATGTGCGCATGGAGAACGCCCTGGAGGGCGGCCTCAGCCTGGGCCAATCGGCCCTGGAGTACGTGGAACGCGACCTGACCAAGAAGGCGGAGTCCATCACCACCCAGTTGGCCGACCTGCCGCCCTCCCGGCACATCGCCCGGCTCAACGAGCTGCGCGAGGCGGCGGGCCTGCCCGAGGCGGCCCTGTTCAGTATGGACGGTCGCATGCTGGGTTTCGCCTCCGCCGACAAGATGGCCCTGGCGCCGGCGGCCCTGGAGCAGGGCGCACTCTGGCAGGTGCGCCTGCAACAGCCCTGGTCCAAGGTGGAGGCCGCATCGGACGGCCGGCTCGTGGCACGGGCGGCGGCCCCGGTGAACGTGGTTTCCCTGACGGAAGACATGCGCGTGCTGGTGGTCAGCCAGCCGGTGCCGGTGCAGCTGGCCGCCGCCGCCCTGCAGGTGGAGTCGGCGCGCAGCGAATACCAGGAGCTGGCCTTCTCCCGGCTGGGCCTGAAGCGCCTGTACGGCCTGTCCCTGACCCTGACCCTGGCCCTGGCCCTGTTCACCGCCATCTCCATCGCCTTCGTCCTGTCCGAACGCATGGCGGCCCCCCTACGTGCCCTGGCGCGGGGCACCCGGGCGGTGGCGCGGGGCGACTTCACCCAGGTGCGCACCGTCACCAGCCGGGACGAGTTGGGTATGCTCACCCAGTCTTTCAACCGCATGACCCAGCAGCTCACCGAGGCGCGCAACACCGCCCAGCAGCACCAGGACCGCCTGTTGGAGGCCAAGGCCTATCTGGAAGGGGTGTTGGTGTCGGTGACCACCGGCGTGATCACCCTGGATCGGAACCTCTCCGTGCGCATCGTCAACCCGGCGGCGGCGGCCATCCTGGGTGTGCCGCGCACCCAGCTGGAAGGCCACGACTTCCATAATTGGGGCGCGCCGGACAGCGGACTGCGCGCCCTGGCCGAGGCCATCCTGGAAGAGTTCCGCGAGACCGCCCACGGGTCCTGGCAGGGCCAGCACGAGTTCGCCCGCGGCGACGGTGTCACCCGTACCCTGATCATGCGCGGCGCGCCGCTCACAGCCCACGAGACGCCCGACTATGTGCTGGTGATCGACGACGTGACCCAGCTGGTGCAGGCCCAGCGCGATGCCGCCTGGGGCGAGGTGGCGCGGCGCCTGGCCCACGAGATCAAGAACCCGCTGACCCCCATCCAGCTATCCGCCGAGCGCCTGCAGCACAAGCTGGCCGGCCAGTTGCCGGACAACGAGAAGCGGGTGCTGACCCGCGCCACGGAAACCATCGTCAACCAGGTGGGGGCCATGAAGGAGCTGGTCGATGCCTTCTCGCAATATGCCCGCCTGCCCACGCCACGCATCGAGCGCCTGGATTTGAACGCCCTGCTCGCCGAGGTGCTGACCCTGTATGAGCACGCGCCGGTGCCCGAGGCCAGCGTGGAGGCGGCGCTGCCGCCGGTGGCGGGCGACCCGGCGTTGCTGCGGCAAGTCCTGCACAATCTGCTGAAGAACGCCCAAGAGGCCCTGGCCGACAGCCCCGCGCCCCATATCCGGGTGAGTACCCGGCGTCTCGGCGAGCATGCCATCCTGTGCGTGCAGGACAACGGGCAGGGGTTCCCCGATCACCTGCGCGCGCGCCTGTTCGAGCCCTACGCCACCACCAAGCCGAAAGGCACCGGACTCGGCCTGGCGGTGGTGAAAAAGATCGTGGAAGAGCATCATGGCAGCATTGACGTGCGCAACCTCGAATCAGGAGGCGCCGTGCTGTGTATTACATTGCCCCTGTTGGAGCAGCACTCATGAGTGAAATCTTGGTGGTGGATGACGAACCGGGCATCCGCACCCTGGTCCAGGAGATCCTGGAAGACGAAGGCTACGAAGTGCGCCTGGCCGAGAATGGCGAGACGGCGCGCCAGGCTATGCGCAACAAGGTGCCCGACTTGGTGTTGTTGGACATCTGGATGCCCGACCTGGACGGCATCAGCCTGCTGCGGGAGTGGGTCAGCAAGGGCCAGGCCTCCATGCCCATCGTCATGATGTCCGGCCACGGCACGGTGCATACGGCGGTGGAGGCGACACGTCTGGGGGCCTTCGATTTCCTGGAAAAGCCGGTGCCGTACAAGAAGCTGCTGGAGACCGTGCAGCGCGCACTCAGCCTGCGGCCCAAGGCGTCGCCCCTGGCCGACAGCCTGCCCGCCCTGGGCGAAAGCGAACTCATCCGCCATCTGGTCAACAAGCTGCGCCAGGCCCATACCACCGGCGCGCCCATCCTGCTGTCGGGGGAGGTGGGTGCCGGGGCGGAGGAGTGTGCCCGCTATCTGCACGATCCGCGCACCCCGTTCGTGCGTGTCGCCGACCTCAACCGGCTGGCGGAACAGCCCCTGGATCTCCTGGCCGAAGCCAAGGGCGGCCTGCTGTTCATCCCCGAGGTGGGCCAGCTCACCCCTTTCCAGCAGCGCGGCCTGCTGCTGCTCAATCAGCGCCGCCCCGATTTCGGCGTGCGCCTGATCTGCGCCAGCTCGGTCAACCTGGCCGAGAAGGCCGCCAACGGCAGCTATTCGCGCGACCTCTACAACCTGCTGGCGCAAGTCGCGGTGCGCATCCCGCCCTTGCGGGAGCATACCGAGGACATCCCGATGCTGGCCCAGAGCGCCCTCCGGGACGCCCTGGAAAGGCACAAGCTGGCGCCCAAGCAGTTCAGCCAGTCGGCGCTGGAGCTGCTCGCCCGCCGCGACTGGCCCGGCAACCTGGACGAACTGCGCAGCATCGTCGGCAGCCTGGCCAGCACCGTGGAGGGAGACGACATCGAGGTGGCCGATCTGACCGCCATGCTCGGCCTTGAGGAGGACGAAGGCGAGGGCGACGTGGGCCTGCGCCTGGAATTGTCCCTCAAAGAGGCGCGCGACGAATTCGAGCGCGCCTACCTGAACGCCCTGCTCGGCCAATGCGGCTGGAGCGTGAGCAAGGCGGCCAGCCGGGCCGGCATGGAGCGCACCGCTTTTTACCGCAAGCTCAAGTCCCTGGGCATCGACCTGCCCGGACGCAGCGAGGCCTGATTCCCCCCATCCCCATCCCTTCGCAAGCATGAAAATCGTCATTCTGGGTGCCGGCCAAGTGGGTGCCAGCCTGGCGGCCAGCCTGGTTTCCGAAGCCAACGACATCACCATCGTCGATCAGGACGAGGCCAAGCTGGCCGACCTGCAGGACCGCTACGACCTGCGCACCGTCGCGGGCCATGCCGCGCACCCTTCGGTGCTGCGCGCCGCCGGCGCCCAGGACGCGGACATGCTGATCGCCGTCACCCAGAACGACGAGACCAACATGGTGGCCTGCAAGCTGGCCGCCCTGCTGTTCAACGTGCCCACCAAGATCGCCCGTATCCGGGCCATGGACTACACTCGCCACCCGGACCTGTTCACCCCCGAGCACATGGCGGTGGATTTCGTCATCAACCCGGAGCAGGAGGTCACCAACTATCTGCGCCGCCTGATCGACTACCCCGAGGCCCTGCAGGTGGTGGATTTCGCCGACGGCGCTATCCGTCTGGTGGCGGTCAGGGCGCGCCATGGCGGCCCGCTGGTGGGCCACGAACTGCGCGACATCCGCCAGCACCTTCCGAAACTCGATGCCCGGGTGGCGGCCGTCTATCGGCGCGACCGCGCCTTCGTGCCGGAAGGGCGCACGGTGATCGAGGACGGCGACGAGGTGTTCTTCATCGCCGCCACCGAGAACATCCGCGCGGTGATGAAGGAGATGCGCCGCGGCGACCAGCAGGTGCGGCGGGTGATGATCGCCGGCGGCGGCAATATCGGCAGCCGCCTGGCCGCCTCCCTGGAGGAGGAGTATGACGTCAAGCTCATCGACCACAACAAGAAGAGCGCCGAGAATCTGGCCCGCCGCCTGAGCCGCACTCTGGTGCTGGTGGGCGACGCCACCGACGAGGATCTGCTGACCCAGGAGAACATCGAGGACATGGACGTATTCTGCGCCCTGACCAACGACGACGAGGACAACATCATGTCCGCGCTGCTGGCCAAGCGCATGGGCGCGCGCAAGGTGATCGCCCTGATCAACCGCGCCAGCTATGTCGATCTGCTGCAGGGGGGCGAGATCGACATCGCCCTGTCGCCCGCCTACGCCACCATCGGTCCCCTGCTTACCCACATCCGCCACGGCGACCTGGCGGTGGTGCACAGCCTGCGCCGGGGCGCGGCAGAGGCCTTCGAGGCGGTGGTGCACGGCGACGCCCGCACCTCCAAGCTGATCGGCCGCGCCATGGACGAGATTGACCTGCCGGAGGGGGTGTCCATCGGCGCCATCTCGCGCGGCGGCGAGGTGCTCATCGCCCACCACGACACGGTCATCCAGCCGGAGGATCACGTCATCCTGTTCGTGCCCAACAAACGCATGGTCCCCAAGGTGGAAAAGCTGTTCCAGGTGGGCCTGGGCTTCTTCTGAGTCCCGCGGGTACGCCGTTCCATGCAGCACCGCTTCCGCATCATCCTGCATGTACTGGGCATGGTCATCACCGCCTTCGGCCTGTCCATGCTGGCGCCCCTGGTCCTGTCTTGGCACTTGGCGGACAGCGCCCTGCTGGCCTACGACGAGGCGGTGCTGATCACCACCGGCACGGGTTTCCTGCTCTGGCTGGCCACCCGTGGGAAACGGCAGGAGCTGAAATCCCGGGATGGCATCCTGCTGGTAGTGCTGATTTGGACCCTGCTACCCCTGTTCGCCACCTTCCCCCTGCTCATCTACCTGCCCGACCTGTCCTTCACAGACGCCTATTTCGAGGCCGTCTCCGGCCTCACCGCCACTGGCGCCACCGTGCTGTCCGGTCTGGACGACCTACCCGGCTCCATCAACCTGTGGCGCACCCAGCTGCACTGGATCGGCGGCATGGGGGTCATCGTGTTGGTGGTGGCGGTGCTGCCCATGCTGGGGGTGGGCGGCCGGCAGATGTTCAAGGCCGAGATCCCCACGCCCATGAAGGAGACCAAGCTCACACCGCGCATGACCGAGACCGCCAAAGGGCTGTGGGGGGTTTATGTTCTGCTCACCGGGCTGCTGGTGGCCGCCTATCTGCTGGGCGGCATGGATTGGCTGGACGCGGTGATGCATGCCTTCAGCGTCATGGGCCAGGGCGGGTTTTCCTCCCATGATGCCAGCCTCGGCCATTTCGATTCCCTGACCCTGGAATTGATCACCATGGCCTTCGCCCTCATCGCCGGCATGAATTTCGCCACCCACTTTCTCGCCCTGCGAAACCTGAACTTCAGTCCCTACCGATTCGACCCGGAGGTGCGCTGGTTTCTGAGCGTGCTGGCCTTCAGTTGCCTAATGCTGGCCCTCTACCTGTGGATGCGCGACTACTACCTGGATTTCCCCACCGCCCTGCGCTACGCCAGCTTCAACACCATCTCGGTGGCCACCTCCCTGGGCTTCGCCACGACCGACTACAACGCCTGGCCCTATTTCGCCCCTCTGTGGATGCTGTTCCTGGGCAGCTTCGTGGCCTGCTCCGGCTCCACCGGGGGCGGCATCAAGATGATGCGGGCCATCCTGCTCTACAAGCAGGTCTATCGGGAGTTGCTGCGTCTCATCCACCCCAACGCCCAGACCCCGTCCAAGATGGGCGACGGCGTGGTGCCCAACAGGGTCATCTACGCCGTGCTGGCCTTCCTGTTCATCTACGTGGCCCTCATCGTGGTCATGACCTTCCTGCTCACCGCCTCCGGGCTGGACGTGTTCACCGCCTTCTCGGCGGTGGTGGCCACCATCAACAACACCGGCCCCGGCTTGGGCCAGGTCGGCCCGGCCACCACTTACGCCGTGCTCACCGATTTCCAGACCTGGGTGTGCACCTTCTCCATGCTGCTTGGGCGGCTGGAGCTGTTCACCCTGCTGGTGGTGCTCCTGCCCGCCTTCTGGCGGCGCTGAAAAGCGCCTGGACGGAACTTGCCATGAACCCACTGGAAACCTTCGAGAAGATGCTGGCGGCGGGCAAGGACAACGCCCTGCTGCGCTATTCCCTGGGCAACGAGCACCACAAGCTGGGCCACCACGACCTGGCCGCCGAACACCTGCGCGCCGCCCTGGTCTTCGACCCCGGCTACTCGGCCGCCTGGAAGCTGCTGGGCAAGGCGCTGGCCGATGCCGGCCGCCCGGAGGAGGCACTGACGGCCTACCGGCAGGGCATCGAGGCGGCTACTGGCAAGGGCGACCTCCAGGCCGCCAAGGAAATGGCCGTCTTCGCCCGCCGCATCGAGCGACTGTCTTCCGGCGAGGCGTGACGCCCCCGACCCCCTTGGGCTACCATCACCCCCATTCGAGCAAGCAAGGAGCAACGACCATGGCGCGCATGGTGAACTGCGTGAAACTGGGCCGCGAGGCCGAAGGCATGGCCTTCCCCCCCTATCCCGGCGACCTGGGCAGGCGCATCTTCGAGAACGTCTCGCAGGAGGCCTGGCAGGCCTGGATCAAGCTGCAGACCATGATCATCAATGAAAACCGGCTCAACCTGGCCGACGCCCAGCACCGCAAATACCTGATGGAGCAGGCCGAGAAATACTTCTTCGGCGAAGGCGTGGGCGCCCCCCAGGGCTTCACCACCGAGCGCCACTGAGCACCGATCCGCGATGACCGACACGCCTGATCCCGCCGAGGAACGCACCACCCACTTCGGCTACCAGACGGTGGCCGAGGAGCAGAAGGCCGGCAAGGTGGCGGAGGTGTTCCATTCCGTGGCCAGCCGCTACGACCTGATGAACGACCTCATGTCCGGCGGCATGCATCGGTTCTGGAAGCGTTTCACCCGCGGCCAGGCGGCGGTGCGGCCGGGCATGCGCTGCCTGGATATCGCCGGCGGCACCGGCGACATCGCCAACCTGCTGGCGGAGGACGCAGGCGAGTCGGGCGAGGTCTGGCTCACCGACATCAACGGTTCCATGCTGGCGGTGGGCCGCGATCGCATGCTGGATCAGGGCCGCATGCTGCCGGTGGCCCAGTGCGACGCTGAACACCTGCCCTTCCCCGACAACTATTTCGACCGGGTCACGGTGGCCTTCGGGCTGCGCAACATGACCCACAAGGATTTGGCCCTGGCCGAGATGTGCCGGGTGCTGAAGCCCGGCGGCAAGCTGCTGGTGCTAGAGTTCTCCAAGGTGGCCAAGCCCCTGGCGCCCCTCTACGACCTGTATTCCTTCCAGGTGCTGCCGCGTCTAGGCCGGTGGGTGGCCAAGGACACCGACAGCTACCGCTACCTGGCGGAATCCATCCGCATGCACCCGGACCAGGAAACCCTCAAGGCCATGATGGAGTCCGCCGGCCTCGGGCGGGTGGACTATTTCAACCTCACCGCCGGCGTCGTCGCCCTGCACACGGGCTACAAGCTCTGAGCCCCGCCCTCCTCCCCGGGGCGAGGTGAGGAGGGGCCGCTCCGGACCGGCCGAGAGATCCAGCGCGACCGCCGGCACCCACCACGAACCCTTCATGTCCCATCCCCTCCTCCTCCGCCGCATCGGCCGCGCGGACTATGAATCCACCTGGCAGGCCATGCGCGAATTCACCGCCCGGCGGACGCCGGACACCCCGGACGAACTCTGGCTGGTGGAGCATCCGCCCGTGTTCACCCTGGGCCAGGCCGGCCGGCGGGAGCATGTGCTGGCGGACATCGGCATACCCGTCATCCCCATCGACCGGGGCGGGCAGGTGACTTACCACGGGCCGGGGCAGGTGCTGGCCTATGTGCTGCTGGACCTGAAGCGGCGGGGCTACGGCGTGAAGGCGCTGGTGCACCGCCTGGAACAGGCGGTGATCGAGCTGCTGGCCGCGCGCGGGGTGGCCGGCGAACGTCTGCCGGGGGCGCCGGGGGTCTATGTGGGCGGGGCGAAAGTGGCCGCGTTGGGACTGCGCATCCGCAACGGCTGCTCGTATCACGGCCTGGCCCTGAACGTGGACCTGGACCTGTCTCCATTCCGGTCCATCAACCCCTGCGGCCATGAGGGCCTGGCGGTGACCCGGTTGCTGGATCTGGGCATCGGTCTGGACTGGAACGCGGCGGCCGAGGCGCTGGCGGGGCGCCTGGCGGAAACCCTATGAGGGTTCGGACGGGCTACTCGCCGCGATAGACGCAGCCGGAACGCTCGGTTTCGCGCACCTCGATGCGGACCAATCCAGGCAGGGCGTCCTTCAGGTGTTCCCAGATCCAGATGGCCAGGTGTTCGCTGGTCGGGTTGGCGAGGCCGGGGACGTCGTTCAGATAACGGTGGTCGAGGGCGGCATGGATGGGCTGCCAGGCCCGGTCCAGGTCAGCGAAATCCAGCACCCAACCCTTCCCGGCGTCCAGGGGACCGGCCACATGCACCTCGATGCGGAAGGAGTGGCCGTGCAAGCGGGCGCAGGGATGCTCCGCGGGCAGGTGGGGCAGCCGGCGGGCGGCCTCCAGGTGATAGACGCCGAAGATTTCCATGCCGGTATGGACGTGAGCGCCCCCGCCATCAGGCGGCGGCGCGGACCTCGCGCGCCCCGTCCCACAGTTCTTCCAGGTTGTAGTACTGGCGCACGGCCGGGTGCATGACGTTGATCACCACGCTGCCCGCATCGACCAGCACCCATTCGGCGGCCCTGGCGCCCTCGGTGCCGACGATTTCGGCGCCGGCCGCCTTGAGCTTGTCCCGGACGTGGTCGGCCAGCGCCTTGACCTGGCGGGTCGAGTCGCCGTTGGCGATGATCATGGTGTCGAACAGGGAGGTGAGGGAACGGACGTCGAGGATGGTGATCTGCTTGGCCTTGATGTCTTCCAGGGCCGCGACCGCAACGCGGGTCAGGTGTTCGGTGCTCGGGGCGGTATCCATGTGTGTCAGGCAGGCTCCTGTCGATAGAGTCGGTGGCGGTCAATGTAATCCAGAACCGGATCGGGGACCAGATAGCGGATGCTCCGGCCCCGGCCCACGAGTTGGCGGATGCGGCTGGCGGAGATGTCCAGTTGGGTGATGGCCTGGAGCCAGATGCGCCCGGCGGGGGTGGCGTGCAGTTCGGCGGGGGTGGCGGCGCGGCGGCCGTGCCATTCCTGCTTCAGCTCATCGGCCAGGCGCTGTTCCCAGGCGGCCGGTGGGAAACCCGGCCGGTGGGCCACGGCCAGGTGGGCCAGGTCGAACAGCCGCCGCCATTCGTGCCAGGCGGTCAGACCCTGGAAGGCGTCGGCGCCCAGGAACAGGACCAGGGGGGTCGCCGCGCCCAGCCGGCCACGCAAGTGTTCCAGGGTTTCCACCATGTAGCTGGGCGTCGTCTTGCGCGCCTCGTAGTCTTCCAGGTGCAGGCGCGGATTGCCGGCGATGGCCAGTCCGGTCATCGCCAGGCGGGTCTCCGGGGGCACATCGGGTGCCGGGCGGTGGGGCGGATGGCCGGCGGGGATGACCAGGACGGTGGTGAGGTCCAGGGCCTCGGCCAGTTCCTCGGCGAGGCGCAGATGCCCCAGATGGATGGGGTTGAAGGTGCCGCCCAGCAGACCGACGGCGTTCAAGTCCGCTGGTCCATGGGCGGCCGAAGGCGGCCGCCGGTCAGTTCTTCGCCCTGGCCAGCCATTGCTGGGCGTATTCCCGCGACTTGGCCAAACCGATCGCGTCCAAACGCTCGGCTTCCATGCGCAGCCAGTCCTTGGCCACCTTGTTGCCGCCCTTGACCGCCAGATCGAACAGGGCGTGCGCCTGGGCCGGGTCCTTGGCCACCACCTCGCCCTTGCTGTAGAGCTGACCGAGGGCGTAGTAGGCGTCGGCGACCCCCTTCTCGGCGGCCTTGGTGTACCACTCGAAGGCCCGGCTCATGTTCGCCGCCGTGCCCTGGCCCTGTTCGGTCATCAGGCCGATCTGGTATTCGGCGACGGCCATGCCCTGCTGGGCCAGGGGCATGAACAGGTTGAAGGCCTTGGGGTAGTCGCCGCAACCATAGGTCTCGATGGCCTTGGAATAGGGGTCGTTCTCATTGGCCGTGGCCAAGGGGGCAGCCAGGGCGGCGGCCAGGGCCAGGATACAGATGCGGAAGCATGACATGGCGGTCTCCTCTGGTTTGTCGATGCGGGTCATACCATATCAGGAATGCCCGGTGTCGCCAATAAAACCTATGCGAATCAATAAGGTATTCGGTTTCGTCCAGGCCTATGCGCGGACATGTCCGTCGCCCAGCACCACCCATTTCTGGCTGGTCAGGCCCTCCAGCCCCACCGGGCCGCGGGCGTGGATCTTGTCGGTGGAGATGCCGATCTCGGCGCCCAGGCCATACTCGAAACCGTCGGCGAAGCGGGTGGAGGCGTTGACCATCACCGAGCTGGAATCCACCTCGCGCAGGAAGCGGCGCGCCTTGGCGTAGTCGTCGGTGACGATGGCATCGGTGTGCTGCGAGCCGTAGGTGTTGATGTGGGCCACGGCGGCGTCGAAGCCGTCCACCACCTTGATGGCGATGATCGGGGCCAGGTATTCCTCCTCCCAGTCCGCTACGGTGGCCGCCTTGAGGCGCTCGGCGGCGACACCGGCGCCTTGCAGGATGGGCAGGGCCTCCGCGCAGCAGCGCATCTCCACGCCGTGGCCGGCCAACATACGGCCGATGCCGGGCAGCAGCTCGGCGGCACGGCTGCGGGCTACCAGCAGCGACTCGGTGGTGTTGCAGGTGCCGTAGCGCTGGGTCTTGGCGTTTTCCACGATGTGCACGGCCTTGGCGGCGTCGGCCGCGTCGTCCAGATAGACGTGGCAGTTGCCGTGCAGGTGCTTGATGACCGGGATGCGCGCCTCGGCGATGAGGCGTGCGATGAGGCCCTTGCCGCCGCGCGGCACGATCACATCGACGAATTCGCGCATCGTGATCAGTTCGCCCACGGCAGCCCGGTCGATGGTGTCGATGACCTGCACGGCGGCCTCCGGCAAGCCGGCGGCGCTCAAACCCTCGCGCACGCAGGCGGCGATGGCCTGATTGGAGTTGAGGGCCTCGGAGCCGCCGCGCAGGATGGCGGCGTTGCCCGACTTCAGGCACAGGCCGGCAGCGTCGGCGGTGACATTGGGGCGGGCCTCGTAGATGATGCCGATGACGCCCAGGGGCACGCGCATCTTGCCCACCTGGATGCCCGAGGGGCGGTAGTTCATGTCGCTGACGGCGCCCACCGGATCGGGCAGGGCGGCGATCTGGCGCAGCCCTTCGGCCATGCCGGCCACCGTCTTGGCATTCAGGGCCAGCCGGTCCAGCAGGGCGTCGTCCAGACCCTTGGCGCGGGCGGCCTCCATGTCCAGGCCGTTGGCGGCGAGCAATTTGTCCGCGTCCCGCTCGATGGCGTCGGCCATCTTCACCAGCGCCAGGTTCTTCTGGTTGGTGTCGGCGCGGGCCATGGCCCGCGAGGCCTCGCGGGCCTGGCGGCCCAGTTGTTGCATGTAGCTCTTGATGTCCATGTCTCGCACCACGTTACGGTGTTGTCGGTTCCAGTTCGGGGGCCGGTTTGCCCATCAATCCCAGCCCCAATTGTTTCATGAGCAGCCAGGGGTCGTCGCCACCCAGACCCTTGGCCACCCGGTCGATGCGCGCCGCCAATTGCAGCGCCCGCCCCAGGGTGTCCAGGTCCAGCCGGCGCAGGGCGCGGCCGATCAGCGGCTGCTTGCTGTCCCATATCCTGAGGTCTGCCATCGCCGAGGCGGCGGATTGCCCCTGGCGCACGGCCAGGGCGACACGGTAGAGGGTGCGGATTTCCTGGGTCAAGACCCACAGGGGCAGGGGCGGTGCCTCGCCCTCGCCGCGCAGGCCGTCCAGGATGCGCACGAAGCGCACCGCCTCGCCCTTGAGCAGGGCCTCGGGCAGCTGTCCGGTGTCATAGCGGGCAACGTCCAGCACGGCGCCGCGCACGTCCTCCAGGCCGATGGGGCCTGGCGGCAGCAGCAGGGCCAGCTTTTCCACTTCCTGGTCGGCGGCCAGCAGATTGCCCTCCACCCGCCCGGCGAGGAACAGTTTCGTCTCCCGGTCGGCATTCAGGCCCTTGGCCCGCAGGCGGGCACCGATCCAGTCGGGCAGCTGCTCCAGGCCGGGGGGGGTGGCGGTGACCACCACGCCGGCCTTGTCCAGGGCGGTGAACCACTTGCTGCCCTGCCCCGCCCGGTCCAGCCGGGGCAGGTGCAGCAGCAGCCAGGTGTCGGCGGGCGGGTTGGCGCACCAGGCCTCCAGGGCCTTGCCGCCTTCCACGCCGGGCTTGCCGGTGGGCAGGCGCAGCTCCACCAGCTGCCGGCTGGCGAACAGGGACAGGGCGTCGAAGCCGGCCAGCCAGTCCTGCCAGTTGAAGCCGGTGTCGGCCTGGAAGCTCTGGCGCGCATCGACACCCTGCTTGTAGAGTGCCCGGCGGATGGCGGCGGCGGCCTCGTCCACCAGCAGGGCTTCGTCGCCGCTGACGGCATAGACCGGGGCGACGCCCCGTGCCAGGGCGCCGTCGAGCTGTTCCGCGCGCAGCCGCATGCGCCGGCCTCAGCGTTTGATGTAGGCCAGGCGGCGCTGGATCTGGCTCAGGATGTCCTGCTCCATGTCGCGGAACAGCAGCGCCTCCTCGGCCTCCTTGGCCAGCAGCTGCTCGTCGCTGTAGGAGAAGTCCCGCGTGGCCAGGATGGGTGAAGGGGCCAGCAGATCGCGGCCCTCCTTGTCCTGCACCGACAGCTCCACCTGGTGCCGCAGGCGGTATTCGCGCACCTTGCCGCCACCGGACAGGGCCAGGATCTCCTTGGTGCGGATTTCCTTCTCCAGACGGATGATCACCTGCGCGTCGCCAGCCTTGGTGGACAGCTGCTTGCCGCCGGCGGTCAGGCTGCGCGCCAGCCGTGCGCGCAGGGGGGAGTCGGCGGGGCTGACGATATAGGCGGACTCGAAGGGCAACTGGGCCTGCCCGCGCAGCTGGAAGCCACAACCGGCCAGGCCGGCGAGCAGTCCCAAGAGAAGGATTCGGCGTAGCGTGGTCATGGCGAGGCGGTGCTGTTGGGGTTGGAGGTGGAGAGTTTCTCCCGGTCCCGGCTGTAGTCCCGGTAATCGGGGGACGGCGCGGGCGGCGGCATGCCGTCCAGCGGGCGCTTCGCCCGTTCATGCTCGCGCATGGCCTCGTAGGCGGCCTGGTCCGTGTTCCAGCCGGCGCAGCCGGTCAAGGCCAGCAGAAAGAGCAGGGTGGCGGTGGTGGATTTCATCTGCGGCCTCGAAGTTCAGACCACGACGTTGACCAGGCGGCCGGGTACGACGACGACCTTCTTCGCCGGCTTGCCGTCCATGTGGCGCCGCACGTCCGGGCTGGCCAGGGCGGCAGCCTCGATGGCCTCGCGGCCGGCGTCGGCGGCCACGGTCAGCTTGCCACGCAACTTGCCGTTCACCTGCAGGACCAGTTCGATCTCGGCGCGCACCAGGGCGGCCTCGTCCGCCTCCGGCCAGCTGGAACCGACCAGGCAGGCGCCCGGTTTCAGTGCCTTGAGGAGCACGCGGCAGATGTGGGGCACGATGGGCGCCAGCATGAGCACGATGGCTTCCAGGGCCTCTTGCTTGACGGCGCGGGTGAGCGAGTCCTCACCTTCAACCTTGGCCAGGGCATTCATCAATTCCATGATGGCGGCGATGGCGGTGTTGAATTGCTGGCGCCGCTCGATGTCGTCGGTGACCTTCTGGATGGTCTGGTGCAGCTGGCGGCGCAGGCCCTGCAGGTCTTCCGGCAAATCGCCGCCCCGGCAGGCCTCCGCCGGGCCCTGCTGCACATGGTCGTGGACCGCCTTCCACAGGCGTTTCAGGAAGCGGTGGGCGCCTTCCACGGCGTTGTCCGACCATTCCAGGGTGAGTTCCGGCGGGGCGGCGAACATCATGAACAGCCGGGCCGTGTCGGCGCCGTACTGGGCGATCAGGGCCTGGGGGTCGATGCCGTTCTTCTTGGACTTGGACATGGTGCCGATGCCCTGGTAATCGACCGGCTGGCCATCCGCCTTGGAGGTGGCGCTCACCACCCGGCCCTTATCGTCGGTGACCACCTCCACCTCGTCCGGGGCGAAGTAGGCGATGCCGCCCTTGTCGGTACGCCGGGAGAAGATGTGGTTGAGCACCATGCCCTGGGTGAGCAGCCGCTTGAACGGCTCGTCGTAGGAGACCAGGCCCAGGTCGCGCATCACCTTGCTCCAGAAGCGAGAATAGAGCAGGTGCAGGATGGCGTGCTCGATGCCGCCGATGTACTGATCGACGGGCATCCAGTAGTCGGCCCGGGCATCCACCATGGCGTTCGGGTTGTCCGGGCTGCAATAGCGGGCGTAGTACCAGGACGAATCCACGAAGGTGTCCATGGTGTCGGTCTCCCGCCGGGCGGGTTTGCCGCAGCGGGGGCAGGCGCAGTTCACGAAATCCGCGCGCTTGTTCAGCGGGTTGCCGGAGCCGTCCGGCACGCAGTCCTCGGGCAGGACCACGGGCAACAGGTCGTCCGGCACCGGCACATCGCCGCATTCGTCGCAGTGGATCAGGGGGATGGGGCAGCCCCAATAACGCTGGCGGCTGATGCCCCAATCCCGCAGGCGCCAAGTGGTGCGCCGGTCACCCAGGCCCAGGTTCTTCAGCACCAGGGCGATCTTCTCGATGGCGTCCTGGGAGGTGCGGCCGGAGAAGTCGCCGGAGTCGAACAGCACGCCCTGCTCCACATAGGCCGCTTGCAGGGGCAGCGTCAACTCGCCCTCGGCAGGCCTGATCACGGCCTTGATGGGCAGGCCGTATTTGTTCGCGAAGGCGAAGTCCCGCTCGTCGTGGGCGGGCACGGCCATGACGGCCCCCTCGCCGTAGCCCATGAGCACGTAGTTGGCCACGAAGATGGGCACCGGCTCGTTGGTGAAGGGATGCCAGGCCTTGAGGCCCGTGTCCATGCCCTTCTTCTCCTGGGTGGCCAACTCCGCCTCGGTGATGCCGCCCTTACGGCACTCCTCGATGAAGGCGGCCAACTCGGGATTGCCCTCGGCCGCCTGCAGGGCCAGGGGGTGCTCGGCGGCCACCGCTACGTAGGTGACCCCGAACAGGGTGTCGGCCCGGGTGGTGAAGACCTTGAGCACCGGATCGCCGTCCCGGTGGCGCTCGTTCAGGGGAAAATGGATCTCCACGCCGAAGCTCTTGCCGATCCAGTTGGCCTGCATGGCCCGTACCCGCTCCGGCCAGTCGGGCAGCTTGTCCAGGGCGGCCAGCAGTTCCTCGGCATAGCGGGTGATGGCCAGGTAGTACATGGGGATTTCGCGTTTTTCCACCGGCGCGCCGGTGCGCCAGCCGCGCCCATCGATGACCTGCTCGTTGGCCAAGACGGTCTGGTCCACCGGGTCCCAGTTCACCGTGCCGGTCTTCTTGTAGGCGATGCCCTTCTCCAGCATGCGCAGGAACAGCCACTGGTTCCACTTGTAGTAATCGGGCCGGCAGGTGGCCACTTCCCGCTGCCAGTCGATGGCGAAGCCCAGGCGCCGGAGCTGACCCTTCATGTAGGCGATGTTGTCGTAGGTCCACCGGGCCGGCGGCACGCCGTTCTGCATGGCGGCGTTCTCGGCGGGCAGGCCGAAAGCGTCCCAGCCCATGGGCTGGAGCACGTTGTAGCCCCGCATGCGGTGGTAGCGGGCCAGCACGTCGCCGATGGTGTAGTTGCGCACGTGGCCCATGTGCAATTTCCCGGACGGATAGGGGAACATGGACAGGCAGTAGTACTTGGGCTTGCCGGGGTCTTCCACGGCCTTGAAGGCTCGTTTTTCTTCCCAGTGCTGCTGGGCTTCCGGTTCGATGATCTCCGGGCGGTAGATGGGGTCCATGGGGGCGTCCATGCGGGGCGGGGGCATTGAAGGATGTTATTGACGGAGAAGGAGATTATATCGGCCTTCCGGGTGACATGCCCGTTGGCCGGCGGCTATACTCGGTCAGTTTTGTCTGGTTCGCTGTCTGATCTGCAATCGTCATTTGTGGGGAGTCCTGCATGTCCAAGAAGCATCCCGTCGTGGTCGTCACCGGCTCGTCCGGCGCCGGCACCACCACCGTCAAGCGCGCCTTCGAGCACATCTTCACCCGCGAGAACCTGAGTGCCGCGGTCATCGAGGGTGACAGCTTCCACAGCCTGGGCCGCGTCGAGTTCAAGGAGGCCATGAAGAAGGCCGAGGCGGAAGGCAACAAGCACTTCAGCCACTTCGGCCCCGAGGCCAACGACTTCGCCGCCCTGGCCAACCTGTTCAAGACCTACGGCGAGACCGGCGGCGGCAAGAAGCGCTACTACATCCACAGCGATGAAGAGGCCGCCGCGCTGAACAAGCGCCTGGGCACCAGTCTGAAGCCCGGCGAGTTTACCCCCTGGGAAGACGTGCCCGGCAACACCGATATGCTGTTCTACGAGGGCCTGCACGGCCTGGTGGTCACCGGCGATGTGGACATGGCCCAATACGTGGATCTGGGCATCGGCGTGGTGCCGGTGGTGAACCTGGAATGGATCCAGAAGATCCACCGCGACGCCGCCGAGCGGGGCTATTCCGCCGAGGCCATCGTCGATACCATCCTGCGTCGCATGCCGGATTACGTGAACTACATCACCCCCCAGTTCTCCCGTACCGACATCAACTTCCAGCGGGTGCCTACCGTCGATACCTCCAACCCCTTCATCGCCCGCGACATCCCCACCCCGGACGAGAGCTTCGTGGTGATCCGCTTCCGCGATCCCAAGGGAGTCGATTTCCCCTACCTGCTGAGCATGATCGACGGCTCTTTCATGTCGCGTCGCAACAACCTGGTAGTGCCCGGCGGCAAGATGGGCATGTCCATGGAGATCATCCTGGAACCCATCATCCATCGCATGGTGGAAAACAGCCGCAAGGGCTGAACTGGACGGGCGTAAGAACCGGGCGGCCTCGGCCGCCCGTTTTGTTTGTTACATCCCGGCCAGGGGGGAGGTGGCCCGTTTCTGGGCCAGGTACAGGTCGCGCATCTTGCGGAAGCAGTCGATCTGCCGATGCCGCATGCGCGGCCCCAGGGCCAGCAGCAGTTCGGCGGTGGCCAGCGCGTCGGCCAGGGCGCTGTGGCGGGCGAAGTTGCCGATGCCGAAATGCGTCGTCCAGTCGTCCAGGGTCCGGCAGCGGTGCACCAGTTCGATGTACAGGGCGGGGCTCATATAGGCCAGGTCGGACCAGGGGTGTTCGAACCGCAGGCCCAGGTGCCGCTTCAGGGCCTTGCTGATCATAGTGTTGTCGAAGGCCACGTGGAAGGCCATCAGGGGGTCCTTGCCCAGGTACTCCAGGAAGGTGAGCAGGGCGTCTGCGGGGGGTACGCCATCGCGCTGGGCAGTGCCGCCGATGCCGTGAATGAGGATGTTGGCCTTGTCGCTCACCTTGTCCTGTTGCAACACGATGTCCAGGCCGTCGTTCAGGTCGATGCGACCGTTGACTACGGCGATGGCGCCGATGGCGATGAGCCGGTCACGGTTCACGTTCAGGCCGCTGGATTCCACATCCACCACCACATAGCGGCCCTGGGCCAGAGGCAGGCTGGCGTCCGCCGCGGGCAGTGCCTGCCAGGCGGCCAGGCGCCCCGCCTGGGTGGGGCTCAGGGCGACCGCGGGTTCGCCGAACAGACGCGCCAGCCAGTTCATCGCCGCCACCTCACACCTGGTAGTCCAGGCCCAGCTTGGTCTGCAACTTGCGCGCCTGGCGGAAGGCCTCGCGCAGGATGCGGCTGTCCAGGGCGTTCAGGTGGTCCGGGTCCACCTTATTGGTGAGCGGCTGTCCCAGCTGGCACTGTTCGTGGTGCAGGCGCAGGCGCAACAGTTGGATGAACAGGAAGGCATCGCCGTAGGCCTCCGCGTCCTGCTCGCTCAGGTTCAGCGGGCCAGCCATCTCACGGATGCGCTGCAGGGTGTTGGTGGCCTTCAGGCCGTACGCCAGGCAGTAGATGCGCGTGGCGTCCACGAAAGGGGTGATGCCGTTGAGTTTCAGGTCGATGGTGTGTCCGTCGCCGGTGACGAAGTCGCGCACGATACCCAGCGGTGGCCGGTTGCGCAGGGCATTCACGGCCATTTGGTGCAGGAAGCGGGTGTTCTTCGGTGACTCGGCAGCCAGCCAGTCACGCAGCTCCTCGGCCAGATGCTCGGCGCCGAACAGGGGCCGGAAATCGAAGAAGATGGTGGAGTAAAGCAGGGCCATGGGGTCGCCGTGGAATATCCACTTGTCGAAGGTGTCCTTCCATTCGGCCAGGGACAGGCACCACTTGGGATTGGATGCCATGACTTCGCCGTTGCAGAGGGGAAAGCCGCATTCAGCCAGGGCCAGGTTGATGCGTTTGGCGAACGGCAGCATCACCTCGCGCACCGCCGCCGCGTCCCGGCCGTCGGGGACGGCGAACAGGATGCCGTTGTCCTGGTCGGTGTTCAGGGTCTGTTCCAGGCGGCCCTCGGAGCCCAGAGCGAGCCAGCAGAACTCGACCTCGCGGGCGGCCGGATCGGCCTCCAGTTCCAGTTCGATGATGCGCTGGGTGAGCAGGTCGTTGAGGGTGGAGATGATCTGGGTGAGCTGCTCGGCGGTCACGCCCTGGGCGAGCATGTTGTGGGCCAGCTGGCGGATGTCGGCGGCGGCGTGTATCAGGCTGTCCAGATTCTCGGCCTTGCGGATCATGCCGCTCAACTGGCGCAGGCCCACCCGCTGCAGTGAGAACAAATCCTTTTCCGACACCAGCCCCTTCAGCCGGCCCGTCTCCTCCACCAGCACATGGCGGAAGCCGTGCCGCGCCATGACCAGGGCTGCCTCGTAGGCCAGGGCATGGGGCGGCAGGGTCACGGGCTCGGGGCTCATCACGGCGCTGAAGGGGGTGGCCAGGTCCAGGCCGGGCAGGGTGACCCGCTTCAGCACATCGTGCAGGGTGAAGATGCCCAGCGGACGTTTGTCCGCATCCACCGCCACCATGGAGCCGATGCCCAGCTCATTCATGGTTTCCAGCACCTGGCGCATGGGGGCGTCCGGCGCGCAGGTCACCGGCTCGCGGCGGATGACGGCCGACAGGGGGCTGGTCATGGACTGCTGCTCGCTGGTGGACTTGACGTACTGGGCCTGGATCACCTGCTTGGACTGTTCCAGCAGGTTGGCGATGCGGCGGGTGCAGAAATCGTGGAAGGCCGGGCTCATGCGCAACAGTTCGCGGAAATCGTCCGCCGCCAGCTCGTAACAGAAGGTGTCCTCGCCGGCCTTGTAGGTACTGTTGACATTGCGCCGCGAGAGCAGCGCGCCCAGGGGGAAGCACTCCCCTTCATGCAGTTCCAGCCAGGTGGCGTCCTCTTGGGCGCGCACCACGTCCTGCTCGCCGTGGATCACCCCCTGCTTGATGATGAAAAAGGTCCGCGCCTCACCCGCGTCCGGGCTGGCCACCACTTCGCCGCGGGCGTAATAGCCCAGCTTGGAGCGTTCGATCATCCAGGCCAGATGGGCGCGCTCCATCTGATCGAAGGGTGAGAAGCGGGTCAGGTGATCCAGTGTGGCGGCCACCAGGGCCTGGGGAGCGGTCATGGCGCTTGGACTCCGAGTGCGGACAGTTGCGGCGCAACATACCATGCCTCGGACGGCTGGTGGCACCCGCGCGAGGCGCGATGGCGCGGAACCGGTTTTCGCCGCGATGGCGGGGGAAATATCCTCGGAATCACGGTTCGGAACCGACGACCCAACCTTCCCGGTGGGTCGGTTCACACCTACCCGACGGAGTCATGTTGTCGTACGATGAAATTACAGATAATTCTATCCGCATGAGCGCGATAAAGTTTCCACACAAAGAACTTCGGGAGGTCGGAATGCTCACCGACAGTCATGCGTTGATCTTCATCACCTTGGTGCATTACCAGCGCCAGCCCCTGTCCCGCGATGGCGAGGACAAGAGGGTGCTGCTGCGGATCATGCGCGAGGTCAAGGACCGCTTCCACCTGCGGGTGGCGGGCTATGCCATCCTCCACGACCACCTGCACTGGCTGTTCACCAAGGACGGTGCCCAGCCGGCGGCGGTGGTGAACGATCTGAAGGCCCAGTACGCGCGCGTCTATCGCGAACGGCATCCGGAGTTCCTGACCGCTCCCTTGTGGAACGGCGGTTTCAAATTCCAGGACGTGGACACCAGCGAGGAAATCCGCTCCCTGCTCGACCTGATGCACTACGACCCGGTGCGCCACGGATACGTCAACAGACCGGTGGACTACGAATGGACCAGTTTCCCGGCACGGGTACTGCAAGGCCATTACCGGGAGGACTGGGGCAGCGAGGCCCCGCCGCCGCGCCTGGCGTCGCTGCCCATGTTGCGCCGGCAGCGGGAGGCGGGGCTGCTGAAGGCGCTTGGCCAGGCCCCCGCCCTGACACCGGGCGCCGGTCAATAGGGCGCGCTTACTGCAGGTAGGGGTTGCCGATGCGCTGGGGCGTATCCGACGTCGCCGGAGGCGGTACGGCGGGTTGCGGGGCGTAGGGATTGACCGGTTTGGCCGGCGGGGCGGGCTGCTCGGGGGGCTTGATGGCCGGTGCCGCACTGGCCGGCGGTTGCGCGGGCCGGGGTTCCGCCTGCTTCCGACCGTCGGGAGGGGGGAAGGTGAACAGATCCTTCAGCGCCCGATCGATGTCCCGCTCCAGCTGTTTCATCATCAACTGCATCTGATACTGACCCTCGCGCATCATGCGTTCCTGCAGGATGGCCATCTTGAAGGCCAGGTCGGGCGGCATCAGCACCTCCTCGCCCTTGCCCTGCAACGCGGCGATGGAAGCGTCGCGCAGATAGTCGAACAGGGTGTGCAGTTCTTCCTCGGTGAAGTAGTTGCGCAGGCGCCGGGCCACGGCGTCCAGGTCCATGGACTGCTCGGCGGCGGGCGGAGGGGGTTCCGTGCGCGGCGCATCCTGCGCCCAGGACGCCGCCTGCCATCCGGCCAGGCCGGCCAGCAGGGTCGCCGCCAGGGCGCGCCGCGCCAAGGGGATCATGGTCATTA
This sequence comes from Thiobacillus sp. UBA3361, assembly GCA_002360535.1. Classification (GTDB taxonomy): domain Bacteria; phylum Pseudomonadota; class Gammaproteobacteria; order Burkholderiales; family Thiobacillaceae; genus UBA3361. The sequence continues at coordinate 118,165 of DEQR01000059.1, forward strand.
CCGCAGTTCGCATAGGGGTATCCGTCTCCTCAACCGCCGAACAGCCGGCCGCCCCGGCCGGCCAGCATCTGCTCCAGGCCCGCGCCGGCTGCGTTATCAGGGATGCGGCCTTCGGGGGTGAGCTGGTTGATCAGCTCCGGCAGGGTCCGGGCCAGGCCATTGCCCGCGTCGTCCTCGGACAGGCCCAGCTGTCCGGCCAGGGCAGCCAGGCCGCCGCCGCCCGCCACGCCGCCCAGCACCTGTTTGATCTGGTCCAGGGAGACGGGCAGGTTGGCGCCGGTGCCCACCCAGGAGTCCGCCTCCCGGCCCAGGCCCTGTTTCTTGAACGTCTCCACCAGTCCGGCCAGGCCGCCGTTCTGTTGCAGCAACTGCATGGCCAACTGCAGCAGCGGATTGCCGCCCCGGCCCTGAGTGCCGTCGTTCGCCATGCCGCCCAGCACGTTGCCTACCACGTCACCGAGGGCGCCGTCGAAGAGTCCCATGTCTTTGCTCCTTGTCTGTCTGGAGAGGCCATCCGCCGCCGAGGTTCCCGCGCCGCTGCATGCCGTGTGCCCGGTCACTCGTGGCGCAAGGCCTCGATGGGGGATAGGCCCGCCGCCTTGCGGGCCGGAAAATAACCAAAGCATACCCCCACCAGGGAGGCGGAGGCTACGGCGAGGATCACGGCATTCGGGCGAATGTCCACCGGCCAATCCGCCCAGCCGGCTAACAGCAGGCTGCTGGCCAGGCCAAGGGCGATGCCGGCCAGGCCGCCGAGCAGTGACAGGGCCACCGCCTCGGTGAGGAACTGGCCCAGGATGTCCCGACGGCGCGCACCCACCGCCATGCGGATGCCGATCTCGCGGGTGCGTTCGGTCACCGACACCAACATGATGTTCATGATGCCGAT
>DEQR01000059.1:119119-140125 GCA_002360535.1 Thiobacillus sp. UBA3361
TTCATGATGCCGATGCCGCCCACCAGCAGGGACACCGAGGCGATGGCCGCCAGCAGCCCGGACAGGGCGCGGGAAGCGGCCTGCTCCGCCTGCACCACCTCGGAGAGGTTGCGGATGTTGAAGTCGTCGTCCTTGTCCGCAGCCAGGCGGTGGCGCTGGCGCAGCAGGCGGCGCACCCGCTCCTCCGCGTCTTTCATGTCCTGGCCCTGGTGCATCTTCACGTAGATGTGGCCGACGCTGCTGGTGCGCGCCTGGTCCTGGCCGATGATGCGGCCGCGGGCGGTGGTGATGGGGATCAGCACCACGTCGTCCTGGTCGCGGCCGGACAGGGTCTGGCCCTTGGGCGCCAGCAGGCCGATGACGGTGAAGGGCACGTGCCTGATGCGCAGGGTCTGGCCGGTGGGATCGGTGCCGCCGAACACCATCTCGGCCACCGTCTGTCCCACCAGCACCACCTTCTCGCCGCCGCGCACGTCGGCCTCGTCCAGGGACCGGCCCCGTGCCACCTGCCACTCCCGGGCCAGCATGTAGTCGGCGTTGATGCCATAGACCTGGGTGGACCAGTTCAGGTTGCCATAGACCAGTTGGGCGGTGCCGCGCAGGCCGGGGGCGGCGGCCAGCACCCCGGCCACCTCCTCGTGGATGGCCCGGGCGTCCTCCTCGGTGAGGGTGTTGCGGGTGCCCGCCCCCAGGCGCACCCCGCTGGCGGTGACCGTGCCGGGGAAGATCACCAGCATGTTGGAACCCAGGCTGCGCAGCTGCTCGGCCACCTTGGTCTTCGCCCCCTCGCCCACCGCCAGCATGGTGATCACCGCCGCCACGCCGATGATGATGCCCAGAGCGGTCAGGGCGCTGCGCAGCTTGTGGCTGCGCAGGGAGCCGAAGGCGCTGGCCAGGGTGTCGGCGATATTCATAGGCGCAAGGTTCAGGGTGCAAGGTGCAAGGTTTCAGGGTCGGAGGGTGTTTCCTCGCCCCTTGCGCATTGCCCCTGGTCCCTGATGAGATCCGCCGCCCGCGCCGGCGCACCCACCGCCCGGTCCTCCACCACCCGGCCGTCCCGGAAGCTGAGCACGCGCCTGGCGAAGGCGGCGATGTCGTGTTCGTGGGTCACGATCACCAGGGTGATGCCGTTGTCGTTCAATTCCTGCAGCAGGGCCATGAGCTCCAGGCTGGTGAGGGTGTCCAGGGCGCCGGTGGGCTCGTCGGCCAGGATCAGCCGCGGGTCGTTCACCAGGGCGCGGGCGATGGCCACCCGCTGCTGCTGCCCGCCGGAGAGCTGGGACGGACGGTGATGGGCCCGGTCCGCCAGGCCCACTCGCTCCAGCTGCGCCAGGGCCCGGCGCTGGCGCTCGGCCACCTTCACGCCGGCATAGACCAGGGGCAGCGCCACGTTCTCCAGGGCACTGGCCCGGGGCAGCAGGTTGAAGCTCTGGAAGACGAAGCCGAGGGTGCGGTTGCGCACCGCCGCCAGGGCGTCGGCGGACAGGCCGGTGACATCCTCCCCGTCCAGCCGGTAGCGGCCGGCGCTGGGCCGGTCCAGGCCGCCCAGGAGGTTCATGAAAGTCGATTTTCCGGAGCCCGAAGGGCCCATCACCGCCACGAATTCGCCGTGGCCGATCTCCAGACTGACACCGCCCAGGGCCGGTACCGACACCTCGCCCACCCGGTATTCCCGGCGCAGGTCGGTGACCTGGATCAGGGGGCCTTCGCTCACAGCCGGCGATCAGATGCCCATGCCGAAGGGTCGGCTGGTGCCCTTGGGCTTGGGCTCGCTGCCCTCCTCGTAGCCCAGGATGACCTCCTGTCCGGCGCGCAGCTCGCCCTTCAGCACCTCGGTGGCCTTGCTGTCGCTCACCCCCAGGCGCAGGCTGAACGGCGCGGGCCAGCCGTCAGCGCCCACCACCCATACCCGGCCGGGGATGCCGGCGCCCTCCTCCCGGCCGCGCACCTCCAGCTTCACAGGGGTGCCGTCCGGGTTCAGGGGCCGGAAGCGCAGGGCCTCGTTGGGCACCTTAAGCACGTCCTTGCGCTCCTCGGTGAGGATGCGGGCGTTGGCGGTCATGCCCGGCAGCAGCTTCAGGTCCGGGTTGTCCACGGTGGCCATGACGCTGTAGGTGACCACGTTGTTGCTGGTCACCGGCGCCTTGCGGATCTGGGTGACCCGGCCCTGAAAGCGCTCGCCGGGGAAGGCATCCACGTTGAAGCGCACCTTCTGGCCGGCCCCCACCCGCCCCACGTCGGCCTCGTCCACGGCGATGTTCACCTCCATCCGGCTCAGGTCCCGGGCCAGGGTGAACAGCACCGGCGCCTGGAAGGAGGCCGCCACCGTCTGGCCCACGTCGATGTTGCGGCTGATCACCACCCCGTCCACAGGGGAGCGGATCACTGTGTGGGACAGCTCCACCCGCGCCTGCTTCAACGCCGCCTCGCGCTGGGCCTGGCCGGCCTGGGCGCTGAGCACCTGGGCCTGGGCCACGCGCAGGTTGGCCTCGGCCAGGCGCAGTTGCTCGGCGGCCGTGTCGTAGGCCGCCCCGGCCGTGTCCAGTTCGGCGGCGGACAGGAAACCCTGGGCCACCAGGGCCTTCTTGCGTTCCAGGTTGCGGGCCGCGTCGTCCAGGGCAATTCTCGACTTTCCCACGTCGGCCCTGCGCGCCACCAGGGTGCTGTCCGCCACCGCGGCCGCCCCCTGGGCCGCCTTCAGGTCGGCCTCGGCCTGGGCCACCCGGGTCTCGAAGGCCTCCGGGTCCAGGCGGGCGATCACCTGGTCGCGCCGCACCGGATCGTTGAAGTCCGCCAGGATGGCCTGGATCTGGCCCGACACCTGGGAGCCAACCTGCACCGTGACCAGGGCCGACAGGGTGCCGCTGGCGGACACCGCCGCCGACAGGGGGCCCCGTTCCAGCTGGGCCAGACGGTAGCGGGGCGCGTCCGCGGCCGGCTTCCAAGGTGCCCAGACCCACAGGCCGGCGGCCAGGGCCAGCAGCGCGACGATCGACAGCAGGGGGCGGAGGGCGGGCTTCATGGCGTATCGGGGGTGGTGGATGCGGGTGGGGAAGAGGGCTTAGGCGGGGGGGAAGGCTGCAGGTAGCGCATGGCCAGCGTGCGGTACAGGGGCGGGCAGATGGCGCGCGAGATGGCCGACGCCATCAGGGCGATGATCATCAGGTCGATGACCATGCCGTAGCCGTCCACCATCTCCATGACGATGACGAAGGCGGTGATAGGGGTCTGGGTCACCGCCGCCAGAAAGCCGGCCATACACAGCACGTTGGTCATGCCTGGCAGATAGCCCTCGCCGGTGACGGCGTACAGGTTCTGGCCCAGGCCCGCGCCGATGGACAGGCAGGGGGCGAATATGCCCCCCGGCACCCCGCTGGCGAAGGACACCAGGGTGGCGAGGAACTTGTCGATGCCGAAATGCCAGGGCAACTCACCCTCCTGGGCCAGCAGGGAGCGGGCCTCGCCGTAGCCGGTGCCGTAGGTGGTCTCGCCGGAGACCAGGCCGAGCAGGGCCACCACCAGGCCGCAGCCGGCGGCGAAACGGATCGGGTGATCGCGCCGCCAGGCGCCCAGCCGGCCGGGTAGGCCGGTGGCGGTGAGGATGATGCCGCGGGCGAACAACCCGCCGGCCATGCCGCACAGCACCGCCGCCGCCAGCAGGGCGCCCACCGGATGGGGATTGTCCACCTGCGGGATGTTCAGCCAGCCGAAGTAGGTGTAGTTGCCGAAATAGGCCTGGGCGACCACGCCGGCGATGACGATAGCGGTGATGATCAGGCCGCTCATGCGGTCCTCCAGGCCCCGGCTGAGCTCCTCGATGGCGAACAGGATGCCCGCCAGGGGGGTGTTGAAGGCGGCGGCGATGCCGGCCGCGCCACCTGCGGCCAGCAGATGGCGTCGATCCACCTGCAGACGGCGCGGCAGACGCTGGCCGACGGCCGCCATCAGGGAGGCACCCACCTGCACCATGGGCCCCTCGCGGCCGGTGGAGAAACCGGCGAAGATCGCCCCCGCCCCCAGTACCACCTTGCCCAGGGCGATGCGCAGGGAAAGCAGCGGCCGGGGCAGGCGGCGGCGTTCGCCGTGTTGGGCCATCTCGGCGATCACCTGGGGGATGCCGCTGCCCTCGGCGCCGGCGAAAAAGCGCCGCGTCAGCCAGACGATCACCGCGCCGCCCAGGGGCGCGGTCAGAAAGGTCCAGCCCGGAATGCGGTCGTTCAGCCAATGCAGGGTCTCGACGCCGCCCTCGGTGAGCTTGGCGAAGACCACCGCCGTCAGGCCGATCATCACCGCCGCGCTCCAATAGATCAGGCGGCCCAGCCACAGGTGGCGGTAGGCCGCCTGGCGGCGGCGCATCCGGGTCAGCAGGTTGGGCCGGCGCAGCCGGTCCGGAACGGGGGATTCGGGATGTTCGGTGGACATTTCCTAGAAGGTAGCAGACCAGGCGTGCCCTGGCCCAGGCCCGATCCCCGATGCTGGTTCCCCGCCGGGCGGTACTGGGCGGCAGGGCGGGGTGACGGACAGCGGCGCGGGAGCCAGTTAACATGGCGGCGACCTTACCCTTTCTATTCCCAGCCTGCCAGGCCATGCCCACTGAAGACCACCCGCTGGTGATCGCGGCGGGTTCCGACCTGACCCGACAGATCGCCTTCGGCGAGAACTCACTCAATCTGAACGGCGTCAACGACTGCCGGAGACTGCTGGTGGAGGCGGGCATCGGACACGGCCTGTTCTTCATCACCCCCAACTATTTCCGGCAGTCAGTGCGCATGCCGCCGCCCGCGGGCAAGCTGCTGCTCAACCTGATCTCCGACGCGGACCAGAACCGGCAGGTGCTAGGGGTGCTGGAGCGGGTGCTGCGGGACCCCTCCATCACGGCCCTCAACCCCCCGGCGCGGGTCAAGGCCACCGCCCGGGAGCAGGTGGCCCGGCGGCTGGAGGGCATCCCCGGTTTGGCGGTGCCCAAGACCTGGCGCATCGCCCTGCGGGACGGCAAGCCCCACTGGGAGGCGTTGCGCCACACCGCGTTTCGGTTCCCCGCCATCCTCCGGCCCATCGGCACACACGGCGGGGAGGGCGTGCGGCTGGTGGCCGGCCCCGACGACCTGCCGTCTCCCGGCGCCCTGCGGGAGGCCTATCTGACGGAATTCGTGGATTACCGCAGCGACGACGGCTACTACCGCAAATACCGCTGCTTCTTCATCGGCAGGGCCATCGTGTTCCGGCACCTCATCGTCTCGGACCATTGGTCGGTGCACGCGGGGGACCGCAAGCGGCTCATGCTGCGCACCGAATGGATGATGCGGGAGGAGGAGGCGATCCATGCCGCCGGGGCCGCCCATTTCGGCGCCGAGCGCATGACCACACTGGAGCGCATCCGTTCGGCCATCGGGCTGGACTATTTCGGGCTGGATTTCGCTGTCCTGGCCTCGGGCGAACTGCTGCTCTTTGAGGCCAACGCCACCATGAACTTCTTCCCCTTCTCGACCCCCGACCGCGGGCATTATTCCTGGCGCTGCCTTCCGGTGGCGGTGGAGGCGATACGGGCGCTGGTGACGGATCGGCTGGCGCCCTAGACCAGGATGAATTTGTAGCCCAGGCTGAAGCGGTGAGTTTCCGAATACACCGCGTGCCAGAGGGGCGCCGCCGGGTCGATGGGGAAAAGGCGGATGTCCAAGCCCTGGTCCCAGGCGGTGACGATGCGTCCGCCCCGGGGCTCCCGGTAGCGGAAGAAGGACCGGCCGGGCACGTCGGCCCGGCTGAGGTAGCAGCGCCACCCCGGCGTGCGCAAGTTGGTGTGCCAGCCCATGTAGCCGCCGGGGGGGTACCAGAAGTGGCCAGTGTTCTCCACCGTCAGGCCGGGGAACCGGGGGAAGAGGTCACGGGCCAAGTCCAGCACCCGCCGATCCACCTCTTGGCGGAGCACGGCCAGGTCCGGGTCCATGACTGCGCCGGCCACGTTGCCGAAATTGTAGGCCAGGCAGTTGGAGAGGCCCCGCTCCTCGACGATGTCGCTCACCCAGGCCTTACCGGCCAGCAGCGGCGTCAGGGCCTCGGCGGCCACCACCTCGGAGGCCGCCGGGTCCGGCCGGAAGCGCTCGGCCAGGAGGCGTTCCTGGTCCCGGCGCATGGCCCGCACCACCCCATCCACGGCCGCCCACAGGGCGGCGTCCCCATGGCTCCCGGTGAGGTCATGCACCCACTCGCCGGGGTCGGCGGAGGCAGGCAGGCGGGGCTGCATGGCGCGGCTGTCCGGGTCCAACTCCAGGCGCAGGTTGACCCAGGCGTCCTTGTCGGCACGGCCGTAGGCCTCTAGCTTGGGGATCACGCGCCCGGTGGGGCGATAACCGAAATGGCGGCAGTTCCAGGCGATCACCGCCGGATCGTCGCAATTGGTGTACAGCACGCGGATGCCCCGCCGGCGCAGATAGTCCAGCCGGTGCTGCTGCAGGGCCGTGCCCACCCCCAGGCGGCGCGCCGACGCGTCCACCACCATGAGGGTGGTCTTGGCCGTCACGGCGTCCAGGATGGCGTAGCCCGCGACCCCCACCACCCGGCCCTCCAGTTCCGCCACGAAGCAATCCTCGGGTAAGAAGCGGCGCATCTCGGCGCCGCCGATGTGGTGGAAATTGGCGCTTCGCAGCAGTTCCATGACTTGCGGCCAATCCCCGGCCCGGGGCCGGCGGACGGAAAAAGCGGGGGCGGGGGCAGACGTCATGGCCGAGGTCCTTGTCGGTGGCGGGAACGTGCACGACACGGCAAAGCAAACTGCCATGAATTATAGGCCGGGGGTCGGCGCCACCCGGCAAGGGGCAGGACGGCGTGTCAGACATGCGACGCGGCGAAGGTTGCCGCCCGGTCCGGGCCCGTCTATATTTTACTGACCAGTCAGTTATTTACTGTCACGATGCCCCACCCTCTGCCCCCACCCCGTTGGCAACGCCGGGCGGAAGCCCGACCCCAGGAACTTCTGGAGGCCGCCCTGACGGAGTTCGTCGCGCGCGGCTATGCCGCCACCCGGCTGGACGAGGTGGCCCGGCGCGCCGGCGTCTCCAAGGGCACCCTCTATCTCTATTACGAGAACAAGGCCGAGTTGTTCAAGGCGGTGGTGCGCCGCGCCCTGGTCGGCAATCTGGACGAGGCGGAGGCCAGGGTGGCCGGCCATGCGGGCAGCAGCCGCGACCTGCTCGCCTGGATGCTGACCGAGATGACTCGCCGGGTGAGCAACTCGGAACTCTCCGGCATCCCGAAACTGGTGATCTCCGAGGCCGGCAACTTCCCCGAGATCGCCCGCTTCTATTTCGACGAGGTCATCCGGCGCGGCCGGGACATCGTGCAGGGCATCCTCAGGCGCGGCATGGACAGTGGTGAATTCAGGCCGGTCGATCCGGAATATGCATGGCGGGTGATCATCGCGCCGGTCATGCTGGGCATCCTGTGGAAGCACTCCTTCATGGCCGTGGACCCCCATGGCCTGGATTTCGAGCGACACCTGCGCAGCCATCTGGACCTGCTCTTCGACGGCCTGAGCGCACCCGGCCGGAAGCGCACCGAGGAGACCCCATGAAACCCAAGCTTTTCCTGCTCGTCCCCGTCCTCGCCGCGGTCGCGGCCGGCGTGTGGTGGACCCGCCACAGGGAGGCCCCGCCACGCACCGAACTGACCCTGCACGGCAACGTGGACATCCGTCAGGTGGAGCTGGCCTTCAACGCCAACGGCCGCATCGACCGGGTTCTGGTGCGCGAGGGCAAGCGGGTGAAGCAAGGCCAGTTGTTGGCCACCTTGGACACCGAGCGCCTCGGGTTGGCCAAGGCGCAGGCCGAGGCGCAGGCGGGCGCGCAGCGCCAGGTCTTGGCCCGCCTTCGGGCCGGTTCGCGGCCGGAGGAGATCGCCCAGGCGCGGGCGCAACGCGACGCGGCCAGGGTGGCCGTCGCCGACGCCGAGACCTTCTACCAGCGCCAGGTGGATCTGGTGGCCAAGAACTTCATCTCCAGGCAGCAGGCGGACAGCGCCGCGTTCGCCGTGGACAAGGCGCGTGCGCTGTTGAAGGTCGCCGAGGAGGGGTTGCGCCTGGCCGAGTTGGGGCCGCGCCAGGAAGACGTGGCGGCGGCGGCGGCGAATCTGAAGGCCAGCGAGGCGGCGGTGGCGGTAATCGAGCGCGATCTGAGCGAGGGCGGCTTGCACGCCCCGGCCGACGGCGTGATCGAAAACCGCATCCTGCAACCCGGCGACATGGCATCGCCCAGCAAGCCGGTGTTCACCCTGGCGTTGACCGACCCGGTCTGGATACGCACCTGGCTGCTGGAAGGCGACCTGGGCCGGGTGCCGGTGGGCGCACGCGCCGTGGTCAGCACCGACAGCCACCCCGAGAAGCGTTACAAGGCCTGGGTGGGCTTCATCTCTCCCAGCGCGGAATTCACCCCCAAGTCCGTGGAGACCGCCGAGGTACGCACCAGCCTGGTCTATCAGGCGCGCGTGTTTGTCTGCGAGGGCCAGGATCGGTTGCGTTTGGGGATGCCGGCGACGGTGACGATTCCCCTGGATCAGACGCCTCCGCCCGAAGTACATGACCCTTGCCGTGACGGCGGGCAGGAGCATTCTCCCCCTCCCGCCGGGGGCGGGGCCAAACGCTGACTCGGCCCAGCCCATGTCCGCCGGCGCCGTCCTCACCGCCACCGGCCTGGCGAAGTCCTTCCAGGCCGGCAAACGCCGCGTACAGGCCCTGGACGGTGTCAGCTTCAGCATCGAACCGGGCGTGGTGACCGGCCTGATCGGCCCGGACGGCGCCGGCAAGACCACTCTGATGCGCCTGGCCGCCGGGCTGCTGACCCCCGATGCCGGCACGATCGAGGTGCTGGGCCTGGACGCCACCCAGGACTCCCTGGCGGTGCAGGCCGCCCTGGGCTACATGCCGCAGCGCTTTGGGCTTTACGAAGACCTGAGCGTGCGCGAGAACCTGGACCTCTACGCCGACCTGCAAGGCGTACCCCGTGCGGAGCGGCAGGCCCGCTACGACGAACTGATGCGCATGACCGGTCTGGCCCCCTTCATGGGCCGGCTCGCCGGGCGCCTGTCCGGCGGCATGAAGCAGAAGCTGGGCCTGGCCTGCACCCTGGTGCGGGCGCCGCGGCTGTTGTTGCTGGATGAACCGACGGTGGGGGTCGATCCGGTCTCGCGCCGCGAGTTGTGGGCCATCATCGACCGACTGATCCGGGGCGAGGGCATGAGCGTGTTGCTGTCCACCGCCTATCTCGACGAGGCCGAGCGCTGCGCCGTGGTTGTCCTGCTGCACGAGGGCCGGGTCCTCGACCAGGGGCCGCCGCAAGCGCTGCGCGAGCGCATGTCCGGGCGGATCTGGGCGGTCTCCGGCGCGGGCCGCCGCCACCGCGATCTGCAGCTGGCCCTGGACGGCCGGCCGGGCGTGGTCGATGCCCTGGTTCAGGGCGAGCACGTGCGACTGGTCACCGACGCTGCCGCCGACGCTCGCGGGCTGCTGCGCGATGCCGGACTCACCGATGCACGGCTGATGCCCCTGCCGCCGAGGTTCGAGGACAGTTTCATCGACCTGCTGCGCGCCCTGGGCGAGCCCGATACCGCCGGACTGGAGATGGACGGCGTGGCGCAAGACGCGTCTGAAAACGGCGACACGGTGATCCAGGTGGATAATCTGCGCCGCCGCTTCGGCGACTTCTGGGCGGTCGATGGGGTGAGCTTCGAGGTGCGGCGTGGCGAGATCTTCGGCCTGCTGGGGGCCAACGGGGCCGGGAAATCGACCACCTTCCGCATGCTTTGCGGCCTGCTGCCGGCCAGCGCCGGCAGCCTGCGCGTCGCCGGGCTGGACCTGCGCCACGCGGCGGCTGAGGCGCGCGCGCGCATCGGCTACATGTCGCAGAAATTCTCCCTCTACGGAAACCTCAGTGTCACCCAGAACCTGGCCTTCTTCGCCAGCGCCTACAACCTGGCCGGCAAGGCGCGCACGGAGCGCATCGCCTGGGCGCTGCGTGAATTCGTGCTGTCCGCCTACGCCGAGCAGCTCTCCGGCGAACTGCCGCTCGGCTACAAGCAGCGCCTGGCCATGGCCTGCGCGCTGATGCACCGGCCGGAAATCCTGTTCCTGGACGAGCCCACCTCCGGCATCGATCCGCTGGCGCGGCGCGAATTCTGGCGGCGCATCAACGCCCTGGCGCGCGCCGGAGTGACGGTGCTGGTAACCACCCACTTCATGGAAGAGGCGGAATACTGCGACCGCCTGGCCATCATGGCCGCCGGCAAGATACTCGCGACGGGGGAGCCGGCCGCCATCAAGGCCCTGGCGCGCACTCTGGCACATCCCGAACCCAGCATGGAGGATGCCTTCATCCGCCTGGTGGAAGGGGATGCCGTCCAGGAGCGGGCGGCATGATGGCCAGCCGACGCGGCGGCCCGGCCATGCGCCTGGGCGGCCTGGTGCGCAAGGAATTCCTGCAGATCGTGCGCGACCCGAGCAGCATTGCCATCGCCTTCGTGATGCCCCTCTTCCTGCTCATCCTGTTCGGCTACGGTGTCTCCCTGGATGCCGACCACGTGCCGGTGGCCCTGGTGGACGAGGCGCCCTCGGCGGACAGCACCGACTTTCTGGCCAGCCTGGCGGCCAGCCATTATTTCGCCCCGGTCCATGCGCGCACCGTGACCGAGGCGGAAGCGGCGCTGCGGGACGGCCGGGTGAACGCCATTGTCCACGTCCGCGCCAATTTCGCCGAGCGACTGCGCCGGCCGGACGGCGCGCCCGTCCAGGTGATCGTCAACGGCGTCGATGCCAACACCGCGCGGCTCGCCCAGGGCTATGTCGAGGGCGCCTGGGGCAGCTGGCTGGCGCGCCGGGCGACCGAACGCGGCCAGGCGCTGACCACACCTGCGCGCTTGGAGCAACGCATCTGGTACAACCCGGAGGTGAAGAGCCGCCATTACCTGGTGCCGGGTCTGGTGGCCATCATCATGACCCTCATCGGCGCCCTGCTCACCGCCCTGGTCATGGCCCGCGAGTGGGAGCGCGGCACCATGGAGGCCCTGCTGGTCACCCCGGCGAGCATGAGCGAAATCCTGCTGGGCAAGCTGATTGCCTATTTCGTCCTCGGCACCGGCGGCATGCTGCTCACCGTGGGCTTGGCGGTGTTCCTGTTCCACGTGCCGTTACGCGGATCGTTCTGGGTGCTGTGGGCGTGCGCCTCGCTGTTCCTGCTCGCCGCCCTGGGCATGGGCCTGACCATCTCCACCCTGGCGCGCAGCCAGTTCGTGGCCGGACAGATCGCCATCATCGCCACCTTCCTGCCCGCCTTCCTGCTCTCCGGCTTCATCTTCGACATCGACAGCATGCCGGCCCCGGTGCGGGGCGTGACCCACGTGATCTTGGCGCGCTACTTCGTGTCCATCGTGCAGACCCTGTTCCTGGCCGGCGACGTCTGGTCGGTGGTGCTGCCCAACGCGCTGGCGCTGGCGTTGATGGCGGCGGTCTTTCTCGGCATCACCTGGCGCAAATCGCGCAAACGCCTGGAATGAACGCCCTGCGCCGCATCCTCGCCCTGGTCCGCAAGGAGTTCCTGACCTTGCTGAAGGACCCGAAAAGCCGCATGGTGCTGATCGTGCCGCCCATGATCCAGCTCATGGTCTTCGGTTACGCCGCCAGCTTCGACCTGAAGGACATCCCCTACGCCCTGTACAACGAGGACGGCGGCCAGGCCTCGCGCGACCTGATGGCGCGTTTCGAAGGCGCACCGGCTTTTCATCGCGTAGCGGTGTTGAACGCAGAACAGCAGATCGCACCCCTGGTCGATCGCCGCGACGTCCTGATGGTCATCCATCTCGGGCAGCGCTTCAGCGCCGAGCTGCTCTCCGGTGGCGGCGCGCCGGTGCAGGTGATCATCGACGGGCGCAACTCCAACACCGCCATGATCGCCATGGGCTACGCCCGTGCCGTGGTGGATGGGTTCAACCGCGACTGGCGCGCGGCGCGCGGTCTGCCGAACCTGCCCGCGCGGCTGGAGACGCGCGCCTGGTTCAACCCCAACCTGGAAAGCCGCTGGTTCTTCATCCCCGGCATCATCGGCATGATCACCCTGGTGACCACCATGCTGGTGACCGCCCTGACCGTGGCCCGCGAGCGCGAGCAGGGCACCTTCGACCAACTCCTGATCACCCCCATGCGCCCCGCCGAGATCCTGTTCGGCAAGGCCCTCCCCGGTTTCATCGTCGGCCACATCCAGGCGACGGTAATCCTGCTCATCGCCGTGTTCTGGTTCCAGGTGCCGCTGCTGGGCAGCGTGCCGGCCCTCTACGGCGGCCTGGCGCTGTTCCTGATGTCCGGTGTAGGCGCCGGGCTGCTCATCTCCTCACTGGCGGTCACCCAGCAGCAAGGCCTGCTGGGTGCCTTCCTGTTCATGGTACCGGCGGTCATCCTGTCCGGCTTCGCCACACCCATCGCCAACATGCCCGAGGCGGTGCAGACCCTGACCCTGATCGACCCGTTGCGTTACTTCCTGGTCATCCTGCGCAAGGTATTCCTGGAGGGCGCCGGCTTCGCCGTGCTGGCCGACCAATACTGGCCGATGGCGATCATCGGCGTGGGCGCGCTGGGCCTGGCCAGCGGGTTGTTCCGGCACAGGCTCTACTAAGCGGGCACGGCGGGCAGGAAGGGGCGGATATGCTAAGCTTCCCAGGGTTTTCAGGCAGTTGGGGAAGAACCATGGATTACGAACTGGCACGCCACAACATGATCGAGCAGCAGATCCGGCCCTGGGAGGTCCTCGACCAGCGGGTGTTGGACCTGATGCAGCGAGTGAAGCGGGAAGACTTCGTCCCGCCCCAATACCGCTCCCTGGCCTTTGTCGATATGGAAATCCCGCTCGGCCACGGGGTCTCGATGTGGGCGCCGAAGATCGAGGCGCGGGTGCTGCAGGCCCTGGCCATCCAGCCACAGGACCGGGTGCTCGAGGTCGGCACCGGCAGCGGCTACTTCACCGCCCTGCTGGCCAGCCAGGCCATGCAGGTGGTCAGCGTGGAGATCGAGACGGAATTGCGCACCGATGCCGAGGCCAAGCTGCGTGCCCATGGTTTCGCCAACGCCACCTGCAAGCAGGGCGACGCCGCGCGCGACTGGTCCGAGGACGGCCAGTTCGACGTCATCGTCCTCACCGGCTCCTGCCCGGTATTGCCCGAGGCCTACCTGCAACGATTAAAGCCGGGCGGCCGGTTGTTCGTTATTGTGGGTGAGGCACCCGCCATGGAGGCTACCCTGATCACTCGTACCAGCCACGAGAGTTACCGCGCCGACAACCTGTTCGAGACCAGTGTCTCGAGCCTGCGCAACGCCCCCCAGCCCGAAACCTTCGTTTTCTAGAGTCCCGGGGATGCTGCATATCAGACCGGCCGAGTTGAAGGCCCGGCTGGACGACGCGAGCCAAGCCAAACCCCTGTTGCTGGACGTGCGCGAGCCCTGGGAGTTTGCCCTGTGCCGCATCGAGGGCGCCCAGTCCATGCCCATGCAGGGCATCCCGGCGCGCATCGGTGAACTGGATCCGCAGCAGGAGATCGTCTGCATCTGCCACCATGGCGTGCGCAGCTTCCACGTGGCCCGTTTCCTGGAACACAACGGTTTCACCAATGTCGTCAATCTGACCGGCGGTGTGGATGGCTGGGCCAAGGAGGCCGATCCCACCATGCCCACTTATTGAGGTTTACATCCCATGCGTCTGAACCTGATTTTCCTCGCAACGCTGGCGGCCGCCGTCCCAGCTCACGCGGCCAACCTTAGCGAGATCTATCAGATGGCCCTGCAGAACGACCCGATCTATGCCGCGGCCGTGCAGGCTTCCATCGCGGGCAAGGAGAAAGAGGTCCAGGGCAAAGCCGGGCTGCTCCCGACGATACAGTTGGGCGCCAACTTGACCGGGAACCAAAGCGACACATCGATCAGTTCCAGCCGCGACTACACCTCCCATGGCTTCTCCCTGTCCCTGAACCAACCGGTCTATCGCAAGCAAAACCTGGAGACCTACGAGCAGGGCAAGCTGCAGGCCCTGTTGGCCGAGCAGCAGTTGCGACTGGCCCGGCAGGACCTGATCCTGCGCGTCAGCGTGGCGTATTTCGATCTGCTTCAGGCCGAGGACAACCTGACCACCGCCCAGGCGGAGAAAAAGGCCTTCGCCGAACAGCTGGCCCAGGCCCGGCGCAGTTTCGAGGTGGGTGTGGTCACCATCGTGGATGCCCACGAAGCGCAGGCCCGCCATGACCTGGCCACGGCCCGCGAGATCGCCGCCCAGAACGATCTGGAGGCCAAGCGCCGTGTCCTCGAGAAGCTCATCAACGCCTCCGCGCCGCAACTGGCGACCCTCAAGGAGCAGGCCGTCATTGCCCTGCCCGAGCCCAACAACATGGACGCCTGGGCCAAACAGGCGCAGGAGAACAGCCTGTCGGTGAGCGCCAGCCAGACCTCGCAAGAGATCAGCGCGCGCGAAGTGGAGCGGCAGCGGGGCGGCCGCTATCCCACCCTGGATCTGGTCGCCCGCTACACCGACAGCCGCAACACCTCATTGGGCATTACGACCAAGGGCGACAGCCAGTCCGCCTTGCTGGGCCTGGAACTGGGCTGGACCGCTTACCAGGGTGGCGCCATCAGTTCCCGCATCCGCGAGGCCCAGGCCAACTTGGAAAAGGCCCGCCAGGAGTTGGAGAACACCCGCCGCCAGGCCGCCCTGGATGCCCGCCAGGCCTACCTGGGCGTGGTTTCCGGCGATGCCCAGTCCAAGGCCCTGGGGGCCGCCCTGGTGTCCAGCGAATCGCAACTCAAGTCCACCATGCTGGGCCTGGAGGTGGGGGTACGCACGCGGGTGGATGTGCTCAACGCCCAGCAGCAGCTGTCCACCACCAAGCGTGACCTTTCCTCGGCCCGCTACAGCGCCATCGTCAACGGCCTGAACCTGAAAGCCGCCTCCGGCACACTGATGGAAGACGATCTCAAGGCGGTGGACGGGCTGTTGCAGGCACGCTGAGCTTGCCGCGCCGCAATTCGCCAAGCTTCCCCGCCCCCCTCCCATAGGCCCGGAACACTGGGCGCGGCGGAGCCGCATGGGGATCAGAAGTCCCCCGCCTACATGAGCCGCATGTAGTCCTTGTAGATGCAGCGGTCCATGATCACGGTGAGCCCTGCCACGCGTGCTTTCTCCGCTGCCGCCTCGTGGACGATGCCTTCCTGTATCCAGATGGCCGGCGCGCCGATGGCCAGGCATTCGTCCACCACGCCGGGGATGTGCTCGGCTGCGCGGAACACGTCCACCAGGTCCACCGGGAAGGGGATGTCCGCCAGGCTGGGGTAGGCCTTCTCGCCCAGCACCTCGTCCACCGCCGGGCGCACCGGCACGATGCGGTAGCCCCAGCGCTGCAAGGCCTGTGAGACGCCGAAGCTGGGCCGTCCCGGCTTGGGCGACAGACCCACCACGGCGATGGTCTTCACCCGCTTCAATAACGCTCGGATGGTGTCGTCGGATGGGTTGCTGAAGGCCATGGGATGTCTCCTGACTGAACTGGATGAGATGGGTCGGGTGGGGCGTGAGTGCGAAAACCGGTGAGTGCGAAAACCGATATGGCCATGGGCAGCGCGGAAGAGATAGGTGCGAACGGCCGCGAGTCTTGCGCGGGACCTCTTGTGGAAAGCGCTGAGCGGAGGTCTCGTCGGATCAGACATTGCGGGTCATGACGAAATCGTCCATCAGGAAGCCGCCGCCGATGTCCTCCTGGATCTCGGTGGCCACCGCGAAGCCGTACTTCCCATAGGCGGCGATGGCCAGGGTATTGTTCCGGTTCACCCGCAGCACCAGCCGTCCGCAATGCCACAGCCGGGCATGGCCCAGCACCCGCTCCAGCAGCAGCCGGCCGATGCCGTGGCGCTGCCAGTCCGGATGCACGTAGAGCTTGTCCAGCTTGGCGTCACCCCCGCCCATCGGATAACTGTGGGAGAAGCCCAGCAGCAGGCCCTGGCCGCGTGCCGCGTCCCATTTGTCGCCGCGCGCCATGGTCTGGCGGATGAAGGCCGGCCGGTAGCGCCGGGCCAGCATGTAGTCGATCTGTTCCAGGCTGATGATGCCCGGATAGTGGCGGCGCCAGACGAAACCGGCCAGATCGGCCAGGGCCTCCACCTCGTCGTCCCGCAGCAGGCCCGCCAGCACGGCTTCAGTCATAGAGGCCCGCCTCGCCGGGCGGCCGGGACTTGAAGCGCTGGTGCAGCCAGAAATACTGCTCCGGCATCTCCCGCACCCGTTCCTCAATGAAGGCGTTCATGCGCCGAGTGTCGGCCTCCAGGTCGCCGCCGGGGAAATCCGTCCACGCCGGGTAGAAGCGGGTCACATAGCCGCTGCCGGTCTGGCGGGTGACGCAGGGCACCACCGCCGCCCCTGCGGCCCGCGCGAGCCGCGCCAGGCCGGTGACGGTGGCCGTCGGGACGCCGAAAAAAGGCACGAAGACCGCGTCGCGGGTGCCGAAATCCATGTCCGGCAGGTAGTACAGGGGCAGACCGCGCTTCATCGCCCGCAGCACCGGCTTGACACCGTCGTTGCGCGCATACATTTCCGAGCGTTCGCCGCTGCCTTCCCGTTCGCGGGCCAAGAAGCGGGTGCGGGCGCGCAGCATCAGGCTGTCCATGCCTGGGTCGCGGATGCGGGTGTAGATGGAGACGATGGGCGCCAGTTCGGCGGTGACCCTTACGCCGCCGATGTTGAGGCCGACGAAATGGGGCGCCAGCAAGATCAGCGGACGGCCCAGGTGCGGCCTGAGATGCTCCAGTCCCTCCAGCCGCACCAGCCGTTCCAGTTGCCGCCGGTCGCCCCACCAGGAAACGGTTTCCAGCATCAGGGAACGGCCCAGGGCGCGGAAGTGGCGGCGCAGCAGGGCCTCCCGCTCACCGGCCGGAAGTTCGGGGAAACACAGACGCAGGTTGGTCTCGCCCACCCGCCGGCGCGACCCGGCCAGGGCGTACAGCAGGCCGCCCAGCATGGCCCCCAGGCGCCCCAGGGCGGCGGCCGGCAGCAGGCGGTGCAGCAGCCGCAGCAGCGCCAGGCCCAGGCGGGTCATCATGGCCGCGGCTCCGGCAGCGGCGGCGCGCCGCCGGGCGTCTTGTAGCGCCGGTAGGTCCACAGGTACTGGGCGGGCCAGCGCAGGATCAGGCGCTCGATGGCCCGATTCAGATCGGCCACGAAGGCCGCCGCGTCCCCGGTGACCTGCGGTAGCGGCTCCACCCAGAGGCGGAAGCCGCGCCCCCAGGCGAGGCGCTCGCAGAAGAACAGCAAGGGCACGGCGCCCGTGGAAAGGGCCAGGCGATGGGCGAGGGTGGGCGTGTAGGCGGGGCGGCCGAAGAAATCCGCCCAGACGCCGTCGCCCTTGCTGGCCACCTGGTCGGGCAGGATGCCCACCGACTCGCCGCGCCTCAGGGCCGCCAGCATGGCCCGCACCCCCTTCATGTCCGGCGTGGCCAGGCGCACGCCGCCGCGCTCCCGGCCGTCGCGCATCAGGCGGTCTGCCCAGTCCTGGCGCGGCGGGCGGTACAGGAAGGTGATGGGGAAGCGGCTGCCGATATAGATGCCTCCCAGTTCCCAGCAGCCCAGGTGCGGGGTCAGCACGAGGATGCCCCGGCCGGCGGCGCGGGCCGCCTCGACGTGCTCCCAGCCGCGCACCTCGCGCACCAGGGCCAGGGTGTGCGGCAGGGGACGCAGCCACACCGGCAGCAGTTCCGCCACCCCCGCGCCCAGGTGGGCAGCGGCACGCAGCAGCATGGGCAGGGTATGCAGTCCGGCCTGGCGCAGATTGTCGCGCAGGTCGGCCGAGCGCCGGCGGAACGGCAGGGCGAGTAGGCCCAGCAGGGCGCCGGCCGCGTGCACCAGGAGCAGGGGCAGGGCGGCGACGAGGCTCAGGACGGGGAAGGTGACAGGGCGGGGCGGCAAGTCGGCGTCGGATTGACCACTCATGACCAAGAGGCTAGCATGCCCCACCCGCCGAGTTAACGGACAACTTGCAGGGCGGGGAGGCGTGGGTTGCGGGCCATCTAAAGCTTCGTGCCGGGACGTCGATAAATACTGCTAAAGCGTCGCCTGCTCTGGGGCCCCGAGCCGGTAACGCCGGTCGAATTGGGTCCCACGTTTTTTTTGGAGCAGGCATGTCTGAATACCTCTTTACCTCTGAATCCGTTTCCGAAGGCCATCCCGACAAAGTGGCGGATCAGATTTCCGACGCCATCGTCGATGCCATCCTGGCGCAGGACAAGCACTCGCGCATCGCCGCCGAGACCCTGGTGACCACCGGCCTGGTCATCCTGGCCGGCGAGATCACCACCAATGCCCAGGTCAACCACGCCAAGGTGGCCCGGGAAACCATCCGCCGCATCGGCTATGACGACCCCAGCCTGCGCTTCGATGCCGACGGCTGCTCGGTGCATGTCTGCTACGGTCAGCAGAGCGCCGACATCGCCCAGGGCGTGAACGCCGCCTACGACGACAACCTGGACCAGGGCGCCGGCGACCAGGGCCTGATGTTCGGCTACGCCTGCGACGAGACCCCCTCCCTCATGCCCCTGCCCATCTACCTGTCCCACCGGCTGGTGGAGCGCCAGGCCATGCTGCGCAAGGATGGGCGGCTGCCCTGGCTGCGTCCGGACGCCAAGAGCCAGGTGACCATCAGGTACATGGATGGCAAACCGGCCGCCATCGACACCGTGGTGCTGTCCACCCAGCACACCCCGGACATGGCGACCGGCAACGCCGGCCGCCGGCACATGAAACAGGAGGCCATAGACGCCATCATCGCCGAGATCATCGAGCCGGTGCTGCCCAAGGAGCTGCTCAAGGGCGACGTCAAATACCTGGTGAACCCCACCGGCTGTTTCGAGATCGGCGGTCCCCACGGCGACGCCGGCCTGACAGGGCGCAAGATCATCGTTGACACCTACGGCGGCGCGGCGCCCCACGGTGGCGGCGCCTTTTCCGGCAAGGACCCCTCCAAGGTCGATCGCTCGGCCGCCTACGCCGCCCGCTACGTGGCCAAGAACATCGTCGCCGCCGGCCTGGCCAGCAAGTGTCTGGTGCAGGTTTCCTACGCCATCGGCGTCGCCCGGCCGACCAGCATCATGGTGGAGACCTACGGCACGGGTAAGGCCAGCAACGAGACGCTGACCGAGCTGGTCAACAAGCACTTCGACCTGCGCCCCAAGGGCATCGTCAACATGCTCGACCTGCTGCGGCCCATCTACCAGAAGACCGCCGCCTACGGCCACTTCGGCCGCGACGAGCCGGAGTTCTCCTGGGAGGCGACCGACAAGGCGGCCGTGCTGCGCGACGACGCCGGGCTGTAAGCGGCTGCAGCAGCACCCCTTTGGCCAAAGTCTTCCTGCGCGCCGGCAAGGAGCGTTCCGCGCTCCGCCGGCACCCCTGGCTGTTCGAGGACGCGGTCGGCCGCCTGGAGGGCCGCGCCCGGCCGGGCGACACGGTGGAGGTGCTGGCCCACGGCGGCAAGCCGCTGGGCCGGGCCGCCTGGAGTCCGGAGGCACGGATCCGCGCCCGCGTCTGGAGCTTCGACCCCGCCGAGACCATCGACGATGCCTTCTTCAAGCGCCGTGTCGCGCTAGCCGTGGCCCGCCGCCAGGCCATGCCGGAGCTGGCGGAACAGGAGGGCCTGCGCCTGATCCATGCCGAGTCCGACGGCCTGCCCGGCGTCATCGCCGACCGCTACGGCGAGACGGTGGTGGTGCAACTCAACTCGGCCGGCGCCGAGAAATGGCGCGGCGCCATCGTCACCGCCCTGGTCCGGGCCACCGGCTGTGCGCGGGTGTACGAACGTTCGGATTCTGAATCCCGCGCCCAGGAAGGCCTGGCGCCCATCACCGGCTGGGTCCACGGCGAGCCGCCGGACGGTCCGGTGGTGGTCGGGGAAAACGGCCTCCGCCTGGCGGTGGACTTCGCCGGCGGCCACAAGACCGGTTTCTACCTGGACCAGCGGGACAACCGCCGCCTGCTGCGCGAACTCGCCGCCGGCCAACGGGTGCTCAACTGCTTCTGCTACACGGGCGGCTTTTCCCTGCAAGCCCTGGCCGGTGGCGCGGAGCACGTGCTGTCCATCGACTCCTCCGGCCCGGCCCTGGAGCAGGCGCGCGCCAATCTGATCCTGAACCCGGCTTTGCCAGCCGAACGGGCGGAATGGCTCCAGGCCGATGTCTTCGAGGCCCTGCGCGAATTCCGCGCCGCCGGCCGGGCGTTCGGCCTGATCGTCCTCGACCCGCCCAAGTTCGCCCCCTCCGCGGCCCATGCCGAGCAGGCGGCGCGGGCCTATCTGGACATCAACCTGCTGGCCTACCGGCTGCTGGTTCCGGGTGGACTGCTGATGACCTACTCCTGCTCCGGTGGCATGGGCACAGAGCGATTCCAGAAGATCGTCGCCAACGCCGCCCTCGATGCCGGCCGCGACGCCCGCATCCTGCGCCGCCTTCAGGCAGCGGCCGACCATCCCATCGGCCTGGCCTATCCGGAAGGGGAATATCTGAAAGGTTTGCTGGTTCTGGCCGATTGAATTTGTGCAAAGCGCCGTCTGCTATCATCCGCCCGCCGAGGAGCGTTGCAAGGAGCCGCCCCGCGTGCCCCCAGGCTCGGCAAGTCAGCAACGGCGCTCACCCATACCACCCCCGTGCCGGGCATGGGATGCCGGGTGAGCATCCCGCCCGGCCATAGCAAAGGAGCTTTAGATGAACGCTGTGGCTGATTTCACCGATTACAAAGTGGCCGACCTGGCCCTGGCCGACTGGGGCCGCAAGGAAATCCGCATCGCCGAGACCGAGATGCCCGGCCTCATGGCCATCCGCGAGGAATACGCCAAGAGCCAGCCCCTCAAGGGGGCCCGCATCACCGGTTCCCTGCACATGACCATCCAGACCGCGGTGCTGATCGAGACCCTGACCGCGCTGGGCGCCGAGGTGCGCTGGGCCTCCTGCAACATCTTCTC
>DEQR01000059.1:140285-140760 GCA_002360535.1 Thiobacillus sp. UBA3361
ACCCAGGACCACGCCGCCGCCGCCATCGCCAAGGACGGCATCCCGGTCTATGCGGTGAAGGGCGAGAGCCTCACCGAGTACTGGGACTACACCCACCGCATCTTCGAGTGGCCGGACGGAGGCTACTCCAACATGATCCTGGACGACGGCGGCGACGCCACCCTGCTGCTGCACCTGGGTGCTCGGGCCGAGAAGGACATCAACGTCCTGGCCAAGCCCGGCAGCGAGGAGGAGACCGTCCTGTTCGCCGCCATCAAGGCCAAGCTGGCTACCGATCCGAAGTGGTATTCCACCCGTCTGGCCCGGATCAAGGGCGTGACGGAAGAGACCACCACCGGCGTGCATCGCCTCTACCAGATGCACGAGCGGGGTGAGCTCAAGTTCCCCGGCATCAACGTCAACGATTCCGTCACCAAGTCCAAGTTCGACAACCTGTACGGCTGCCGCGAATCCCTGGTGGATGGCATCAAGCGCG
>DEQR01000032.1 GCA_002360535.1 Thiobacillus sp. UBA3361
GTTCGGCCTGGACGATGCCGGCCGGTTGACCCTCATCGACGAGGCCCTGACGCCCGACTCCTCACGCTTCTGGCCGGCGGACGAATATCGGGTGGGCGAGAACCCCCCCAGTTTCGACAAACAGTACGTGCGCGATTGGCTGACCGCTTCGGGCTGGAACAAGCAGCCGCCAGGCCCCGCCCTGCCGGCGGAGGTGGTGGCCAGGACCGCGGAGAAATACGCCGAGGCCCTGCGCCGGCTGACCGCTTAGCGCCCCTTGGCCAGCTTCTGCTGTTGCATGGCGATCAGGCCATTCAGGGCGGCGAACAGCTGGGGGTGGCCGCCAGTGATGTAGGCGGAGGTCATGTAGCGGCCGTTCACCACGAAGGCCGGCACGCCCGTGAGCCGGTAGGCGCGCGTCAACTGTTTGGCGCGTGCCGTCTTGGTGGCCACGGCGAAGGATTTGTAGGCTGACTCCAGGCGTTTGCGATCGACACCCTTGCCTTCCGCCCATTCGAAGAAGGTGTCCGGGTCGTTCAGGTCGATGCCCTGGTTATGGATGGCGTGGAAGGCCTCGGCATGCAGCTTGTCCACCAGGCCCAGGGCCTCCAGGGCATAGTAGGCTCGGGTCAGCGGCAGCCAGCCGTCGTTGAGCACCGCCGGCTGGCGTTTGAATTGGACATCCTTGGGCAGCTTCTTGACCCAGTCCTGCACCTCGGCCTCCAGATGGGCACAGTGGGGGCAGCGGTACCAGAAGAACTCGATGACCTCCACCTTGCTGCGGGTTTCCACCGGCTGGGGCGGGATCTCCACGTAGTCCTTGCCGGCCTCCAGGGCCAGGGCGGGCGTGGTGGCCAGGCTCAGGCCGAGGCTCACGGCCGCCAGGGTGGCGGCCAGTGCGCGGGACAGACTCATCATGGGACTCTCTCCTATGGGGGCAACTGTTCTTTGAACAGGCGGGGTTCGTAATCGTTCACCGCCAGGGTGTCGAGGGCGCCGAGGGCGTCGTCCTCGGTCTTGAAGGGACCCACCCGCACGCGGTGCAGGGGACCGCTCGGGGTGTCCACCCGGTTGACCTTCACCTCCAGGCCCAGCAGGGCCAGCCGTGCCTTGAGGGCATTGGCGTCCTTCTCGGCCTTCAGCGCCGCCACCTGCAGCCACCACACCTCGCGCGGCAGTTTCAGGTCCTTGGGCTTGGCCAGTTTGTCGCCGGGCAGGATGTCGTAGAAGCTGTAGCCGGGATCGGCCGACTTGGCCGGCGGCGGGGCAGGCTCTTCCGCCTGGCCGGCCTTGTCCGGCGACGGCAGATAGGGGGGCGGCGAGACTTCCATGGCGGGCGGCTCGCCGCCGGTGGCCGGCGCGGGCTCGGGCGCTTCGGTCTTGGCCGGCGCACTCGGTTCGGGGGATCGGATACCGCTCGGTTGGGCGTAGAAATACCAGGCCAGGCCGGCGGCGATGAGCAGGCCGGCGGCCAGACCCATGAACAGACCGGTGAACAGGCTGCGGCCGCGGCCCACGGGCTTGCGTTCCAAGGCGGCGCGTTGGCCGCCGCGTCCCCCCCGTCCGGCCATGGCCTACATCTTCTCCGGCGCCGACACGCCCAGCAGGACGAGTCCGTCGGCCAGCACACGGCGCGTGGCGGCGATCAGCAACAGGCGAGCGGCGCGCAGGGCCTGATCCTCCACCAGGAACTGGCAGGCCGTGTACAGGCCGTGCAGGTCGGCGGCCAGGTCGCGCAGGTAGTAGGCGATCAGGTGCGGCGCGTATTCGCGCGCGGCGGCGGCGACCATCTCGGGGTACTCGGCCAGGCGTTTGAGCAGGGCCAGTTCCATGGGGTGGACCAGCAACCCCGCGTCGGCCTCGGCCAGATCGGCCTCCTGCCCGCCCCAGGCGCCCAGCACGCTGCATATGCGCGCGTGGGCGTACTGGATGTAATAGACCGGGTTCTCGTTGCTCTGGCTCTTGGCCAGGTCCAGGTCGAAGTCCAGATGCTGGTCGGACTTGCGCAGCACATAGAAGAAGCGCGCCGCGTCGTTGCCCACCTCGGCGCGCAACTCGCGCAGGGTCACGTATTGGCCGGCGCGGGTGGACATGGGCACCTTCTGGCCTTCCCGGTAGAGCACGGCGAATTGCACCAGGGACACTTCCAGGCGGTCGGGATCGGCGCCGGCGGCCTTCAGGGCGCCCTTCACGCGCGGGATGTAGCCGTGGTGGTCGGCGCCCCAGACGTCGATCACCCGCGCGTAGCCGCGCTCGAACTTGTTCAGGTGATAGGCGATGTCGGCGGCGAAGTAGGTGTAGATGCCGTTTTCGCGGCGCACCACCCGGTCCTTCTCGTCGCCGAAGGCGCTGGAGCGGAACCACAGAGCGCCGTCCTGTTCGTAGAGGTGGCCGTGTTGGCGCAATTGCGCTACCGCCCGGTCGATGAGGCCGGATTCGTGCAGCGTCCTTTCCGAAAACCAGCAGTCGAAGGTGACGCCGAATTCGGTCAGGTCGTTGCGGCAGTCACCCAACTGCTCTTCCAGGGCGTGGCCGTGGAGGTAGGCGTAATCGGGGCCGAGCAGGCGCTTGGCGGCGACGATCAGGGCATCCAGGGCCTCTTCCGCCGCGTCCTTCAGGTCGGGGCGCTGGGCGTATTCCTCGGCGCTGGGGATGCCCGGCACGCCTTCCAGAACCTGGGCGGCGGTGCGTTTGTAGCGCTCCGCATGCAAGGAGAAAACGCTTTCCGCCATCAGCTTCACGTAATCGCCCTGGTAGGCGTTGGGCGGGAAGGGAACGAACTCTCCGCACAGCCCCAGGTAACGGAGCCAGGTGGACAGGGCCAGGATGTCCATCTGCCGGCCGGCGTCGTTGACGTAGTACTCGCGCTCCACGGCGTAGCCTGCCTGGGTCAGGATGTTGGCCAGGCTGGCCCCGTAGGCCGCGCCGCGGCCATGGCCCACGTGTAATGGGCCGGTGGGGTTGGCGGAGACGAACTCCACCTGGATGCGGGCGCCCCGGCCCAGGTTCACCCTGCCGAAGTGCACGCCCTGTTCCAGGATGTGCGCCGCAAGACTCTGCAAGGCAGCCGGTTTGAGAAACACGTTGATGAAGCCGGGGCCGGCGATCTCGGTCTTGTCGATCAAATCGGAGACGGGCAGGTTGGCCAGCAGTTCTCCGGCCACCTGGCGGGGATTGCGCTTCAGGCTCCGCGCCAGCTGCATGGCGGCGTTGCAGGCCCAATCCCCATGGCTGGCCTGCTTGGGACGCTCCAGTTCGATGGCGAGGCCGGCGTCGGGTGCGATGCGCGCCAGGGCCAGGGTGAACAGTTCGGTGAGGTGGGTCTTGGGGTCGAGATAGGGGCGGGTCATGACAACGAATCCACGGCGAAGGCGCGATTATAAGGCTTGGCCGCCAGGCTGGCAGTTGAAGGCGGTCACAGCCGCCCCGCTCAGAAATCCAAGGGATCGATATCCAGGCTCCAGCTCACGCCCCGCACCGGCAGGGCGCGCAACCGCTCCAGCCACCCGTCCAGGAAGCGCTGCAGGCTCGCGCGGGAACGGGATTGGGCCAGCAGCTGCATGCGTTCCCGGTGGGCCACCCGCTGCATTAGGGCCGGCGCCGGGTCGTAAAGCCGCACCCCCTCCGCCATGGCCAGGCCGGCCGCACGGGCGTCCAGCAGGAAGGCCTGCACCGCCAGGGCGTCGCGGCCGTCGGCGCGCAGCAGGGCCTGATGGGCGAAGGGCGGGAAATCCGCCTCGCGCCGTTCGCGCAGGGTCTGGGCGGCGAAGGCGGCATAGTCGTGGCGCACCAGGGCCTGGTACAGGGGATGGGCCGGGAAGGCGGTCTGCACCAGCACCTGTCCAGGATGCCGCGCGCGGCCGGCGCGGCCGGCCACCTGCATGAGTTGGGCGAACAGCCTCTCGGTGGCGCGGAAGTCGGGGGAATGCAGGGCCTGGTCGGCGCCGGCCACGCCCACCAGGGTGAGGCGCGGGAAATCGTGTCCCTTGGCCAGGATCTGGGTACCCACCAGGATGTCCACCGCGCCCTCGGCGATGGCATCGCGGATGGCGGAGAAGCTCCCCTTGCGAGCGGTGGTGTCACGATCGACCCGCAGCAGCCTGGCCTGCGGGAAGAGCTCAGCCAGGGTTTCCTCCACCTTCTGGGTGCCCTGCCCGGCCGGACGCAGATCCAGGGCGCCGCAGTCGGGGCAGGCCTCCACCGGCCGGGCGGTGAGGCCGCAGTGGTGGCAGTGCAGGCGGTAGGCGGCGTGCTCCCGGTGCAGCACCAGATGGGCCGAGCAGCGCGGGCAGGGGGCGACCCAGCCGCAGGCGTTGCACAGCAGGGTGGGGGCGTAGCCGCGCCGATTAATGAACACCAGGCTCTGCTCGCCCCGCTCCAGGTTCGCGGCCAGGGCCTCCAGCAGGGTCTTGGTGAGGCCCTGGCGCGGCCGGTCGGTGCGCGTGTCCACCAGCCGCAGGCGGGGCAATTCGGCGCCGGTGGCGCGCGTCGGCAGGTCCAGGCGGCGGTAGCGGCCCTGCTCGGCGTTGCGCCAGGTCTCCAGAGACGGCGTGGCCGAACCCAGGACGATGGGGATACCCCGTTGGCGGGCACGCCACACGGCCACGTCGCGGGCCGAATAGCGCAGGCCTTCCATCTGCTTGTAGGAGGCGTCGTGCTCCTCGTCCACGATCACCAGGCCCAGGCGCTCCAGGGGCGTGAACACTGACAGGCGGGTGCCCAGGACGAGGTCGGCGCGGCCTTCCAGGCAGTCGCACCAGTTGCCCAGGCGCTGCCCTTCCGCCAGGCCGCTGTGCAGGTTGACCAGCCAGGCGCCCGGAAAGCGCTGCCGGAAGCGCTCCTCCATCTGCGGGGTGAGGTGGATCTCAGGGATCAGCACCAGGGTCTGGCGGCCTTCGGCCAGGGCCGCTTCGATCAGGCGCAGATAGACCTCGGTCTTGCCGCTGCCGG
>DEQR01000040.1 GCA_002360535.1 Thiobacillus sp. UBA3361
GCGCCCTTGCGCTTGCCGCCCTGGTTCACGGCCACGGCGGTGTCGTTGGCCACTTTCAGGAAGGGGACCACGCCCTGGCTCTTGCCGTTGGTGCCCTTTATGTAGGCCCCCAGGCTGCGCACCCGGGTCCAGTCGTTGCCGATGCCGCCGGCGAACTTCTGCAGCAGGGCGTTTTCCTTGATGCCCTGGTAGATGCCGTCCAGGTCGTCGGGGATGGTGGTCAGGTAGCAGGAGGACAGCTGGCTGTGGCGGGTGCCGGAGTTGAACAGGGTGGGGGTGCTGGCCATGTAGTCGAAGCTGGACAGCACGTTGTAGAACTCGATGGCCCGCTCCTCGCGGTCGATCTCGTTGAGGCTCAAGCCCATGGCCACGCGCATGAAGAAGGCCTGCGGCAGTTCGATGCGGCGCTCGGAGATGTGCAGGAAGTAGCGGTCGTACAAGGTCTGCAGGCCCAGGTACTGGAACTGGTTGTCGCGGCCGGCGTCGAGCACGGCGGCCAGGCGCTCCAGGTCGAACTGGCCGAGGCGCTCGTCCAGCAGCTCGGCCTCGATGCCCTGCTTGATATAGGCCGGGAAATATTCGGCATAGCGGCGGGCCATGTCCGCCTGGGCCACTTCCTCGCCCAGCACCTCGCGGCGGATGCTGTTGAGCAGCAGGCGGGCGGTGACCAGGGAGTAGTCCGGGTCCTTCTCGATCAGCGAGCGGGCCGACAGGATCAGCGACTTGCGCACCTCGTCCATGGGCACGCCGTCATAGATGTCGCGCACCGTGGCCTGCAGGATGGCCTGCGGGCTGGTCTCCGCCAGGCCCTCGCAGGCGGCTGCGACCAGGGCGGCCAGGGCGGTCAGATTGAGCGGCTTGCGGACGCCGTCTTCCAGGCAGAAGAGGGCGTTTTCCTGCACCTGCTGCTGCTTCTGTTTGGCGCGTTCCTCGGCGCGCTTCTCCCGATAGAGCACGTAGGCGCGGGCCACTTCGTGCTCGCCAGAGCGCATCAGGGCCAGTTCCACCTGGTCCTGCACGTCCTCGATGTGGAAGGTACCCCCCTCGGGCTGGCGGCGCATCAGGGCGTTGACTACGTTCTCAGTCAGTTGCTCGACCGTCTCGCGGATGCGCGCGGAGGCGGCGGCCTGGCTGCCGTTGACGGCGATGAAGGCCTTGGACAGGGCGATGGCGATCTTGTTGGGCTCGAAATTGACCACCGCGCCGTTGCGGCGGATGAGTTTGCAACTGGGGCAGCCGGTGGCCGGGGTGTCGGCGGCGAAGGTGTCGTTCTGGGTGGGGGCGATGAAGCCGGGCAGGGGGGTGGAGGGGGATTGATACTCGCTGGAATACTGCATGGACGCGTCTCCTTCGGTTATGCGACCCACCTGGACCGGGTCTGGGCTCGTTTATTAGAAAACACTAAATATAGTGTCTTCGTTTCGATGTAGGCGCTAATTCTAGTGTTCGAATTTGGGTCGTCAACCGTTTTTTTATGCACATTTCATGCACAGATTTATCAACAGTAGGCGGTCTTCAAGAGACGCATAACGGAGCGGCGCAGAGCGTAACGGAAGGACTTATCCACAGTATCCACAAAGGGCTACAGGTATCATCTCGACCTGTCGATAAACCCCGCATGCCCTCCCACTATTCAAGGTTTCCCATGCGCAATACCGCCGTACTCCTGGTTGTCTGCCCGGACCGCAAGGGTCTGGTGGCGGCCATCGCCAACTTCCTGCTCCGGCACAACGCCAACATCCTGCACGCCGACCAGCACCAGGACAGCGCCGCCGGCCTGTTCCTGATGCGCGTGGAATGGGACCTGGACGGCTTCGAGCTGGGCCTGCACCGTTTCGACGAGGCCTTCGGCCCGGTGGCCGCCGAGTACGGCATGCGCTGGAACCTGTCGCTGTCCAGCGTCAGGCCGCGACTGGCCATCTTCGTCTCCAAATACGACCACTGCCTGGCCGACCTGCTCTACCGCCACCATGCCGGCGAGCTGTATTGCGAGATTCCGCTGATCGTCAGCAACCACCCGGACACCCACTGGCTGGCCGAGGCCTACAAGGTCCCGTTCCAGCACATCCAGGTGAGCAAGGACAACAAGCCCGACGCCGAGGCCCGGCAGCTGGCCATGCTCGACGCGCATCACGTGGATTTCATCGTCCTGGCGCGCTACATGCAGGTGTTGAGCCCGGACTTCATCGGCCACTACCCGAACCGGATCATCAACATCCACCACTCCTTCCTGCCCGCCTTCCACGGCGCCAAGCCCTATCAGCGCGCCTTCGAGCGCGGCGTGAAGCTGATCGGCGCCACCAGCCACTACGTCACCGAGGTGCTGGACGACGGCCCCATCATCGAGCAGGACGTCACCCGCATCACCCACCGGGACGACCTGGAGGATCTGGTGCAGAAGGGCGCCGACCTGGAAAAGGTGGTGCTCTCCCGCGCCGTGAAGTGGCACATCGACAACCGCATCCTGGTGTACGGCAACAAGACGGTGGTGTTCGACTGAGATGGCCTACGACAAGGACCTGGAGGCGCGTGTCGATCTGCTGTCGCTGAACTGGCCGGGCATCGCCAAGAAGAAGATGTTCGGCGGCGTCGGCTATCTGGTGCAGGGCAACATGGCCTTCGGCATCGTCAGGGACTCGGTGGTGGTGCGCTGCGGCCCCGAGCGCTACGCAGCCAATCTGGCGCGGCCGGGTGTATCCGAGTTCGACCTCACCGGCAAGGCCATGGCCGGCTGGGTGATGGTATCGCCGGACGCCTGGCGGGACGACGCCGGGCTGACGGCATGGCTGGAAATGGGCCGGGATTTCGCGGTGACTCTGCCGGCGAAGGACTGAGCCCGCCGCCCATCGAATCACCCCACTTTGTAGGAGTGGGGATCTTCAGGTAATCGGTTGTTCGGCCCGGCGACGGTCGAATCTACTGCCGGAACGCCACCACGTGATCCACGTCCAGGCGGATGCCGATGGCCTCGCCGATGGCGTGGTTGTGGTGCGAGGGCACCAGCACCTGCACCCGCCCACCTTGCGCCAGACGCAGGGTGTAGAGGAACTCCGCGCCCCGGAAGGCCTTGCGCTCCACCGTCGCCAGCACCGGGCTGGTGTCGTCGTGCAGGATGTCGTCCGGGCGGATCAGCACATCGACCATGCAGCCCTTGTCGCACCTGGAGCAGCCGCCTTCCTGGCTGCACTCGCCGGGGATGCGGCCTTCCAGCACACCCAATTCGATTTCCACCTGGCGGCTGTTCAGTACCCGCGCCGGCATCAGGACGCCCTGGCCGATGAAGTCGGCGACGAAACGGCTGTTGGGCTGATGGTAGAGGTTGTAGGGCGTGTCCCACTGCTGGATGACGCCGTGGTGCATGACGCCGATCCGGTCGGCCATAGCGAAGGCCTCGTGCTGGTCGTGGGTGACCAGCAGGGCGGTGATGCCTTCCTGGTTGAGGATGTCGCGCACCTCCAGGGCCAGCTTTTCCCGCAACTCCACATCCAGGCTGGAGAAGGGTTCGTCCAGCAACAGCAGGCGCGGGCGGGGTGCCAGGGCGCGGGCCAGGGCGACACGCTGCTGCTGGCCGCCGGAGAGCTGGTGCGGAAAGGCGCTCGCTTCCTGCGTCAGACCCACCAGGTCGAGCATCTCGGCGACGCGGTTGTCCCGGTCGGCGCCGCTCAGGTGGCTGAGTCCGAAACCGATGTTGGCGGCGACGTGGAGGTGCGGGAACAGGGCGAAGTCCTGGAACACCAGGCCCACCTTGCGTTTCTCGGCGGGCACGCAGGCGCCGGGCCGGGCCACCGCCTCGCCGTCCAGGTAGATGGCGCCGCTGTTCAATTGCTCGAAACCGGCGATCAGTCTGAGCGCGGTGGTCTTGCCGCAGCCGGACGGTCCCAGCAGGCAGCCGATCTGGCCGGCCTTGAGGCTGAAGTTGATGTCCTTGAGCACCGGCTTGGCACCGTAGGACTGGGCGACGTTTTCAAGTATGAGCATGGTCGGCGTGGCGGATGAGCATGAACACGGGCAACAGCCCGACAATGGCGATGGCGGCGGCGGGCAGGGCGGCGCGCTCCCATTCCCCCTCGGAGGTCATCTCGAACACCCGCACCGCCAGGGTGTCCCAGCCGAAGGGGCGGGTCATCAGGGTGATGGGCAACTCCTTCATGACGTCCACGAAGGTCAGGGCGGCGGCGGTGAGCAGGGGGACGCGCAGCATGGGCAGGTGCACTCGCCACAGTCGCCGCGCTCCCACCACGCCCAGGCTCTGGGCGGCCTCGTCGATGGACTTCGAGATGCGCCCCAGGCCGGCATCCACCGGCCCGAAACTCACGGCCAGGAAGCGCGCGCAATAGGCCAGCAGCATCACCGCCAGGGTGCCGCCCAGGACCTGGCCCTCCAGCCCCAGGCGCTCGATGAGCTGGTTGTCCAGCCAGGCGACGGGGATGAAGATGCCCACCGCCAGCACCGCGCCGGGCAGGGCGTAGCCCAGGGTGGAGAGACGCGCGGCGACGCGCATGGCGCTGGTCGGATGCAGGCGCTGCGCGTAGCCGAGGACGAGCGCCAGGGTGCCGACCAACAGCGCACCCAGGCCGGCCAGCAGCAGGGAGTGCCAGGCGAAGTCCAGGTAGCGCGCGTCGAAGTCCTGTTCGAAGACGTTCAGTGCCCAATCCAGGATCTGCCAGACGGGCATGACGAAGGCGAGGCCGAACACCAGGGCCGACCAGGCGAGCGCCAGGCCGGCCTGCCAGCCCTTCAGGGCGATGCGGCTGGGCGCGGCGGCGGCGCGGCTGGAGGCAGCATAGCTGGCGCTGGCGCGCGTCTGGTACTCGAGCAGGGCGACGACGAAGACGAAAAAGATCAGCATCGAAGCCAGTTGCGAAGCGGCGGGCAGCGAGAACAGCGAGAACCAGGCCTTGTAGATGGCGGTGGTGAAGGTGTTGTAGTTGAACACCGAGACGGTGCCGAAGTCGGCCAGGGTTTCCATCACCGCCAGCAACAGGCCGGCGACGATGCCCGGCCGCGCCATCGGCAGGGCGACCTTCAGGAACGCGTGCCAGCGGCTTTGCCCCAGGGATTGCGCGGCTTCCATGAGGCGCCGGCCCTGGCCCAGGAAGGCGGCGCGGCTGGTGAGATAGACGTAGGGATAGAGGGCCAGGGTCATCACCAGGATGACGCCGCTCCGCGAGCGGACGGGCGGCGGCTTGAGGATGCCGAAGGATTCGCGCAGCCAGGTGGCCACCGGGCCGGTGAAATCGAACAGGCCCAGCCAGACGAAGGCGGTCACGTAGGCCGGCAGGGCCAGGGGCAGCAGCAGCGCCCAGGCGAAGAAGCGCCGGCCGGGGTAATCGCAGACGGCGGTCAGCCACGCCAGGGAGACGCCCAGCAGGGTGACGCCGAGGCCGACGCCCAGCACCAGCCAGGCGGTGTTGACCAGCAACTCCGGCAGGACATGCTTCCACAGGTGTTCCCAGATGGTCTGGTCAGGGTGGGCGAGCGCGGACAGGACCACCAGCACCGGAACGGCGGTGATCAGGGCGATGGGCAGCACCGCCAGCCAGGGACCGAGTCGGCCTGTGAATGACGAGGCGCCCACAGGGGGCGCCGCGACGGAGGGGATGGAAAGGCTCTCGGGCTCGGGCATGGGGAGATTCTATCCCGACCCGCGGGGGGTCACCTGTAGCCTGCCCGGTCCATGAGCATCACTGCCTTGGCCTGCAGCTTGCCTGCCTCGGCGACGTTGATCAGGTTCTGCTTGAAGCTGCCCCAGGAGGTCACGCGGGCATCCCATTTCACACGCGGATTGGCCGGGTATTCCATGTTCTCGTCGGCATACAGGTTCTGGGCCTTGTCCGAGGACAGCCATTCCAGCAGCCGGACCGCCTCCTTCTCGTGCTTGGCGTGGCGGGTCACGCCGGCACCGGAGACGTTCACGTGCACGCCGGCGTCGCGGCTCTTCAGGCTCTGGTTCGGCCAGAACACCGCCAGCGGCAGGTTGGGCTTCTTCTCCATCAGCCGGCCGAAGTAATAGGTGTTCACCAGGGTCGCGTCGCACAGGCCGGCGGCCACCGCCTCCAGGGCCTTGGTGTCGTCCGGGAAGGGATCGGTGGCCAGGTTTCTGACCCAGCCGCGCACGATCTGCTCGGTCTGATCCTCGCCGTGCTCCCAGATCATCATCGCCACCAGGGACTGGTTATAGACCTTCTTGGAGGTGCGCAGGCATAGGCGACCTTTCCATTTCGGGTCCGCCAGGTCCTCGTAGGTGCTCAGTTCGCCGGGCTTCACCCGGTTCCGGTTGAACACCACGGTTCGCGCGCGCACCGACAGGCCGAACCATTCGTTGTCCGGATCGCGCAGATGGGCGGGGATGTTGGCCTTCAGCGCCGTGGAGTTCACCGGCCTGAGCAGGCCTTCCTGGGCAGCCTGCCACAGGTTGCCGGCATCGACGGTCAGGAACAGGTCGGCCGGGGTGTTCTTGCCCTCGGCCTTCAGTCGCGCCATCAGCGGGCCTTCCTTGTCGGTGACGAACTTCACCTCCACGCCGGTCTCGCGCGTGTAGGCGTCGAACAACGGCTTGATGAGCTGCTCGTTGCGTGCGGAGTAAACCACCACCTCGGCGGCGGAGGCGGTCGGCGGCATGGCCAGCAGGGTGGGGACGGCCAGCACGGCCAGCAGTTTGGACAACATCTTCATGCGGTTCACCTCGATCTGAATAGTTCGGTCGGGAGATTTAAACACCGCTGAGAATTATTATCAATACGCTAGCTAATGAGAATTATTATCGTTATGATATGGAACATGGATCGGGGCCTTGGGTGTCCAAGGGCATGTCCGCCGGATCCGCCGTGCACTCGCACGGAGTCGGCCAGCGGGACGGCTGCCCCACTCTCCGAGCCGGCCGATTCGGCGGTTGCGTTCGCCACGCCTCGCCGGGGACGGCAAGCCGGTCCAGAAAATGAGTTGTTGTTGAAGCCAGCCAGGGAACGACGGCGTCGCGTCTCAAGCCAGCCCGAATTTGTCGAATGATCGATCAGGTCCGGAAGCCGCATTCATGCCTGTATGTAGGCTGTGCGCGGGTCTTCTTCCCGATTGCGGGGTGAAGTATCGGCGAGCACGGGGTGTGCTACCGGCCAATAATTAGGAGAAGCGACTTGCGAAATTTCCCCCGCATTCCCCTGACGTGGACCGCCTGGGCCATGATGGTTGGCCTGCCGGCTTCGGCCGATTCCCTGCCGGCCGACGTGGCCCAGATGCTGCAAACGCTGCAGGAGCGTGTCACCCGTCTGGAGGCCCGCAATGCCGAGTTGGAACGGCACTTGGCCGAAAGCGCCCGGCCGGCGGCCAAGAACGAGGCCCTGGCCGCCCGCGTCGAGGACGTGGAAAACGCGGTCCTGGCCCTGCGCGACAAGCCCAGCGGCCTGGAGCGTCTGGAGGGTATCAGTGCCGGTGCCAGCCTGACCCTGGTCGCCCAGCGGGCCGACGGCGGCGCCGCCCGTGACAGCCAGCTGACCGCGCGCGCCGACGTCGAGGTGGAGTTGGCCGCCGGCTCCATCGGCGATGCCGAGGGCAAGCTGTTCGCCCACTTCCGCGCCGGCGAAGGCGACGGCGTCGCCCCCGCCAGTTTTGCCACGCCCAACGCCACCGGCGGTTTCGGCACCTCCCGGCCGACACTGATGCAGGCCCGGTATCAGTTGGACATCCCGGTGGGTGGCAAGAGCGGCGAGCTGGGCCGGATGGAGGTGACGGTGGGCAAGATGGACCCGTTCGTCTTCTTCGACGCCAACAACGTGGCCGATGACGAGTCGGAGGGCTTCCTCAACCTGGCCTTCGTGCACAACCCGCTGCTGGATGCCGGCGGCGACATCGGCGTGGGCAGCGACGGCGCCAGCCCCGGCCTGCGCCTGGCCTATGTGAGTGACATCAACGGCGGCAACCATATCACCGCCTCCCTGGGCATCTACGGTGCGGGACGTGGCGGCGACTACACCGACACCTTCGGCAACCCCTTCACCATCGCGCAGCTGGAATACGCCGGCAAGACCTGGGGTGGGCTGGAGGGCACCTATCGGTTGTATGCCTGGAACAACGCCAGGGCACTGGATCAGGTCACTCTGGTTGAGGATAACGATGCAGCGGGCGGTAATGACGACGGCACCTGTGATGCAAACGAAGAATGCGTACCCGGGATAGAGGAATCCCATCGCGGCTGGGGTTTGTCCATTGACCAGCAGGTCACCGAGAACGCCACCCTGTTTGCCCGCTACGGCCATTCCACGCGCGGCAGCCTGGCCTTCGACCGTGCCTTCACCCTGGGCGGACAGCTCGGCGGCAGCGGTTGGGGCCGGGAGAACGACCGCCTCGGCCTGGCGCTGGGTTTGCTGAAATCCAGCAACGAATACCGGCTGGCCAACCCCACCTTCTCCGGCACCGAGAAGACCGCCGAGCTGTTCTATGTCTGGCAGGCCAACGAGCATTTCCACCTGGCTCCCAGCCTGCAATGGATCGGCTGCCCCGGCGCCGACCCGGCGGCGAAGGACGTCACCGTCATGGGGCTGCGCGCCAAGCTGTCCTACTGATCCACCCGTGACCGATCGGCCCGCGCGCGGGCCGGCGGCCGCCTTTCGTCTATACATTCGTCCAATCGAGGTATAACCATGAAGCGTTTCCTGTCCGCCCTCGCCCTGGCCAGTGTCCTGGCCATACCGTCCGTCCAGGCTTCCGAACCCGATTCCATGCCGGTCCTCGTTCACTACGCGGCCCTCGTGCAGGCCAATTACGAGGATGCCCTCGCCAGTGCCCAGGCCATGCAGCGCGCCATCCGCGAATTCCTCGCCCGCCCCTCCGCCGAGACGCAGCAGGCGGCCCAAGAGGCCTGGCGCAAGGCCCGCGAGTACTACGGCACCACCGAGGCCTTCCGCTTCTACGGCGGCCCCATCGACGATGACAACGGTCCCGAGGGCCGCATCAACGCCTGGCCCATGGACGAGTCCTATGTGGACGGCGTGGAAGGCAATCCCAATGCGGGCCTCATCAACGACCGCGGCTTTGCCATCACCAAGGCGTCCATCGCCGGGCAGAACGAGCGGGGCGGCGAGGAGAACATCGCCACCGGCTACCACGCCATCGAGTTCCTGCTGTGGGGCCAGGACCGCTCGGAGACCGGCCCGGGCGAGCGCGGCTGGACCGACTACGTGGACGGCCGGGCCGCCAACGCCGACCGCCGCCGCCAGTACCTGGACGTGGTCACCGATCTACTCATCGACGACCTTGCCTACCTGGCCAAGGCCTGGCGGCCCGGCAGCCGGCTCAACTACCGCGCCGGTTTCGTGGAGGGCGGGCGGGAATCCCTGCGCAAGATGTTCGTCGCGCTGGGCTCCCTGTCGCGTGGCGAGCTGGCCGGCGAACGCCTTGAGGTGGCGCTGAACAGCCAGGACCAGGAGGACGAGCATTCCTGCTTCTCCGATAACACGCACCGGGACGCCGTGCTCAACGCCACCGGTATCGAAAACGTCTGGCTGGGCCGCTACCGGCGCCTGGACGGCAGCCTGCTGCAAGGCCCCGCGCTGCGCGACCTGGTGGCCGCGCGGGACCCGGCCGCAGCCGAGCGCGCCACCCGGCAGATCGCCGCCTCGGTGGCCGCAGCCCAGGCCATCCGCTCCCCCTTCGACCGCGAGATCATCGGTGGCCGGGACACTCCCGGACGGCAGCGCATCCAGGCCACCATCGACAGCCTGGTACAGCAGAGCAAGGACCTGGTGGCCGCGGCCAACGTCGTGGGCATCACCCGCCTGACCCTGGTCCAGCCCTGACGATGGGGCATGCGGGTCGGGCGATGCGTATCCCGCCCGGCCCGCATGGTGAACACGCAAGCCAGCCATCCGGAATCTATCATCATGAAGCCAAGCACCCCACTAGCCCTCTTGCTCCTGTTTGCCGCCGCGGGCCAGACCGCTGCCACTCCCGACGATCCCCTCGGCGAAAGGACGGGCGGCGACACCACCGTGTTCGCAACCGGCCGCAACGCCTTTTCCTTCCCCGCCGCCAATCTGAGCGATGCCGAACGCACCCGTTTCGTCATCGGCAACTCCTTCTTCAAGCGCAACTGGGTGCAGGCGCCGGCCTCCACCCAGGCGCGCGACGGGCTCGGGCCGCATTTCATCGCCCGCTCCTGTGGCGGCTGCCATAGTCAGGACGGCCGCGGCGAGCCGCCCAAACCGGGCGAGCAGCCGGTGGGCCTGCTGCTGCGCCTGTCGGTGTCGGGTGTCGGCGCCCACGGCGGCGTGGTGCCCGAGCCCACCTATGGGGACCAGTTCAACAATGACGCCGTGCAGCGGGTGAAGTCGGAAGGCAAGGTGGTGATCACCCACGAGGCGGTACGCGGACGCTTCGCCGACGGCACGACTTACACCCTGAAGAAACCCTCCTACGCCTTCGCCGACCTGGGCTACGGCGCCATGGCGAAGGATGTGCTGGTGAGCCCCCGTGTGGCGCCCCAGATTATCGGCGTGGGCCTGCTGGAGGCCATCGCCGAGGCCGACATTATGGCCAATGCCCGCGAGCAGGGGGCGGCGGGCGGACCCATCAGGGGCCAGCCCAACCGGGTCTGGGACGCCCCGTCGGGACGGATGATGCTGGGCCGCTTCGGCTGGAAGGCCAACGTCGCCAGCATTGCCCATCAGACCGCGGGCGCCTTCAACGGCGACATCGGTATCACCTCCGGCATCTTCCCCGACGAGGCCTGCACCACCGCCCAGGCGGACTGCCTGGCCGCCCCCAGCGGCGGCGATAAC
>DEQR01000008.1 GCA_002360535.1 Thiobacillus sp. UBA3361
TCCACCACGTGGCCTACGTCCAGATCGTGTAGCCGCGACGTTATTCGAACTTGTCCACCGCCTTCATCAGGCCGATGTTGCCTTCCTGGATCAGGTCGAGGAACTGCATACCGCGGTTGGTGTACTTCTTGGCGTTCGAGATCACCAGGCGCAGGTTGGCCTCGATCATCTCGCGCTTGGCGCGGCGTGCCTTGGCCTCGCCGGTGGACATGCGCTTGTTGATGTCCTTCAACTCCTTGACCGGCAGGCCGGCGCGGTCCTGGGTCTCGCGCAGCTTGTTCTGGTGTTCGTTGATGTCGTACTGCACACGCACCAGGGCCTCGCTGTAGGCCTTGCCGGCTTCAATCTCGCCGGTCACCCATTCCAGGTTTCCTTCCTTGCCGGGGAAGGTCTTGATGAAGTGGGCCCGCGGCATGCCGCATTTGTTCACGGCCAGGTCCATGATGGCGCGTTCGTGTGAACGGATCTCCTCCACCAAGGCGCGCACACCGTCGCACAGGTTCTCCACCTGGCGGGCGGTGAAGCGGATGCCCATGATGTGGCCGGAAAGCTCTTCCTGGAGCTTCTGGTATTGCTTGCTGTCATGGCCGTACTTGCCGAGGGCCGATTGCATTTTGGTGTGGCACTTGCTGATGGCGGCGAAGCGCTCCAGGCCGTCTGCCTTGAGCTGGGCCAGGTTGGCCGCGGTCATGCCGCCGCCGCCCTCGTCGCTGTCGTCCTCGTCGTCTTCCGATTCGCTTTCCTCGGCGGAGGTGTCGGCCATTTCCAGGGCGATGTCCTCGCCCGCGCTGTCAACGAAGCCATCGACCAGCTCGTCGATGCGCATCTCCTCTTTTTCGACCTTTTCCGCCAGCACCAGGATCTGGGCGATGGTCAGGGGGCAGGCGGAGATGGCCTGCACCATGTGCTTGAGGCCTTCTTCGATGCGCTTGGCGATCTCGATTTCGCCCTCGCGGGTGAGCAGTTCCACGGACCCCATCTCGCGCATGTACATGCGCACCGGGTCGGTGGTACGGCCGAATTCGGCGTCCGCAGAGGACAGGGCCGCCTCGGCCTCCTCGACCGCGTCTTCGTCGGCCACTGGGGCGGGGGACTCGGACATGAGCAGCGATTCGCTGTCCGGCGCCTCGTCGCAGACCTGGATGCCCATGTCGTTGATCATGGCCACCACGCCCTCGATCTGGTCTGCGTCCAGCATGTCGTCCGGCAGGTGGTCGTTGATCTCGGCGTAGGTCAGGTAGCCCCTTTCCTTGCCCAGGACGATGAGGTTCTTCAGCCGGGTGCGGCGCGCCTCGGGGTCGCTCTTGCCATCATCCTTGCCCAGCAGTTGGTTGGCGATGGCCAATTGCGCCGCCTGTTTGGCGGAGGTGGGACGGCCGGGGCCACGTTTGCCCGGACCCCGTTTGGCGCGGGTCGCGGGCGCGGCAGGGGTTGCGGGGGCCGGCGCGACAACGGCCTTGACGTTCTTCAAGGCTTTCTCGGCGGCCGCGCCGATCTTTTTGGCCGGTGCCGCAGCGGGCGCGGGTTTCGCTGCCTTGCCTTGGGGTTTGCTGGGGGATTTGGCCGTCGCCTTTTTCTCGGTCGCCATGCTTGGGTCGCTTCCAGAGTGATCTGAAAAAAGTCGCAAATTATACACAATGAGCGCGATCGTTTCACGCGCTCGACTCGATCCGTATGACCGCCGCCTAACTCAGAGGTTTCTTGATGCGCAAGGACGCCAACAGGGCGTCGCGTTCTTCCTGGCTCAGCTCGCTGGGCTTCTTGCCGCTCAGGCCGGCGGCGGTGGCACGTCCCGCCTGCTCCCGCACGGTGAGCAGGGCGCCGCGCATATCGGCTAGGGCGTCGTGGTCCTGGTCCCAGCGCATGATCTCCGAGGCGGCCCGCTCCAGGATGGGCTGCTGTTCGCTGCCCCGGAACATCTCGACCAGGTCGCGGGTGGACAGGCCATCGGAAAGTCCGCGCAGGTGTTCCATGAGGGTGTGCAGGATGGCGCCTTCCGGATCGGTCGTCCGGGGCAGGTCGGCCAACTCCCGCGCCCGGCCCGGTTCGTGCAGGACTGCGCATAGCAGGGTGTGCCAGGGCGATAGCCGGGAGGTGCGCGGCGGACGGCCGGGCGCCCGGTCGCCGGTGCGCACCACCGGATAGCGGCGGCCGGTGGACAGTCCGCTCAACTCGGCGAGGCTCCGGCGCAGGGCGGCTGCAAGCAAAGGGGCCTGGCCGAGTTTGCCGATGTAGGGTTCAGCCAGCTTGGCCAGCCTGACCTTGCCTTCCTGGGAGCCGAGATCGGTTTTAGTCTTTAGTTCGGCGAGCAGGAATTCGGACAGGGGCATCGTCTGGCCGCACAGCTTGCGAAAGGCATCGGCACCCTGCTGGCGCACGAAGCTGTCCGGGTCCTCGCTCTCCGGCAGGAACAGGAAACCGGCGCGCTTGCCATCGGGCAACTGCGGCAGGGCGTTTTCCAGGGCGCGCCAGGCTGCGCGGCGGCCGGCGGCGTCGCCGTCGAAGGCGAAGATGATGTTGTCGGTCAATCGGAACAGCCGCCGCACCTGGTCAGCGGTGATCGCGGTACCCAGGGACGCCACGGCGTTATCGACACCGTGCTGGGCGAGCATCACCACGTCCATGTAGCCCTCCACCACCAGCACCTGGTCGGCCTTCTGGATGCCGCGCCGGTTCTCGGACAGTCCGTATAGCTCGCGGCCCTTGTGGAACAGCTCGGTTTCCGGGGAGTTCAGGTATTTCGGTTCACCGGCGTCGATGATCCGGCCACCGAAGGCGATTACCCGCCCCTGTTCGTTGCGGATGGGAAACATGATGCGGTCGCGGAATCGGTCGTAGCGCTTTCCGTCTCCGCTGATCACCAGGCCGGTCTGGTCCAGGGCGATGTCCTGGTAATCCGCCCAGACCCGCCGCAGGCCGTGCCAGTCGTCCGGTGCGTAACCCAGCAGGAAGCGGGCGGCGGTTTCGCCGGTCAGGCCGCGCTGTTTCAGGTACTCGACGGCGTGGCCGCTGGCCTTCAGTTGATCGCGATAGAACAGCGCCGCTTTCTCCAAGGTCTCCAGCGTGCGGTTGCGTGCCTGGCGCTCGGCGCCGTCCCGCTCCTCGTCCTGGCTTTCCGGCACCTGCATGCCTATGCGCTGGGCCAGTTCGCGCACGGCATCCGGGAAACTCATTCCCGTATGCTCCATCAGGAAGGTGATGGCCGTACCGTGTGCGCCGCAGCCGAAGCAATGGTAGAACTGCTTGAGCGGGCTGACGGTGAAGGAGGGAGATTTTTCGCTGTGGAACGGGCAGCGGGCCTGGTAGTTGTTGGCTCCGGCCTTCTTCAGAGGCACGTAGCGTTCGATCACATCGACGATGTCGGTGCGGTCGAGCAGGGTTTGGATGAAGTCTTCGGGAATCCTGGCCATACCAGGATTGTAGGGGGATCCGGTGCCGGGCGGCGGGTGCCGGCCGATCAGCCCAGGGCGGCCTTGACCAGCCCGGAGACGGCGCTCATGTCGGCCTTGCCGGCCAGCCTGGGCTTGAGCCAGGCCATCATCTTGCCCATGTCCTTTGCGCCGTTGGCGCCGGTTTCCGCTGCGGCCTGGCGGATCAGATCGGCCACCTCGGCCTCGCTCATCTGTTCCGGCATGTAGGCGGACAGGACCTGGATCTCGAATTGCTCGGCATCCGCCAGGTCCTGGCGGCCGGCGGCCTGGTATTGGGCCACCGAGTCCTTGCGCTGTTTGATGAGCTTTTCCACCACGGCGGTGACCGCGGCGTCGTCCAGCTGGATACGCTCATCGACTTCCCGCTGCTTGACGGCGGCCAGCAGCAGGCGCACGGCGGACAGACGGGCGGTTTCCCGCGCGCGCAGGGCCGCCTTCATGTCCTCGTTGATGCGTTCCTTGAGGGGCATGGGAACTGAAGACCGGGGGATCAGTACAGCTTGGGGGGCAGCTTCTGGCTGCGCAGGCGCTTGTGCTGGCGCTTCACGGCGGCGGCGAGCTTGCGCTTGCGTTCCTGGGTGGGTTTCTCGTAGAACTCGCGGGCGCGCAGTTCGGTCAGCAGACCGGTTTTCTCGATGGTGCGCTTGAAGCGGCGCATGGCCACCTCGAAGGGCTCGTTCTCTTTGACTCGTACGCTGGGCATGGACAATCCTGGCCAGAAAAGTGAAAGACAGGATTATATCCATGCGCGCGATGATTTCAAGGTAAGCTTGGCAAGAGCATCCGACGTTCCCCATCCCAATGCTTGTCCTGGGCATCGAAACCTCCTGCGACGAAACCGGCATCGCCCTCTACGACACTGAGCGCGGCCTGTTGGCGCACGCCTTGCATTCCCAGGTGGCGATGCACGCGGAATACGGCGGCGTGGTGCCGGAGCTGGCCTCGCGCGACCACATCCGCCGCGCGCCGCGTCTGATCGGGAAGGCCTTGGCCGACGCTGGCCTGGAGATCGGGGCCGTCGGGGCGATCGCCTACACCCAGGGACCCGGTCTGGCCGGCGCCCTTCTTGCCGGGGCCAGTCTGGCCGCCGGGCTGGGCGTGGCCTTGAAGGTGCCGGTGC
Organism: Thiobacillus sp. UBA3361; assembly: GCA_002360535.1. Taxonomy (GTDB): domain Bacteria; phylum Pseudomonadota; class Gammaproteobacteria; order Burkholderiales; family Thiobacillaceae; genus UBA3361. The sequence continues at coordinate 4,552 of DEQR01000008.1, forward strand.
TGGGCGTGCACCATTTGGAAGGACATCTGCTCTCGCCCCTGCTGGCCGCGCCGCGCCCGGAGTTCCCCTTCGTTGCCCTGCTGGTCTCCGGCGGCCATACCCAATTGATGCGCGTCGATGGCGTGGGCCTTTACGAATTGCTGGGCGAGACCCTGGACGACGCGGCCGGCGAGGCCTTCGACAAGACCGCCCAACTGCTCGGCCTGGGGTATCCGGGTGGCCCCCAGGTGGCACGGGCGGCGGAGACCGGCGACGCCTACCGGTACAAGCTGCCCCGGCCGATGCTCAACAGCGGCGATCTGGAGTTCAGCTTCTCCGGCCTCAAGACGGCGGTGCTCAACCTGGCGAAAAAGGAGGGTCCGGGTGCCACGGCGGACATCGCCGCCAGCTTCCAGGCGGCGGTGGTCGATGTGCTGGCCGGCAAGTGTCTGGCGGCCCTGACGCGCACGGGCATGGACCGGCTGGTGGTGGCGGGTGGGGTGGGGGCGAACCGGGCCTTGCGCGCGCGTCTGGACGCGGAGGCCGGCAGGCATGGCTTCACGGTGTTCTATCCGCCCCTGGACCTGTGTACCGACAACGGCGCCATGATCGCCTATGCCGGGGCACTGCGGCTGACGGCCGGCGCGCCCAGCGACGGAGGTTTTTCGGTGCGGCCGCGCTGGGAGTTGGCGGAGCTGGAGGCGGTGCCGGTCAGTTGACGGGGCGGAGGTCGTTCACCAGCCCCGCCGGATGCCTTCCACCAGATGCTCCATCCCCAGCAGCCGCACGGCCTCCGCGGGGAAGATCAGCGCCAGCGACAGGGCCAGCACCAGCAGCAACAACACCAGATTGGAAAACACGCTCGTCGGGCGCAGCCAGCCCCAGTATCGCGCGGCCAGGAACAGGGCGTCCTTACGGTGTTCCTCCATCTTCAGCCAGTGGCGGATCAGGCTGACCGCCAGCCAGACGCCGTAGCCGCCGCCCAGCGAGGCCAGGACGATGCGGAACACGGTCATCATGTCCACCTGGCCCTCGGCCAGGCCCTTGTAGAAGAAGGACACCACGCCCACCGCCACCGAGGCGGCGAAGGCCAGGGCGATGTTGATCACCATGCGCCGGCGTTCCCGGGCCAAGTCCTGCTGGCGCTTGATGAAGAAATCGTCGATCTCGGCCTTGAAGTACTCGGTCTTTTCCTTCACCAGGTCCGTGATCTCGCGGCGCATTACGGCGATGCGCTCGTCCAGCACCGAAGACAGCCGCTCGGCGGCGTAGTCCACCAGCTCGCGCACGTCATCCTTGGTGAACTGGCGCTGCTCGTGCAGTTCGAGGGATATCTTGTCCAGCTTGGCGTCTATCTCCGTGCTGGTGCCCTGCACCACCTCCCGCAGTTCGGCGCCGGCCGCCTTGACTCCCTCGCGCATGGCCTCGGACAGCCGCTCCCCGGCCCGGTCGATGGCCTTTTCAGACATCGTGGACAAGCTGTCCCGGGCGTAATCCATCTCCTTCTGAAACCAGGCCACGGTCATGTCCTTCTCTTGAAACCGCCTTCTTCACCGCTCAGCAACCGGACGATGTTGGCGCGATGGCGCCAGAAGATGAGCACCGCCAGTCCGGCGATGGCGGCGGTGGCCACCAGGTCGTCACCCAGCAGCCAGGCATAGAGGGGCGAGAGCAGGGCGGCGGACAGGGCGGACAGGGAGGAGATGCGGCTGACGGCGAACATCACCAGCCAGGTGGCGGCGCCGGCCAGGCCCAGCCAGGGGTTCAGGCCGAGCAGGATGCCCAGGGCGGTGGCCACCCCTTTGCCGCCCTTGAAGCCGAAGAATACCGGGTACAGATGCCCCGCGATGGCAGCCACGCCGGCCATCGCCGGCAGGGAGTCAGGCAGGCCGTAATGCTGGGTGGCCCATCTGGCCAGCAGCACCGCGACCACGCCCTTGAGGGCGTCGCCCAGCAGAGTCAGGACCGCCACGGCCTTCCTGCCGCTGCGCAGGACGTTAGTGGCCCCGGGATTGCCCGAGCCGTAACCGCGCGGATCGGGTAGATCGAAGGCCCGGCTCAGAATCACCGCGAAGGACAGCGAGCCGATCAGATAGGCCGCCAGCAAAACGAGCAGGGCTTCAGTCATATGCGAAAATGGCCAACTTTTTCATCGGCATCGGTGTATGGACATCCTTTTTCTGCGGGACTTCCGCCTGGAAATGATTATCGGCCTATACGAATGGGAGCGCAAAGCGCCCCAGCCGGTGCTCATCGATCTGGAGATCGGCCTCTACGACCACAAGGCGGGGCACACCGACGACGTGCGCGACACCATCGACTACGGCAAGGTGGCCGAGCGTATCCGCGAGTCGGTGGCCACACGCGAGATTCATTTGGTGGAGACCCTGGGCGAGCACATCGCCGACATCGTGCGCAACGAGTTCGGCGCCCCCTGGGTGCGGGTCGCGGTGCGCAAGCTGGCCATCCTGCGCGGGGTGAAAGAGCTGGGCATCATCGTCGAGCGGGGTAGCCGTCTTTGAAGATGCAAGATGCAAGATGCAAGATGCAAGGTGCAAGACGCAAGGAACACAGTGACCACCTGCCTTGAATCTTGAATCTTGAATCTTGTGTCTGAGTTTTACGCCGCTGCCGTTCTGCTGGCCGCCTACTTCATCCGCGGCATCGCCGGCTTCGGCTCCGGCCTGGTGGCCGTTCCGCTGCTGGCCCTGCGCTTTCCCCTGCAACAGGTCGTCCCGCTCATGCTGCTGCTGGACCTGGCCGCTTCCACATGGCTGGGCCGGGTACATCGGCAGGAGGTGCGCTGGGACGAAATCCGCCCCCTCATCCCCGCCAGCACCCTGGGCGTGATCCTGGGCACCACCCTGCTGGTGGGTCTGCCAGCCCGGCCGGTGCTGACGGCCTTGAGTCTGTTCGTGCTGGTGTTCGGCATCCGCTACGCCCTGCGCATCCATGGCGATCGTCCCGTCTCCCGCCGGTGGGCGCACCCCGCGGGCCTGCTGGGGGCGACGGTCAGCGGCCTGTTCGGTACGGGCGGCCCGCCCTACGTCATCTATCTGACGCACCGGCTGCATGACAAGGGACAGTTGCGCGCCACCCTGTCCGTCCTGTTCATGCTGGAGGGGGCCTTCCGGGGCGTGGTGTTCCTGGCGGCCGGGTTGCTGGCCGATCGGCAGGTTTGGCTGGGCTTTGCCCTCGGCCTGCCGATCCTGTTCGCCGGCCTGTGGCTGGGCAGCCACGTGCACCTGCGCCTGGACCAAGGGCAGATGGTGCGGGTGGTGGGTCTGGTGCTGCTGGGGGCGGGGTTGTCGCTGCTGGCCAAGGCCTGGAGCTGAAATGCTGTGGGGGCGGCCCTAACCCCGGGGGTGATGCCTGGCGTGCAACTGCTTCAAACGTTCCCGTGCCACATGGGTGTAGATCTGGGTGGTGGAGATGTCGGCGTGGCCCAGCAGCATCTGCACCACCCGCAGGTCCGCGCCGTGGTTGAGCAGGTGGGTGGCGAAGGCGTGGCGCAGGGTGTGGGGCGAGAGTTGTCCACCGATGCCCGCACGCAGGGCGTGGCCCTTGAGGAGGTGCCAGAACATCTGCCGGGTCATGGCCGCGGCGCGCCGGGTCACGAACAGGGCGTCGCTCGCCCGGCCGCGCAGCAGGTACGGGCGGGCGTCCCGCAGATAGAGCGTCAGCCAGTCGGCCGCCTCTTCGCCCATGGGCACCAGGCGTTCCTTGGCCCCCTTACCCATGACCTTGACTACGCCCATGTCCAGGCTGACCGCCGACAGGGGCAGGGCGACCAGCTCGGAAACGCGCAGGCCGCAGGCATAGAGCAACTCCAGCATGGCGCGGTCCCTGAGGCCCAGATCGGTTTGCGTGTCCGGGGCGGCCAGCAGCGCCTCCACCTCCGCTTCGCCCAGGCTTTTCGGCAGGGGGCGTGGCAGGCGCGGGGCCTCGATGGCCAGGGTGGGGTCGTCCTCGCGCTGGCCTTGGCGGATGAGCCAGCGGTAATAGCGCTTCAGGGCCGAGAGTTGGCGGGCGATGCTGCGCGCGGCGATGCCCCGCTTCAGGCCGCGCTCACCCAGAAATCCCTGCAGGTCGGCGGATTGGGCCTCGGGCAGACGCGCGCCGCGCTGCTCCAGCCAGAGACTGAACTGCCCCAGGTCGCGCCGGTAACTCTCCAGGGTGCGCGGCGACAGGCCGTCCTCCAGCCACAGGGCGTCGCAGAAGCCGTCCAGTTCGGCGTGGGCGTCAGAGGACGCCTTCATGGCCGAGCAGCCAGCGCTTGATGTCCAGGGAGTAGCCCGTGCGGCTGTGGTTGAACCCCCCCAGCCCGCCGTCGGCGGCGATCACCCGGTGGCAAGGGATGAGCATGGGGAGGGGGTTGTCGCCCACCGCCTGGCCGACGGCGCGGGGGCTGCTGCGCAATTCCCGTGCGATGTCGCCGTAGCTGCGCGTGCGGCCCGGCGGAATGTGCCGCAGGGCCTGCCAGACACGTTGCCGGAAGGCGGTGCCGGAGGCCGTGAAAGGCAGGTTCCAGAGGTGCATGGGGTCGGACAGATAGGCTTCCACCTCCCGCACCGTCCGGCGGGCGAGCGGGTCGCGTGCGGCCTGGGCCGGGGTGCCTGCGGGGAGGAATTCCAATCCTGCGAGGGCGCCGGCCTCGATGCGGATTCCCAATGCCCCGCATGGGATGGGCATGATGGCGTCGTAGGCGTGAGGGGTTGCGTGCATGCCGCCATTCTCCGACGGGCACCTGAAAAAGCAAGCTGGCTCCTAGGAGCCTGTCGGACTTAAAGGGAAATCGGCTGCAAATCCGCCTGGCCGGTCCATTTTTGCCCCGCTTTCTTGGGCAATAGATCGACTATTGCCCGGCGCTTGCACATCAATGAGCGTCAAAAACTGTCCTCGACCAGCCAAATTTTGCGAGCAGCCGCAATGCGGCTTAACTGCCAACCCCACTGCGCTTCGATTCTTCAAGTCCGACAGGCTCCTAGCCGGCAGGCGGCAGATCGAGGCTGATCGGCGCCTCACCGCGGCAGTGGCGAGACCACATGGTCTCGTAGGCCCTTTCCAGGTTGCGCGTGAAGCGCTCGATGTCGAACAGGGGGGTGGTCGTCAGGTTGTCGCGCAGCCGGCGGCGCAGTTCGGTGCGGGCAGCCGCGTCGTGGCCGAGCTGGATGGCCCGGCGTTCGTATTCGGCGAGGTCGGGACAGACCAGGTCTTCGAGGCCGAGGGCGTGCAACATGGAGGTGGAGATGCGGTTGCTGAACCGGTCTCCGCGTACGGCCAGCAGGGGCACACCCGCCCAGAGGCCGTCGAGGGCCGTGGTCGAGGCGTTCAGCGTGAGCGTGTCCAGCATCAGGTCGGCGTGGCCGAGGCGGGCGAGATGCATCGACTTGTCGGCCACCCTCTCTGACATGATCAGGCGGCGCGGGTCCAAACCCTGCCGTTCCGCATGGCGCTGCAGGGCGCCGAGCAGCCGTTCGCGGTTCTGGCGGAACGAGGACAGCCAGAGCTGACTGCCGTCCACCGCGCCGAGAATGCGCAGCCAGCATTCGAACACCCGCCGGTCGATCTTTTCCGGGTTGTTGAAGACACAGTACACCACGCCCTCGTCGGGCAGGTTCCAGGCCGGGCGTGGTGGACAGTCGGAAACGACAGGGTGGCGATCGGCGCAGTGGTAGCTGTCCGGCAGGCGAACGACCGCTTCGCGATACCTGTTCTCTTCGCCGGGAGGGATGACCCGCGCGTCGGCGATCAGATAGTCCACGCAGGGCAGGCCCAGCCCCCCCGCGTGGCCTAGCCAGAAGACCTGCACAGGCGCTGGCCTGAAAGACAGGATGGGCGGGCTGGTGGTGTCCATGTAGCCGTCCAGGTCGATCAGGATGTCGATGCCGGTGGCACGGATCAGCTCGGCCGTCTCCCTGGCGTTCCGGTCGCCGACTTCGTGGAAGACATCGAAGGCGTCCCGGTGCATGCGGGCATACTCCGAACCGTCGGAGCCGCCCGTGCGGGTGGAAAAGGCATGCACCTCGAAACGCTCGCGATCATGGGTGGGAAACAGCGAGAGGGTGACGTGACCGACCGGATGGTCGCCGAAATTGGGCGACAGATAGCCGATGCGGAGGCGGCGCCGCGTCGTCGCGTCGGCGGTCTGCGCAGGGGGCAATGCTCCCCTTGCCCGCACGTGGCGTTCCATCTGCTCGGCGACGCGGTCATGCAGCGCGCGCAGCGTCGAATCGGGTATCGGCAGGAACAGCGAGCGATATGCCAGGTTGGCAGCGTTCAGCCAGTTGGTCTGGCGGTGCGTGCCCCGATCCACCGCGTCCAATACCCGCGCCAGCGTTGCCTCCGTCGCCTCGAAGTCGCAATTCCTCAGTTCGATGCTCAGCAGTCCGACCAACGCACCATAGCTGTCCGGTGCCAGGGCCAGTGTCTGGCGGAAATACTCCTCGGCCCGGTCGGGGGACGTTCGCATATAAGCGGCGCCCAGGCTCGCCAGCGCCCGCGTGTAAGAGGGGTCGAGTTCGACCGCGCGGGCATAGTGCGGAATCGCCGCGTCGTCACCGCGCAGGGCGCGCACGATATTGCCCAGGTTGTAGTGCAGGGGTGCCAGTTCGGGTTTGATCGAAAGCGCCCGCCGTGTGACGCTTTCGGCCTCGGCATGGCTGCCGGCTTCGTATAGGGCGACACCGAACTGGTTGAGGGACTGCGCGTTGTCGGGTTCCGCTTGCGCCAGACGCTCCCAGAGCCCCAACGCCTCGATCAGGTCACCGCGTCGCCGGTACAACAAGGCCAGTTCACGCATAGCCTTGAAATGCTCGGGTTGCAGGGCAAGTACGCGCTGCAGCGCGGGGCATGCTTCGTCGTCACGATTCAGCCTGATCAGGGCGCGGCCGAGATTGAAGTGGGCCTGATGCAGGTCGGGCCGCGCGGCGACGACTTGGCGAAACATGCGTGCCGCGCCCTCATCATCTCCCGATTCGGAGCGCCGCAAGGCCTCGTCGAACAGGCCTTGCAGCTTGGCGGGAGGGAGTATTCCCGCCCCGCCGCCAACAGTGGTCGAACGTGGCGGACGTCCTCGGTTCTTCAAAGATGCGGTCCCAGTTCCCGCCGCAGCCATTCGTGGAAGTGCACCATGCCGTCCTCCATGGGCGACTGGTATGGGCCTTCCTGGCTGATACCCTGGTCGTGCAGGGCGCGGCGGCCGTAGTGCATGCCGTAGCAGATGTCGTCGTCCTCCACAGCGGTTTCCCGGTAAGCGGCCTGTTCAGCCTCCTTGTACTCCGGCTCGAACAGGGCGATGTCCTCCGGGTAGTAATACTCGACCACGTTCAGGCAGCTCTCCGGGCCGGTGGGCACGATATGGCTGACCACCAGGGTGTTGGGGTACCACTCCACCATGATGTTCGGGTAGTAGGTGAGCCAGATGGCGCCGTGCTTGGGCTCTTGGCCTTCGCCGTAGCGTTTCACCTGCTCCTGCCAGTGGCGATAGACCGGGCTGCCGGCACGGGCCAAGTGGTTGTTCACCCCCACCGTCTGCACCGAGAACCACTCTCCGTATTCCCATTTCAGTTCGTCGCAGTTGACGAAGTTGCCCAGGCCGGGGTGGTAGGGCACCACGTGATAGTCCTCCAGATAGACCTCGATGAAGGTCTTCCAGTTGAACCGGTAGTCCGTGACCACGGTTTTGTCATAGACATAGCCGCTGAAGTCGAGATCGGCGGCGGTGGCCATGCCGCCCAGGTCGCGGGCGATGTCGCGGCCGCCGGAGAACAGCAGGCCATTCCAGTTCTGCAACGGTTTCTTGTGCAGGTGCAGACAGGGATTGTCGGGGAAATGCGGCGCGCCCAGCAGCCGGCCTTCCGTGTCGTAGGTCCAGCGGTGGTAGGGGCAGACGATGTTCTGCGCGCTGCCGCGGCCCTTGAGCATCAAGGCCTGGCGGTGGCGGCATACGTTGGACAGGAGTTCGGCACCGCTCGGGTTGCGCACCAGCATCTTGCCGCCGCCGTGCAGCCAGTCCAGAACCTGGTAGTCGCCCAGTTCGGGCACCATCAGTTCGTGACCCACATAGCCCGGGCCGTTCTTGAACAGGAGTTCCATCTCCAGTTCATAGACCTTGGGGTCGAAATACCAGTCCACCGGCAATGCGGGGCTGACCTTAGTGAGAACAGAAGAACCCGTCAGGTCGGACATGGCCCATTCCCTCTAAAAATCAATGGTTAACAAAGTGCGGGGGCGGGATTGTCCCCTGCCCCCCAGGGGGGGTCAAGCCGAATTTTGCACTGTCATGTCCGAAATCCGGCCGGGGTTGGCGGGCCCGTCGGGGATTGGTTACAGTCGGGGCCACTCCTGGATGCGCATCCCCATGTCACGACCGGAACGCCTTTTATTTTCCATTGCCCTGTGTGTCTCCCTGTCCGCGTCCGCCGACCCAGCGCCGAAACTGGGTCTGCCCCTGGATTGCGCGATCCCGGACACCTGCCAGATCCAGAACCATTTCGATCATCAACCGGGCCCGGGTTTCCGTGACTATGCCTGTGGACACCTTGGTTACGACGGGCACGACGGGGTCGATCTGCGGCTGCCCAACCTGGCCGTCATGGCACAGGGTGTACCGGTGCTCGCCGCCGCTGCCGGCCGGATACGCGCCGTGCGCGACAGCATGCCGGACGTCAGTGTCAGGGAGGTGGGGCGGCGGGACACCATCCGGGGACAAGAGGCGGGCAACGGCGTGGTCATCAGCCACGGGGAGAGCTGGGAAACCCAGTACAGCCACATGCGCCGCGGCAGCGTGCGCGTAAGGCCAGGCGATCGGGTGGTCACCGGCCAGGTGCTGGGGCTGGTGGGCCTGTCCGGCAATACGGAATTTCCCCATCTGCATTTCGAGGTCCGCCACGAGGGACGGCCGGTTGATCCCTTTGTCGGCCTGGCGCGCGGGGACGAGTGCGCTCCCGGAGAGGCGCCGCTCTGGGACGCGGCCGCCCTGGCGGCCCTGTCCTACCGGCCCACCGGGCTGCTGCAGGCCGGGTTCGCCGGGCAGGCGCCCGACTCGCGGTCTGTGGAACGCGGCGAACTGGATGCCACTGAGTTGACTGATGATGTGCCAGTGCTCGTCTTCTGGGTGGAGGTCTTCGGCGTCCGCATGGGTGACCGGGAGACCTTGCAACTCGTCGCCCCGGACGGTCGGGTCCTAGCGGAACGGCAGATCACGCTGGAGCGCAATCTCGCCCGGCGCTTCGGCTATGTGGGCAAGAAGCGGCCGCTTCTGTCGTGGCAGCGGGGGGAGTACCGCGGGCGTTATCGGTTGCTGCGCGAGGAGAAGGGGCAGACCCGGACCGTGCTGGAGGTGGACCGCGTACTGCGGGTCCGCTAACGCGCCTTGCGGTTGGTGGCCTGTATCGGTCTGGGTGGCGCCAGGCTGGGCTGCGTCACCTTCGCTCCGCCCGGCAGGGTGATGAGGCCGCCGGACGCGGGGGCGCGTTTCTTGCCCGCGGCCACTTCGTTGATGAGCTGGATCTGCTTGGGCAGGCATTTGCTCAGGGCATAGCGGTCCAGCACCGTCTGCCGTGCGGCGCGGCGGAGGGCGGCCATGCGGTCCGGGTGGTCGAGGACGTGATCGACCTGGTCGGCCATCTCTTCCGGGGAGAAAAAGTCCGCCAACAGGCCGTTCTGGCCGTCCTTGATGACCTCCAGGACGGGCGCGGTGCGCGAGCCGATCACCAGGCAGCCGGCGGACATGGCCTCGAGCATGGACCAGGACAGCACGAAGGGGGCGCTCAGGTAGATGTGGGCGGCGGACAGCTGCAGCAGACGCAGGAAGACGTCGTATTTGACCTTGCCCAGGAAGTGGATGCGGTCGAGGTCTAGGGCATCGCCGAGTTCCGCCAGCATTTGCTCCCGATAGTTACCGCCCCCGGCCGGCCGGCCACCGTAGCTGACGCCATCGCCGCCCACCACGATGATGTGGGCCTGGGGGCGCCGCTGCTGGATCATTGCCGCCGCGCGCATGAAGCTGGGGAAGCCCCGGTAAGGTTCCAGGTTGCGCGCCACGTAGGTGATCACCTCGTCGCCCGCCTTGAAGCGCAGGCCCTGCTTCAGGGTGCCGGTCACCTGCGGGTCGGGTTTGACCTGATCGGTATCGACTCCATCATGCAATACGGTGATCTGGCCGCGGAAGGCCTCCGGGTGCTGGTGCCACTGCCAATGGGTGGGTGTGATGCCCCAATCGGCGATCTCCAGGTTCAGGTAGTGCAGGTCGTTGCGAGTCTGGATGCGGCAAACATCATCCACGCTGGGCGGCTTGAAAAAGTCCACGTCCGTGCCGAACGGCCGGTAGAACCACTCGAAATAGCCCAGCAGCGGCACGCCTGGCCAGATGTTTTTCAGATACAGGGCCTCGCCCCAGCCTACATGGGCGACGATCACGTCGGGCCGAAATCCCTTCTTCCTGGCTTCCAGGGCCGCGTTTGCCACGGCCTGGGCATTGAGGATGCCCTCTTCGGTCAGGCGCAGGTAGCGGTGCGTGCCGGCCGCGGGCTTGCGCGCCGGGGTGTACTCCAGCTTGCGCACGTTGGGCAGATCGGGCTTGCCGGCGCGGGTGATGAACACCACCTCGTTGCCCGGCACCGCCGCCATGCGTGGTGCCAGGTGCTTGAATTGGCCCGGGCAGTTCTGGTGAACGAACAGGACTTTCACGCGCCGGCGGTCACTCTTCGAGCAGACCGCGCCGCATCTGGTCCACGATGGGCTTGAACAGGTACTCCAGGGGGGTGCGCTCGCCGGTCACGATATAGACCTCGGCGGGCATGCCGGGCTGCAGGGCCAGGCCCGTGGTCTGGCCGGGCTCCACCTCCACCTGTGCCAGATAGTAGGCATCACCGCGCTGGTCGTCTGTGAAACGGTCCGCCGACACCCGCGTCACCTTGCCCTGGAACACCGGCGTGGTGCGCCAGTTCAGGGAGGTGAAACGCACCTCGGCGGGCAGGTCGATATGCACCACGTCGATGTCGTCCGTACGCACCCGCGCCTCGACGATCAGCTTGTCGTTCTTGGGCACGATATTCAGGATGGGCACGCCCTGATTGATCACCCCGCCGATGGTGTGCACTTGCAGGCCGAGCACCGTGCCGGCCTGGGGGGCGGCGATCTCCGTGCGGTTCAGGATATCCAGAGCCGCGGACAGGCGCTCATTGGCCTCGTTGAGTTGCGCGCGCACCGTCTGCAGCCGGTCGTTGGCCTCCTTCTGGGCCTCCTGCTTGAGGGTGATGATGCGCATCTCGGTCTCGGCGATGCTTTCGCGCATGCCGGCCATGTCCGCGCGCAGCCGGCCGATGTCTCCACCCAGATTGGCCGCCTCCCGCTGCAGGGCGTAGTAGCGGGGCTTGGTGTACATGCCCTGTTCCAGCAGGCTCTCGGCGGCCTTGAGCTCTTCATGGATGTATTCGATCTTGGTCTTGGAGGCCGTCATCTGCGCCTCCAGGCCGAGGATCTTTTCGTTGTATTGCTGGTTGCGCTGACGCAAGAGGTTGATCTGCGCCTGCTGGGCGGCGTTGCGGCTGGCCAACAGGGCCTCCTCTCCCGCCAGCAGCCGTGCCACATGGGGGTCCGAGCGGCGCTCCAAGACGTCCTGGGGGAATGCCGCCCTGGCACGACCGTCGCGTTCCGCCTCCAGACGCGCCATCTGTACGGACAGGACATCCTGTTGCCCGCGTAGCAGGGCGACGCGGGCGCGGGGGGTGGTGTCGTCGAGGCGCAGCAGGACCTGCCCGGCCTCCACGTTCTGGCCTTCTTTGACCAGGATTTCCTTGACGATGCCGCCTTCCAGATGCTGGATGGTCTTGCGTTCGCTGGCCACCTTGACCACGCCCGGCGCCACCGCGGCGCTCATGATCGGGGCGAGCGCCGCCCAGGTGCCGAAACCGCCGAAGGCCAGCAGGATGATCAGGAAGCCGATCAGAACCATGCGCCGGCGGCTCGTTTCCACCTTGGGCGTCAGGTCCAGCACGGTCTCGTGACGGTCGGGAGAGGGTAGGGCTTTCAGATTGCTCATGATCAACCCCCCTGAGCCGCGAGCTTGGGTGCCGCCTGGCCCGGCGGCGGGGGCACGGCCTTGCGCGCCGCGGGCGGCGCCAGTTGGGACATGACCTGGGCACGGGTGCCGAACATTTCGATCACTCCGTCGCGCAGCATCATCATCTTGTCCGCGCCCTGCAGGATGCTGGGCCGGTGGGTGATGACGACGATGGTGATGCCCTTCTTCTTGGCTTCGTCCAAGGCCTTGAGCAGCGCCTCCTCGCTCACCGAGTCCAGGTTGGAGTTGGGCTCGTCCAGCACCAGCAGGCGCGGATCGCCATACAGGGCGCGGGCCAGTGCGATGTGCTGGCGCTGGCCGGCGGAAAGCATGGAACCGTAATCGCCGATGTCGGTGTCATAGCCGTTGGGCAGTTGCAAAATCATCTCGTGCACGCCCACCAGCTTGGCCGCCGCCACCACCGCCTCGGGGTCGTTTTCCGTATCCAGGCGGGCGATGTTGTGCCGTACCGTGCCGCTGAACAACTGCACGTCCTGGGGCAGATAGCCGATGTGCTTGCCCAGTTCGTCCGGGTGCCAGGAAGCCAGATCGACACCGTCCAGCCGGGCACTGCCGCCACGCGGGCTGATGATGCCGACGATCAGCTTGGCCAGGGTGGTTTTACCCGCGCCGCTGGGGCCGACCACACCCAGGAATTCACCCGGTTCCAGGCCGAAGCCGATGCCCTTGAGGGTCAGCCGGTCTCCCGACGGCGTGGTCACCACGACTTTTTCCAGTTGCAGGCGGCCTTCCGGGGTGGGCAGCGACATGCGGTTGCGGTAGGTATGCATGCGCTCGTCCGACAGGGCCTCCTTCAGCCTGCCATAGGCATCCTTGGCGCCCACCATGCTCTTCCAGGTGTTGATGGCGGATTCCACCGGTGCCAGGGCGCGGCCCATGAGGATGGCGGCGGCGATGATGGCGCCGGTGAGTATTTCGTTGTGCAGGTAGAGGTAGGCGCCGGTGCCGTACAGGCCGATCTGCAGGATCATGCGCACGAACTTGGCCAGGGAGCGGCTGACGTTGGCGCGGTCCGCCAGATGAGACTGGGTGGCCATGGCATCGCCGTTGTGAAGCTTCCAGTGGTCCATCACCGCCGGCATCATGCCCATGGCCTCGATGGCATCGGCATTGCGCACGTACTCTTCGATGCGCTGGTGTCCCTTCTGGGTCATTCCGCTTACGATCTTCAGCGGCTTGCGTGTGACCATCTCGTTGACCACCGCGATGGCGAACAGGATCAGACTGCCGATCAGGGCGAGGGTGCCCAGGGCGGGGTGCATCATGTAGATGACCAGCACATAGATCGGGACGAAAGGGGCGTCGAACAGGGTGAAGATGCCCGGCCCGGTCAGGAAGGTGCGCAACTCGGCGGAGTCGCGCATGCGCTGGGCATTGCGTTGCGGGGTGCCGGCGGAGTGGCGGATGATGGCCTCCAGCACCTGAGGGGTGAGTTGGGTGTCCAGGGAGATGCCGACACGGATCAGCACGTGGGAGCGTACGTAATCCAGCAGGGCCTGGACCAGCATGGCCACGATGGCGGCCATGGTCAGCAGGATGAGGGTTTCCTGGCTGCGGCTGGTGAGCACGTGGGTGAAAACCGACAGCATGTACAGCGGCAGGGTCAGCACCAGCAGGTTGAAGAAGAAACTGAAGACACCCAGCACCAGGAAAGTACTCCGGTAGCGGGCAAGGATCCTGCTCAGGGCGGTATCGGTCATGTCGTGTCGAGTGTCTGGCTGGCCTGCGAAAGATGCAATTATTGCCGATGCTTTCCCGCATGGAGAAGCGCGGCTGGATATATAGCGGAAAAAAAGGGCACGGGCTTTAATCCGTGCCCTGCCCTTCGAGACACAGCGTCCGGGGACGCCGTGTCTCTATGACGCATTAAGCGCCGGGGAAGGTGTTGCCAGGAGCGTTGCAGCAGTCGCAGTTCGCGTCCACCAGCACGTTCATGGAGCTCTGCAGTTCGACCAGGGAGTTGATGCCATCCGGGCCGGGGGCAATGCCCAGGCCCTTCAGGACGATCATGTCCTCGGCGTCGCCGGTCCAGCTACCGTCGTTGTCCCAATCAAAGTAGATGGTCAGGTCGGTGCCGTTGTCCACCACGTGCACGTACGGATCCAGCGCCGCCGCGGAGGTGATGCTGGGGTTGGCGACACAGAAGTGGATGGTGTCGATGAAGTTCTGCGGGAACATGGGGTTGGCCTGTTCCATGCCGATCTCATCCGCGTCCATGACGTAGTCGGTGCTGCGCAGGGCCAGGCTGTCGAGCCAGCTGCCGCCGTTGCCGCCGATGTTGACCTGGAAGCAGAAGGTGTCGTTGCCGTCACCGCCGTACATGGTGTCGTCCTGGTCGCCGCCGGCGATGGTGTCGTTCTCGTTGCCACCTTCGATCAAGTCGTTGCCATTGCCACCGCACAGGGTGTCCTTGCCCTCGCCGCCGGACATGACGTCGTCGTGGTTGCCACCGTGCATCCAGTCGGCCTCGTCGCCGCCGGACATGGTGTCTTCACCGTCGTTGCCGTACATCACGTCCTGGCCCAGACCACCGTCCATCAGGTCTTCGCCGGTGCCGCCGTCCATGGTGTCCTTGCCGTTGGCGCCGGTCATGGTGTCTTCGCCGTCGCCGCCGTTCATGGAGTCGTTGCCGAAGCCACCGTTCATGGCGTCGTCGCCGCCGTCACCGGACATGTTGTCGTTACCGGAACCGCCGTCCATCTCGTCGTTGTCGTCGCCGCCGGACAGGGTGTCGGAACCGGAGTCGCCCATCAGGGTGTCGTCGCCGTCACCGCCGGACAGGTTGTCGTTGCCTTCCTCGCCCTGCAGCACGTCGTTGCCGGTGTCGCCGAAGCCGGTGTC
>DEQR01000015.1 GCA_002360535.1 Thiobacillus sp. UBA3361
AACTCCACCAGGCGGTCGATACGGCGCCGCTGGCCGGCCGCGTCCAGGTATTCCAGTTCGTTGTGGGCGGCCAGGTATTGGCCGGGGTCGAAGAAGGGGCGCAGTTCCGGACTGGCGAGGATGCGGTCCGCCATAGCCGCCGCCGTGTCTCGGGTTTCGCGCGGCAGGTGTTCCAGTTCCGGCGCCGGGCGCGGTGCGGCCCCGCCCGACGGGGCCGCCTCCAGGAACAGATGCACAGCCGTCCCCAGCGCCGTTTCGGCGGACTCGGGCGGGCGGCGCGTGCCGACCGGCCTGGGCGCCGGCGCGGACGCGGACAACGTCTGGGCCTCGCCAGCCGCCTCCCCAGCGGGCCGCGGGCACGAGGTCATTCCCGGCAATCCCTCCTGCTCCGCACGCGCCAGCCCCTGCCGGGCCAGCTCCAGCCAACTGCCGCTCCCGGCGCTGGCCAGGCCGCTGATGAACAGGGCCTGGCGGGCGCGGGTCATGGCCACATAGAGCAGGTTCAGGCGTTCCCGCTGACGCAGGGAGTGTTCCTTCTCGAACAGGGGATCGCGTGCCGGGCCGCGGGTTTCCTTGTTGCCGAAGAGGGAGAAATGCGCCGGCCGCGCACTGTCGGCCGGCCAGTCCAGCAATACGCCGGCATGTTCCCGGTCGCGCCCTTCATCATCGGCCTTGATGAGGAACACCACGGGTGCCTCCAGGCCCTTGGCGGCATGGATGGTGAGCAGGCGAACACAGTCGCCCGCCTCGGCCGGCGGCTCGTCCGGGGCCTCGTCGCCGGCCTCCCGGCGCAGGGCGCCCAGCTCGGCCAGCAGGCGGGACAAGCTCGGATAGCGGCCGCCCGAAAGCCGCAGGCTCAACCCCAGCATCGCATGCAGGTTGGCCCGCACGCCGGGGCGCAGGTGCGCGGGCACGGCAGCAGCGTAGCGGGCCTCGAGGTCGGCGCTGTGTAAGATGCGGTCCAGCAGGTCATGCACCGGCTCCCGGTCGGCGCACGCCAGCCAGTCGGCCAGCAGGCCGGCCGCATGACTGACCGCAGGCGGGGCATCCGTCTGCCCGGCCCAATACGTCAGGCGCTGCCACCAGCCGGGTTGCGGCAGGCCGCTCAGAATGAAGAGCTCGTCATCACTGCAACCGCAGATCGGCGACTTGAGCAGCCTGGCCAGGGCCAGGTCGTCCGAGGGCGTGGTCAGCCAAGTGAGCAGAGCGATCAGGTCGCCCGCCTCCAGGGTATCCAGCAGGCCGCCGCGCCGGCTGGTGGCGAAGGGGATGCCGGCCGCCTTGAAGGCGGCCTCGAAGCTTTCCAGACCGGTGCGCGAGGCGCTCAACACGAAGATGTCGCCGAAACCGGCCGGGCGCGCGCCCTGCTCGTCGGCCAGCATCAGGCTGCCCACCAGCCCGCGGATACGCCGGGCCACCATCCCCGCCTCCGCGGCGCGCTTGTCCACCTCCTGGACGGGCGGCTCGGCGAGCGGATCGCGCCAGGCCACGGGCTCCATCTCCGCCGGCTCCGCGCGCGGCGCCTCGATCAGCTCGCACCAGCCGGGCAGCGCGGTTTGATGTACGGCGTGGCGGGCGTAGATGGGGTAATCCTCGCGTCCCTCGAACACGCCGTTGACCCAGGCCGCTACACGCGGCGCCAGACGCCGCGTGGTGTGGTTGGGCAAATAGACGGCCTGATAGTCGCGCGCCAGAAGGTCGCGGGCCGCCTCGAACAGTCGCGGTTCGGCGCGCCGGAAGCGGTAGATGGATTGCTTGGGATCGCCCACCAGAAAGAGGCTGGGGCGCTCCCCGTCCGCCCCGTAGGCGCGCAGCCACTCGCCCAGGACCTGCCACTGCAAGGGATTGGTGTCCTGGAACTCGTCCAGCAGGATGTGCTTCCAGCGCGTGTCCAGCTTGGCCATCAACGCCGGGCCGTGTTCCGCGTCGGCCATCAGCCGCCAGGCCAGCCACTCGGCATCGGTGAAGTCCAGGGCGTCGCGCTCAGCCTTGAGGCGCTGGAAATGCGTCAGGAAAGGCACACCCACCGTCAGCACCAGCCGGTTCAGGCGCAGGCCGGCCTGCTCCCGCAGCCGGTCACGGGCGGTCAGGACCTGCGCGGCGAGGGCGAAATGCAGTTCGACAAAGCGCTCGGCGCCGCCCGCATCGTGGCGTTTGCGCATGGCATCGCTGAGCTTCCAGGCACGGGGTTGGCCGGCGGCGGTCAGCAGTGCTGCCTGCAGGGCATCGAACGTGGTCGCCTCCTCCGCCCCCTGCTCCCAAAAGACCAGTGCCTGGCGCAGCAGCCCGGCCCGTTCCGAGGCCTCGCGCACGCCCCGGCCTTCCCGCTCCAGGATGGGGAGATAGGCGCGCAACTGCGCAACGAACGCCCTATCCGCCAGCAGCTCGCCGACGACCGGACTGTCTTCCTCCAAACCCACCAAGTCCCGCAAGGCCTGCACCGCCTCCCCCTGCGGATCGTCGCGACCCTCCGCCCAGGCCCACCACTCGGCCCGGCGGTCGAGAAAGGCGAACAACAGGCCTTCCACGGTGATCTGCGGCCACTCCGAGAACAGCGACTCCAGGGCCTGTGCCGCCGTGCCCAGGCCCGGCCGCCCCAGGGATTCGGTGAAGGTGAACCAGGACTCCTCGCGCAACAGCATGGCCTCTTCCAGCAGGGTGGAGGGCGGCCTCCGGGTCAGGGGCGCACGGCCCAGCAGTTGCAGGAACCAGCCGTGGAAGGTGGTGATCATGGGCCCCCGCACATCCAGCATGACCCGTTCGAACAGGCCACGTGCCACAGGCAGCACGGCGTCCGACGCCCTTTCGTCAAGGCCCCGTTCGCGGAGAAAGGCCAGCGCCTCGTCGTCCGGCGCGACAGCCAGCCATTCCAGCCAGCGGTAGAGCCGGTCGCGCATCTCCTCGGCCGCCTTGCGTGTGAAAGTAATGGCCAGCAACTCGGATGGTGCCGCCCCCGCCAGCAGGAGGCGGATCATGCGCGACACCAGCAGCCAGGTCTTGCCGCTGCCGGCGCAGGCCTCCACCACCGCATTGCGGCCGGGATCCAAAGCGGTCAACGGGGAGATGTCTCGGTGCATCGCAGCCCTCAGTCAGAAAATCCAATGCGACCTGCCGCGATTAGGCAGGCGACTGCCGCAAATTGTCAGTCGCCTATCATCGAAGCGGCCCGGATATCGCCCCGCCAAACCCGGCGGCATACCACCTGGCGATTATCGCACCCGCTGCCAACACCCGATGGATCAAGGGTGTAGCGGCCCTCTAAAGATATTTCCCGCGCAACCGATAAAGGCTTGGCGCGAAACCCCGTCCCCTGTTGGCACGCTTCTCGCATTTAGCCAGTTGCGGCCCTGATGGGCGCCCTATTCAACAGACAGGAGATTGAACATGAAACAGATGCAAATGCGAGTACGCGGTGGCCAATCCGGCTTCACCCTGATCGAACTGCTTATCGTCGTGGCCATTATCGGTATTCTGGCGGCCATCGCGGTGCCTGCTTATACCAGCTACAAGAACAAGGCCAAGTTCTCCGAGATCATTCAAGCCACGACCACCGCGAAGCATGCCGTGGAATTGTGTTTGATCAACGGCAATGCCGCAGCGGATTGTGACGAGAATACAAATGGCATTCCAAGTGGTTTCAGTGCCTATGGGGTGGTTGGTGGCATTTCGGTCGCCAATGCCAGAATTACCGCCACCGGTAGTGGTAGCGGACAGTGGTCGGCTCTGAACAACGTGACATATGCCATTCAGGCCGCTTCTGCCGGTGGCGGCGGTGGTGTCACATGGTCGTTTGACGCTGCCAACAGTACATGCGATGAAGCCGGGCTTTGCTGACCGCAACTGAATAGCTAAAACGCCGGCTTTCGCCGGCGTTTTACTTTCGATCCCTTTGCTTCATACCTCCGTCGTCTTGCACTTGCTGGCTGGTGCTTTGCTGGCCGCATTGCTGTTGCCCTTATCAGCGTTGCCCCTCTTGTTCCTGCTGGGCATCGTGACTCTCGCACGCCCTCGCTTTGAATCGGTCTGGAAAAACGCCCCCGCGGATTACTTGATGCTAGCCTGGTCGGTTTGGCCGCCGCTGACGTTATTCTGGAGTATGGCCACGGGATTGGCGATGGAGACCCTTGCGGGGTTGCTGTGCTTGCCTATGAGCTATTGGGCCGGACGGAAACTGATCCAGCAGTACCCGCAGCACCAAGAAGTTGCGTTAGCACTATCTTGGGGATTGCTTGCTTTACTGGCCGTTTGGGGGGCCATCCAGAACCCGGGCGACCTGTACACAGGGAAGCCCCAAGGTCCCTTCATCGACCCCAACACCTATGCAGGAACCCTCAACCTGTTGGCGCTGCCACTTGTTGCTGCCTACCTGCAAACCGACCTGAGAAGCACCCCTCCTTGGGTGAGGACAGGATGGCTGGCCATCCTGGCTGTTGCGGCATTTGCCTTCCTGCTGGTGTCCTCCCGCGGCGCGACCTTAACCCTCCTGGTGTTGCTACCCTTGCTGCTTTGGCAGGGGCGGCACGGGCCAGACCTGCGCCGTAAACTGGCGCTGCTGTTTGTAGCGGTATTCGCCGCCTATGGTGCGGCGAATCTATGCATCAGCGAGCGCAGCGAGATCATCTATCGGCTGGTTGCCACCACCCAGACCGGCGATAGTTCCCGCATGATGCTGTTTAGGAGCGCCTGGGCAATGATCGAAAATCAACCCTGGATCGGCACTGGCCTAGGCAGTTTTCGACTGCTATATCCCCGTTTCCGACACCCGGATGAGATCGGTAGCGCCGGCGGTTGGGTACACAACGACTATCTGCAGCTTTGGCAGGAGGCAGGGCTACCCATGCTATTGGGCTTAGTGGCGTTGGTTTTTCTGGTGGCCCGAAGCGGGCTGAAAAATTCTTCAGACAACCCTGCGCTTCTTGGGAAATTAGGCCACTGTTGGTCGTTTGGAATTCTGGCCGTCCTGCTTCAGGCCGTGGTGAATTTCATGGTCTATTTCGCCTTTCTAGCCTGCGTGATCGGGTTCTACCTGGCGCTTACTGGCGAACGCGGTCTGCTGCCACGGACCGTGTCCTCACAGCATCTACGCGCCAAGAACTGGGCCAGGTACGCATATGGCTTTTTGTTGGCCTATCTGCTTATCGGCCTGTTGGCCGTGGAGGCCCTGACCAGCCCAAACCGTCGATTCCAGTCATTCGTCGCGGCCGCGACGGGCAACTCCTCGAGATATGAGGCCAGCCACATCGTCTCCATTATTCAGCCTCACCACCATGCGCCCCATTACCTCATGGGCTCATTTCTGGCCGATCCGTTTCATGTACTAACGGGTGGCCCGGCAATACGAGGTGCAATGCTGCGAGAAGCACTAATCCATTATGACCGAGCCAGTGAATTGGCACCTTGTTACCTGCCCTATGGCGTCGAAATGGCGAAGGTCTGGGCAGAGATACCCAGCATTCAAGGCAGGACGGGAGCGGAGAAGGCCTTGCGGGACAATCTAGGGTGCAACCCCGGTCATGGCCTGAGCCATTATCATCTGGCTAGGCTCGTCCAGAAAACCCAGGGCCGGGACCAAGCGATCCCGATATATCGCAAGGGGCTGGAACTAAGCCCTCAGCCCATCGACAGACTACTTTTGGCTACGGCAGCCGCCGGTCTGATTGCCAACGACAATGGTCGGTTGACCAAACTAGCGGACGATATGGCGATGCGCCTGTTGTTCATGGAGCGCAATCCGATGGCTGCGATCGACCCGCGTTATTGGCAGGAGGCGGAATACACACTGTTTGCCCATGACCCCCGCCTGTACATGCGCTGGGTTGCAAACACGAACAAGCCCTGATTGGTCTGTTACCGTGAAGGCCAGGGCTGAAGCTGCGTCGTGTATTTCACTCGCCTCTTACCTACATATGCTTAGGCGGATTCGCTCACAGGCGTGCGCTGCGTGCCTCCAGCCTATATGCATTGACATCACTGTCGAATCCCCGCCCCATCACCAGCACCTTGAACAACTCCCCCATCTCGGTCGGCGCAACCAGCTTCTGCACCGCGGCCGCCTGCCGGTAGTACTCCACACTGCCCGGCTCCAACTCGCCCAGTAATTCCAGCAGGCCTGCGCCGAGCAGGAAGCCGGCCTGGCTGTCGTAGCCCAGCAGGTCCAATCCCATCTCCCGCCCTGCCTCGGCCGCGGCGCTGAAATCCACGTGGGCGGTTATGTCGTTCAGTCCGGGAAGCCAGAAGGGGTCGTCGTGGGCATGGTGGCGGTAGTGGCACATGAGGGTGCCGGCGCTGCGCTGCGGGTGGTAGTACTCGGCACGCGGGAAACCATAGTCCAGGAACAACAGCACACCCCGCTCCAGACGTTCCGCCAGGGTGGCAACCAGGGCCGGACCGGCCAGGCCGATCTCACTGAGATAGCCGGGTTCGGCGTTAATGGCGCGGGCAGCTTCCAACAGCGGGCCATCCTGCAAGGGACATTCCTCCCAGATAAAACCGTCCTCGCTTGTCGCCACCCCCCGTTCGAACCAGCGCTCGTCGCCCCAGCGGACCAGATGTACGGGTAGGGCATCCAGTACCTCGTTGCCCAGCACCAGGCCGGTTATCTGATCGGGCAGGGCATCCAGCCACTCCAGGCGTTCCAGCAGTCGTGGCGCCTGGTGTTCGAACAGAGCACGCTGCCGCTGGCACAGCTCGGCGCTGGGTTCCAGCAGGCGATAGCGCGGTGGCAGACTGCCCAGCCGCTCCAGTTCGAGCAGCAGGTCCAGGGCCAGCCGCCCGCTGCCGGGACCCAGCTCCAGGATGTCGCCGGCCGTCTCCGCCAGAACTGGCGCCGCCAGGCGGGCCAGGGTGCGGCCGAACAGGGGGGTCAGTTCGGGCGCGGTGACGAAATCCCCCGCACCGCCGAATTTGCGAGTACCGGCGCTGTAATAGCCGAGCCCGGGGGCGTACAGGGCCAGCTCCATGTAGCGGGCGAAGTCGATCCAGCCGCCGGCGGCGGCGATCTCTGCGCGAATGTATTCGGCCACCCGGCGGGTGTGGGCCAGGGCATCGGGACCGGGTTCGAGTAGAGTGGGCATGGCGGCTGTGCTAGGGTTGGGCGGAATAGTAATGGACTCTCACCTCATGCGCGTCGCCATCCTGGGCGCGGGACCCGCCGGCATGTCCTGCGCCAACGCCTGTCTGAGCTTCGGTCTGGAACCCGTGGTCATCGAACGGGCTGATCACGTGGGCGGCACCCAGCGCGCCAATTTCCATCCCAACCTGTGGATGCTCGGTTTCCCCGACGAAACCGGGCGGGAGATGACGGGGCGGCTTTCCGGCCATTTTCTCGACCTGCCCCTCACCCTGCACCGGGGGGCGGCATTGCGCGAGGTGACGCGCATGGACCACGGCTTTCGGCTCAGCCTGACGGGGGCGAACGCTGCCTTCACCGTCGATGCCGACGCCATCGTCCTGGCCACCGGCATGCTCCCCCGCGCCACGCCGGAACTGGAGGCCGTGGCCGCGCGGAGCGCGCGGGTGATCGTCGGCCCCCTCAACGACGCCATCCGCGACCGGGTGCGGGCCGGCCGGGTGCTGATCCTCGGCGGTGGCGACAACGCCCTGGACCATGCCCTGTACCTGGCCGAGCAGGGCAATCAGGTGCGCGTCTGCGCGCGACGCGTCTTCTCCGCCCGCAAGCCCTTTCGGGAAAGCTGCGCGGCGCGGCGGGACATAGAGCTGCGCGAACATTGCGTGCCGGACGCATTCACCCCCGAGCCGGATTCGGTCAAGGTGACCTGGGGGCGCATCACGGTACGCTACGACTGGCTGCTCGTGATGTACGGCTACCGGCCAAACACCGAAGCACTTGAAACCTTCGCGGCGGACATCCGGCCGGTGCTGACCGACAACGGCCACATCCATGTGGACAATTGGCAGCGCACATCAGTGGCCGGTCTCTACGCCGCCGGCGACGTGACCGACAGCCCCCAGCCCAGCGTACCCACCGCCATCGCCCAGGGACTCACGGCGGCCAAGGCCATCGAGCGGGATTTGCAGAAGCCCTGACGGCGCCTCGCTGGGCCGGTACTCCGGCAGCCACTCCCTGAGCCGCGCCCGTACCTGGTCGTCGCTGGAGCCGGCGGTACCCTCGATCCAATCCAGAATGGCCCGCAGCTGGGTCTCGTCCACAGCCCGCGCACGCGCCACCCGCAGCTTGGGATGGGGTGTAGGGAGGGTGGTTTCCTCATCGGCCAGCAATTCCTCGTAGAGCTTTTCGCCCGGCCGCAGACCGCTATAGACGATTTCAATCTCGTCCTCGGTCTTGCCCGCCAGCTTGATCATCAGACGGGCCAGGTCGGCGATCCTGATGGGTTCGCCCATGTCCAGCACGAAGATCTCGCCACCCTCGCCCATCAGCCCCGCCTGCAGCACCAGTTGGGCCGCTTCGGGAATGGACATGAAGAAACGGGTGATCTCCGGATGGGTTACGGTCACCGGCCCGCCCGACTCGATTTGCTGTTGGAACTTGGGGATGACGCTGCCCGACGACCCCAGCACATTGCCGAACCGCACCGAGATGAAGCGTGTCCCGCCGCTGTCGGCTTGGTCAGCGGGACCGCCGCCGCGCGGCCGCAACACCTGGCACACCATCTCCGCCAGCCGCTTGCTGGCGCCCATGACATTGGTGGGATTGACCGCCTTGTCGGTGGACACCATGACGAACTTGTGCACCCCCGCGGCCCGCGCCGCCCGCGCCAGCACGAAGGTGCCCAGTACGTTGTTCTTCAGGGCCTGCAGGGCGTTCTCCTGCTCCATGAGGGGGACATGCTTGTATGCGGCGGCGTGGAAGACCACGCTGGGCCGATGGGCGGACATGATCTCGTCCAGGCGCCGGGCATCCTTGACGTCGCCTATGACGCTCACCACCCGTAATTCCGGCATGCGCCGGGCGAACTCCTGTTCCATGCAGTAGAGGGCATATTCGCTCTGCTCCAGCATGACCAGGCAGGCCGGCCGGAAGTGGGCGATCTGCCGGCAGAGCTCGGAACCGATGGAACCGCCGGCGCCGGTCACCAGGATGACGGCGTTACCCAGACATTGGCTCAAGCCGGCATCATCCAGTTTGACGGGATCGCGCCCCAGCAGGTCGTCCAGCTGGATCGGCCTCAGGCTGGAGATGGCCACCCGGCCGTTCATCAGGTCCTCCAGGGACGGCACGGTGAGCACGTTCAGCCCGGCCGCCGTGAAGGTCTCCGTCCATTGGCGCCGCACGGCGTGTTGCGCCGACGGCAGGGCCAGGATCACGTCCCGGACATCCATGTGGCGAGCGTAGCGGGGCAGGTCGGCCAGGCGGCCCAGCACCGGGATGTCCTGCATGCGGCGGCCGATCTTGCCCTCGTCGTCGTCGAACAGCCCCTCCACCCGCCAGCGGGACGGGCTGCGCTTCAACTCCCGCAGCAGCACATCCGCGGCCGACCCCGCGCCGGCCACGAGTACCGACTGCCTGTCGCGGGACAGCAGGCCGGTCAACCGATGTTCCTTCCACAGGCGATACATCAGTCGGCTTCCCCCCATGATGAGGATGAGCAACAGCGGATCGAGCAGCAGCACGGAGCGGGGCACGATGGCCTGGATGCGGAACAGGATCAGCGCCGCCGGGGTGGCCAGGGCCACCACCCCCACGGCGATCAGGATGCGGCGCAGGTCCGGCAGGCTGGCGAAGCGCCAGATGCCCCGGTACAGACCGAACCGCCAGAAGATAAGGGTCTGCAAGGGCACGACCCAAAGCACGGTGTCCAGCAGGCCGGGCAGATACTCCGGGGGCAGCTGCATGTTGAAGCGCAGCCAGTAGGCGGCAACCCACGCCGCCAGGCTGGCCAGGGTGTCGTAGGCCAGGACAAGCAGACTACGTGAAGAGGGAGCCCCTTTCGGATAGCGCATGAGTGGGCCGTTTAACCGCGGGAGGTGACGATTTCCGTCGCCCCCGGCGGTGGATGGGGATGCAGGGGCTCCCGACGGCCGGCGACACGCACGACCTCTGGATTGGCGCCGAGTCGCTCTAACAGGGTCATCACCTCGTCCAACGCCGCCCGCCTGGAGATGATGGCCTTGACGGTCAGCCAGATGAGGTACAGGTCCAGCCCCAGAGTGGCTCGCTCCACGTACAACAGGCCCAGGCGGCTCTTCCAGGGGCGGATGAGCTGGTTGTAGTCCAGGTCAGGGTCGCGGCTGTCCTTGAGGATATCGCCCTCGTCGGCGAAGACGATGGAGGCGATGTCCGTAATCCCAGGACGGACGCCGAGCAGGCGCTTTTCCTCGGGCGTGTAGAGATCCGTCTCGCGTTTCACGTTGGGGCGCGGCCCGACCAAGCTCATGTCGCCCTTGAGCACATTCCAGAGCTGGGTCAGTTCGTCCAGTTTCCAGCGGCGGATGAACTGCCCCACGGGGGTGATACGAGGATCCTTCCCGGAAGTGGAGTCCACCCCGCTCTTGTCGGCGTTGATGACCATGGAACGCAGCTTGACCATGCGGAACATGGCCTCGCCCCGGCCCACGCGGGGCGCGATGTAGAACGGCGAATGCCGGTCCTGGCGCCAGACGAGGAACATGACCGGCAGCAGCACCGGCGAGGCCAGGAGCAATCCGAGCGCGGCCACCGCCACATCCAATAGGCGCTTCATCGTGCCGCCTCCTTCACCAAGTCTGCCGCCGCCGTCACGATGTCATCCACAAGGGTGTAGTAGATCCGCTCCAGGGGCTTGCTGGTGGGGGCAGGCGCATCGGGCAACGTTAGCCTGCGGGGCAGGGCGCGCAGTTCGGCGGGATGCACAGCCTCGGCCACCCGCGCGATCACCTCGCCGGCCAATCCGCAGGTCCGCCAGCCGCCGTCCACGGCCAACAGGCGACCGGTCTTGCGCACGGAGGCGATGATGGGCTCGGCCCTGAGCGGATTGATCACCCGCAAATCCACCACCGCGGCTGAGATGCCCCGTTCAGCAAGCCCGTTCGCCGCCGCCAGGCATTGCTGGGTGGTATAGCTGCTGCCCACCAGGGTGATGTCGCTGCCGTCACGCAACAGCTCAGGCCCCTCCAGTTCCAGCGGCCGCTCCACCACCGGCGGCAGGTCGTCCTCCAGGTCGTACAACCAACGGTCGTCGATATACAGCACCGGGTCGTCACACAACACGCTGGCGATCAACAGATCACGCGCGTCGGCCGGCGTGGCCGGCATCACCACCCGCAGGCCGGGCACATGGGCAAACCAGGCATGGAGCGCCTGGGAATGCTGGGCGCCCTGCTCGCCGCCGCGATTGACGATGCCCCGGATCGTCACCGCCGGATGGGCCTGCCCTCCGACCATGTGCGACCACTTGGCGGCCTGGTTGACCATGGCATCCATGGCATAGAGCATGAAATCCACGCGCGGGTGCACCACGATGGGCCGATATCCGCACAGGGATGCGCCTACCGCGGCACCGGTGCAGGCCGATTCGGACACCGGCGAGTCCATGATGCGATCCACGCCATACAGCTTGTCCAGGTCGGTCATGGAATTTCCCACATACCATTTGGCCCACAGGCCCTGACCGATGACGAAGACCTCGGGGTGATGGTCGAGGAGGTGCATGAAGGCCGCGCGGATGGCCGTGCCGTAGTTCATGCGCGTCATTTCGCCGCCCCGCCCGCATAGACCCAGTCCAGCAGGGCACTTTCGTCAGGATAGGGAGCCGCATCGGCTCGCCGCCAGGCCGTTTCCACCTCCTCCAGCACGGCCCTATCCATGGCCTGCCATGTCTCCTCCTGCAAGGACTCAGCCTCTCTCAGGGCGTCGGCCAGCCGGCGTATCGGGTCGCGGCGTTTCCAAAGCGCCAGATCGCTGCCCCGGTTCACGCCCACGTCCAGATCCTCACGGGGCCCCACATGGCCGCGCCAGCGGTAAGTCAACGCCTCCAGGAAGGCCGGCCCCTCACCTCGGCGGATACCGGCTACCAGGCTTGCGGTGGCGTCGGAAACGGCCAGCAGATCGTTGCCGTCGATGGTCATGGCGGACATGCGATGGGCCTCGGCGAAACGCGCCACCCGGTCGCTCGGTTGGCGCAGGGAAATATGCAGGTGGCTGGAGAACAGGTTGTTCTCACAGACGAACAACACCGGCAGGCGCCAGGCGGCGGCCAGATTCATGGCCTCGTGCACCACGCCTTCCTCGGCGGCGCCGTCGCCGAAATAGGCCACCGCCAGGCTGTCGCCACCGTCCTTCCGGGCAGCCAGGGCCGCGCCCACCGCCAGGGACACGGTGCCGGCCACGATGGGCACCGTGCCGAGCAGGCCATGTGCCGGATCGTGCAGATGCATGGAACCACCCATCCCCTTGGAGCAGCCGTCCAGCTTGCCCAGCACCTCGGCCAGCAGCGGATAGACCCCGCCGCCCAGGGCCAGGTAATGGGAGTGGGAACGGTGGGCGCCAAACACCCGGTCGGTGGCACGCAGATGTTCGGACACCCCCACCGCCACCGCCTCCTGGCCGATGCCCAGGTGGCAGGGGCAGACGATCATGCCCGCCGTCACCATGTCGCCGATCTTCTCCTCCACCCGGCGGATCAGCAGCATGTCGCGCAACTGGCGCAGCAGACGTTCCGTATCCCGTCCGGATATGGCCAGTGCCGACAGATGCTGCTCGGGGTCCGAAAGGGTACCCAACTCCCGGTATGGAAAATCCCGTGTCATACGGCCCGCCCGTAGAAGCCGCGAATGTGGTCGCAGATGTAGTCCACGTCCGCGTCGCTGAGGGTGGTGTTCATGGGCAGCATGAGACAGCGGGTGAAGAATCGGTCCGTCACCGGCAGACTGGAGTCGGCAAAGCCCAACTCGTGGAACTGGTGCACGGGCGTTCCGGCCCACTGGATGATGGTGCGCACGCCGTTCCGCTCCATGTGGGCGCGTAGCTCGTCGCGGCGCTCCGCCTCCAGTTCATAGTTCTGGTACACGTCGTAATGGCGTGGGTCGGCGTCGGGGGCGGGGGGCAGGGCAAGCTCCGGCAGGTCGCCCAGGCGGGCCTGGTAGCGTGCGGCGATGGCGCGGCGCCTGTCGATGTCGTCCTGGTAGGTGCCCAGCTTGTAATCCAGGACGGCGGCCTGCAGGTTGTCCAGCCGGGAATTGAAGCCCCAGGCCACCACCCGGCCGTCGGCGTTGCGGCCGTGATCCCGCAACAAGGCAAGCTTCTCCGCCACCGCATCGTCATCGGTGACCACCGCGCCCCCATCGCCGAAACACCCCAACAGCTTGGCGGGATAGAAGCTGATGGTGCCGAATCGCCCGAAGGTGCCGGCGCAGCGCCCCTTGAAACGGGAGCCCAACCCCTGGGCGGCGTCTTCCACGATCATGATGCCGTGCCGGTCGGCGATGGCCTGCAGGGCATCCATGTCGCAGGTGCGGCCGTTGACCTGCACCGGCATGATGGCCTTGGTGCGCGGCGTGACCAGACGTTCCACGGAAGCCGGGTCGAGCATGTGGTCGGGACCGATCTCCGCCAGCACGGGGGTGGCGCCGACGAAATGCACCGCCGCCGCGGTGGCAATATAGGTATGGGAGGGAATGATGACCTCGTCCCCGTGCCCCACCCCCACCGCCATCAGCCCCAGCCAGATGGCATCGGTGCCGTTGGCCACGCCGAAGGCATGCTTCACGCCCATGAACCGGGCCAGGTTCTGCTCGAACTGGCTCAGGTCCTTCTGCAGGATGTAGGCGCCACGCCGGCAGACATCCAGTATCACCTGGCTGAGTTCCGCCTCCCGGTCCGCGAACAGGGCGGGGTAGTTGAAGAAGGGAATGGTGCGGGCTGCGGACATGGATATCGTTCCTGTATGCGTGTCAAACCAGAGAAGCGGCGAGATAGAGGACTTTGTGTTCTCGATCGGGCCGGCCGGCGGGCAATTCGACCGGCGGCACATAGGGTGACCCAGCCTCCCCGATTTCATCCGGCATGATGACCAACCCCCCGAATACCAGACGCTTGAGGAGTTTCTTGCCGGCCATGGTCTTGGGCATCAAATGGAGGGCCACGGCCAGCCGTTTGATAGGCCTTAAGAGACGTTGCCTGAGGGTGACCTGCCCGTAGGGGTGGGCGCCGAAAAATTCGCAGCGAAAACCCTGTTTACCGAACAACTGCCCCAGTTCCACCACCCCGTAATACCGATGGGAGAAAGGGCTCGGATTGAAGTCGTACAAGTCCTTGTTGGCGGTTGCCACTAGCACCTGCCCGCCGGACCTCAAGACCCGTCGGCATTCGGCCACGAAACGGTGAGCATCTGGCAGGTAGTAGATGGCCTCGAACAGGATCACCACGTCCAGGCTCCGGTCCGGAAGCGGCAGGTTCGCCGCATCCAACACGCGGATGTCGATGCGATCCCCATAATGCCGCCTGGCCCGCTCCACCAGGGCCGGGGTGATATCCCCCGCCATGAGGCTGCCGGCTTGCCGGGACAAGTAAGCCAGGCCCTGTCCCGCCCCGCAGGCCACTTCCAGGACCGCGCGGCCTTGGCAAAAAGGCCCGGCCCAAAGGTAACGGTGGCGCAAACGCTCGACCTGTTCGGCGGTAACCTCATCTCCGGACAACTCGGTGACCGTGGTGAAATCCGTACTCATATCCCTGTGGATGCTGCTCTGTATGCGGCGACCACCTCGCTCAGGTAGTCACACATGCCGCCGTAAACCTTGTCGGCATCGAATTGCTGCGCGAAGACACGGCGGGCATTCGAGGACATATCAGCCAGGGGCTGACTGTTCTCGCAAAATCGTACAAAGATATCACGCAAAGCCAAGGCATTTCCCTCCGGATAGGACATGCCGCAGCCATGACTGGCCAAGAATCCGCCCAGATACCCTCCTAGACTGGTCAGCACCGGCAGTCCGCCGGCTAGGTATTCAATAGGCTTGTTGGGCATGTTGCCTACAAAGCCGGCGTGGTTTCGATAGGGGGCCAACCCCACATCAGCCATACCCATCAAGGCATGGATCTGAGCCCGATCCACCCAGCCCGGAAACACCACGGCACGGCTGGTGCCCGCGCGGGTCTTGAGCGCCTCCAGCCTTTCACCGATACCGCACAACACGAAGCGCACCGCATGGCCCTCTGACTCCAGCAACAAGGCAGCATCCAACACGGTTTCCAGGTCGAACTGATGGCCCAGGGTGCCGAAAAAGCAGGCAATGAGACCGCCCTGGCCTGCAACCAGGCCATGTCCTTTCCAGAATCGCACCGCCGCCTCCCTGTCCTGTTCCGCAGGAGCCTGAGCCAGGTAACCGAAGGGGAAAGGCCGATCCAGACGGGTCGCCACACGCCCGGCATTCCTCAGCCCCCATTCAACGAAAGGCGGTGAATTGCCGGTGATGGCATACGCGTCGACACAGGCGCGCATGGCCTGACCCCGCATGGGTGCCAAAGCGTACCTAGCCAGCCCCCTGGCCCAATGCGGCGCAAACTCCTGGAAGATGTCCGGCCAAAGGTCGCGGACATCGATGACCACCGGTACGCCGTGCCGTTTGCCGTAACGTGTGGAGGCCAGTGCCAGTTCCAGGGTCGGCAGGGAGCAGAGGATGACGTCCGGCACGGATTCCACCTCGGCCAGGGTCGAAAATCGGCCTGCCACTCGTATATGGTCGAGGATACGGCGGATAGAGATGTTGTGTCGGTAGCCGCGGCCATGCAGCAAATGCAGGCTGATTTCGTCCTGCAATCGCAACACGGTGTCCGACGGGTAGAGGTGACGTTTTTGCCAGTGATCGAAGGTGGAGGTCCACCACACCACCTGATGTCCCCGGCGCGCCAGCATCTGGCCGAGCAGTCCGGCCCTGAGCAGGCGGGCGCCCGTCCCTGGCAGGGGCAAGGGTTCCCCGACCGTCACGAGCCAGACGCGCATGGTCTTCCTGGACTGTGCCTGATCCGCGCTGCCGTCACCCCGGAACAAGCCTCACTGTCAGTTAGGTACTTCTTGGCACCAACGAGAGGATGGTCCTGCAACCCTGTTCCTTGACCGGGATGGATTTCTGCCGAGCCGCACGGAGTTGCCAAGCGCGCTGCAAGGCCAGCAGCATGAAAATGTAAACGAATTTATACAGAACATGGCCACCGGAACTGTTCAGCAGCGAAGCAAACAGGAAGCAGGAAAAAACTATCAGCATCTCCATTGACCCATGCCGCCACAGCACCGATAGGGTATAGGTAAGCAGCGCACCCAGGACAGCGAGGCCGGTCAGGCCGAAGGCGAAGAACACCGCATGCAGGAGAGAGAATTCGCTCACCATGTGCAAATTCCACTCCGGCACCTCGGCGAAGAAGACCGTGGCCGCATTCAGGCCTTTGCCGAACCACAACCCGTCTTCCTCGTAAAACAGAAAGGCATAGTTGAACAGTGAGGATAGCCGGGTGCTTCCGCCGTATTCGAACACTACTGCCTGGATCTGGCCTATCGCCCGGTCATAGTTGAATATTCCGGATAGGGCATGGTGCAAGGGCATGTGCAGGACCAGCACCCCCGTGGTCAAGGACGCCAGTGCGACCCAAAACTTGCGGGGCATGGACCGGCTGGTGAGGTGCTTCAGCAGGAGCAATGTACCGGCCATGACAAGAACGAAATACACCGTGCCGGAGGCCGCCATGTAGGTGGCGGAGAGCGCCAGCAACACACCCAGCCAATTGCGACGGTATATCGAGAGAAACAGCAGCATGGGAAGGACAGGACCGAACGCGGAAGGCTCCGACAACATCGCCCGTGCACGCGGAAAGCCATAGCCCACGTCAGAAAAATATTGTGGAAAGAGCAGCGCGCTGCATAACGCCAAACCCGCGGAGGCGATGGAAAACCAATACAGTCCCTGCAAAAACACACGCCACTGAAAGAAACAGCAGACAAACAGCACCACCATGACCAGATAGCCGAACAGGCGCGTCAGCTTGATCATGTAGGCCATTTCGTTGCCATCATTGATCATAAGCACATGCAGCGCCAACAGGAAATAGACCGGCAGGGCCAGCCAGACAATCCTCTCAAGCACATCATCACGCCAAAGGAAGTGCCGGATGGCCAGCAGGACGCCGATGGTCACGGTCTCTAGATAAGTCAGGTTGATGAGATCCGCCTCGGTGGTGGTCGGTCCCTTAGTAATGAAGTAGGAGGCCAAGAAGACAAGTGTGGCCACCCATACCAGGAGACGCGGCAGATGGGTATCCGCCCAGAGGACATGACGGCCGGACGTCAGGCCGGCGGCGTGTGCTTGATTCATCGGCTAGACCACATCGCTTAGGCGTAACACCCCGGGATGCTGCGCCAGCAGCCAGTACAGGGTGATCATGAACACATCTTCTCCCTTATGGGGCGGATACGATCGGTATCGGCCTCCGCCGGCTATTGTCCCGCGAAAGTGGGGCCGCTCTCAATGCCCATATCCAGCCTGGGCGTAGCGTTTGGCTGCGAGCAGCATACGGGCAGGGGGCATGAACAGGAGCCTGCCCAGGTAGGATGGCCGCAAGGCCGGTTGCCCGTCCTTGCCCCAGACCAGCCTCCAATCAGCATCCCGCAGCGTCCCCATACGATAATATCCTCCCGCGGCACTGGCGTTTGCACGCGCCTCCGTGCCGAATGGCCGATAGGCGGGGGGATGGTTCTGGTGCACGGCCAACACGCACGCACTGCCGTCCACCAGAGGGAGGCCACGAGCACGGGCCATGTAGATCAGCCAACTGTCCCAGCCCGGCCTCCCCACTGCGAAATCAGGCAGCTTGAGGGGAAATTCCCGAGCAAACACAAAATAATCGATCCCCGCCTTGCCGTGCAGCACGCCGCGCCGCGCCACATCGGATCGCAGCCGTTCCGGCCAGCCGTCCGAAAAATCCATGGACTGGGTGATGTCCAGATCATGGCGTTGCCCCACCAGCAACCACGCCGGCTGGGAGGAAGCCTGCATTGCGTGCACGGCTACGAGTAGGGAATCGTCAAAGATGATATCCGTGTTCACATAGGCGACCAGGGGAGTCGAAGCCAGACGCCGGATCTGCTCAAAGGCATCGCTCACCATGGGCGTACCATGATCGTTACGCTGTATGGCCGGCACATGCCGTACCCCGAGTTCGGCCGCGGCCTCCCGCAGGCCCACCTCCTCGCCGAACAGGATCACCTCGCAGCCGGGCAGGCGCGTCCAGCTGCGGATGGCATTCCTCTGGATGACACCGCTATGACCGGAAAAGGCCTTGGGGATGGTGAACAGGGTGATCACACTGCGTTTCCGTTCACACCTGCATCAGCGGCAAATGGGCGATGAGCGCCGACTGCGTCCGCCAATCCCCGCCATGACGGGTGCGCTGGAAGAAGTTTTCCCTAAACGGCAGGCCACGCCACTGCTGCTGGACCGGCGCATCGATGCAGTCCGAGCGGACGAAAAAGGCGTTCACACCATTGCCGTCCACCGTGACAAAGCGATAACCGGCCCCCTCCCACAGTTTGCGCCAAGCGGCCACGGAGGCGCCGTAATAGAGCTGGCTGGAATGGGCCGCCCGATAATCGAATCGGGGAGCATACGGGATAGTAACCGCCCGCTCGTGCCCAAAGCAGGAGTTGTACTCCACCACCGCGATCCTGGGCCTGAAGCCACGGGCCAGGAGCCCTTCCGCTACGTGATAATCGATGCCGTCGATGTCCAGGGAAAAGAAGTCGGGTTCCATCTCGCCGAACTCCCCGCACAGGGCATCCAGGCTGTCCAGATCCACGAAACGGTTCAATACCCTGACACCGATGTTCAACCCGCCCATGATGAAAGCCCCGTAAGCGGCCTTGGCCGCATCCCCCTCCACCATGACGCCCTGCCATCGGCGCGCCACGGCGAACCAGGACGTGTTGTTCTCGGTGCCGTCCGAGGCGCCGATCTCCACGAAATAGCGATTGCTAGCGCGTAACTGGTTGACCAGAAACTCGGCGATGCCATCCTCGCCGTTCTGGCTGAGTCCCGAGAACTCCCAGCTCAGCGGGTCCGCCGGGTCGATTCGCTGGCCGGCGCGCACCGCCGCAGCCCGGGCCAGTCCGCAATTGATGCGCTGCATGGTCTGCAAGCGCTTGATTCTGAACACCACCTGCCGGTACCAGTCGCCCACTTCAATTCGTCTCCCGTGTCCGCATGCGCAAGCGGGCCAGGCCGCTGGCCAAGGCATGACGCAATGTATCCAAAAACAGTCCGTGCCGCACGGTGATGGCCAAGATCCGCAGCCCCTCAATCCACACGGGCGGCATCCAGCGCAAATCCAGACGCCGCAGCATGCCCATGAGGATATACAGCCACACCGCCAGGACGTAACCCGCCATGCCGGCAGCCACAGGCCACCCCTGGGCCAAGGCCCGGTTCAAGCCCCAGACCCTACCCAGCCAGTACCCCACCAGCAACTGACCCGCCCGGTTGCCCTGCCTGGTGATGGAGTCACCCGATGCGGTCAGCTGGGCCACCACCCCATCGGCCAACAAAACCCGGTCAGCGCCGCCAAGCATGGCCACCAGATAGACCATCAGGTCCTGGCCGCCGGCCAGCCGGATCATGGCATGCTGACGCAGTGCCGAACCGGCCACGAATTCCTGCACCTGCCGCGCCCAAACACGCAGCGCATCGCTGCGCACCAGGCAGCACACCGGGCTGACCGGCAGGGAAAGTCCGTCCAGCCGGTCCGGGCGTCCGTAGAAGGCCTCCAGCACCCGTTCCGCGGCCACCTGCCTCACCTCGGGTAACGAGTGAAATTCCAGCGCCGCATCCTCCGCCGCCTGCTGCCCATAGCCCATCGCCAGGGCCGTTTCGGGATGGTCCGCCAGGGCCTCGGCCAGACGGCCCACCTCGGGCGAGAGCACATCGTCGGAATACATGAAGGAGGCCAGGTCAGTACGTACCTGCTCGACACCGAAATAACAGGCCGCCATGAAACCTTTGCGATCCCGCGGCTGGTCCAGCAGCGCCACGCGGCCGTCACCCGCGTAACGGCTGGCGACCGCCTCCCGCGTTCCGTCCGTGCTTCCGCCGTCGATCACCAGTACCCGGACCTCCACGCGGTCACCAGCACATGCCAGGCAGCTGTCGATGGCGCGGGCGATGCAATGCTGCCGGTTCAACACCGGCAGGATGAAGCTCACACTGACTCGGCCCGGTGGCGAGACGCCGACTTCGTTCACGCTCCGCCCCCGCCATTGGGAAGCGCCGACCGGCGCGCCGCATCCAGCATCATCTCCGCCAGGCCCTGGAAACTGGTCTCGGGCCACCAGCCCAGACCCATGATGGTTTCCGGGTTGGACACCAGCCGGGGATATTCGGCCTTGAATCCCGGTTTGATGCGGACGTGTTCCCGCCAATCCAGGCCCACCCGCTGGTAGCAGGCCGTCAACCAGTCGGCGATGCTGTGGCCCTCGCCGGTCCCCACCACGCATTCCGAGACGGCGTCCTGGAGGACCAGGCGGACCATGGCCTCGGCGATATCGCCGGCATAGGCCCACTCCTTCTCCACGCCCACGTCACCCAGTTCCAGGACGGCCGGGCCATGCATTTCAGCCTGCGCCGCCGCCCTGGCGATCATCATGCTGGTGTGCCGCTCGCCTCGCGCCGGGCTCTCGTGGTGAAACAGATAGGCCACATAGGTGGCCAAACCCATGCGCTGGCGAAAATAGCGTGCCAGATAGGTGGCATAGATGCGCGCCGCCGCATAGGGGCTGCTGGCATCGAAGGCGTCGGATTCATGGATCGGCCGACCCGCGTTGTGAAACTGCACACCGCTGCCGGCCAGCAGAACGCGGGCCTGGGGCGCATGCCGCCGGATCGCCTCCAGCACGTTCACCGCGCCGCCGGCAATGGCGGCATGGTTGCTGAACAGGGCCTCGTGGGCGGTACGGGACTCGGCCGCCAGCTGAAACACAAAATCAGGCCGGCGTTCCCGAATGACCGATTCCACCGCCGCGAAATCGGACACGTCGCAGGCCGGCGGTGTCCGTCGTGCAAAGCCGAACACCTGGGCGCCGCGACGAAGACAGGCCTGAGCCACGAACGGACCATCCTGGCCACCGGCGCCAAATATCACCACGCGGCGTCCCCGCATCGCGGACGCCTGTTCCTCGAAGGTAACCATCAACCGCCGATGATCTCGATTTCGGGCAGGGGGAAGATGAACCGGGTGCCGGCGCGCAGCATGTCCGCCTCCCGCTCGATGAACTCCTCCCGGAAGTGCCAGGGCAGCACCAGGTAGTAGTCTGGCTTGAGCGCACGCGACTTCTCCTCCGAGACGATGGGGATGTTGGTGCCCAGGGTCATGGCCCCGTCCTTGTCCGGGTTGCGGTCCGCAGCGCAGTCGATCAACCGGCCGTCGATGCCGCACCACTGCAGGATGGTGTTGCCCTTGGTGGAGGCTCCGTAGATGTGGATGCTCTTGCCCTGCTTCTTCAGGTCCATCAGCAGTTTGAGCAACTGGTCCCGGTGCACGTTGATGCGTTCCTGGAAGTTGCGATAGGGCCTGTCGGTATCCAGTTCCAGTTCGAATTCCCGCAGGCGCAGGCGGCGCAGGCCCTCGGCCCATTCGGGCCGGGCGAACCCGTAATAGTCCGCGTGGCAGGCGAAGCAACGGATGCTGCCGCCGTTGATGTTGTTCAGCTCCGCCCGGAACAGCTTCAATCCCGCCCGCCGCAGGATGTTCTCCACCACCGCCAGGCTGTAGTACTCCAGATGCTCGTGACAGATGGTGTCGTAGGAGTTCATCTCCAGCATGGTGGGCATATAACTCATCTCGAACACCCACAGGCCCTCCGGCGCCAGCACCTCGCGGATGGCGCGGGCAAAGTCCACCGGGCTTTCCAGGTCGTAGAACATGGCGATGGAGGTCACCACGTCCAGCTTGCGGCCGGCCAACTGATGGTCGAGCTTGGCCGAAGGGAACACGTCCTGGACCACTTGGATGCCGGCACCGATCTCCTGGGCGATGTCCGAGGGATCGACGCCGAATTTAACGAACGTATCCGGGTAGGCGCGCAGCAAAGTGCCGTCGTTGCAGCCGATGTCCAGCACCGTGGCTGCCGCTTTACCGCACAGTTCCGCTGCGGCGGCGGCAATACCCGACAGGTGTTCGCGCATAGTGCGGTTGGTGCCTGAACGGTACCAGTAGGAAAAATACAGCACCTCCGGAGGCACGCTGTGCTCCAGCTGTAACAAGCCGCAGGCACCCTCGTCTTCCATCGGATTGCAGCGCACCAAGCGGGTGGGGATGCGCCGGTTGGGCGGTTCCTCGCTGCCGGGCTTGAGGAAGGAGCCCTGCAGGTACTGGGCCCCGATGTCGATGATCGGCGTCAGGGCGCCGGAACCGCACACGCGGCAAGTCTTGCGGTATGTCAGGTGCATTTCAGTTCAATCCGGATGAGGGAGTTCAGGCGTCTTGGCGAATATCAATTCACAGTGGGCAGTTTCGGCCTCATGGCCAAGATGGTCTGTTACCTGTGTCAACAACTGGTGAACGGGCATGAGTCGAGGCAGGGAGTTGCTGTTGGTATCAATAATCCCGCCGAAGGGGAATAGGCTTGCCAATTTGCGAAAGAAGTCTTCCGGACGGCTGCCTGCCCGCATGATGCCATAGGGCCAATATTCGATCACCAACCAATCGGTTCGGGCCAACACCGATTGGGCACCTTCAAGAAAATGCACTTCAGCACCCTGGATATCCACCTTCATACCCACCCGATCGAACAGGGAACCGGCATCGACCAAGTCATCAAGACGATCACAGCGCACCCGCACTACGGAACGATCGCCCTCTCCATATAAATCATTCCCCGTACCAGCCACGCTCAACCGGACCCTGTGGTCACCCGCATTGCGGTCGGAGCGCTCGAACTCCAGTTCGCCGGCAGTGGAATGTACGGCACGTTGATGCAGCACTGCGTCGGTGATTCCGTTACGCAGCAGATTGCGGCTCAGGTGCCCAAAGTTCTCCGCATCCGCCTCCACGCCCACCACCTTCAGTAGGGGATAACGGCGTTTGAGCGGGATCAGGGTGAATCCCACGTTCGCTCCCACATCGATGAATGTTCCCGTGCCAGGCTCGGCCAGCCTGGCCAGCAGAAGTTGAATACCGGGTTCCCAGGTATGGTGTACCAGGTAATAGCCGAGCACCCCTCGGTCGCTCAGCCGGGCTTCGAATACCCCCAACTCGCCGGCACAGGCACAAGCCGTGACACCCAATTGCGCGCCCGCCAGACGAAACATTTCCGCGACCCAAGTCCGGGGTAGGAGGCTCAGCAGGGTTCCGAATGCTTTCAGCAGCAGACGCTTGATTCTATTCATCTTTCTTCCATCAATGGAGAGCCTCTGGGTCATAACGCCGCCAACAGCGCGTCCAGGGTCTCATAATCGCCCTCATCATGCCGATAGGCGCCGGCAGACCAGTGGCCTGCCCGCAGTTCCTGCAAGCAAGCCTGCAACCGATCCATCCCGGAGACGGTGACCACCCCCGGTGTGCCGAGATACGCATCACCACGCAACTCAAGGTTGATATCCACCTGCAGTGCCGGGAGGCCGGGATTTTGCAGCATTGCCGTGTAGATGGCAGTACTGGCCGGCGGGAAGCCGATTATCGCCCCACTCTGCCCGACATGACGATCAGCCGGGTCTTCCGGCGGCAACCAGACGATGCGTGGCGAAAGTCCGCGAATGCGGTTCATGACCCGAGCGTAGAGCGGACTGGCGGCCGACATGGGGTGGGGTTTGATGCGGATTTCCCAGCCATCCAGGATATCCAGCAGGACTTCCAGCACTCGTATTCGTGAGGCGATGAGTTGCTCGTCGGCTATGGGCATCCCATTTCTTGCCAGGAAACCCCAACTGGGTTCGATATCCAGAAAGCAGGTCACTACCCGCGGGAGGTCGCGAACCGTTTTTCGCTCCATGCCATAAGCCCGCCATACCGGGTCCGCGCACCCTGGCTTGAGGGGATGCGGGATGACGCACACCCGGCCCGCCGGGACCCCGGCACGAAGCATCATGGCCTGGTTGTCGCGGGTAAAGGCGATCGCGGCATCCATGCCCTGCAATCGCGTGTAGTCCAACCTGTAAACACCATTCACACCGGGAAAAGGCCGTTGTCCGGCCAGCATGGGTAATACCCAGTACTCATAGGCCTGGGCCAGTCGCCGACGGACGCGTACCACGCTTCGCCGCAGGTCGCGCGGCAACCACCGGGGTAATCGGGTTTCGGCCGCATGGAGGTCCAGCAGCAGTGGCACCTCACGGGGGTTTCGCACCAACAGCAAGCCCATGCAACCTACGGTCTTCGCACCGGCTATCTCTTTGGCCTGACGCCGAAGGTAATGCTCGAAAACAGCCACGCCCGCGGCGAAGACAACCTTAGGTCGCCAAGTCATCACCAACTGCCTGGCCAGGGCAGCCAAGCGGCGATGCCTATTCCGCCCCGGTTCGGGCGAGGAGCCGTACTGATTGACAGGCACCCGGCCGACCAGACCGGGGAACAACGCAGTATTGGCCAGCAATTGCTCCGTTTCCGGGTCCAGCGTCTCATGCAGCAATACCACCCGTCGCGACTGACAGACTTGGTACAAATAACCGATCAGGGTGCTACGGAAAGTGCGCAAGATGTCCGTGTAGAACAACACATCCGCGCCGGGCCGTGCCGGGTCAGGGGGCCGGGGCAGCGACGTCATGCTTCAAGGCCCGCAGGAATCGTATGAACAAGGGTGACGCCGTATCCCGGCAAAGCAGCCAAGCCGCGCCGGACGTGGCTGCCAACAGGAGCGCGTATAGCCATACGCTTCCGTATATCAGCAGGCATACGCTGGCTACCAAGCCGGAAAGGGTTGCCACTGCGATTGCCGTGACCAAGCGGCCCTCGCCACGCCAACCCGGGTAAGCGAGAAGATAGGTCCAAGCCGTCAGCATGGCCAGCAGTAAAAAGGATAGGGCCGCCCCTCTGGCGGCCCATCCCTCGATCAACAGCAACCCTATCAATAGATTCGCC
Source organism: Thiobacillus sp. UBA3361 (assembly GCA_002360535.1). Lineage (GTDB taxonomy): Bacteria > Pseudomonadota > Gammaproteobacteria > Burkholderiales > Thiobacillaceae > UBA3361. The sequence continues at coordinate 25,007 of DEQR01000015.1, forward strand.
AGCGCCAGAAATGCCGATATGGCCAGTATTCGCCGGGTGCGCAGGTCATAGTAATAAAGAGGATAGGCAATGCTGTACAGGCCCGTGTAGAGGGGGGCCAGCAACATGACATAGAACAGAACTGCCTGAGCTTGATAGGTGGAAGGAAACACCATGCCATTGAGAAAGGCCTCACCCATGAGGACATAAGCCACCAGCAGGGCCGGATAGACGATCATCAAGATAGCCATCATGCCGCGCAGGAGCGCCATGGCGCGGCCCTGGTCCTGCTCAACCAGCAGAAAATATTCCGGAGTCCAGGCCTTGTTCACGCCTGCCCAGAGGCCGTTGATCTGTATGACCAAGGCATTGAAATAGGCGAACACCCCCAACATGGCCAGTTCGGAATAATGGTCCATCAAAAGCCGCTGGGTATAGGTGACGAAGATCCCCAGCAACCCGTAGAACATCAGGGGCAAACCATAGCGCCCCAAATTCCTTCCCTCCGCCGCCACCTCCGCAAGAGGAAGCCTCTCCGGAAAACCCTCACGCAACAGCGCGATCGTCAGCATGACCGTGGATGCGACGGCCGCGCTGGCAATCAGCAGCGCCGCAGTGGCTTCAAGCCACTGCGTGAACGCCAAGGCAAGAACGAAATACAGCAGCGCCTTCCCCAACTGGTAGCCGGCGTAACGACCGGCCTGACGGGCGGCCACCTGACCGGACTGAAACAGGTTCCACAAGACATTGGCCAGCACCGCCAGCAATACCAGCCCAGCATGCCCGGTCACCCAATCCAGGATATTGCTCCAGCCCGCCGGACCGACAAAGGCCAGCAGACCCACCAACAGGGCCACGGCCAGGTAGGCGAGGGTGCCGTTGAGATAACCCGCGGCAAGCACGGTGGGCCGCTTGCCACCCTCTCCGGCAAAACGGACCAAAGCGGCATCCATGCCCAGGGTGGCCAGAGTGGTCAGGAGTTCCACGGCGAACATGGCCAGGGCGAACAGGCCGATCTCGGCGGGCGGCAGCAGCCAGGGCAGGATCAGCCAGAGCAGGAACACCACGCCCTGGGACAACAACCCGCCCGCCGTGTAAGTGGCGGCCCGGCGCAACAGGCCACTCATGTCACCGGCCGGAAGCGGGGCGGGTCAGAGACTGAAGCCATCGTCCACGATCAGGTTCTGGCCGGTCACGTAGCGGGCATCGTCGGAGAGCAGGAACAACAGGGCGCCGGCCACATCCTCCGCCTCCAGCATGCCCTTGCCGCCGCAGTGGGCGTCGTAGCGGTCCAGAAAGGCCTGCGGCTGGCAGTCCAGGATGCCCCCCGGGCTCAGGGCATTCACCCGCACCCCATCCGCCTTGAAGTATTGGGCGAAGTAGCGGGTGAGCTGGATGACGGCGGACTTGATGGCGGCGTATTCCACCGGCATGGTCATCGAGGTCCCGGCGTAGATGTCGAAACGCGGCGCCAGGGTGCCATAGATGGAGGCCAGATTGACGATGGCGCCGCCGCCCTGGTCGCGGAAATACAGGGCGAAACGCTGCGCCACCAGGAAGTAGCCACCCAGGTGCAGGCCGGTATTGGCGCAGAAGTCCGCATAAGTGACCTCTTCCAGTTTGCGGCCATAGTTGGCGTTGCGCGGATAGGCGCTGTTGACCACCGCGTCGATGCGACCATGCCGCTCATGCAGGTCGGCGATCAGGCCGTCCAGCGCGTCGCCGTCGGTGATGTCCGATGGCGCCGCTTCGGCCTGTCCGCCATCCGCTTGGATGGTTCCCACGACCGCTCGGGCGGCGTCCAGGTCACGATCGGCCACCACGGCCAACCCGCCGGCCTGGGCCACCGCCAACGAGAAGCGCCGCCCCAGCAGCCCCGCGCCGCCGGAAATCACCACCACCTTGCCATCGAGCAGGCTCATTGCGGCGCCTCCAGAAATCGTCTGTACAACATGAAACGCTTGTCCCGCACGGTGGGGAAGGCCGCACGGTAGCGGGGGGTTTCGGCCGGATCGATCTCAAACACCTCCAGTTCGCCCTGGCCGGCGATGGGTTGGACCGGCTCACCGTCCGGCGCCACCAGCAGGCTGCTGTGCTCGAAATGCAGGCCGTTGCCATCTTGCCCGATACGGTTTACGCCCAGCACGAAACACTGGTTCTCGATGGCGCGGGCGCGCAGCAGGACACGCCAATGCTCCACCCGCCGCGCCGGCCAGTTGGCGATCACCACGAAGGCATCGCAGTCGGGTGCCATGGCCGAGAAGGGTTCGGGGAAGCGCAGGTCGTAGCAGATGCCGCAGCCCAGCCGCAGACCGCCGGCTCGAAACACGGCCAATTCCTGCCCCGCCTGGTAGGATTTCTCCTCACCCGCGAAGGTGAATGGATGCAGCTTGGTATAGACGGCATCGACCCGGCCGTCCCGAAGGGCGGCGCAGAGAGTATTGCGAGGGCGCGCATCCCCCTCGCCCCGCAGCGCCGCGCCGAAGACCACCTCCAGATCGTACTGCCGAGCCAGTTCGCCAAAACGGCGCAGGCTCGGCGCATCCTCGATAGGCTCTGCAAGACTGGCATCCAGGGCATAGCCCGTGAGGGTCATTTCGGGGAACACGAGCAGAGCGCAGCCCAAGGCCTTTGCCTCGCTTGCAAGGATTTCGCAGCGGGCAAAGTTGGCCGTCTTGTCCTGCCAGACCTGGTCCAGGGAGACGAGGGCGACTCGCATCAGTTGAATTTCCTGAACACCGGCTTGATGGCGGGCCCTTCCAGGTACTTGTCCACGCCCTCCTCCAGTGCCCGGCTGTAAACGGCAAAGGTAGCGTCGAGGGCCTGCTCGGTGAAGGCCAGTTCCGCGTCGCCGTGCCGCCAGGACAGGGCGATCCAGGGCATGAGCACCCCGTTGCGGACCATTTCCTGGGCATACAGCGTGCGCAGGGGGAGGGAAGCGGCGCCGGTGTCGTCCAGGGTCAGGTAATAGGGCGAACAGGGAAATCCGCCCACCTTGAATCTGTCGGCCACGCCATGCCGGGCGGCGGCGGCCTGCATGGCATCCATCAGGCGGCGCCCGTAGTCCCACAGGTGGGCCACCACATCGTGCCGGCGCATGAACGCCATGGCGGCCACGAAGGCCCCCAGTCCGGCCATCTCGGCGCCATGGGTGGTGGACAGCAGGAACAGGCGTTCGCGGCCCTCGAATTCGATGGCCCCCAACTCCATGATCTCCCGCCGCCCTGCAACGCAGGAGACGGAAAAACCGTTGGCCATGGCCTTGCCGAAGGTGCACAGATCGGGTTCCAGGCCGTAGAGATGCTGGGCGCCCTTCAGGTGCCAGCGGAAGCCGGTGATCATCTCGTCCAGAATCAGCACCATGCCGTGCCGGCGGCACAGGGCCTGGACCCGGTGCAGGAAATCGTCACAGGGTTCTTCCGTCGTCACCGGCTCCAGCACCACGCAGGCGATCCGGCCCGGAAATTCGGCCACCAGCGCCTCCAGGGAAGCCAGATCGTTGTAGCGGAACAGCTTGGTTTTCTCGATCGTGTCCTGAGGGATACCCCGGGTCAGGGGCGTGGAGCCGATGAACCAGTCGTCGTAGGAAAAAAACGGGTGTTCGGCGCAGCGCGCCACCAAGTCGCGGCCGGTATAGGCACGGGCCAGCTTGACGGCGGCGGAGACCGAGGTGGAGCCGTTCTTGGTGAATTTCACCATGTCCACCGAATCGATCAGGTCCACCAACAACTCTGCCGCCTCCAGCTCGATCAGGGAGGGACGGGTGAGATTGTTGCCGTTCTGGATCTGGGCAATGGCCGCCGCGTCGATCTCCTCTTCCGCATAACCGATATGCACCGCCCGCAAGGCCATGCCGTAGTCCAGAAAGCGATTGCCTTCGGCATCGAAGACATGGGCCCCCTTGCCACGGGCGAGGATCTGGGGCGCGTTGGACGGGAACTGGTCGAACCCCCGTGAGTAGGTGTGGGCACCACCTGGGATGACGCGCAACAGGCGTTCCTGATAGTTCATGGTGTGGACTCCGCCAGGGCTTCCAGGCGATAGAGGGTTTGCAGGACGGCGTAGTCATCCGCCAGGGTGTTGGGGTAGCGGGAAAAATCGCCGCTTTGGGCAGCCGCCACGAAATCCGCCATCTCGGCGATGTAGGGCTCCTCCGGGTTGATGTAGCCCGTTTCCACGGTGCCGCCGCCCAGGTCAAAACGTATCCAGTCCGGATGATCGAGGTTGGCATAGCGCACGCAGTTCTCGTCGGCGCTGAACACCAGTTCGCCGGCGCTGCCGATGACCCGCAGTTCACGGCAGGCGACCGGACGGGACAGCACCTCCACCGTCATGCTGGCCAGCACGTTGCCGGGGTAGCGCAATAAGCAGTGATAGAGGTCGTCGATGTCGGCCGGCATGTCCGACAGTTTGGCCTTGGCGCAGGCCAGCGGCTCGGGCTCACCGAAGATGTCGTTGAGCCAGGTCAGCTCGAAGGGCACGATCTCGCGGCAACCGCCCGTGGCACGGTCGGTGACATAGAACTCGCGGATGTCCTCCCAGGGGTGCCAGTCGGGCAGCCACTGCCCGGTCTGGTAATTGAAGTTCAGCACCTTGCCGATGGCACCGGCCCGGATAAGTTCTCCCACCTTACGCGGCCCCGGAAAGTGGCGCATGGTGCAGGACGGCGCCATGAGCACGCCGGTTTCCGTGCAACGCCGATGCAGGGCCAGGATACGCTCCGCCTCAACCACCGAGGCCTCGATGAAGCAGGGCAGGCCGCGTTCCGCGGCCGCCTCGGCATAATCCATATGGTGGCGGGGCGAGGTGGAGATCACCAGGGCGTCTGGATGAAAGGCCTCCAGCGCGCCGCGTAAATCGTTGAAAGGCGTGATGCCGTACTTGGCCACCGCTTCTTCCAGGCGGTCCCCGCGAAGATCGAAGCCCGCCACCGCGCCATGGCCCAATGCCTGAAGGTTGCGCACTCGCCGCTTGCCCATGGAGCCCAGGCCCACCACCAGGAATCTCATGTCAGCCCCCATTCGTGTCTCATGACCGCCTCCACGCACAGGAAGTCGTACAAGTCGTCGATTTCGTAGTGCTGGTAGCGCTTGATCCCGTACCAGGCCGCCCGGCGGGCGTAAAAGGTGTTTTCCTCCAACAGCGTGGCCGTCTTGGCAATGTAGGCCACGCCGTAGGGGAAATAAGCCGGCGCATTGTCCTGGCGACGGGTACTCTGGGCCAACTCCGGACAGAAGGGTTCGAAGCCCCTGCCTGCCATGCGCTTCATGATGGAGGGATGCTCGGTCACCTGCCCCATGCTGACGATGCTGTCGTATTCGGCAGCCAGCCCATGCAAGGCCTGCAAGGCCCGGTCGATGTCATCGTCCTCGCGCAGGGGTGAGGTGGGCTCCAGCAGCGCGGTGTAGTCGAAGGTCTCCCCCAGGCTGTCCCGGTAGTGGGCCAGGGCATGGCGGATGACGTCGTAGGTGGAGGCGGTGTCGGTGGCCAGTTCGGCGGGACGCAGGAAAGGAACCTCGGCACCGTGATCGCGAGCCACCCCGGCGATGGCCGGGTCGTCCGTCGAGACCACCACCCGGTCGAGATGGCGGGATTTGAGCGCCTTGTCGATGCTCCAGGCGATGAGCGGCCTGCCGCACAGGGGGCGGATGTTCTTGCCCGGCAGGCCCTTCGAGCCGCCGCGTGCGGGGATGATGGCGATGACCCGCCGGCCGTCAATCATCGAAGATGCTCCAATAGTCCGTGTGCGCTCGTTCGAAGTCTTCCATGCGGCCGATGTCCAACCAGTATTCGTGGATCGGGAAGCCGACGGTGGGCAAACCTTGGTCCATCAGTTCCTGGAACAGGGTCGGCATGTCGAAGTAGCGGTTCGGCGGCACCAGATCCAGCACCTCGGGCTGCAGCACATAGATGCCGGCGCTGACGAACACTTTCTCCACCGGCTTCTCCACCAGACTGAGCAGGCGGTTGCCGTCCATGCGCACCACGCCGAAAGGGACTGTGTGGGAAAACTCACGCACCCCAAGCGTGGCAACCGCCTGGTTGCGCAGGTGGAACTCCATCAGGGACTCGAAATTCACCCGCGTCATGATGTCCCCGTTCATCACCAGCAAGGGCAATGTCGGGCGTTCCTCCAGCAGGCTCAGGGCACCGGCCGTGCCCAGCCGCTCGCGTTCATGCAGGTAGCGGATATCCACGCCCCAGCGCGAACCGTCGCCGAAGTGCTCGCGCACCATCTCGGCCTTGTAATTCACTGAGATGTAGAAACGGTGGAAGCCATAGTCCATGAAATTCTGCAGGATGGTCTCCAGAATGGGCCGATCTCCCACATGGAGCATAGGCTTGGGGCGCTCGTTGGTCAGGGGGGCGAGACGGGTGCCCAGACCACCGGCCATCAGCACCACCGGATTGTCCCGGCGTACGGGCTTGAGTAGATCGTCCAGGGTCTCCAGGCCCACGAGGACGCCGCTTCCATTCACCACCGGCAGCTGGTGGATGCGATGCTGCTTCATCATGGCCAGGATGTTGGCATTGTCCTCGCCCTCGCGAACGCGGTAAGGCTCAGGATTCATGATGGTCCGCACCGGCTCGTCCAGGCCCACGCCCGACAGGATGCCCCGGCGCACGTCACCGTCGGTGACGGTTCCCAGCAGCCGGCCGTCCGCATCCGCCACCAGGGCGATCTGCAAGGCTGCGGCGTCGATGGCGCGCACCGTGTCGCGGATACTGTCATCGGGTGCGACCAGAACATCCCGCCAGTGGCTCACAGGTCGCGCCTCCTTGCCGGCACGCCCATCACGACGGCACCGTCGGGCACGTCCCGGACCACCACCGCGCCCGCGCCTACGAGGGCATCTTTGCCGATGCGCAGTCCCTGGATGACGCAGGCCCCAGTACCGACATGGGCGCCGGCACCCACTATCACATTGCCGGACAGGGTGGCGCCCGGCCCGATATGGGCGTGATCGCCGATCCTGCAGTCGTGATCCACGACGGCACCGCTGTTGATGAGGGCGTTGTCGCCGAGAGCGGCACCGGCCTGCACGACGGCACCCGCCATGACCTGAACGCCCTCGCCCAGCCGAACGTCTTCCGCCATGACGGCAGACCGGTGCACGACCCGCTCGAACCGGAAATCCCGCGCCTTGAAGAGTTCGAACACCTCCCGTCGCAGGCGGGTGTCCCGCACCGATCCCAGACCGTTCACCAATGCGACCGTATCCGGTGCATGGGCCTGCAGCAGCCAAGGGTCGTCGCCCAGGATCGGCAGCCCTGAAACGGTTTCACCCAAACGGTTGGCATCGGCGTCGGTCAGGCCGAGCACGCGCATGCCATCCATCTGGCGCAGGGCATCCAGCAGCACACGGGCGTGGCCGCCGGCGCCGATGACGATCACCGCCCGATCCATGTCCTGAGTGCCTCGTCTTCCGCGTAATCCCTGTCCGCCGTGCGGCCCAGCCAATCCCAATAGTTCATGGGCGAATCACCGCCGCCGCGCTTGACCTCCACATTGTCCGCCGTGAACCGCTCCCCCTTCCGGACCGGCCGGACGGCCACCAGGCCGCGCCTGGCGATCGGCAGATTCTTCCATTCGGCCTCGGTCGGACACTTGAGCGCATCCCCCAGGGCCGCCTCCACCTGGCGCACGGATCGCACCAAGCCAGCCAGTTCGTCCGGCTCGAGGGAGGCACGATGGTCCGGGCCCGGCAGATTCCGGTCCAGGGTGAAATGTTTTTCGATCACCCGCGCGCCGCGCGCCGCGGCCGCCACGGCCACGGCGATGCCGGGCGTATGGTCGGACAGGCCCACCGGCAGGCCGAAGGCCGCGGCCAGGGTGTCCATGGCGCGCAGGTTGACCTGATCGAAGGGGGCGGGGTACTCGGTCGTGCAATGCAACAGGGTCACCCGTTCACGCAATGCCAGCCGGCCGGCCGGTGATGCGAACGCCGCGCGGAATGCTTCCTGCCCCGGCAAGGCGCCGGCGGTGGCATAGCCGAAGGCCAACACCCCCAGGGCGTCCTCCACCTCGGCCAGGCCGGACATGCCCGTGGACAGGATCACAGGCAACCCGGTTTGCGCCGCCGCCAGCAGCAATGGGCCGTTGGTGAGGTCGCCGGAGCCGATCTTCAGGGTGGGGACACCCAGTTCCCCTGCCAGGAAGACCAGGCTTTCCCGGTCGAAGGGGGTGGACAGGAAGACGATACCCAATTCCCGGCACCGGTCACGCAACCCGAGGTGGGCGGCGGCATCCAGTTCCAGGGCCTTCAGCATCTCCATCTGGGAGGCGGCGTCGCCGGTATTGGCCACCTGGTACTCGGCCTTGGGCACGGCCCGTGTGACCAGCGCCTGGGCGCGGAAGGTCTGGAACTTGACCGCGTCGGCCCCTGCGGCGGCGGCCACCTCCACCAGTTCCAGCGCGCGCGCCAGGGAACCGTTGTGGTTGACGCCCGCCTCGGCGATGACCAGGGTATGCGCGGCGGCCATGTCAGTTCCGCACGGCCGTTCCGAAGGAACTGACCTTCCCCTCGGGGGGAAACGAGCGCAGCGAGTAAGGGGGCTGTTTCACTTCAGAGATCCCGGAAACGCTTCATCATCATTTCGCCACGCCTGGGCGCGGCCTTCAATTGGGCCAGGATACGCTCGGCGGCATGCCCGTCGCCGTAGGGGTTGACCACCTCCGAGCAGTCCAGTGCCAAGGCGGCGCGGATCGCCGCGACGATGGCCTCCGCCCGGGTGGGGCAATGCACCACCGATGAAGCGGCCGGACGGCCGAGCTGCCGTTCGCCGATGTTCACGGTGGGTTTCTTGAGAGTCGGTGCCTCGTAGAGTCCGCTGGACGAATTGCCGACCACCGCGTTCGCCAGGGCCATGAGGCTCAGATAGCGGGCCTGCCCCAGGGAAGTGAACACCGACACCGCGTCGGACTCCGCGGCGAATGCGTCCAGCCGCTGCAGGATGGACCGGCTGCCCGAATCCGCATTGGGGCGGGTGAGGATGACCCGGGTGTCACCCTCGGCCATGAAGACCCGCAGCGCGGCCAACAATTCGTCCAACTGCGCCTCGGCCGGCTGGTCGGACAGGGTCACCGGGTGGAAGGTGACCAGGAGATTGCGTGCCGCCAGCCGAATGCCCAGGGAGGCCTCCAGCTCATCGCGGCCCAGCGGTTGCATGCGCCGGATGGTGTCGATGCCGGGGCTGCCGACGTCGAAGATGGCCGACTCCGCTTCGCCCAACTGGCGCACGCGGCGGGCCGCGTCCCGGTGGGTGACGAAGTGCAGTTGAGCCATCTTGGTGATGCCGTGCCGGAAGGCCTCGTCGAATGCCCCGGCGGTGACATCGCCGCCGGCGATGTGCGCGATGGGAATACGCGCCACATAGGCGGCCTGGGCAGCGGCATGGATCTCGTAGCGATCCCCCAGCAGGACCACCCAGTCGGGCGCCAGGCGGGCAAAGGCGTCGGCGAAGCCGATCAGCCCCAGTCCCATGGACTTGGCCACGCCCGCCGGCGTATCGCTGGACAGTACCGTTTCCACCCGTGCGTCGATGGCGAAGCCGTCCTGTTCCAGGACCCGCCAGGTGTGGCCGAATTCCGGCGCCAGATGCATGCCGGTGACCGCCACCTGCAACCGGCAATCCGGATCGGCCTGGATGTCGCGCATCAGCCAGTAGAGCAGACCGTAGTCGGCCCGGCTGCCGGTGACGACGCAGAGTTTCACAGCGACCTCCCCAACCGTGCCGAACTGGGCAGGTTGATCAGCCGGGCCTCGATATCCTCCGCGCAATCCAGGGGCATGCGCGGACAGGCCGCATGCATGGGCAGACGGTGCATGAGGGTCCAGGCGGGCCGGGTCATGATGCCGTCGGCATTGCTGGCCTCCAGCAATGCGTCCCGGGCGTCCGTGTCGGCACGTTCCAGCAGGATGCCATTCAGCCAGTAGTTGCTTTGGCAATGGGGCGGTTCATGCACGAAACGCACGCCCGCCACCCCCTCCAGGGCACCCGCGTAGGCCGCGGCCAGGCGGCGTTTGTCCGCCAGCATCTCCGGCAGGCGCTCCAACTGGGCGCAACCCAGGGCGGCATTGAGGTTGGGCAGGCGGTAGTTGTAACCCACCTCGTCATGCACGAAAGACCAGCGGTGGGCCACGCGGGCCGTGGTGGTCAGGTGTCTGGCCCGTTGGGCGAGGGCCTCATCGTCGGTGAGGATGGCCCCGCCGCCGCCGGTGGTGAGTATCTTGTTGCCGTTGAAGGACAGGGCCGCGACCCGCCCGAATCGCCCGGTGTGGCGTCCGTTGCGGAAGGATCCCAGGGATTCGGCGGCGTCTTCCACCACCTCCAGCCGCCAGCGGGCCGCCACCTCGAGCAAGCCCTCCATGTCCACCGGGTGGCCGAAGCAGTGCATGGGCACCACGGCGCGGATGCGGGCGCCGGTCCGGCGGTTGCGGCAGGCTCCGCCATCCAGCCGGGCCAGGTCGCCCAGGTAGGCGTCCAACTTAGCCGCATCCAGCCCCAGGCTGGATATCTCGCAGTCCACGAAATGGGGAACGGCGCCGCAGTAATGCACGGCGTTGGCGGTGGCCACGAAGGTCAGGGCCGGGATCAGCACCTCGTCCCCCGGCTCCACGTCCACCAGCTTCAGGCAGATGTGCAGGGCGGCGGTACCGTTCACCACCGCGACCGCCCGCGCCGCGCCGGTGTAGGCGGCCAGATCGGCCTCGAAGCGATCCACATAGGCGCCGACACTGGATACCCAGCCCGTGTCCAGGCAATCCTGGAGATAGCGTCGCTCGGCATCGCCGAACTCGGGTTCGTGCAGGGCCACCGGCCCGGAGGGCAACACCCGGCGCAGCGCCGACAGGACGCCGGGAATGTCCGGTGGCACGGCGGCGTGGCTCACAGGTTGTAGATGTCCGCCTTGTAGCGGGACAGGTTGGCCGGGTCGCGGAACCAGTCGATGGTTTGCGCCAGGCCGCGGGCAAAACCGTCCCGGCCACCATACTCAGGGGTCCACCCCAGCAGTCTCTGGGCCTTGCCGTTGTCGGCCCAGAGGCGCTCCACCTCGCTGCCGTCCGGCCGCAAGCGCTGCTCGTCGGTCTCGATCTCCACCTCCCGCCCCATGACCTCGGCGATCAGGCGGCAGGTATCGCCCACCGAGATCTCAAAGTTGCTGCCGATGTTGATCACTTCGCCCACCGCCGCGGGGGACTCGGCCACCACCAGGAAGCCGCGCACCGTGTCCCGCACGAAATTGAAGTCCCGTGTGGGGCTCACCGCCCCCAGACGGATACGGCTCGCTCCGTTGGCGATCTGGGTGATGATGGTGGGGATGACCGCGCGGGCGGACTGGCGCGGGCCATAGGTATTGAACGGACGGATGATGGCCACCGGCGTGCCGAAGGACAGGTGGAAGGAGAGGGCCAACTGGTCAGCGGCGATCTTGGTGGCCGAATAGGGCGACTGGGGCTGCAGGGGATGGTCCTCGGTGATGGGCACGAAGCGTGCCGTGCCATAGCACTCGCTGGTGGAGGTGTGCACCACCCGCTGCACGCCGAACTCACGCGCCGCCTGAAGGATGTTGAGGGTGCCCTTGATGTTGGTATCGACGTAGGTGTCCGGCGAGTGATAGGAGTACGGGATGGCGATCAGCGACGCCAGATGCAGCACCACGTCGCAACCCTTGACCGCCTGGCGCACGCCATGGGGGTCGCGGATGTCTCCCGCGAACACATCCAAGCCTGACCTGAGGCCGGCCGGCAGCGTGTCGAGCCAACCCCAGGAATTGGTCGAGTTGTAGCGCACGAACGCCCTCACCTCATGACCCGCGGCGAGCAGGGACTCGGTGAGGTGAGAACCAATGAAGCCGGCGGCGCCGGTGACCAGGAATTTCTTGTCCATGGCGATCATGCGTGTTCCCCAGTCGGAGAAGGGAGAAGGGGGTCAGTACATGCCCGACAGGCAGCCGCCCAGCCACTACCCAAGCGCATCGATGGGCACTTCCCTGGGGAGGGTTTATGCATGAGAGGGAGCGGGTTCCTTGCCATCGTCCTGTCTTCCCCAGCCGGCCGCCACTGCAATGGCCAGCAACCACCACAGCAAATGAGACCAGTATGAACTATAGAAAGCGGTGTGGGTGCTCAGGGGGAAGAGCCAGGCCGCGGCTCCGAGCCAGTAGGGCCAGTCATCCCCTATCCCGTTCTTCGCGCGTCGCCAGGGCCGGCGCACCAGCAGGACATAGAAGAAGGCCAGACCCCCAAGGCCGACGATGCCGGTTTCGCTGGCCACCTCCAGCAGAATCTGATGGGCATAGATCTCGCCCGTCACCTCGCCGCTCTTGCTCGTGTAAAGCAAGGTATCGCCTTCCGGGGCGTAGAGGGGATATGCATAGCGAAACGCCCTCACCCCCGCGCCGTTGACCGGGTGGTGAACGATGACCCGCCAGGTGCCCTTCCAGAGGCTCAGGCGGCTAGAGGTGGCGGCGTTGACCTTGTCGTAGCTGCCCTGCGTGGCCAGAAGGGTCTGATCCAGCCGTTGGGTCACGATGGGAACTTGCAGATAGGCGACATAGCCGGCCACGAATGATGCCAGCAATGCCACCCCGGCCAGGCGCCAGGGGTTCGCCCCCGAACGCCGGGCCATGACCACCAGCGTGCCGATCACCACCAATAGGTAGATGGCCCAGGCGGTACGCGTGGAGGACAGGAGCACGACCAGGGTCACGGCCACGAAGGCCGCGACCCATGCCCAGCGTGGCCAGGCCCGGCGGGCATGTTCGAACAGCAGGGGCGAGAGCATCGCCAGGACGAGGCCCATATTCAGGTTTTCCTCACCGAACGGCCCCTGCAGACGCTCCCTTTTGGGCTCGAATCCGAAGACATCCACGCCGAACACCGCCTGAATGAGGACATCCACCACCCAGAACACCAACAGCCAGGCCGTCAGGGTCAGCAATCGAGTGCGGGCGGTCGGTTCCCGAAAGCTATGAATGAGAAACAGGCCCACCAGGTACAGGTAAGGAAACAAGGCGGTACTGGTCAGGGATTTGTTCAGGTTCACGGAGTCGGGAACCGAGACCAGCATGGGCAGCCAGATGCACAGGAAGAGCAGCCCGAAATACCGATTCGGCCCCTGGGTCATCAGGCCGCGGCCCTGGCGCCACAACAGCACGCCGCCGGCGATGGCCATGAGCAGGACGCTCAGGTTCGACACCCGACCGAAGGGCAGTAGCACGGCGTAGGACCAAGCCAGCAGGACGGGTGCCCAGGCCGTCGGATCCAGCAGCGCGATTCTTCGCATCAAGGGGGTCAGCCCAGTCGGTGATAGCGCCGGTACCACTCCACCCATCGTCCGATTCCATCCGCCAGCGGCGTCTTGGGCTCGAAGCCCACGTCCCGCTTCAGGTCGTCCACGTTGGCATAGGTCGCCACCACGTCTCCCGGCTGCATGGGCAGGAAGTTCTTTTGCGCCTCCCGGCCGAGGGCGTCCTCGATGGTCTTGATGAAGGTCATCAGCGCCACCGGCTGGTGGTTGCCGATGTTATAGACCCGGTAGGGGGCGTAGCTGGTGCCCGGATCGGGATCGTCCGTGGCGAACTCCGGGTTGGGCGCGGCGATCCGGTCCAGCACCTGCACCGTACCTTCGGCGATGTCGTCGATGTAGGTGAAATCCCGCTGCATCTTGCCCATGTTGAATACGTCGATGGGCCGGTCTTCCAGGATGGCGTAGGTGAACAGCCAGGGGGACATGTCCGGGCGGCCCCAGGGGCCATAGACGGTGAAGTAACGCAGGCCGCTGGTGGGCAAGCCGTAGAGGTGGCTGTAGGTGTGGGCCATGAGTTCGTTGGCCTTCTTGCTGGCGGCGTACAGGCTCACCGGGTGATCGACGTTGTCGTGCACCGAGAAGGGCATCCGGGTGTTGGCGCCATAGACACTGGAGGAGCTGGCATAGACGAAGTGCTCGACGCCGTTGTGGCGGCAGCCCTCCAGCAGGTTGCCGAAGCCCACCAGGTTAGTCTGGATGTAGGCGTAGGGGTTTTTCAGGGAGTAGCGCACGCCCGGCTGGGCGGCCAGGTTGATGACCCGCTGGAATTTCTCCTGGGCGAACAGGTCTTCCATGGCCATGCGGTCGGCGATGTCCAACTGCCGGAAGCGAAAATTGGCGTGCGGCTTGATCTCCTCCAACCGGGCCAGCTTCAGGCGCGGGTCGTAGTAGTCGTTGAGGGTGTCCACCCCCACCACCTCGTCGCCCCGTGCGAGCAGGATCTTGGCGACATGCATGCCAATAAACCCGGCGGCGCCGGTGACCAGAACTTTCATAGCACTCCCCATCTTCAGGCGGCGCGATTCTAGCACGCGCCTCTACCCCCTCCCGGTGGCTAGAATGGCGGCCATGCGCCTGCTCTACACCCTGGCCTGGCTGCTGCTGCTGCCCTTCGCCTTCGCCTATCTGCTCTGGCGGTCACGCCGCCAGCCGGCCTATCGCGGCCATTGGCGCGAACGCCTGGGCTGGCCCCGGCCCTTGGGCGGACAGCCGCTCATCTGGGTGCACGCGGTCTCCGTGGGCGAAACCCGCGCCGCCGTCCCGCTGGTGCGGGCCCTGCTGCGGGAGCATCCCCACTGCCGGCTGCTGCTCACCCACGCCACCCCCACCGGCCGCGCGGCCGGCGCCGAGCTGTTCGGCGAGCGGGTCAGCCAGGCCTACCTGCCCTATGACCTGCCGCCGTTGACCGGGCTGTTTCTGGCGCGTACGCGGCCGTGCGCGGGCATCTTCCTGGAGACCGAGATCTGGCCCAACCTGTACGCCGCCTGCCGGCGCCGCAAGGTGCCGATCTTCCTGGTCAATGCCCGCATGTCGGCCCGTTCCGCCGCCGGCTATGCCCGCCTCGCGGGCCTTGTCCGGCCGGCGCTCCGGGCCTTGCACGGCATCGCCGCCCAGACCCCGGCCGACGCGGAACGCCTGCGGGCACTGGGTGCCCGCGAGGTGGCGATCACCGGCAACTTGAAGTTCGACCAGACCCCGCCGGCCGACACCGGCGCACGCGCCGCCGAACTGCGGCAGGCATGGGGCGGGCGTTTCGTCTGGCTGGCCGCCAGCACCCGCGAAGGGGAGGAGGAGAAGGTCCTGGATGCCCTGGCTGCCCTCGATCTCCCCCATCTGCTGCTGGTCATCGTGCCCCGCCACCCGCAGCGTTTCGACGCCGTGGCCCAATTGGTCGAGGCACGCGGCCTCGCCTGCGCGCGGCGCAGCGAACGGCGGCCGGTACCCGCCGCCACCCGCGTCTTCCTGGGCGACAGTATGGGCGAGCTGGCCGCCTATTACGCCGCCTGCGATCTGGCCTTCGTGGGTGGC
>DEQR01000006.1 GCA_002360535.1 Thiobacillus sp. UBA3361
CCGGTGCGCGGCAACGGCAAGATCGTCCAGGAGCTGGAGGCCTTCTTCCGGGGCGCCGGCTGGAACGTCATCAAGGTGCTGTGGGGCTCCGAGTGGGACCACCTGTTCGCCAAGGACACCTCGGGCCTGCTGCTCAAACGCATGGAAGAGTGCGTGGACGGCGAGTTCCAGGACTTCAAGTCCAAGGACGGCGCCTACGTGCGCGAGCAGTTCTTCGGCAAGTACCCGGAACTGCGCGACCTGGTGGCGGACATGACCGACGAGCAGATCTGGGGCCTACGGCGCGGCGGCCACGACTCGGTGAAGGTGTTTGCCGCCTACGCCGCCGCCGTGAAGCACAAGGGCCAGCCGACGGTGATCCTGGCCCACACGGTGAAGGGTTACGGCATGGGCGCCTCCGGCGAGGGCCAGATGATCGCCCACCAGGCCAAGAAGATGAGCATCGACGCCCTGCGCGCCTTCCGCGACCGCTTCAACGTGCCGGTGCCGGACGACAAGCTGGCCGAGGTGCCCTACCTGAAATTCCCCGCGGACAGCGAGGAGCAGAAATACCTGCTGGCCCGCCGCGCCGCCTTGGGCGGCTTCCTGCCCCAGCGCCGGGAGAAGACCAGCTACACCCTGCAAGTGCCCACCCTGGCGGCCTTCGACGCCCAGCTCAAGGACACCGGCGACCGGGAAATCTCCACCACCATGGCCTTCGTGCGCATCCTCAACACCCTGCTGCGCGACCGCTCGGTGGGCCCCAACGTGGTGCCCATCGTCGCCGACGAATCGCGCACCTTCGGCATGGAGGGCATGTTCCGGCAATACGGCATCTGGTCCTCGGTGGGCCAGCTGTACAAGCCCCAGGACGCCGACCAGCTCATGTTCTACCGCGAGGCCACGCACGGCCAGATGCTCCAGGAAGGCATCAACGAGGCCGGCGCCATGGCCTCGTGGATGGCGGCGGCCACCTCCTACAGCACCAACAACGTGCCCATGGTGCCGTTCTACATCTACTACTCCATGTTCGGCTTCCAGCGCATCGGCGACCTGGCCTGGGCCGCAGGCGACAGCCGCGCGCGCGGCTTCCTCATCGGCGGCACCTCGGGCCGCACGACGCTGAACGGCGAGGGACTGCAGCACGAGGACGGCCACAGCCACCTGATCGCCGCCACCATCCCCAACTGCGTGGCCTACGACCCCACCTTCTCCTACGAACTGGCGGTGATCGTCCAGGACGGCCTGCGGCGCATGCTCCAGGAACAGGAGGACGTGTTCTATTACATCACCGTGCTGAACGAGAACTACGCCCACCCGGAAATGCCCCGGGGCGCCGAGGCCGGCATCCTCAAGGGCATGTACCTGTTCCGGGACGGCGGCAAGGGCAAGGGCGCGCGGGTGCAGCTCATGGGCTCCGGCGCCATCCTGCGCGAAGTGATCGCCGGCGCGGAACTCCTGAAGCAGGACTGGAAGGTGGCCGCCGACATCTGGAGTGTGCCCAGCTTCAACGAACTCAGGCGCGACGGGATGGCCGCCGAACGCCACAACCGGCTGCACCCCGAGGCGCCGCCGCTGGCGAGCTACGTGGAGCAATGCCTGGCCGGCCGCGCCGGCCCGGTCATCGCCTCCACCGACTACATGCGCAGCTACGCCGAGCAGATCCGGCCCTGGGTTCCGGCCAGCTACACCGTACTGGGTACCGACGGCTTCGGCCGCAGCGACTACCGCCGCAACCTGCGCCGCTTCTTCGAGGTGAACCGCCACCACGTGGCGGTGGCCGCCCTGAAGGCCCTGGCCGACGAGGGCAAGCTGCCCGCCGCCAAGGTCAGCGAGGCGATCCGCAAGTACGGCATCGACGCCGACGCCGCCACCCCCTGGACCGTCTGAGGGGACCGAGATGAGTGACATGATTGAAGTAAAGGTCCCGGACATCGGCGACTTCAAGGACGTGCCGGTGATCGAGGTGATGGTGGCGGTGGGTGATGCCGTGCGGGTGGACAGCCCGCTGATCGCCCTGGAATCCGAAAAAGCCACCATGGAGGTGCCCTCCCCCGCCGCCGGCGTGGTGAAGGAACTGAAGGTCAAGGTGGGCGACAAGGTATCGGACGGCAGCCTGATCCTGGTCCTGGAGACAGCCGACACCACCGTGTCCGCGCCCCCACCCGCGCAGGCGGCACAGCCGGCGGCGCCGACCGCAGAACTCGCGCCCGCATCTATTCCTGCCTCCGCAGCAGCCCCCCAACCCATAGCGGCGGCTCCGACCGCCGACGCCCCACTTCCCTACGCCAGCCCCGCCGTGCGCAAGCTAGCGCGGGAAAAGGACGTCGATCTCACCAAGGTAAAGGGCACCGGCCCCAAGGACCGCATCACCAAGGAAGACGTGGAGGCCTACGCCGCCGAGGCCCTGGCCGCCGCGCGCGGTGTCGGCTCGCCCCTGCCCGGCCTGGACCTGCCTGCGTGGCCCAAGGTGGACCACGCCAAGTTCGGCCCCACCAGTGTCGAGCCCCTGTCGCGCATCCGCCGCCTGTCCGGCCCCAATCTGGCGCGCAACTGGGTGATGATCCCCCACGTCACCAACCACGACGAGGCGGACATCACCGAGCTGGAAGCCTTCCGCCAGCAGCTCAACCGGGAGCAGTCCAAGCAGGGCGTCAAGTACACCTTCCTGGGCTTCCTGATCAAGGCGGTGGTCGCCGCGCTGAAGCAATATCCGGCCTTCAACGCCTCCCTGGACGGCGACAACCTGGTGCTCAAGCACTACTACCACATCGGCTTCGCCGCTGACACACCGCTGGGCCTGGTGGTCCCGGTGATCCGCGACGCCGACAGGAAGGGCCTGCGCGAGATCGCCCAGGAGACCGCCAACCTCGCCCAGCAGGCCCGCGAAGGCCGGCTGAAGCTTGAGCAAATGCAGGGCGGCTGCTTCAGCATCTCCAGCCTGGGCGGCATCGGCGGCGGGCATTTCACGCCCATCGTCAACGCCCCCGAGGTAGCCATCCTGGGGGTCGGCAAGGCGGTCCACAAGCCGGTGTGGGACGGTGGTACGGCCTTCCAGCCGCGGCTGATGCTGCCCCTGTCGCTATCCTATGACCACCGGGTCATCGACGGCGCCCTGGCCGCCCGTTTCAACGCCTTCCTTGGCACCATGCTCGCCGACCTTCGGCGGGTGATGCTGTAAGGGGGCCGCGTCATGTCGAACATCATCCAGGTCCAGGTCCCCGACATCGGCGACTTCCACGACGTGCCGGTCATCGAGGTGTTTGTGAAACCCGGCGACACCGTGGCCGCCGAAAGCCCGCTCATCGCCCTGGAAAGCGAGAAGGCCACCATGGACGTGCCGTCGCCGGCCGCCGGCGTGGTGAAGGAAGTTCTTATCAACCTGGGCGACAAGGTCGCGCAGGGCAGCGTGATCCTCACCCTGGAGGCAACGAAGACCGCCGCCATCGTGGCTCCCATATCACCCGCGCCCGCCACACCTGCCCCCAACGCGCCGCCGGTCATCGCCTTGCCCGCTACCGGCCTGCCCACGCCGCCTGCCACGCCGACACCGTCATCGGCCCAAGGTGGCGGTGGTAGTTACGCCGGCCCGGTGCACCACGACTGCGAGATGCTGGTGCTGGGCGCCGGGCCGGGCGGCTACTCGGCGGCCTTCCGCTCCGCCGACCTGGGCATGCCGACCATTCTGGTGGAACGCTACGCCACCCTGGGGGGCGTCTGCCTCAACGTCGGCTGCATCCCCTCCAAGGCCCTGCTGCACACGGCGGCGGTTATGGAGGAGGTCAAAGCGCTGGCCGACCACGGCATCGCCTATGGCGAGCCCCAGGTGGACATCGACCGGCTGCGCGGCTTCAAGGACAAGGTGGTGGGCAAACTCACCGGCGGACTGGCCACCATGGCCAAGGCCCGCCAGGTGGAAGTGGTACGCGGCGTGGGCCGTTTCCTGGACCCCTACCACCTGGAAGTCGATCTGACCACCGGCGATGGCCGACAGATCACCGGTGAAAAGCGGGTCATCCGCTTTGCCAAGGCCATCATCGCCGCCGGCAGCCAGGCGGTGAAACTGCCCTTCCTGCCCGACGATCCGCGCATCGTCGATTCCACCGGCACATTGGAACTCAAATCAGTGCCGGAGCGAATGCTGGTCATCGGCGGCGGCATCATCGGCCTGGAGATGGCCACCGTGTACGCCACACTGGGCGCGTCAATCGACGTAGTGGAGATGCAGGACGGTTTGATGCCCGGTGCCGACCGCGACCTGGTCAAGGTCTGGGAAAAACGCAACGCCAGCCGTTTCAACAAGATCATGCTCAAGACCCGCACCGCAGCCGCCGAGGCCAAGAAGAACGGCGTCTGGGTCCGTTTCGAGGGGAGCGGTGGAAAAAGCGAGGCACCCGCCGAAGCGCAGCGCTATGACCTGGTCCTGGTGGCCGTCGGCCGCTCGCCCAACGGCTTGAAGATCGGTGCCGAACAGGCCGGTGTGACGGTGGGCGAACGCGGCTTCATCCCCGTGGACAGCCAGATGCGCACCAACGTGCGGCACATCTGGGCCATCGGCGACATCGTCGGCCAGCCCATGCTGGCCCACAAGGCGGTGCACGAGGCGCACGTGGCCGCCGAGGCAGCCGCCGGCTTGCCGTCCTACTTCGACGTCCTGCAGATCCCCTCCGTGGCCTACACCGATCCCGAAGTCGCCTGGGCTG
Organism: Thiobacillus sp. UBA3361; assembly: GCA_002360535.1. Classification (GTDB taxonomy): domain Bacteria; phylum Pseudomonadota; class Gammaproteobacteria; order Burkholderiales; family Thiobacillaceae; genus UBA3361. Next base: position 4,683 of record DEQR01000006.1, read on the forward strand.
GCCGCACCGAAGAGCAATGCAAGGCCGAAGGCATCCCCTACGAAAAGGCCATGTTCCCCTGGGCCGCCTCCGGCCGCGCCATCGCCAACGGCCGCGATGAAGGCTTCACCAAGCTGCTGTTCCACAAGGACAGCCACCGTCTGATCGGCGGCGCCATCGTCGGCACCTCGGCCGGCGACCTGATCGGCGAACTCTGCCTGGCGGTGGAAATGGGTTGCGACGCCACCGACATCGGCAAGACCATCCACCCGCACCCCACCCTGTGTGAGTCGGTGGGTATGGCGGCGGAGGTGTTCGAGGGGGTGTGTACAGACCTGATGCCAGCGCGTAAGAAGCCGTAAAACATATCAATCACCCCGCTAACGGGGCGGTGATCCCCGGCCTCTGCTAATCTCAATCGGGATAGGGTCGGCCAGATTACCTGACCGACCCCTCCCACACCACCCGGCATGCGAGACCGCACCGGGCGGTTCGAGTAGTTGAGGTCATGAGAACCGGGGCACGCCGAGCTTGTCGAAATAGGCGATAGTTGCACCCGTTTGATGTCGCCATCGCTGTTTCGCCACCCGCTGCGGGAGTTTCCTGCCACCCGCTTCGCCACCTGCTCCGCCGCGCCGAGGTTGATCAGTTCCCGGTGGATCGTGCTACCCACCCTCGTGCATTGCGCTTCGCTTCGTTCGCCGTGATCAACTTACGGTGGGACTTACACCCACAAGAGTGCGCCCGTGCCAGGCGCACAAACAAGAAAGCCGGCTTGCGCCGGCTTTCTGGAGTCACCCAGGCTTAAGAACCCGCCTCGGACCCTGCCTCGGCGTCCGGCCGGTCCACCAGCTGGACCAAGGCCATGGGGGCATTATCGCCCACACGGAAGCCGTACTTCAGGATACGCAGGTAACCACCCGGACGATTCATGAAGCGGGGCCCCAAGTCGTCGAACAGCTTGACTACCATGTCGCGGTTGCGCAGGCGGTCGAAGGCCAGGCGACGATTGGCCAGGCTGGGCTTCTTGCCCAGAGTGATCATGGGCTCCACCACACGGCGCACCTCCTTGGCCTTGGGTAGGGTGGTGACGATCTGCTCATGCTCCAGCAGGGCATTGGACAGGTTGCGCAGCATGGCCAGCCGGTGGCTGGTGGTGCGGTTCAGTTTACGGTTCGATTGGCGGTGGCGCATTTTGCTTTACCTCGTTTTCACTTCTCGCGGCGGGCCGGATCAGGGCTTGTCCAAACCGGCAGGCGGCCAGTTTTCCAGGCGCATGCCCAGCGTCAGCCCACGGGCGGCCAGCACGTCCTTGATCTCGTTCAGGGACTTGCGGCCCAGGTTGGGGGTCTTCAACAGTTCGGTCTCGGTGCGCTGGATCAGGTCGCCGATGTAGTAGATGTTTTCCGCCTTCAGGCAGTTGGCGGAACGCACGGTCAGTTCCAGTTCATCGACCGGACGCAGCAGGATCGGGTCGATCTGCGGACCCATGCTCTTGGGGGTCTCGCTAGGCAGGCTGACACCTTTCAGATCGGCGAAGGGCGTCAACTGCTCGATCAGCAGGCGGGCGGCCGAACGGACAGCCTCCTCCGGATCCACGACGCCATTGGTCTCGATCTCCAGGACCAGCTTGTCCATGTCGGTGCGCTGTTCCACGCGTGCGCTGTCAACACTGAAACTGACTTTCCGGATCGGGCTGAACAGGGCGTCCATCATCACCACGCCGACCGGACGGCTCTCGTCCTCCTGAACACGGGTGCTGGCCGGCACATAGCCGCGGCCGGCTTCCACCTTGATCTCCATCTCCAGCTTGCCACCCTTGGTGACATGGGCGATGACATGATCCGGGTTGAGAATTTCCACATCGTGGCCGGCCTCGATGTCGCCGGCGGTCACGACGGATTCGCCTTCCCTGGCGACACGCAACGTGACCTCGGTGCGGTTGTGCAATTTGACAGCCAAGCCTTTCAAGTTGAGCAGGATATCCACCACGTCTTCCTGCACGCCCTCGATGATGGAGTACTCATGAACCACACCGGTGATCTTCACCTCGGTGGGCGCATAGCCTTGCATGGACGACAACAGGATACGGCGCAGGGCGTTGCCCAGCGTGTGGCCGTAGCCACGCTCGAACGGCTCCAGGCTGATACGCGCCTGGCGCGGGGAAATGCTGTTGACCTCGACAATGCGCGGTTTCAGCAGTTCGCCGGTATTCGACATAGTGTGGTCCTTAATCAGCCAGGGTTACTTGGAATAGAGTTCGATGACCAGGGATTCATTGATGGTGGGCGGCAGTTCGCTACGCTGCGGACGTGCCTTGTAGGTGCCCTTCATCGCCTTGGCGTCCACCTCCACCCACTCGGGGAAGCCGCGGCCCTCTGCGGCCCCCACGGCGGCCTTGACGCGCAAGTGGGCCTTGGCCTTCTCGGCCACTTCCACCACGTCACCCGGTTTGACTTGGTAGGACGGGATGTTGACCCGTTTGCCATTCACCAGAATGCCGTTGTGGCGCACCACTTGCCGGGCCTCGGTGCGGGAGGCACCGAAGCCCATGCGGTAGGCGACGCTGTCCAGGCGGCTTTCCAGGAGTTGCAGCAGGTTCTCGCCGGTCACGCCCTTGCGCCGGTCGGCCTGGAAATAGGTGAGGCGGAATTGGCCTTCCAGCACGCCATAGATACGGCGGATCTTCTGCTTTTCACGCAGTTGACGGCCATAGTCGGAGATGCGCATCTGCTTGGCGCCGTGCTGTCCGGGGGCCTGGTTGCGGCGCTCGACGGCGCACTTGTCGGTCAGGCACTTCTCGCCCTTGAGAAACAGTTTCTCGCCTTCGCGGCGACACTGGCGGCACTTGGGATCGGTATTGCGGGCCACGTTCGGTTACTCCTGATCAAACACGCCGCTTCTTGGGCGGGCGGCAGCCGTTGTGCGGCATGGGGGTCACGTCGGAGATGCTGGTGATCTTGAAGCCCAGCGCGTTCAACGCGCGGACCGAGGAATCACGGCCCGGACCGGGACCCTTGATGCGCACCTCGATGTTCTTCACACCATATTCCAGGGCGATCTTCCCGGCGTTGTCAGCCGCCACCTGCGCGGCGAAGGGTGTGCTTTTCCGGGAACCCTTGAAGCCGGCACCACCGGCGGTCGCCCAAGACAGCGCGTTGCCCTGCCGATCGGTGATGGTGATGATGGTGTTGTTAAAGGATGCGTGGACATGCGCGATCGCATCCACCACATTCTTCTTGACCTTCTTGCGCGCACGGGTCGCGGATTGAGCTTTTGCCATTTCGATTTACCCAGTCTTACTTCTTGATCTGCATCTGCTTGCGCGGGCCCTTGCGGGTCCGCGCATTGGTACGGGTACGTTGACCGCGCACGGGCAGGCCCTTGCGATGCCGCTGGCCACGGTAGCAGCCCAAATCCATGAGCCGCTTGATATTCATGGTGATCTCACGGCGCAGGTCGCCCTCCACTGTGAATTTGGTGACGGCGTCCCGCAGCTTGTCGATCTCTTCTTCGTTGAGATCCTTGATCTTGCTTGCGGGATTCACACCCGCCTGATCGCAAATGAGTTGCGCGCGTGTACGGCCGATACCGTACACGGCCGTCAGCGCGATCACGGCATGCTTGTGGTTGGGAATGTTAACCCCAGCGATACGGGCCATGGAAAACTCCGCAGACGAAAACTAATGATTTTAACGAATACTCACTTGTAAGGGCAAGCAAATATCAACCTTGCCGTTGCTTATGACGCGCCTCGCTGCAAATCACGCGAACCACGCCCTTACGGCGGACGATCTTGCACTTACGGCAGATCTTTTTCACAGAAGCTTGAACACGCATGTACGGTTCCTTTCCTTAACAATCATTTGGCGCGGTAAACAATGCGCGCCCGACTCAGGTCATAGGGCGTCAACTCAACGGTCACCTTGTCACCGGGAAGGATGCGGATGTAATGCATGCGCATCTTGCCGGAGATGTGGCCCAAGACCACATGCCCGTTTTCCAGTTTGACCCGGAAGGTGGCATTGGGCAGGTTTTCTACCACCTCGCCCTGCATCTGGATGACATCGTCCCTAGCCATGGCGGTTATCTGCCTATGAAATTGCCACCCTTGAAGTTGGCCTTCTTGAGCAGGCTTTCATACTGGTGGGTCATGATGTAGGCCTGAACCTGGGCCATGAAATCCATGGTCACCACCACGATGATCAGTAGGCTGGTGCCGCCGAAATAGAAGGGCACGTTCCAGTTGACGATCAGGAACTCCGGCAACAGGCAAACCAAGGTGATGTAAATGGCGCCCACCAGGGTCAGCCGGGACATGATCTTGTCGATGTAGCGGGCAGTCTGCTCGCCAGGGCGGATACCGGGAACGAAGGCACCGGACTTCTTCAAGTTGTCCGCCGTCTCCTTGGGGTTGAACACCAGGGCGGTATAGAAGAAGCAGAAGAAGACGATGGCCGTGGCGTATAGCATCACATAGATGGGCTGCCCGGGTGACAGGGTCGCGCCGACATCCTTCAGCCAGGTCATGTTCTCATTGCTGCCGAACCAGCCGGCCAGTGTGGCCGGAAACAGGATGATGGACGAGGCAAAAATGGGTGGGATGACGCCGGCCATGTTGATCTTGAGGGGCAGGTGGGAACTCTGCCCGCCATACACCTTGTTGCCCACTTGCCGCTTGGCGTAGTTCACCAGGATCTTGCGCTGGCCACGTTCGACGAACACCACCAGGGCAGTGACCAGCAAGGCACCGATGAACAGCATCAGCACCAGAGGGATGGAAAACGCGCCGGTACGGGTCAACTCCAGGGTACCGCCAATCGCACTGGGCAGGCCGGCGGCGATACCGGCGAAAATGATGATCGAGATGCCGTTGCCGATGCCTCGCTCGGTGATCTGCTCGCCCAGCCACATCAGGAACAT
>DEQR01000049.1 GCA_002360535.1 Thiobacillus sp. UBA3361
CTACACTAGCTAGCGGAGACAAAAAACGCGGCCCGTGGGCCGCGTTTTTCATCGCGATCCGGATCAGAGGATCACTTGTGGGCCATGATGGCCTTGACGATGGCGTCCGCGTCGCCCTTGGCTTTGGGCTGGGGCGGCATGGGGATCTTGCCGTACTTGCCCTTGGCGCCCTTCTCGATGGCGGCCTTGATGTCGTCGGCGCTGGCCTTGGCGGCGATGTCCTTCCAAGTGGGGCCCACCTTCTTGGCGGTGGCGTCATGGCAGGTGGTGCACTTCTGATCAGCCAGCACGTCGGCCATGGAGGGAGCGGCAACCAGCAGGGCAGCGGCGGCGATGGCGATGTTCAGCACTTTCATCTCTGTATCCTTTCGAGTGAGTCGGAGTTATTGGGTCATTCCCAAGCTGAAATCTATCAGATGCGATTCGATTTCGCGCCGGCAATGTTAACCAAAGTCAAGCAGCATGCGTACTAGGCCCGCTGGTGTTTTGCGGCCGAAAACCCCCTTTCCCCATGAGGGTGTGAAAGGGGTCCTTGACATTCTGCGGCGAGGTTTTTCGGAAATCACCATTTGACCACGTGCACGTTGTTCAGGGTCCTGCCCAGGAAACGCTCGCCTATGGTCTGGAAACGCAACGGCACGTCGGTCACCCAAAAGTGGTAGTCGGGCCGCCCGCGCGCCGGATTGTGCAACTGCCGTTCGGCCAGCAGGGCGGCGGCCTGTTCGGCCATCGCCTCGGCGGAATCCACCAGCGTTACCTCCGGGCCGGCAACCTCCTGCAGCAGGGGTTTGAGGAGGGGATAGTGGGTGCAGCCCAGCACCAGGGTATCCACCCGCTCGGCCAGCACCGGCCTCAGGTAATCCTGCGCTGTGAGGCGGGTGACCGGGTGGTCCAGCCAGCCTTCTTCCACCAGCGGGACGAACAGGGCGCAGGCCTGGGAGTGCAGGCGGACCTCCGGATCGTGCCGGTGGATGGCCAGGGCGTAGGCGTTGCTGTTGATGGTGGTGGGCGTGCCGATGACGCCGATGCGCTTGCTACGGGTGGCGGCCAGGGCGCTCGTGGCGCCGGCCTCGATCACGTCCAGCACCGGCGCCGGCGACAGGTCGCGCACCACCCCTGCTGCCACGGCGGCCATGGTGTTACAGGCGATGATCAACAATTTCACCCGCTTCTCCAGCAGGAACTCGGCGATCTGGGTGGTGTAGTGGGAGATGGTCTCCACGGACTTGATGCCGTAGGGCACGCGGGCGGTGTCGCCGAAATAGTGGATGTGCTCGAAGGGCAGGCGCTCCATCAGGGCGCGAACAACGGTCAGGCCGCCGACGCCGGAGTCGAATACGCCGATGGGGCTGGAGGGATCGAGGTCGTCAATCATGCGCGGATTGTAGCCTTTGCAAGGCCCAGGCCACATGCTCGCGGACTAGGGCCGAGGGATGGTCACGGCGGCTGTCCAGGGCGGCGATGACCTCCGACGATGCGGTGGCGTTGCCCAGGGCCACGGCGATGTTGCGCAGCCAGCGCTCGTGGCCGATGCGACGGATCGCGGAGCCTGCCAGCCGGTCGAGGAATTGCCGTTCAGTCCAGCCAAACAATTCGACCAGCGTGGCACGGTCCAGGCCGTGCCGGGGGGCGAAATCCGCTTCGCGCGTCAGAGGGGCGTGGCGATTCCAGGGACAGACGAGTTGGCAGTCGTCGCAGCCGTAGATGCGGTTTCCGAGCAGAGGGCGCAGGGCCTCCGGGATCGGCCCCGCATGTTCGATGGTCAGGTATGAAATGCAGAGCCGTGCGTCCAGCACATAGGGGGAAAGGATCGCCCGGGTGGGGCAGATGTTCAGGCAGGCCCGGCAGGTGCCGCAGTGGCCGTGTTCCAAATCCGGCTCGGGCAGATCGGCCGGGATGGGCAGATCGGTCAGCAATTCGCCCAGAAAAAACCAGGAACCCCGCCGGCTGAGCAGCAGGGTGTGCTTTCCGCGCCAGCCCAGGCCCCCGCGACGGGCCAGTTCCACCTCCATGACCGGGGCACTGTCGGTGCAGGCCCGATGGGCGAACGCCCCCAGTTCCGCCGTCATGCGTACGGCCAGGGCCTGCAATCGCTGCCGCAGCAGCTTGTGATAGTCGCGGCCCAGCGCGTAGCGGGAGATGGTGGCGCGGGCCGGGTCGGCCAGGTTCTCGCGTGGATCCGCGGCCTCCGGCAGATAGTCCAGGCGCACGCAGATCACAGACCGGCAACCGGCGAGCAAGCCAACCGGGTTGGCGCGCAACCGGGCATGGCGGGCCATATAATCCATCTCGCCTTGATAACCCGCCTCCAGCCATGCCGCGAGCCCCTGGTCGGCCCCGTCCAACTCGGACGGGGCGAAAACCAGTTCGGTGAAGCCCAGCTCCCGGCCCCATTGCCGGATGCGGGCCTTGATGTCCAGCCAATCGGAGGTTGTACGCGTCTGATGCATGACCGGAATGATAGCCGTCGATACGCACTGCCCGACGAGGCCGCCACGCTGGCCTTGGGTGCCCGTTTGGCGGCGATCCTGGTGCCTGGGCTGACGGTCTGGCTGGTGGGCGACCTGGGTGCCGGCAAGACCACGCTGGCGCGGGGCCTGTTGCGCGCACTCAACTACACGGGAAGAGTGAAGAGTCCGACCTTCACACTGGTTGAACTTTACGCGCTTTCGAGCTTTAATTTATATCACTTTGATTTGTATCGCTTCGCCGACCCTGCGGAGTGGGAGGACGCGGGCTTCCGGGATTACTTCAATCCCCAGTCCGTCTGCCTGGTGGAATGGCCTGAAAAGGCCGCTGGGTGGCTTCCGGAGCCGGATTTGATCGTCCGGCTGGAATTTGCGGGGGAGGGGCGCACGGTGCGCCTGGAAGCGCCGACGGAGGTAGGCAGACGATGCATCGGGAATCTCGAAACATCCGTTTGAAGTTGCCGCTGGCCCTGCTGGCGGCTTGTTTCATCCCCAGTCCGGTTCTGGCGGCGGTGGCCGCCCAGGTGCGTGCCACGCGGCTCTGGCCATCGCCGGAATACAGCCGCATCACCCTGGAACTGAACGAACCGGTACCGCACAGGTACTTCTCCCTGGACGGCCCGGCACGCCTGGTGCTGGACCTGGAAGGGGTGGAAGCGTCGCAGCTGGCGGGCATCGCCAGCCTGCTCAGCGCCGACGATCCCTACATCGCGGGCCTGCGGGTAGGCAGCCCGCGCACCGGCGTGGCCCGCCTGGTGGTGGAGTTGAAGACCGATGTGAAGCCCCAGGTCTTCACCCTCAAGCCCATGGGCGACTACGGCCACCGGCTGGTGCTGGACCTCTACCCCGGCTCCGAGGATGCCATCGAGCGGCAGATGCAGCAGGCCATCCAGCAGGCCGAGCAGCGGTTGCGCGACAAGGACGGGCAGGGCGCGGGCAACCGCTCCGTAGATGATTACAAGCGCCTGATCACCATCGTCATCGACCCTGGCCACGGTGGCGAGGACCCGGGCGCCATAGGCGCCACCGGCACGCGCGAGAAGGATGTCACGCTGGCCATTTCCCACCTGCTCAAGGAGCATCTGGACAAGATCGACAACATGCGGGTGGTGCTGACCCGCGACCGGGACTATTTCATTCCCCTCCACGAGCGGGTGAAGAAGGCGCGCGCCCAGCGCGCCGACCTGTTCATGTCCATCCACGCCGATGCCTTCCTGAAGCCCACGGCCCGCGGCTCTTCGGTGTTCGCCCTGTCCGAGGGGGGGGCCACCTCGGCGGCCGCCAAATGGCTGGCCAGGAAAGAGAATGCGGCCGACCTGATCGGCGGTGTCAACCTGGGCGGCAAGGATCCCTACCTGCGCCAGACCCTGCTGGACCTGTCCCAGACCGCCCAGATCGCCGACAGCCTGAAGCTGGGCCGCTATGTGCTGGATCAACTGGGCGGCATCAACACCCTGCACAAGGCCCAGGTGGAGCAGGCCGGCTTCGCGGTGCTCAAGGCGCCGGACATCCCTTCCATCCTGGTGGAGACCGCCTTCATCTCCAACCCGGAAGAGGAGAAGAAGCTCAACGACGCCGTTTACCAGAACAAGATGGCGGCGGCCCTGGTGGACGGCATCAAGACTTACTTCGACCAGAACCCGCCCCTGGCCAGGCACCGGCAGCGCTCCTGAGGCCTAGTGCCCCAGGTCAAGCGCGTGCAGCACCCGGGCGCACAGCGCTTCGGGAGTGGAGGAGATCACTTCCTCGGGAATGTTGAATTTCCGCGTCAGGCGTCTGTGGTCCTCGAATCCGTAGGACACGATAAAGGGATGCAGCCCCGTCGAGACGGCAGCCAGGTAATCCTTGTGTTCGTCGCCGCAGGCATAGGCACGGGCGGGATTGACGCTGAACCGTTCCCTGACCAGCTTGAACTGCTGGATCTTGTCTTCGCTGACGGGGATGCGGGCCAGGTAGTCGAATTGCCCGGCGTCGATGCCGTGGCGTGAAAACACCGTCCTGAGGGTCAGCTCCGGCTCGATGGTGACGTTGTGGGTGACGAGGGCGACGCGTATGCCGGGGGCGTCCAGCAGGGTCTGGATCAGCTCGGCGAGCCCCGGAAAGAGGCGCACCTCATTCCGGTACACCTCGGTCAGGGTGGACAGCAACTGCTTGCGCTTCTGCTTGCCGAACTGCTTGCGCAGGTTGATGGGGAATTCCTTCAGTCCTCCCAGATACTTGAACAGGGTTCGGCGTTTCTGGAATCTTTCCAGGTCGCCAATATCCATGCCGTGGTACGAGAAGGTCTGGTCTATGGCACTGAAGGCATCGATGGCCGTGCCGTCCGCATCGAAGATGACGAGCCGTTCCTTGCTATACATGTTGGATGTCACGGGTTGTCATCTTGACGACCTGCCGTATGGTTATCCTTGGGAAACGTATTGTTAATTTAATGCCGGCGGTTTTTCTACCTCGGCCGTTGGCTGCCGGGTGGCATGAAGGGATAGCATGGAGCTCAGAAAGTCCTGGAAAGACAGCATCTACCTGCAACGGGAGGAACTGGCGCGCATGCTGCGCGAGCCCCTGGAACGCCTGGCCGAGCGCTGCGTGCCGGTCTGGGGCGACCGGGAGGGGCTCGATGGCGTACTGCTCGAGGGTTTTTCGGCCATCCCCTATTGCACCTTCCTCTACTGCCTGGGCATCGACGGGGTGCAGATCAGCGACAACGTCGGCACGGCCGGACTGGTCCCGGAACACTTCGGGCGCGACCGTTCTGCCCGCCCCTACATGAAGGAGGCCTTGCCCGTCTGGGGTTTCCTGCTCTCGGATGCCTACATCAGCATGCAGAAACAGCGGCCTTCCCTCACCGCCCTGCAGATCGTGCGCGGTGGGGATGGCCAGCCCTTGGGCTATCTGGGCGCGGATTTCGACCTGCGCAATCTGCCGGTGACCGCCGAGCTGTACGAGGAGCCCGGCACCTGGCGCCAAGTCAGGGGCGATCCCGCCATCCGGGGCAGCGTCTTCCAGCAGTGCCGCATCGACAGCACCCTGGACCAGAACCTGGAACAGGCCCTGTCCATCCTGGAGGAACTGCTCACCCAGCGGGGGGTGTTCCAATGCGTGATCCACTTCTCCAGCAGCCAGGCCACCATCTGGACCATCGCCGACCCCTTCCGCTATCGCATCCTGGACCAGGAAGCGCTGAGCGATCCGGACATCTGCCTGGTCTATCCGCCGCGGCCTTATCCGGCCGACGCCCTGATCCCCATGCCAGACGTAGCGCGCATCCTGGAGGCCCTGCGCGCGCTGCGCATGGCCGACGAGAACATCTATCTGCGCATGTCGTCCATCAACATCTTCAACGGCATGGTCAGCCTGACCTTTTCCTGCGACGGCACGCACTACATGCGCCACGATGAATTCCTGGAGAAGGGGGGGCGCTTCTGGTTCGGCACCGGCGCCTGAAGCACGCTACCTCGTGCTGGTGTTGAGCACGGGCGCGTGCGGCCGCTGCGGATATTTCCAGGCGGCGCATTGCCGGGCGGTGAAGCCTGTTTGTACCATGCACACTTTCCCCTACGAGCAGAACCCGGTGCTGGAACAACACATCAGTCCCGAGGCGATCGGCCGCGGTGCCCCGGCTGCCGAACCGTCCGCCGGCGACACCCCCACCGCCGATCGCATCCCCATGGTGGAGGTGCTGGCCGAGATCGCCAGCAGCCTCAGTTCCAACGCCGACGCGGAACAGATGCTGGGCCGGTTCCTGCAGATCATGGTGCAGCTGGCGAACGCCCGTGCCGGCGCCGTCCGGGTGCTCACCTCTGACGGCGGCCATCTGCGCATGGTCAGCTCCATCGGCCTGTCGCCCCAGCTCATCGAGAAGGAACGCTACGTGCCGCTGGAGTGCGGCATCTGCGGCCGCGCCACCCTCAGCCAGGGTACCCAGCAGGACAGCGTCCTGGCGGTCTGCCAGAAACAGGTACGGCACATCTACTTCGCCCAGAGTTGCAAGCAGGTCTATGCCATCCCCCTGCGCCACAAGGGCCGGGTTCTGGGGGTCTATAACCTGTTCCTGGACGACGACCAGCCGCTCCAGGACGACATCCGCTACCTGTTCAACTCCATAAGCGAACACCTGGGCATGGTGCTGGAAAACGCCCGCCTGACGCGGGAGAACATGCGTATCTCCCTGATGAACGAGCGCACCATGCTGGCCAACCAGATCCACGACTCCCTGGCGCAGATACTGGCCTATGCCAAGATGCGGCTGACGGTGCTCAACGAGTCCATGGCCGAGGGCAACCAGGACAACGCCAACCGCTATCTGGCCGACGTGGAGGAGGCGGTGGACATGGCTTACTCGGAGCTTCGCAACCTCATCACCCAGTTCCGTGACCGCATCGACCCGCGCGGCCTGGTGCCCGCTTTGCAGGAGATGGTGGAGAGCTTCCGCAGGAAAGCCAACGCCGACGTGGATTTCCTCAACATCGCCCAGGACGTGGTACTCACCCCGGAAGAGGAGGTGCAGGTGTTCCACATCATCCAGGAGGCCCTGTACAACATCAGCAAACATGCCCGCGCCCGCCATGTGGTGGTGACGCTGGACCTGCACGAGGGCGAATACATCGTCAACGTGGCCGACGACGGCGTCGGCCTGGTGGGCGGCGTCTCCTCCAGCGTGGGCAAGAGCTTCGGCCTGACCATCATGCGCGAGCGGGCAGAAAGGCTGCACGGCAAGCTGACCATCGAGAGCCGGCCGGCCGGCGGCACCATCGTGCGCCTCACCTTCCCGGCCCATCAGCCGCAACGGGAAAACTGACCATGGACATCACGCGCGTCATCCTGGTGGACGACCACACCCTGTTCCGCAAGGGCCTCGCGGAGTTGCTGGAGCGGGAGGGTGCCGTGCGGGTGGTGGCTATGACCGGCAACCCGGAGGAGGTGCGCGACCTGCTGCGGGAGCATGAGAGCGACCTGCTGATGCTGGACCTGAACATGCCCGGTACCGACGGCATCAGCCTCATGCAGCAGTTGAAGGGCGAGGGGGTACGCCTGCCCATCCTCATTCTCACCGTCAGCGAGGCCCAGGAGGATCTGGCGCGCGCCCTGCGCTCGGGCGCCAATGGCTACCTGCTCAAGAGCATGGAGCCGGACGAGGTGCTGGACGCCATCCTGCGCGCCGTCAAGGGCGAGACTGTCGTGGCCCCGGCGCTGACCGCCAAGCTGGTCAACCTGCTGGAGCAGAAAGACAACAGCGCCAGCTCACTCCTCGATACCCTGACCCACCGTGAGCGGGAGATACTCACCCACCTTGCCAAGGGGGAAAGCAACAAGGCCATCGCCCGGCAGCTGGACATCAGCTACGACACGGTCAAGCTGCACGTGCGCCATATCCTGGCCAAGCTCAACCTGTCCTCGCGGGTGGAGGCGGCGGTATTCGCGGTGGAGCACAAGCTCGCGGGCATGGACGCCTCGCGGTCGAAATAGCACCCGCGTTTCAGGCGGCTGTCCGCCGCCGGGCCATTACAGCCGGGCGAGGGTCTTGACGTGCACCGCCACGCTGCGGCCCAGGGAACTGAGGTCGTAGCCCCCCTCCAACATCGACACGGCACGCCCCCCCGCATGGCGGGCGGCGACCGCCATGACCTGCTCGGTGATCCACTGGTAATCCGGCTCGGTGAGCATGAAATGGCTCATGTCGTCCTCCCGGTGGGCGTCGAATCCGGCCGAGAAGAACACCAGTTGCGGCGCAAAGCCGTCCAGGGCGGGCAGGGCGCGGGCCTCGAAGGCCTCGCGATAGGCCTTGCCGGCGGTGCCGCCCGGCAGCGGGATGTTGACGATGTGCTCGCTGACCGTGTCGGCGCCACAGTGCGGGTAGTAGGGGTGCTGGAAGGTGGATACCAGCATCACGCGCGGGTCGTCGCGGAAGATGTCCTCGGTGCCGTTGCCGTGATGAACGTCGAAATCGACGATGGCGACCCGTTCCAGGCCGTGCGCTTCCAGGGCATGGGCCGCTGCCACCGCCACGTTGTTGAAGATGCAGAAGCCCATGGACTGATTGCGGGTGGCGTGGTGGCCGGGTGGGCGGCAGGCCACGAAGGCGCTCTCCACCTCGCCCTTCATCACCCAGTCCACCGCCAGGATGCCGCCGCCGGCCGCGTGGTAGGCGGCGTCCAGGGTGTGCGGGTTCATGGCCGTGTCGCCGTCCAACTGCACCAGCCCGTCATAGGGGGAGGCGGCCTCGACGGCGTCGATGTAGGCCGGGTCGTGCACTCGCACCAGATGCACGCGGTGCGCCATGGGCGCGTCGTGATGGCGCAGGTAGTCGAACAGCTGCGCGGCGTGCAGCCGGTCGTCGATGGCTTTCAGGCGCGCCGGGCTCTCCGGATGCAGGTGGCCCATGTGGTGCTTGAGGCAGGCGGGGTGGGTGATGTAGGCAGTGTGCATGGAAACCCGAATGTCACGATGGATACGTTAAATATACGCGTGAGCAGGCCGATATATGGTCTATGGTCATAACCAATAAGCCCGCACGCAGGGTTAAAATTGTTGCGCTGCACTAAAATTCTCTTCCGCTCTCCCAGCAAGGTCAAATCATGAGCCAGCACTACCTGCACCCCCTGTTCAGTCCCCGATCCGTGGCCGTTTTCGGCGCCAGCGACCGGGAGGCCTCGGTGGCCGGGGTGATCTACAAGAATCTGCTCAAGTCCGGCTTCGCCGGCAAGGTCTATCCGGTGAACCCCAAGTACGAGGTCCTGTTGGAGCAGAAATGCTATGCCTACGCCAGCGACCTGCCCGAGGCGCCGGATCTGGCGATCATCGCAACGCCCGCGCCCACGGTGGCGCAGATCATGGACGACTGCGGCAAGCGTGGCGTGCGCAATGTGGTGGTGCTCTCCGCCGGCTTCCGCGAGGTCGGTCCCAAGGGTCTGGCCATGGAGGGGCAACTCCAATATACGGCCAAGAAGCACGGCATCCGCTTCATCGGCCCCAACTGCCTGGGCATCCAGCGCCCGTCCATCGGACTGAACGCCACCTTCGCCCTGGGCACCGCGCTGCCCGGCGACCTGGCCCTGGTGTCCCAGTCCGGTGCCTTGTGCACGGCCATGCTGGACTGGGCGGCGTCGAACGGCATCGGCTTTTCCAGCGTCATTTCCAGCGGCGCCTCGGCGGATCTGGACTTCGGCGAGATCCTGGATTACCTGGCCTATGACCCGGCCACCAAGGGCATCCTGATGTATATCGAGGGCATCCGCGACGCGCGCCGCTTCATGAGTGCCCTGCGCGCCGTGTCGCGCCTCAAGCCGGTGGTGATGGTCAAGGTGGGCCGCCACGAGGCGGGCTCCAAGGCGGTAGCCTCCCACACCGGCGCCCTGGTGGGCTCCGACGCGGTGTTCGACGCCCTGGTGCGCCGCGCCGGCGTGGTGCGGGTGCAGACCATCCTGCAGCTGTTCGCCTGCGCCCGCGCCCTGTCCAGCCACATCAAGCCCAGCGGCAACCGCCTGGCCATCGTCACCAACGGCGGCGGACCCGGCGTGATGGCCACCGACCTGGCGGTCGATATGGGCGTGCGGCTCGCCGATCTGGCGCCCCAGACCCTGGAAAAACTCAACGCTGCCCTGCCGCCCACCTGGTCGCACGGTAACCCAGTCGATGTGATCGGGGACGCCGGATCGGATCGTTACCATGCGGCCCTGGATGCCTGTCTGGCCGATCCCGGTGTGGATGGCGTGCTGGCCATGCTGACCCCGCAGGCGATGACCAAGCCCGCCGAGGCGGCGACGGCGGTGGTCGATGTGGCCAAGAAGTCGCAGAAACCGGTGATCAGCTGCTGGATGGGCGAGAGTCAGGTGGCTGAAGGCCGGCGGCTGTTCAAGGAGGCCGGCATTCCCTATTTCACCACCCCCGAGCCCGCGGTGGAGGTGTTCTCCTACCTGGCCAGCTTCTACGAGAACCAGCGCCAGCTGATGCAGACCCCGGGGCCGGTGTCCCGTGACGCGGAACCGGACGTGGAAGGCGCCCGCCTGATCGTGGAGAGCGCTCTGGCCCAGGGCCGGCACACCCTCACCGAGGTGGAATCCAAGGCCCTGCTGTCGGCCTTCCACATCCCGGTGGCCCAGACTCTGATCGCCCGCAACCCCACCGAGGCCATGCTCATGGCCCAGCAGATGGGTTTCCCGGTGGCGATGAAGATCAACTCCCAGGACATCAGCCACAAATCCGACGTGGGCGGCGTGCGCCTGGGCCTGTCCAGCGGCCAGGCGGTGCGTGCCGCCTTCATGGGCATGGTCGCCGAAGTGAAGAAGCACCGCCCCGAGGCGGTGATCGACGGTGTGGTCATCGAACCCATGGTCAACCGTCCCAACGCCCGGGAGGTGCTGGTAGGCGTGGTCACCGATCCGGTGCTGGGTCCGGTGCTGGCCTTCGGCGCCGGCGGCGTCGATGTGGAGGCCTTCCAGGACCGCGCCGTGGCCCTGCCGCCCCTGAACCGCTATCTGGCCGAGGACCTGATCAGACGCACCCGCATCTCCAAACTGCTGGGCGAGTTCCGCAACCGGCCGTCGGCCGACTTCCAGGCGGTGCAGAAGATCCTGCTGCGGGTCTCGGAGATGGTCTGCGAGCTGCCCTGGCTGGAGGAGCTGGACATCAACCCCCTGCTGGTGGATGAGCACGGCGCCCTGGCTGCCGACGCACGCATCATCATCCGGTCCCAGCCGCCCCGCGCCGACCGTTACGGGCACATGGCCATCCATCCCTACCCGGCGCACCTGGTCAGCCAGTGGCAGCTGCCCAACGGCTCCGATGTGATCATCCGCCCCATCCGCCCGGAGGACGCGGAGATGACCCAGGAGTTCGTGCGCGGCCTGTCGGCGGAGACCAAGTATTTCCGTTACATGGACGCGGTGCAGGAGTTGTCGCCCAGCATGCTCGTGCGCCTCACCCAGATCGACTACGACCGGGAAATGGCCCTGCTGGCCATCACCCACCAGGACGGCCGGGAGGTGGAACTGGGTGTCGCCCGCTACGCCGCCAATCCGGACGGCACCACCTGCGAATTCGCCCTGGTGGTGGACGACAAGTGGCAGAACCTGGGCATCGCCCACAAGCTCATGGACGTGCTGATGAACGTGGCGCGGGCCAAGGGCCTGGAGATCATCGAGGGCGAGGTGCTGAAGACCAACACCCGCATGATCAAGCTGTGCCAGGGTCTGGGCTTCCGCATCGAACCCCACCCGGACGACGACAGCATCAAGTACGTGGCCCGGGAGCTGTGACCCCGGCTTCGCCATGAAAAAAGCGGCCTCGGCCGCTTTTTTCATGGCCGGAGGGCACCGCCTCCACGACGCGGCCGGCCTCAGCTTAAGGAGTGCAGGCCGATCATGTTGCCCTCGGTGTCCATCACCAGGGCGATGAAGCCCCACTCACCGATGGACATCTTGGGCATTACCACCTGTCCGCCTGCCGCCTGGGCCTTGGCCGATTCCTGCTGCGCGTCCTGGCAGGAGAAATACACCATGGTGCCCCCCGCGCCGGGGTCCTTGCCGGGCATCCTCACCAGGGCCCCCGCCGCGCCCTGGGCACCCTCCACCCAGGGGAAGGCATACATGGACTCCAGTTGCCCCTCCGCCGGCAACTGCATCAGCTCCCGTCCGAACACCGCTTCATAGAAGGCCTTGGCCCGGCCCATGTCCGACACATAGATCTCGAACCAGCCGACGACGTTGTAGGTTTGCATGATCGACTCCTAAGGTGGATGGTTTGGTGGATTCGTTGGGCACCGGCTGCCTGCCTTGACTTGTATGGAACGGCAAGCCGATGGTGGGGCGACTCTATGCCGCCCGTGTTGCAGCGGCAAGTCACTGTCGGCCATGCCAGTGAACGCCCTGATGGTTCTCGATATTCGGCAGGCGGGCGGGCCGCATTCGCCGTCACACCGGCCTGATCGGGCAATCCATCAGCCTCTGCTAATATGCCGCGGGTGAAAAGGCTCAAGTTTCCCCTCCATCCCAAACATCCCGAGCGCGTTTGCTGGGGGTGCGACAAGTATTGCCCCGCCGGGGACATGCAATGCGGCAACGGCTCCGTGCGCACCGAACATCCCATGGAGGTGCTGGGCGAAGACTGGTACACACTGGACGGATGGTCGGACCTCTTCGCCGATGACCGGGAGGACGGACAGGCCCCGGAACCCCGTGCGGGCGCCCGGAGACAGGCCGGGACCTCCCGCTGAAGGCACCCGGTCGCCGCCGAACCCGCGCGGAGAATTTGCGGATGTCAGACCCGTAGGGCGGAAAAGCGAAGCGCCTTCCGCCGCAAGCCGTTCGGCGCAATCCACGAACCGTCATCCAGCGGAATCCACGAACCGCCTACTTGGGTTGGAAACGCCTGTTCCGCCCTGCGCACAACGCTACAAATATCGCCTGTTCCAAGGTGCGGCGGGCGGGAGTCGGGTGAGATACGGCAACGAACGCGGCAAGGGCGATCACCGGCATGCCGGAGGACGTGAAGCGCAATACGAATTCACGGCGCTCGAAACCCGGCTGGCCGACGGCCGCTTATCGGCCTTACCGGCTAGGGTTGGTGGTCAGCCATATCTTCGTGAACGACAGCGATCTGGCGCGTAAGCGTTCGGCAGCAGGGCACCTGCGCGGCCATACGAGGCTTCCGGAAAGCCCTCATCCGAGCGACTGCGCTACTCCGACACCTGCATGACGAGCTACTTCAGCACCTCGGCCATTCAAGTCAGATGGAAACAACCGACTCTGGCTTGCTTGATCCCTCGCACCACCCATGATGCAAGGCTGCCTGGGGGAAATACATCAATGGCGGATCTCTGTTTCACTCCGCCCTTGCCGGGCCACCATGTAACGTATACGCTACAGTTCCATGTATGACGTTCAGGACTACCTGACCAGCGAGGGCCGCGATCCATTCAAAGATTGGTTGGCAACCCTGGCGGATCGGATGGCCAAGGCCCGTATCGCCGCCCGCGTGCAACGCCTGGCCGCCGGCAACTTCGGCGACTGCAAGCCCTTGGCCGACGGTGTTTGGGAACTGCGCATCGACCATGGCCCGGGCTACCGGGTTTACTACGCCCGCGCAGGGGAACGCCTGCTTCTGCTGCTGGCGGGCGGTGACAAGCGCCGGCAACAGGCTGATATCGAGACCGCACAGGCGTGCTGGAAAGACTGGAAAAGGAGACAAGCATGAAGGCATCCCGGCCCCACGACGAAGCCATGGTGGAACTGCTGCGCGAAGACCCCGGTTTCGCCGACGAATACCTGGCCTCCTGCATGGAAGCCATGGACGAACCCGGTGGTCATGAGGCCCTGCTGATGGCCCTGCGCCAAGTCGCTCAGGCCCAGGGCATGGATGCGGTGGCGGCCAGGGCGGGCATCCAGCGAGAAAGCCTCTACCGCGCCCTCTCGCCCAAAGGCAATCCCACTTTAAAAACCTTGTTGGCCATACTGGAGGCTGCCGGACTTCGGCTGGCGGTCACCCGGCGGGAAGAAACGGAACACGCGGTTTGATTGCGCTGCGGGGTAATCGTGCCTGGCCCCTTTATTACCCGATGAAGGAGAAAGCGCTCGCACGGCTGGACCCACCAGAGTCCACCCTGCGTCGATTCCGCGCACCGGATTCGCTCATGCGGTTCCTGCAAACGCTGTAAAACTATGTGCACCCGGTATCGGCCAGAATCCTCACCGGATCAAGGCCGGTATCACCAATATCTTCCCTGGTGCGCATAGTTTCGAGGTGCACATAGGAGGCGGGTCCTGCCTGATGTGGGTTTGGGAAGCAGACTGTCGCGAACGGCCGGTGTAGGGAGAAGGGTAGCCCGCGTAGGGCGGATGAGCCGTAGGCGTTATCCGCCGATTGGCATACGGCGGAAGGCGCTTCGCTTTTCCGCCCTACGGGTTGAACGGGCTGGGGATCGGGAAGCTCCGGCTCATGCCACCAAGCGCTCCACCTTCGGCTGCGGTTTCTGCCGGGCCTGCCAGAGGTCGTAATCGGCCTGCATGCCTGTCCACATGGCTGCGCTGGTGCCCAGGGCGGCCTCCAGGCGGAGGGCCATGTCGGCGGAAATCGCGGCACGGCCGTTGAGGACTCGGGACAGGGTGATCCGGCTGACGCCCAGCCGCTGCGCCGCCTCGGTTACTTGCATGCCTTCTGGCAGGTACTCCCGGAGCACCTCGCCGGGATGAGGGGGGTTGAACATGTCCATCGCCAACTCCTAGTAGTAGTCCAGATAATCGACCAACTCGACGTCGCTGCCGACGAATCGAAAAACCAACCGCCAGTTGCCACTGACGGTGATTGACCAATAGCCGGCCAAGGCTCCGGACAGGGGGTGCAAGCGCCAGCCCGGCGCGACGAGATCCTCGGGTTTGCCGGCCCGGCTCAGGGCAAACAGCTGCACACGCAGCTTGGCCGCATGATGTGCCTGAATGCCGGCCTTGGTGCCCTTGGCGTAAAACGCTTCCAGACCCTTGTGTCGGAACGACCTGATCATGCGCAAAGTGTAGCGACACGCGATACATTGTCAATGATTCGAGGATCGCTTGCATTCGCGCGACACGACAAATCCCCTACGCCCCGCCCAGCCGCCTCCACAACGTCGTCCTACTGATCCCCAGTCGCCGCGCGGCCTCGGTCCTGTCACCGCCGCATTCGGCCAGCACCCGGCGGATGTGGTCCCGCTCCGCTTCCCGGCCGGCATTCCTCAGTGGGCCTTGAGCGGCCCTGGCCTGCGAGTCGTCGCCCAGCTCGGGCATGACGGCGGCCAGGGTGGCGTCGTCCAGGCGGCCGTCGGGGGTAGCGGCGGCGAAGACGGCGGCGCGTTCCAGCAGGTTTTCCAGCTCCCGGATGTTGCCCGGCCAGGCATAGCCGGTCAGGCGCGGGAGCAGGGCGTCGAGCAGTTCGCCGTGCCGGTCCGCGGCACCGAGTCGGGTCACGGCGGCACGGGCGAAATGCTCCGCGAGGACGGGCAGGTCTTCCGGCCGATCGCGCAAGGGCGGGAGGCTCAGGGCCAGGATGTTGAGGCGGAAGAACAGGTCGGCACGGAAGCGGCCCTCGGCGAGGGCCTGGCGCAGGTCGCGGTGGGTGGCGGCGATGACCCGCACATCGACCGGCGTCGGTTCGGTGGCGCCCACCCGCAACACCTCCCGCTCCTGCAGCACGCGCAGCAGTTTGGCCTGCAAGGCCGGGGGCAGATCGCCGATCTCGTCCAGGAACAGGGTGCCGGTGTGGGCGGCCTCGACCAGGCCGGCCTTGCCGCCCTTGCGGGCGCCGGTGAAGGCGCCTTCCTCGTGGCCGAACAGCTCCGATTCCAGCAGGCTTTCCGCCACCGCGGCGCAGTTGATGGCCACGAAGGGCGCGGTGGCGCGGCGGCCGGCATTGTGGATGCCCTGGGCGAACAACTCCTTGCCGGTGCCGGATTCGCCGCTGATCAATACCGTGGCCTCGACGGCGGCGTATTGCCGGGCGGCGGCCAGCGCGCGGGCCATGGCCGGGGTGCCGCCGAGGATGTCTTCCAGCCGGTGGCGGGCGGTGAACTGGCGCGGCCGCGCCTGGGTGCGAAGACTGCGGTCGGCGCGTTCGATGGCCACCGCCTCCCGTGCCGCCAGCACGGCGCCGGCGCACGCATCGCCCTCCGGGATGGGTACGCGGTTGGTCAGCCAGGCCCTGCCGTTCAGGACCACCACACGGTCGCGGTCGCCCTCGTCCGCGTCTCCTGCCAGCACACCGGCCAGCGACAGGGCCGGGTTGAGGTCGCCGAGCCGCCGGCCGAGTGCCTGTTCCTGGGCGATGCCCAGCAGGCGGGCGCCGGCCGGGTTCAGGGAGCGGATGCGGTCCTCCGCGTCCACTGCCACCACGGCCTGGTCCAGGGCCTTGAGGCCGGCGTCGAGCCAGGCCAGGCGCGCCTGTTCCAGGGCGGTCACGCGGGCGATGTCCAGGGCGTCGTCGAGGGCGCGGCGCAGGCCCTGGGGCGAGTAGAGGAACACCGCTTCCATGCCCATCTCGCGCGCCAGCCGGCAGACCATGCTGGAGCCGACCACCACCCTGAAGCCGCGCCCGGCCAGTTCGCGTACCCGAACCTCGGCGTCCTCCGGGGCGGTGTAGTAGCCCTGTTCAACCTCCACATTGAGCAGCGCCTTCACCTCCTCCAGCTCGGCGCGCACCGACTGGTATCCGAACAGGGCGATGCGGTTCGAGACCCGGCGCGCCTGTTGCAGGGCATGCAGGATGTCAAAGCCGGACACGCTGACCCGCACCACCGGCGCATCCAGATGCTCGCGCAGAAAGGCGCCGTTGGCGCCGGCGGCGATGAACACGTTGGCCTCGCCGGCCTGCCATAGCTGCCTGGCCTCGGAGACGGCGTCGTCGAACAGCCGATTGATGACCCGTACCTCGGCGCGGGCGGCGTATTCGGCCAGCACTTCGGGGAGGAAGCTCGCCAGGCTGAAGCCGAGCAGCCAGATCTTGGGTTTTGAAGGCGACATGGCGTTTAACCAGTGAAACAGTTTCGTCTCAGAATTGAAACACACTCCGCGACCCCAGGCCAGGAGTCCATGAAAATCAATCTCTTATAGGTGTATCAGGGCTGGCATATTGCTTGCTCATCATGGGATGGGAATTGCCCTTCCTTCGCAAACCCTCCCCCCTGTGTGTTGGGAGGGCAATCTCCCAACCTCCGCCGGTCTCATAATCCATCGTCAGAATAAGCACATCCAGGAGACGCCCATGACCCAGTTATCCGCCGGTGCCCGCTTTCGTGCCGCCGTCGCCGCGGAGCGCCCCTTGCAGGTGATGGGCGCCATCAATGCCTACCACGCCATGATGGCCGAGCGGGTGGGCTACCGGGCCCTGTACATCTCCGGCGGCGGCGTGGCGGCCGGTTCCCTGGGCCTGCCGGACCTGGGCATCTCCACCCTGGACGACGTGCTCACCGATGTGCGCCGCATCACCGACGCCACCGGCCTGCCGGTACTGGTCGATGTCGATACCGGCTTCGGCGGCGCCTTTAACATCGCCCGCACGGTGAAGAGCATGATCAAGTTCGGTGCCGGCGCCATCCACATCGAGGACCAGGTGTTGGCCAAGCGCTGCGGCCACCGGCCGGGCAAGGCCATCGTGGCTCAAACCGAAATGGTGGACCGGATCAAGGCGGCGGTGGACGCCCGCACCGATCCGGATTTCGTCATCATGGCGCGCACCGACGCGCTGGCCGTGGAGGGGCTGCAAGCCGCCATCGACCGCGCCCGCGCATGCGTGGAGGCGGGTGCGGACATGGTCTTCCCGGAGGCGATGACGGAGCTGGATATGTATCGCCGGTTCGCCGATGCGGTGGGCGTGCCCGTGCTGGCCAACATCACCGAGTTCGGCGCCACACCCCTGTACACCGTGGACGAGCTGCGGGGCGCCGGCGTGGGCCTGGTGCTCTATCCTTTGTCCGCCTTCCGGGCCATGAACCGGGCGGCCCTGAACGTGTACCAGGCCATCCGCCGGGACGGCACCCAGCAGCATGTGCTGGACACCATGCAGACCCGGGCCGAGTTGTATGAGCACCTGGGCTACCACGCCTACGAGCGGAAGCTGGACGAGCTGTTCGCCAAGGATGAGATGGAGTTCCCCCCTTTGGAAAAGAGGGGCTAGGGGGGATTTGATGGCACGTCCCGTAGCCATCGCCGCTGGAATCCCCCTCGATCCCCCTTTATGAAAGGGGGACGACAAGCAGCATGAACTGGAGACCGCCATGACCGAGACCGCCACCGAAAAGCCCCGGAAGAAGTCCGTCGCCCTCTCCGGCGTGAATGCCGGCACCACGGCGGTGTGCACCGTCGGCCACAGCGGCAACGACCTGCACTATCGCGGCTACGACATCCTGGAACTGGCCGAGAAGTCCACCTTCGAGGAGGTGGCCTGGCTGCTGATCCACGGTGAGCTGCCCAGCCGGAAGCAACTGGATGACTACAAGCGGAAGCTCGCCGGCCTGCGCGGCCTGCCCGCTGCCCTGAAGACGGTGCTAGAACAGATCCCCGCCGATGCCCACCCCATGGACGTGATGCGCACCGGCTGCTCCATGCTCGGCACCCTCGAGCGCGAGGCGCACGGTCATCCCGTCGAGGGCGCGCGCGACCTGGCCGACCGGCTGATCGCCTGCTTCGGCTCCATGCTGCTGTACTGGTGGCATTACAGCCAGACCGGTCGCCGGGTGGAACTGGAAACCGACGACGACACCGTGGCCGGCCACTTCCTGCACGTGCTGCACGGCAGGAGGCCGGACGAGCTGACCCGCCGGGCACTGGATGTGTCGCTGATCCTCTACGCCGAGCACGAATTCAACGCCTCCACCTTCACCGCCCGGGTCATCTCCGGCACCCTGTCCGACTTCTACTCCTGCATCACCGGCGCCATCGGCGCGCTGCGCGGGCCGAAGCACGGCGGCGCCAACGAAGCGGCCATGGAGATCATCGCCCGTTATTCCAGCCCGGACGAGGCCGAGGCGGACATCCGCCGGCGCGTCGCCAACAAGGAGATCGTCATCGGCTTCGGTCACCCGGTGTACACCCTCTCTGACCCGCGCAACGTCGCCATCAAGGCGGTGTCCCGGCGGCTGTGCGAGGCGGGTGGCAACATGAATCTGTTCCACATCTCCGACCGCATCGAATCGGTGATGTGGGAGATCAAGCGGATGTTCCCCAACCTGGACTGGTACAGCGCCTCCAGCTACCACCTGATGGGCGTGCCCACCCCCATGTTCACCCCCATCTTCGTCATCTCCCGCACCACCGGCTGGGCGGCCCACATCATCGAACAGCGCATCGACAACAAGATCATCCGCCCCAACGCGGAATATGTGGGGCCGGAGGAGCGGGCCTACGTGCCGATCGAGGAAAGGGGATGAATACCCGTAGGGTGGGTTAGCGCAGCGTAACCCACCGATGTTCCGGCGGGTTACGGCCTTCGGCCTAACCCACCCTACAAGCCGTCTCAGAAAGGAACCCATGTCCAGCCCCATCTCCAACGTCCGCCCCGAACCCGATCAGGTGCTGGCGGACATCGCCGATTACGTCATCAACTACCAGGTCACCTCCGACGAGGCCTACGACACCGCCCGCTATTGCCTGATGGACACCATCGGCTGCGGCCTGGAGGCCCTGTCCTACCCGGCCTGCACCAAGCTGCTGGGGCCCATCGTCCCCGGCACCATCGTGCCCAACGGCGCCAAGGTGTTCGGCACCCAATTCCAGCTCGACCCGGTGAAGGCCGCCTTCGACATCGGCGCCCTGGTGCGCTGGCTGGACTTCAACGACACCTGGCTGGCCGCCGAGTGGGGCCACCCTTCGGACAACCTGGGCGGCATCCTGGCCACCGCCGACTGGCTGTCCCGCACCCGGCTGGCCGAGGGCAAGGCGCCCCTGACCATGGAGGACGTGCTCACGGCCATGATCAAGGCCCACGAGATCCAGGGCGTGCTGGCCCTGGAGAACAGCTTCAACCGGGTGGGCCTGGATCACGTCATCCTGGTGAAGGTGGCCTCCGCCGCCGTGGTCGCGCACATGCTGGGCTGCACCCGGGACGAGATCATCAACGCCGTCTCCCACGCCTGGATCGACGGCCAGTCCCTGCGCACCTACCGTCACGCCCCCAACACCGGCTCGCGCAAGTCCTGGGCCGCCGGCGACGCCACCAGCCGCGCCGTGCGCCTGGCGCTGATGTGCCAGAAGGGGGAGATGGGTTACCCCGGCGCCCTGACCGCCAAGACCTGGGGCTTCTACGACGTCAGCTTCAAGGGCAATGCCTTCAAGTTCCAGCGCCCCTACGGCAGCTACGTCATGGAGCAGATCCTGTTCAAGATCAGCTTCCCCGCCGAGTTCCACGCCCAGACGGCGGTGGAATGCGCCTTCCAGCTGCATCCCCAGGTGAAGGACCGGCTCGACCAGATCGAGCGCATCGTCATCACCACCCACGAGTCCGCCATCCGCATCATCGACAAGAAGGGCCCCCTGCATAACCCGGCGGACCGGGACCACTGCATCCAGTACATGGCCGCCGTCGGCCTGATCCAGGGCAGCCTGACCGCCGCCGACTACGAGGACGCGGCCGCCGCCGACCCGCGCATCGACGCCCTGCGGGACCGGATGGAATGCGTCGAGAACAAGCAGTACAGCCTCGACTACCACGACCCGGAGAAGCGCTCCATCGCCAACGCCATCCAGGTGTTCTTCAAGGACGGCACGGCCACCCAGCAGGTGGCGGTGGAATACCCCATCGGCCACCGCCGCCGCCGCGCCGAGGGCATCCCTGAGTTGATCCGCAAGTACAAGGTCAACCTGGCGCGGCGCTTCCCCGCCAAGCAGCAGGCCGCCATCCTGGAACTGTGCATGGACCGGGCGCGGCTGGAGGCCACGCCGGTGAATGCGTTCAACGACTTGTTCGTGATCTGATGGCGTCGGCAAAAAAATGGCGCCTGTCCGCAAGGGAAGGGCGCCATGCACCGGTGCGCGAAGCACCGGGGAAGGAGACTTACTCGCCGATGTAGGTGGCCAGGGCGTCGATCTGGGCGTCGGTGAGGGTCTTGGCGGTGGCCGCCATGACGGCGGTCTGGGCGCCCATCTGTTTGCTGGCGCGGTAATCCGCCACCTTGGCCTTGATGTCGGCCACCTTCAGACCGGCCAGTTTCGGGTTCTTGCCCACGCCTTCGCCCATCTGGCCGTGGCAGGAGGTGCACTTGGCGGCGTAGAGGGCGTGGCCGTCCTCTGCCACGCCATCAGCGGCCGGCGCAGCGTGCTCAGGGGTGAGACCTTCCACATGGCCCGCCACGCCTTCTTCGGGCGCCATGGGCACGGGCGGCGCCACTGACTCCGCAGGGGCTTCCGCCGGAGCCTCGGGGGCTTTCTTCTCGCCACAGGCGACGAGGGAGGCGGAGAGCAGGAGCGCCAACAGCAATTGTGATGTCTTCATGGTTTTCCTGTGGTTAAAAGTATGTGGTTGATAAATAGAAAGACAGCGGGAGAGGGCACTCGATCGTCGCAAATTTTGCAGGTGATTATTGACGGCCATGATCTCACCGGCGGCTGGAACCTAAACAGAATAACAAAATATTTATGCAAATGTTATTGTCGGCGGGCTGTTTCAGCGGCCCTGTTCCGCGCCGCCGCGGGCCGTTCGGTCCAGCCATACCGCCAGACCCTGGCAGTTGAGTTCCAGGTCGTTCTCCAGCAGGGTGAATATCCTGTCTTCCACCAGGGTGCAGCCATGCGCCCGCAGTTGTTCCAGCAGCAGACGTCCCATGTTCGATTTCATCCGCGCGTGCCGTTCGGGGCCGCTGCCGCCCGCCGAATTGGCCAGCTCGACGAACGCGTCCAGCAGCCGGTGCAGATCGTCGGCCAGAGGTGTGAGGCCGGTGACGCGGCCGAAATGGGTCAGATACGCGGCCTCCGGCTCCAGGCCCATGAGGCGGTCCAGGGTGGCATGCATGGCGTCGGGCTCGAACTGCACCGGCGTGGTGGTGGGGAAGATGAAGGGCCGGCCCCGCACGTCGAACTCCCGGTAGGACAGGCCGAAGCTGTCGCCGGTAAAGATGCCCCGGCTGGCCTCGTCCCAGACGCAGAAGTGGTGACGGGCGTGGCCGGGCGTGTCCAGGAAGGTGAGGGTGCGGCCGCGGAAGTCCAGGCCGTAGCCGTCCGGCGCCTCGATGACCCGCTCAGCCGGCGCCGGCACGATGTCGCCGTACAACTCGTGAAAGCGTTCCTCGCCATAGACGGCGATGGACCCGGCGATCAGTTTTCCCGGATCGATCATGTGCCGGGCACCCTTGGGATGCGCCACCAGCCGGGCATTGGGGCAGGCCTGAAGCAGCGCCCCGGCGCCGCCGGCGTGGTCCAGGTGCACGTGGGTGACGATGACCAGGTCCAGGTGTTCCGGGCCCAGCCCGAGCCGTTCCAGCGCGGCCAGTACGAGGGGCGCGGAGCGCTGCGTGCCGGTGTCGATGATGGCCGCGCGGCCGTCCTGGATCAGCAAATGCATGGCGGCCAGACCCGGCCGGACATAGTCCGCGTCCACGGCGTGGATGCCGTGTCCGTAGTCGATAAGGATGGGAGAGGGCATGGTCGGTGTGCGGGTGAGCGTGCCGGGGAAGATGTGCAAGCCTACCCGAGGCCGGGTCGCCGCGGAAAGCCGGCGCGGGTCTGGTGGATAATGTGCGCCCATTGTCTTCGAGGATGCCGCCATGCTGATCGCCAAACTACTGCACGTGCTGTCCACCGTCCTGTGGGTGGGGGGCATGTTCTTCGCCCACCAATGCCTGCGGCCGGCGGTGCTGGCCCAACTCGATCAGCCGCCCCTGCGTCTGAAGCTATGGAACGCGGTGTTCGGGCGCTTTTTTCCCTGGGTGTGGGTGTCGGTGATCCTGCTGCTGGTCACGGGCCAGTGGATGGTGTTGCAGATGGGCGGCATGGCCGGCCTGCCCGTGCATCTGCACGTGATGACCGGCATCGGCTACGTCATGGCCGCCATCTTTGCCTACATCTATTTCGTGCCCTACGGCCGGCTGCGCCGGGCGGTGGCCGCGGAGGACTGGCCGGCGGGCAAGGCGGCCTTGGACCGCATCCGCGGCCTGGTGGGCACCAACCTGGTGCTGGGCGTGGTCAACGTCTGCCTGGTGTTCCTGCTGCCGTTGCTGGGATGACGGGCCGCCGGCGGCTGCCGGATCGTCTAAGTCCGACAGGCGCCTAGCTAGCTGCGCTCCGGCTCGATGATCCCGTCCAGGTTCAGGTCGTCGCAGTAGTCCAGGAAATCCCCACGCAGTTCGGGGATGCGGACGGAGGCGGGCACCCCCACGGTGATGTTCACCGAGAACATGGGCGTGCCGGTGTGGGGGGCGGGGTAGGTGTCGGTGCTCAGTTCCTCGATGTTGATGCCGCGCCGGGAGAAGAAGTCGGCCAGGCTGTGCACGATGCCCGGATGATCCATGGCCACCACCTCCACCCGGTAGGGCACCAGCGGCTGCTGGCGCTCCAGGCGCTTGGTGCGCTTGTGCACCACGGCCAGGCCCATCTCGCCGCCCAGGGTTTCCAGCCGGTCTTCCAGCTTGGACAAGGCGTTCCAGGGGCCGGAGATGAGCATGATGATGGCGAAATGGCCGCCCAGCAGGGCCATGCGCGATTCCTCGATGTTGCAGCCGGCCTCGGCCACCCGGCTGGTGAAGCGCTCCACCAGGCCCACCTGGTCCTCCCCCGAAGCGGTGATGACCAGGTACTCGCGGCTGTTGCTGGTTTGGTTCATGGCGATGGGTTTGCGGATGGGCGGGACACCATTGT
Source organism: Thiobacillus sp. UBA3361 (assembly GCA_002360535.1). GTDB lineage: Bacteria > Pseudomonadota > Gammaproteobacteria > Burkholderiales > Thiobacillaceae > UBA3361. The sequence continues at coordinate 23,774 of DEQR01000049.1, forward strand.
AGCCGGGCGCGGGAAAGGGATGGGAGCGGCCGGCGGCATGGCCTGGAGGCGCCCCTGATTGGAATCGGTCCAACAGGGTAAAATCCACCTTCCCCGTCCGGGCAAGGGTCGGGAACAAGGAGAACCGTGCATGACTTTGGATCAATACCTGGGCCTCACCGGGGCCGATGACAAATCCCTGGAACGGGAGCGGCTTCAGCTTTACATCAACCTGAAGCTGTCCGCCTCCGGCCAACCCACCACCCAGGACGATACCCACTTCCTGGCCGTGGCCCAGGACCTGCTCAAGAGTTACCGGGAGATGGGCCGCCTGCTGAGCGGCCACCTGTGCCCGCCCGACCGGCGCATCCAGAACTTCCTGGATGATTACCTGAAGGACTGCGGCGATGACGCCCCGCCCCGCTTGCCCGAGGACACCCTGCTCCTGGACCGGCCCGGCCTGGCACGGGAGCTGTCCCTGCCCCAGAACAACGACCTGTTCCAGTGCGCTTACCTGACCAGCTACCGGCTCAGGAACGGCGTTCTGCACAACCCGGCCAGCGACCGGCGTACCACCAAGGGCTCCTTCCACGTGGCCGAGGGCGGTCTGTCCATCCCCGGCGACAAGAAAGCGGTGCCCAGGCTGGCCTTCTCGCGCCTGCTGCGCGCCGCCCTGCAGCCGCCCCGCGAAGCCCTGCGCCTGCCCTTCACCGTCGGCCAGGCTCAGGAAGCGGCCACCCTGGTGTCTCTACTGCTACGCCCGGTGGTGTGCCCGGAGATCCCCGGCCGCGAGCCGGAAAAGCGCATGGAGATCCGCTTTTTCGCCCCCGGCAGCCTGGTGAGCAACCTGGATTTCGTGGAGAGCATCTTCGGCAACGGCGGCAACCCACAACTCACCTCCAACGACGCCGGCCTGGACGCGGATCACTGGACCGGCCACACCGGCTGCGTGATCCTGGCGCCGCACATCATAGGCCTGCGCAAGAAAGACCTGGGTCTGCCCCACTGGGACCAGGCCACCGAACGCCAGCGCCGCGACGGCATGTGCTGGACGGCGGAGGACGAGACCTACAACGACGGTGCGGCCTTCAAGATCACAGCCCGCGACGAGCGGGGCGTGATCGTCACCGTCATCGCCGACAACTACTACGGCTACTGCAAGAAAGAGGTCAAAACCCAGATCAGCTACGCCGCCAACCTATTCGGCCTGGCCGAGGAGGAGCACGCCGGCGGGGCGCTGGCCTTCCCGCGCCGCAACCACGGCGAGGAATTCGGCGTTGACAGCCGCACCCGCGTGCCCGGCTACAGCTTCGCCGACATGGTGGCCCGCTACGGCGACATCATGGACGTGAAGCCCGAGGGCTACGCCATCGACCGCCTGCACCCCGAGGTGATCTACATCCCCCAGGTGGTGCGCATGGACCTGCCCAACCAGATCATCTCCTGGACCAACGACGCCGGCCTGCAAACGCTCAAGCTGCGCCCGAATCGCATCTACGTGCAACCCAACGGCTACCGTGTCGAGATGCAGAAACACCCCGGCGCGCCGTCCTGGCGGCTGGTGGGCACCGATCCGGAAGGCGTGTTCTGCCACAAACCCTGCACGGTGTCCGGCGGCGGCAAGTCGGAGATTTCCAAGTCCCTGAACGACGCGGTGATCTACGGTCCCCTGTTCGTGGCCGACCTGAAGCGGGACCTGGACCAGGTGGAGGCGATTTTCCGGCGCGACTACACCAGCCGCTTCCGACCCGGCTTCGAGCACGAGGACCGGGACGCCAACCGCCAGCCCCTGTCCCTGGAGCGCAGCCTGGGCTCGGTGATCAAGCTGCTTACCCCGTCGCCGTCCTACACGGATGAATACAACGCCTGGCTGGAGGCCATCCCGAACCGCATCCTGGCCCTGGCCTTCATCATCAAGCGCATGTACCGGCCTGAATGGGGCGACGACTGGCGCGGCCAGCTGTCGGTGGACTTCGTCAACGGCCAGCCGGGCCACGAGCTGAAGCTGGGCGCCCGCAAGCTGGTGGGCTCCTACCTGCGGGTGGGCTTCGAGGAAAACGGCGCCTGGCGGGTGTTCAAACTGCGCCAGGACTTCATCGCCGCCGACAAGGTGCAGATGGAGGACGATATCTCCGCCTCGGTGGTGGTGCCCAGCGAGGCCCTGCCCAACACCTCCCCCAAGAGCACCGACCCGTCAGTGAAACTGGTGGTCAACTGCGAGCAGCGCCTGTTCCAGCGTCCGGACGATGCCGTCCACCGCGGCTTCGACAAGCAGGCCGAGGCCGACCTGGCGCGGCGCGACAACTTCATCGCCAACTTCGAGCCCCTGGCGGGCGAGGGCCTGGCGGACATCGTCGAGGATGTGGTGGGCATCAACCAATACACCCCGCCCATGCGCGACCTGCTCAAGAGTGCCCATGCCGCCGGAGAAGGTTACGTGGTGTCCTCCGCCCACCCGCGCCTGGTGGATGGCAAGCCGAGCAAGAACCCGCGCTACCTGCAACTGCGGCCCGACCTAGCCAACCCCGTGCAACGCTACGCGGCCGGCATTAGTGCCCGTCTGAACCGCCGCGTGCCTCTGGATGAGGCCCTGTGCGAGCCGGTCAACGCCGTGCTCATCGGCCGCCGCAACAACCCCCCCGAGCCGGGCATCCGCCCGCTGGCGGTCTATAACCCCATCCACTACCAGGAACTGCCCGAGCTGTTCATGGACTTCGTCTGCAGCCTCACCGGCAAGTCGCCTTCCACCACCGGCGCCGGCTCCGAAGGCGCCCTCACCAAGGGGCCCTTCAACGCTCTGCGGCCGACGGCGGACCTGAACAACACCCTGGTCTCTTTCATCCTCACCGGTTACGCCGGCTTCTCCACCGCCGCCGGCTGGATCGGCCCCAAATGCCGGGTCGATCACGACATCAGCCTGCTGGTGCCGGAGGTCTGGTCGCGCCTGTCGGTACACGAGCGCAATCCGCGCTGGCTGATGGACAACGGTTATCTGGAACCGGTGCGGGATTTCGAATACGAAGGACGAACCATCGAGGCCAGCCGCCTGGGCTGGCGCATCACCAAGCGCTTCGTGCACGGCTTCATGGGCAAGATATTCGACACCCCCATGGCCGTCTTCCCCGAAGCCATCCTGCGGCCCGAGACCCAGAGCCTGGCGGTGTTCGCCGACGGCGTGGAGAACATCGTCGAGGCCCAGCGCCGGGTCGCTCAGCGCTACCTGGACGACGGCAGCATCGACGACGCCTGCCCGCCACTCAAGGCCCTGCTCTACATCATGGCCGAGGGCGGCTACCAAGGCATGGACCAGCACCACCCGGACATCCGCAAGCTGTTCACCCGCGAGGCCCTGCTCGCCTCCGAGTGGTACCGGGAACGCCTGCAGGTCAAGCAGGCCCGCGACGTGCAACTCTGGCAGCGCCACGTGGCCTACCTGGAGGCCTACGCCAGGCGTACCAGCCACCAGGACCTGGTGGAACGCTTCGACATCCGCGGTCGCCTGGAGCAGGCCCGCGCCAGGCTGAACCGCGTCAGCAGTCCCGAGTATCTGGACAGCCTGCACGGCACCATCGGCGCCGACCCGTTGCAGCCCGCCGGCGGCCAAGCCGGTCAGGAAACGCCGGATATCGCCCTGGCCGCCTAGGAAGCTGTCGGACTTGGGGCGTCGATAGCGAGAAGCGGCCCCGCCGAGAACAGTTTTCGCCGATTTCGCCGGGCAATAGTCGAACTATTGCCCAAGGAAGCGGCGGAAAATGGGCCGGCGCGGCCGTTTCGCAGCCGACGATCCTCAAGTCCGACAGCCTCCTAGCGCCGATCAGGCGGCCAGGCCATGGGCCGGGACCGTCCTACTTAAGTACCAGCACGCGGATGAAGATACGGCGCTTCGGACCGCCGGCCGGATCGAGGGGTTTGCTCGCCCCGTAGGAAATGGTGGACATCCGGTTGATGGATATCCCCTGTTTTTCGTGCAGGTAGCGCTTCACCACCTCCGCCCGCGCCTTGCCCAGGTGGTAGTTGATGTCCTCTGTGCCGGTGTTGTCGGTGTGACCCTGGATATCCAGGTGGTACTCCTGGTCCAGCCTCGACACCCTGGCCGCCAGATCGTCCAGCTTGGCCGCGTCGCGGCCGTCCAGGGCCGGATCGTTCTGGGGGAAAAGCACCCGGTCCTCCGTCAGGGTGACGGTGTAGGCCTCTTTGCCATGGGCCAGGAAGATGTCCTTCGCGGCCAGCGCCATGGCCTCCAGCACTTGGTTGTTCAGTGACCTGAGGCGCCGTTCCATCCCCGCGAGCCGGTCGGAAAGGGCCGCATCCGCACCCTGCGCCGCGGCGGCAACCTCATCCTGCCGTGTCCGCAAGGCGGCGACCTGACGCGCGGCCTCCTCCGCCGTTGCGGCCACCCGGTCCAAACGCTGGCTGCTCTGCTCGGCCTGCCCGGAAAGGGACGCGCTCATCCGCCCCACCGTCTGTTCGACGCGGCCAAGCCGGTCATCCAGGGCCTTCACCTGGCCGCGCAGGGACTGGAACTCCGACCCCATGTTCGCCACTTCCCGCTCCAGGGCGGTCTGGCGGGCGGACAGCACCTGCGATTGGGCACGCGCGGCCTGGGCCGAGGCCTGCTGTGATGCGGCCAGGTCCTTCTCCAGGCGGACGAGTTGATCCTTCAGGGGCTGGGTCTGCTCCGTCATGGCCAGTTCGGTGGCACAGCCGCCCACGAGCAGACCGGACAATAAAATGCCGCCGGCAACACGGGCCGGACTTGAAAGATGCTTGGGGAACACAGGAAATCTCCGAGGGGTTTTCTACAGCAGTCCCCCCACCATACCGCAATCTGCCAAAAAGGCAGGACGGAAACTGGCCGGGCGATGGTCGCGTATGTCCCCAGTGAGGTGGGCGTGCAACACGGAATGCCAGCGATGTCTGCCAGACAGGGATATGCTCATGACTGACCTATCCACATAACAAGTTTCAATCCGCGCCCGGCCGGGAGGCCGGGCGATGCGCTGCGGCCCCGCAAAGTGGCGGAAAGCACGATTGTTTCAATCCGCGCCCGGCCGGGAGGCCGGGCGATGCACACGGCAACGGATGTGTGCCGACAGCGTACCGGCTGTTTCAATCCGCGCCCGGCCGGGAGGCCGGGCGATGCGACCACAGCATGCGTTGATACTCAAGCCCCAGCGGTTTCAATCCGCGCCCGGCCGGGAGGCCGGGCGATGCCCCAGCCGACCCACCTGTCTGGGTTGGCCTTGTCGTTTCAATCCGCGCCCGGCCGGGAGGCCGGGCGATGCCAGTGGCGTCAGGTATGGCAATAACATCCAAGGCGTTTCAATCCGCGCCCGGCCGGGAGGCCGGGCGATGCGCGGGGCTGTCCGTTTTGTTCATGCTTTTTGGCGGTTTCAATCCGCGCCCGGCCGGGAGGCCGGGCGATGCTAGTGTAGTGCAGCGATCTTG
>DEQR01000022.1 GCA_002360535.1 Thiobacillus sp. UBA3361
TGCTCTCGGCCAGCAAGGCGAAGATCGCCTCCTGGCCTATCGAGACCTGTTCCGCCCCGAGTTGGATGACGCGGCAATCGCCGATATCCGTCTGGCATTGAATCAGGGACAACCGCTGGGGGAATCCAGGTTTATCAACAGCATCGAGCGCGCTACGGGTCAACGACGCGAGGTCAGGCCGAGAGGCAGGCCGCGTAAGCCGGTTGCGCCGCCGGGGGCGCCGGTAGGTCAGTTGTCGATGGATATTTGAGCCTGGCCCCTTTGTCCTCCTTTGTCCTTCCCTTTGTCCTTCCTTTGTCCTTTTGTCCTTTGATTTTTCTCAGGTCCACGGGCGATGCGGGCCGCAGCAACGGGGCCGGGGCGGCCATGTTCAGCGCTGCGAACGATAGACGCCTGGCCGGCCATGATGGCTCAGCACCAACTGCCAGAGCTGCCCTTGGCGGGAGCGGAAATATCCGGCACAGGCCATCAGGTAATACTTCCACATACGCCGGAAGCGTTCGCCATACTTGCTCGTCAGGTTCGGCCAGGCGCGGTCGAAGTTGGCCCACCAGGCCATGAGGGTGCGGTCGTAGTCAGGGCCGAAGTTGTGCCAGTCTTCGATCACGAAACGTCCTTCCAGCGCGGCGGTGATCTCGCGCGCCGAAGGCAGTTTGCCGTTGGGGAAGATGTACTTGTCGATCCATGCGTCCGTCCTGGCGGCGGTGGCGTAATTGCCGATGGTGTGCAGCAGGAACAGACCGTCGTCCCTGAGCACCCGTCGCGCCATATCGAAGTAGGTGGCGTAGTTCTTCGGCCCTACATGCTCGAACATGCCCACCGAGACCAGTTTGTCGTATTGGCCGTCCAGCTCCCGGTAGTCCATGAGTTTGATGGTCACGGGCAGGCCGGCGCAGCGTTCACGGGCCAGTTTCAGCTGCTGCCGGGAGATGGTGATGCCCTCCACCTGAACCCCGTATTGCCTGGCCGCGTGGGCCGCCAGGCCGCCCCAGCCGCAGCCGATCTCCAGCAGGCGCTCGCCGGGCTTGAGTTCCAGCTTGCGGCAGATGAGGTCCAGCTTGTCCCGCTGCGCCTGTTCCAGGTTGTCGGCCTTTGCCCAGTAGGCGCAGGAGTAGCTCATGGTGGGATCGAGCATGGCCTCGAACACGTCGTTGCCGATGTCGTAGTGCCTTTCGCCAACCTGGAAGGCGCGCCAGTGGGACTGGAGGTTGAACAGGCTGTGGCGTAGCGCCCCGCCCAGCAAGCGCAGCCGGGCCGCGCCGACGATCTGCTCGTCCGCGTTGACGCTCAGCAGCCGGGTCATCAGGGCATCCAGCTGGGCGCATTCCCACATACCGTCCATATAGGTTTCGCCAAAGCCCAGGGAGCCGCGCGTGAGAATGTGGTGATAGACGCCTACGTCTCTTACCTGGATGTCCCAGGGTGCGTCGCCGTTGAAACGCACGCCGGCTTTGGCCGCCAGGTCGCGCAATACGACGGGGGGTTCCGCGCTCGATGCGTGGGTCCACCGATAGGTGCTGTCGGGGTCGCTGATGTGTTGCATGGATCGCTCTCTCCCGGGCGCGGTCTGTTGGCTCTGCCTCTGCTTACAAGCTAGTAAACACTGGGCAGGGGACAAGTCGAACTGTACTGACGTACGCGGGGACGCCTGGGCGGTCAGGCGCCGGCCAGGCCGAGACCCAGCAGGGCCAGGGCTTGAAGCATTTCGGGGCGCCAACGGTGTCGTATCGGGGTGCGCATGTTCGCTCCTTGTGTTCCATGTTCGTCCGGGCAGGACGGGCGGAGATCGGGGTTGCCGGTCAGGGTGTTTCGGTCCCTGCGCCTGCGCTGGCAGTGGGCTCCGGCATCGCCCGGGGCTCGTGCCGGACCCCTGCCAGCCCTAGGCGAGATCGTAGCGATCCAGGTTCATCACCTTGGTCCAGGCCGCCACGAAATCACGGACGAATTTCTCCTGGCTGTCCGCAGCGGCATAGACCTCGGCCAGGGCGCGCAGCTCGGAGTTCGAACCGAAGATCAGATCGACCCGGGTGCCGGTCCACCTGGCTTTGCCCGTCCTGCGATCGGTGGCTTCGAACAGCTCGCCGTCTGCGGAGCTCGCCTTCCAGGCGGTGCCCATGTCCAGCAGGTTCACGAAGAAGTCATGGGTCAACGCCTCGGGGCGGTCGGTGAAGACACCGTGCCGGCTCTGTCCGTGGTTGGTGTTCAGGACCCGCATGCCACCCACCAGGACCGTCATCTCCGGCGGGGTGAGGGTCAAGAGTTGCGCCTTGTCCACCAGCTGCGCCTCGGCAGAGACCGTGTACCTGGCCTTCCGGTAGTTGCGGAAGCCGTCCGCGATGGGTTCCAGCACGGCAAAGGACTCCACGTCGGTCTGCTCTTGGGAGGCGTCCATGCGGCCCGGGGTGAATGGGACCGTCACCTCATGGCCGGCATTCCTCGCCGCCTGTTCCACGCCCGCGCAACCGGCCAGCACGATCAGGTCGGCCAGCGAGACCTTCCTGCCGCCGGACTGGGCGCCGTTGAACTCCTTCTGGATGCCTTCCAGGGTCTCCAGCACCTTCGCCAGTTGAGCCGGCTGGTTGGCCTCCCAATCCTTCTGGGGCGCCAGGCGGATGCGGGCACCGTTGGCGCCGCCGCGCATGTCGGAGCCGCGGAAGGTGGAGGCGGACGCCCAGGCGGTGGAGACCAGTTCGCCGACCGTCAGCCCGGAATCCAGGATCTTGCCCTTCAGGCCGGCGATGTCCCGGTCATTGATCAGTTCGTGATCCAGCGCCGGGATCGGGTCCTGCCAGATCAGTTCTTCGGCGGGGACCTCCGGGCCGAGATAGCGAGAACGCGGGCCCATGTCCCGGTGGGTCAGTTTGAACCAGGCCCGGGCGAAGGCGTCGGCGAACTCGTCCGGATGCTCCATGAAGCGCCGCGAGATCTTCTCGTAGGCCGGGTCGAAGCGCAGGGAGAGGTCCGTGGTCAGCATGGTCGGGGCAATACGCCCGGACGGGTCGTGGGCATGGGGCACGGTGCCGGCGCCCGCGCCGTGCTTCGGAATCCACTGGTGCGCGCCGGCCGGGCTCTTGGTCAGTTCCCATTCGTAGCCGAACAGGTTCCAGAAGAAGTTGTTGCTCCACCGGGTGGGCGTGGTGGTCCAGGTGACCTCCAGGCCACTGGTGATCGTGTCACCACCCTTGCCCGAGCCGAAGCTGCTCTTCCAGCCCAGCCCCTGTTCCTCGATGCCGGCCGCTTCCGGCTCGGGGCCCACATGGGAGGCCGGGCCGGCGCCGTGGGTCTTGCCGAAGGTGTGGCCGCCGGCGATGAGGGCTACCGTCTCCTCGTCGTTCATGGCCATGCGGGCGAAGGTCTCGCGGATGTCCCTGGCGGCGGCGATCGGGTCCGGGTTGCCGTTGGGGCCTTCCGGGTTCACGTAGATCAGGCCCATCTGCACCGCGGCGAGGGGGTTCTCCAGGTCCTCGTGCTGGCCGGAGTAGCGTTTATCGTCCAGCCAGGTGTCCTCGTTGCCCCAGTAGATGTCTTTTTCCGGCTCCCAGATATCCACGCGCCCGCCGGCGAATCCGAAGGTCTTGAAGCCCATGGATTCCAGGGCCACGTTGCCGGTGAGGATGATCAGGTCGGCCCAGGAGATCTTCCGGCCGTATTTCTGCTTGATCGGCCAGATCAACCGGCGGGCCTTGTCCAGGTTGACGTTGTCGGGCCAGCTGTTGACGGGCGCGAAGCGCTGGTTGCCGGTTCCGGCGCCGCCGCGGCCGTCGCTGGTCCGGTAGGTGCCTGCGCTGTGCCAGGCCATGCGGACGAAGAAAGGCCCGTAGTGGCCGAAGTCCGCCGGCCACCACTCCTGGGAATTCGTCATCAGTTCACGGAGGTCTTTCTTCACGGCCTCCAGGTCGAGGCTCTTGAACGCCTCCGCGTAGTTGAAATCCTCGTCCATCGGGTCGGACTTGGAGGAATGCTGGCGCAGGATTTCCAGCCGCAGCTGGTTTGGCCACCAGTCGCGGTTCGTGGTGCCGCCGCCGGCGGTATGGTGGAACGGGCATTTGCTCTCGGACATGGTCATCTCCTGTGGGAAAGGTCGGGTGGGATCCGGTTGCGCAGGATCTGAGGTCATTCAAGACCAATATCATTGATCTATACAATGAATAATATAAAATATTGCAATCTAGAACTTCAATTGAAGCGGCCATGACCCTGCAAGAGTTGCGTTATCTGGTGGCCTTAGCCGACTCGGGCCATTTCGGGCAGGCCGCCGAGGCCTGTTTCGTGAGCCAGTCCACCCTGTCCACCGGCCTGAAGAAGCTGGAGGATTTCCTGGGGGTGACCCTGTTCGACCGTTCCCTCAAACGCGTGACGCCCACGCCCATCGGCCGGGAGATCGTGGAATCGGCCCGGCGCATCGTGGAGGAGGCCGGTCGCATCCGCGAGCTGGCCGGCTATGCCAAGGACCCCATGGACCGCACCGTGCACTTGGGGGTAATCCCCACCCTGGGGCCCTACTATCTGCCCCACGTCCTAACCCTGGTGCATCAGGCCCACCCCAAGCTGCGCCTGCTGCTGCGGGAGGAGATGACGCCCCACATGCTGACCCACTTGGCCGAAGGCAAGCTGGACGCCGGTCTGCTGGCGCTGCCGGTGAACGACCCCGGCCTGGAGGTGGTGCCCCTGTTCGTGGAACCCTTCCTGGCTGCCGTGCCCGCCGAGCACCCTTTGGCCAAGGCGAAATCCGTGAAGATGGATGACCTGGTCCAGGCCGGTCTGTTGCTGCTGGAGGAGGGACACTGCCTGCGCGACCAGGCCCTGGAGGCCTGCCATCTGGAAGGCCTGAAGAGTGAGGAGATCCGCGCCACCAGCCTGGAGACCCTGCGGCAGATGGTGGCCATGGGGCTGGGTGTGACCCTGATCCCCTCTTTAGCCGGTGCCGGCACCAGCCCGGCCGGTCAGCAGGTGGTGTTGAAATCGGTGGCGAAGCCGGGCGCCTCCCGCACCATTGGCCTGGTCTGGCGTCGCCGCTCGCCCCTGGCCTACACCCTCGCGCGTCTGGCCGAGACCCTGGCCGGCCGGCTGCTGCCGGAGACCCAGCCGGTGAAATGAAAAACGTCCGCTCCGGGCAGGCAGCGGGCGTTTGACCGGCCGGGGCCCTCGGGATCAGCCGAAGGGCTTGGGCTTGGGCGTGTCGTTGGTGGAAGGCGGCAGGATGGGCAGCTTGAAGTCGGGCTGCTTGCCGGTCAGGGTCTTCAGGAAGGCGACGATCTGGGCGATCTCCTCCTTGCTGTAGGTGCGGCCCAGCTGCAGCTTGCCCATGATGTCCACCGCCTCCTCCAGGGTCCAGGCGCCGCCGTCGTGGAAGTAGGGGTAGGTCATCTCCACGTTGCGCAGGGTGGGCACCTTGAACTTCATGCGGTCGGCGTCCTTGCCGGTGAGGCCCGCCACGCCGGCCATCTTGCTCTTGGTGTCGTACTCCTTCACCAGGCCCATCTTCTGGAACGACGAGCCGCCCACCGCCGGGCCGTAGTGACAGGCGGTGCAGCCGCTGTTCTTGAACAGCTCGTAGCCGGCCTTCTCCTGGGCGGTCAGCGCCTTCTTGTCGCCCTTCAGCCATTTGTCGAAGCGGGAGTCGGGGGTGACCAGGGTCTCCTCGAAGGCGGCGATGGCGTCGGTGACCATGTCGATGTTGGCCGTGTCCTTGCCGAACACCTTCTTGAACTCGGCCTTGTAGGCGGGAATCGAGTTCAGCACGCCGACTGCCAGTTCATGGGTGAAGGCCATTTCGCCGGGGTTGGCGATGGGGCCGCCGGCCTGGGCCTTCAGGTCGGCCGCCCGGCCGTCCCAGAACTGGGCCAGGTTCATGCTGGAATTGAGGACGGTGGGGGCGTTGATGGGGCCCTGCTGCCAGTTGTGGCCGATGGAGGTCTGCAGGTTGTCGGTGCCGCCCATGGACAGGTTGTGGCAGGAGTTGCAGGAGATGAAGCCGGACAGGGACAGGCGGGGGTCGAAGTACAGCTTCTTGCCCAGCTCCACCATGGCCGGGTTCTTCGGTTTGATGGCCTTGATGGGCTGAATGGGCTCGGCGGCCCGGCCGAGGGTCCAGGCGGAGGCGGCGACGACGGACATGATGGCTACGGAGAGTGCGCGCAACTTCATTTGAGTCTCCCAGGTGGTTGCGGAAAGGCCGGGTTGGCTAGGGTGGTCATGGCTGCCCGGATTTAGAATCGATACAAATATCCGAAATTATCTTGATGTGAGTCAAGAACTTTATCCGGTACCTTCATGCTGTCGCCACAGGCGCGATCTATTTCTTAGATTGATGTTATGTCATCTATTCATTAGACCGAAATTTCCCCCATCCGTAGCATGGGCTCCGTGTTCAGTACACAACCCGCAACGGAATAGGAGATCGGAAATGCAGAACCCGCGTGAAACCCCCAAGTCCCCCACCATCCAGAACCTCGAGGCCGCCTTCGCCGGTGAGTCCATGGCCCACATCAAGTACATGTGGTTCGCCAAGCTTTGCCGCGCCGCCGGCGACGAGGCCACCGCCAAGGTGTTCGAGGACACCGCCGCCCAAGAGGTGCAGCACGCCTTCGGCCATGCCGAGCTGCTCTTCGCAGGCGAGACCATGACCCCCGAGAAGTGCCTCAAATACGCCATCGAGGGCGAGACCTACGAGTACACCGAGATGTACCCCAGGTTCCGCCACGAGGCGATGGAGGAAGGCAATCACGCGGCGGTGTCCGAGATCGACGGGCAGATCGTCGAGTCGAAGGAGCACGCCGAGCGCTTCCGGGCCGTGCTGGAGAAGGCCGGCAAGCGCTTCGCCGCCCTGGCCAAGGTGGAAGAGAAGCACGCCAACCACTACTGGGCCCAGCTCAAGCAGATCGCGGCCTGAATCCCCCGGCCTGTCCACCCTTGCGGTCAGGCCCATTGAATCGAAGCTTTAGGAAAGGAATGAATATGAAAGTCTGGCAATGCATCGTCTGTGGCCACATCTACAACGAAGCCGAGGGCGACCCCGCGCACGGCATCGCCCCCGGCACCGCCTGGGCCGATGTCCCGGACAGCTACGAATGTCCCGAGTGCGGCGTGGCCAAGGCGGACTTCGAGATGGTGGAAGTCTGAGGCTTCCCCCACCCCAATCCTCTCCGCATGGGGAGGGCGGGGTGGGGGGAATCCGGCCGTTTCAGTTCAAACAATCAAGGACCCCGACCATGAATCCCATCCTCATCATCGGCGCCGGCATGGCCGGTTACGGCGTGCTGCGGGAATTCCGCAAGCGGGATGCCGACACGCCGGTGACCCTGATCACCGCCGACGACGGGCGCGTCTATAGCAAGCCCAACCTGTCCAACGCCCTGGCCCAGAAACGGTCGCCGGCGCAGCTGGCGGCAATGGACGCGGCCAAGGCGGCCGACACCTACCGGGCGCGTATCCTCACCGAGACCCGCGTCATGGCCATCGACCCCGCCGGCCATGCGGTCAGTACGGACGGCGGGGACCTGGCCTACGGCCGGCTGGTACTGGCCCTGGGGGCGGACCCCTTTTCCCACGGCCTGGCGGGAGAGGCCGCGGACGACGTCTTCACGGTCAACGACCTCACGGACTACGCCCTGTTCCGCGCCGCCCTGGAGGGCAAACGGCGAGTGGTCATCCTGGGCGGCGGCCTCATCGGCTGCGAATTCGCCAACGACCTGCTCCTGGGCGGCCATGAGGTGAGTGTCGTCCACTTGGGCGGCTGGCCCCTGGAGCGCCTGGTTCCCGAACCGGCCGGGCGTGCCCTGGCCGATGCCCTCGCCGCGCGGGGCGTGGATTGGCACTTTGGCCGCACCGGCCGGACCGTGGAGCGGGCCGGCGAGGGTTACGTCCTGACCCTGGATGACGGCAGCCGGGTGCGGGCCGATCTGATCCTGTCCGCCATCGGCCTGCGCCCGCGCACAGGATTGGCCCGGGCGGCGGGCATCGAAACGGATCGGGGCATCGTGGTGGACCGCGGCCTGTGCACCAGTACCGAGGACGTCTATGCCGTCGGCGACTGCGCCCAGTTGGAAGGCCTGGTGCTGCCCTACGTGCAGCCCCTGCTCATCCAGGCCAGGGCGCTGGCCGCCACCCTGGCGGGCGAACCCACGCCCTTGGCCTACCCGGCCATGCCGGTGGTGGTGAAGACCTCGCTCCACCCGGTCGCGGTGCAGCCGCCGCCCATGGGCGCGGCCGGGCACTGGAGGGTGGAAGGGGACGGGGAGGGCATTCGCGCCCTGTTCCTGGCGCCGGACGGCGGGTTGCTGGGGTTCGCCCTGACCGGCAGGCACACGGGCGAGCGGGCCAGGTTGGCGGAGCAGGTGCCACCCATGCTGGCCTGAGAGACAATGGCGGACATCGCAACCCGGCCCAAACGCCATGCCCGCCGACCCCAACGCCTTCATCGGCTATACCGCCGCCGCCTTCACCACCGCCGCCTTCGTCCCCCAGGCCTGGAAGTCCTGGAGTACCCGCGACCTCTCGGGCGTCTCCCTGCCCATGTACGCCCTGTTCACTTTGGGCGTCGGCATGTGGTGCGCCTACGGCTTCGTCATCGGCAGTCTGCCGGTGGTCCTCGCCAACGGTGTCACCCTGGTGCTGGCATCGCTGGTGCTGGGGCTGAAACTGGCCAGCCTGCGCGGGCGGGTCAATCCAGCAGGGTGAGGGTCGTCTCCGCGTTGTCCTTGCGGATATCCAGCCGGATTTCGCAATGCTCGGTGATCTCGTCCACCGGGGTCGGGTCGTCCGCGCAGCTGCAGCCGGCGATGATGCCGCTGTAGAAGAGGGCGACCTTCGCCCCGATGCGGCCGGGCAGGTCCTCGACCCCGAGGATCACCGCCTCCAGGCTGTCCGGAAGGGCATGGCTGGAGCGCGACAGGCCCTGTTGCAGGGGCAGCAGGTCGCGGTCCAGGCGCTCCAGTTCGTCCTTCAGGGTGCTTCTGAACTCGGGGGTTTGCCAGGCGGCCAGTGACCTGGGCAGGAAGATGCGCATCCGGCCGTTCCCTTCGTGATGTGTGGAAACTGATGTGTGTAAACGGCCGCCATGATCCCAGATTTCCCCGCCGGCCATCCACTCCCGTGTTCCGCATCGGCCGGCGCAGGAGATAGGGAATTCAGACGCGGCGGCGCAGGCGCAGGGTCACCAGGCCCAGGCCGGCCAGCAATACGGCCCAGGTCTCCGGTTCGGGGACGGCGCTGACGGCGACCGGCTGGGATGTCTCGGTGGTGGCGCCGGATAGGGAGGTGATGTCCGTGATGTTGCCGCCGGCCGACCCGGCTGGACCGATGCCGGTCAGGTAGAGGCGTTCGGCGGACAGGGCGGCGATGCCCTCGCCGGTGCCGATGGCGCCTTCGTCGCCGATGAAGCCGCCGCCGTTCATATTGAACAGCAGGCCGGCCAGCTCGGCGAAGCCCATGCTGAAGCCGCCCACCCGGCTGTCGCCGGCGAAGCTCAGGGCGAAGCGGCTCACCTCGCCCAGGGAGGCGTCCAGCCAGCCATCCAGGTTCAGGTCGGTGCCGGTGAAGTTGCCGGTCAGGCTGCCGCCGCCCGTGAAGCCGCCCTGGCTGAAGACGTAGGCCCCGGCCTGGGCCGGCCCGGCGAGGGCGGCCAGGGTCAGGATGGCGGCCGCGAAGCGATGGGATATGTTGTGCATCTGAGTGCTCCTCGGTGCATGGGGCGGGAGACAGGCCTCCCGCCCCGGTGGTCAGGTCAGGAGGTGCGGGTCAGTCACCGCGGGGGCCGTTGTGGCAGTCGTAGCAGCCCACCTTCTGGCCGGCGGCGTAGCGCACGGTGCGGCCCTCGGCGCTGAAGCTGCGGGCGGTTTTCGCCGTGGACAGGATGCCGCCCCGGTAATCGGCGCCGTGGCAGTAGGCGCAAGCCTGGGTGCCCCGCTCGGCGTAGTCGCCATGCTTGTCCACCCATGCGCTGCCGATGGTGTGCATGCCATGGGGGCCCTTGTCGGCGGTCAGGGGCACGTTCTTGTGGCAGGTGGTGCACTCGCCGACGCTGCCTGCCCGCCCTTGCAGGTCCATGGACAGGACGTTGTCGCTGGCATGGCTGCTGGGGTAGATGGCGTGGGTCGCCCCGTGGCAGGCCTCGCATTGCAGGTTGCCGTGGCCCTTGCTGAAGCGGTACAGGCTGAAGCCTGAGGCCGGCGCGTTGGCGTTGGTGGCGTAGCGGGTGTCCAGCCAGGTCTTGAGGATGCCGGTGGCGCTCACCGCGGTGAGGTCGCGTTTGCCGTCATGGTGGCAGGCCTGGCAATTGGGCTGCTCCAGCCAGCCGACCCGGCCGGTGCGGCCCACGTTGCTCATGTTGCCGTGGCAGCTCTGGCACTGCATGGCGGCAGAGCCGTCGGCCAGGGTGGCGCTGCCCATCACCCCGCGCAGGCATTGGGTGTGGGAGCCGGGGTGGCATTGGTAGCAGGCATCCCGGTTTTTGCTGCTGTCCAGCAGCTGGCCGCTGGCGTCCTTCACCAGGCCGTGGTGTTTGTGGATGGCCTCGGTGAGGGGCTTGATGCCGCTGACGCCGGTGCCGGGCAGGGCGTTGGAGGCATGGCAGCCGGCGCACAGGATGGCTTTGCCTTTGTCCGCCGTGGCCGCCAGGCCGGTCAGGTCATAGCCCTTCTGTTTCAGGGCGAGCTTGTAATTCCATTGCGTCAGGTGCTTGTCGTCGTGCAGGCGCAGGATGTTGCGCTTGTAGTCCCGCTCGGCGTGCGCGTCATTGGCCCAGCCCGCCTTGGGTTTCGCGGCGGCCTGGCCGGTGCCGGAGGCATGACAGGCGGCACAGCTCATCTCGTCGGACACCGGCAGCACCACCCGCGCCTGGGCGATGGGGTTGCCGGCCGCGTCCCGCGCCACCACCTTCACCATGGGGTAGGCGTTCCTGTTGCCCGCGTCGTCGATGGGGGTGATGGGGATGCCCTCGGCGATGAACTGGCCCGAAGCGGCGTCAGGCACCAGGGCCTGGGGGGTGAAGGAGGCGGTGCCATAGCCCGTCAGGCCGACGCCCTCGGGCAGGTCCGCACCGAAGAAGTCCTTCGCGTACTGCCAGAAATTGGTCTTGGTAGAGGAGATGCTGTTGACGGACCCCGCCGCGTCGGCCATGGCCTCGAAGGTCAGGGTGACGTTCTGGCTCACCAGGCGGTTGTTGCCGCTATCGACCAGTTGGGCATGCAGGTTGTTGAACGGCGGCAGGATGGAGAACACCGAGTAGTCCCCGTCCATGCAGTGCATACCCAGGTCGTTCCAGGCCAGCAGGGCGAAGGAGGCCCCGGCGGTGCCGCCGCCGCTCCCGCCAGTGGCGGAGGAGACGGTCACCGGGATGGCCACGCGGGACACCCGGTCGCGCACCGTCAGGGTGGCGGTGCCGATACGCTTGCCCACCGCCTTCAGGCGGCCGTTGGAGATCTCCGCCTCCACCACGTCCTTGCTGGAATTGCTCAGGCTCAGGCTGCCAGAGGCGCCCGACAGGGTGATGCTGGCCTTGGCCTCGGGGGTCAGGTTCAGGGCAGCGGGGCTGGCGGTCAGGGCCGCCAGAACGGATTGGGAAAAGGCCAGCAGCAAGGGCGCCAGCCATCGCGACAAGGCAACGACGGGTTTGATCATGACAGCTCCTCATCAGTGAACAGGGTCAAGGGCACAACCGGGGAATCCGCTGCATGACTGCCTACGGGGTCGGGTAGGAAGGGCATGCCCATGTCTGACGCATGGTCGAAATTAGAATACGTGTGAAAATATTACACGTCAACCATGCCATGGGATGGAGGCAAACGGTGTGTGGGCGGGAAATCTTGTGCAAACGCTCTAGTGAAGATAATTACAGGGCCGAAATGCAATGGGGCAGGGCCTGATTACGACTTCCAGTTGTGTGTAAATATGTCACGCAATGATAGACTGAGGTGATGGATTCCCTGCCGCGCGCCTTCCTGTCCACGCCGCCCGCACTGCTCCTGGCCGTGCGGCGCCTGCTGCGGCCGCTGGCCAGGCTGCTCATGTCCCACGGAGTGAACTATCCCGCCTTCGCCGAGCTGGCCAAGGAGGTGTACGTCAGCGCCGCGGCGCACGACTTTCCCAAGGACGAGGCGGTCATCACCGACAGCCGGGTCAGCCTGCTCTCCGGCGTGCACCGGCGCGAGGTGAAACGGCTGCGCGGCGAGGCCGCCGGCCGCGGTCTGCCGCCGGCCGCGGTCTCCCTGGGCGGCCTGATCGTCGCCCGCTGGTGTGCCGAGGCGCGCTACCAGGACCCCCAGCGCCGGCCCAAGCCCCTGCCGCGCCTGGCCAGCCAGGGCGGCGACGCCTCCTTCGAGCGCCTGGTGGAGGGGGTCAACAAGGACATTCGCCCCCGCGCCGTGCTGGACGAATGGCTGCGCCTGGGGGTGGCCACCCTGGACGACGAGGACCGGGTGCGCCTGGTGGAGGCGGCCTTCGTGCCGGCCAACGGCCTGGAGGAAAAGGCCTTCTATTTTGGCAAGAACCTGCATGACCACCTGGCCGCCGCCACCCACAACCTGCTGGACGGGCGGCCGCCCTTTCTGGAGCGCAGCGTGCACTACGACGCCCTGAGCCCCGCCTCGGTGGAAGCCCTGCGTACCCTGTCGCGCGAGCTGGCGGTCCAGACCATGCAGGAGATCAACCGCCGCGCCCTGGAATTGCAGCAGCAGGACGCGGACCGGCCCGAGGCCACCCAGCGCATGACTTTCGGGGTCTATTTCTACAGCCAGGACGAGCAGGAGCCGGAAGGACCGGCCACCCCATGAACCGGCCCGCCGTCTGGCTTTTCCTGCTGATCGCGGGGCTGGCCATGGGGCCGGCTCGAGCGAACCCCTGCGCCCTGCCCGGCGACGGCATGGGCGGCACCGGCATGAGCGCGGACGGCGGTGGTATCGGCGGCACCGGACTGCGGCCGGCGGATCGGCGCGGCGACGGCAGCGGCATGGGTGGCACCGGCCGCGGCGGCGACGGCTCCGGCATGGGTGGCACCGGCGGACAGGCCGACGGCACGGGCACGGGGGGCACCGGCGTGGTGGGGGTGGTGACCGGCTTCGCCAGCATCTGCGTCAACGGCCTGGAGGTGTTCTACGGTGCGGAGACGCCGGTGACCGTCGATGGTGAGTCGGCCTCGACCGAGGCCCTGGCGGTCGGCCAGGTCGTATCTGTCTGGGCCGTCGGCCGGGACGGCCGGCTGCACGCCCGCCACGTGGCGGTGACATCCGCCCTGGTGGGGCCGGTGAGTTGGGTGGCGGCCGACGGCCGCGCCCTGGTGGCCATGGGGCAGTACGTGCGTTTGCCCCCAGCCGGCGAGAAGCCCGTGGTTCTCCCCAGGGTGGGCGACAGCGTGCGGGTCAGCGGTCTGCGCGACGCGGAAGGGGCGGTGCGCGCCACCCGCGTGGAAAAGGTGGCGGACCTGGTCCGCCCCGGCGTCAGCGGCACCGTCGATCTGGTGGCCGGCAAGCTGGCGCGGGTGGGCAACCTGCTGGTGCGTGGCCTGCCGGGCGCGCGGGCGGGCGACCAGGTGAGGGTTACCGGCACCCTGGACAACGGCATCCTGCAGGTCAGGCAGAGCGCGCCCGACCCACTGCTGGCACCGCTCAGGGGCGTGGAGCGCTTCTCCCTGCAAGGCGTGGCCGCCGGATCGGCGGCGCGCGGAGGCCTGTCCCTGGGCTATGCGGACATCGCCGTGCCTGCCGGTATGCCGGCCATCGCCCCCGGCAGCGTGGTTCGGGTGGAGGCGCGCGCCCGCCCGGACGGCGGCCTGGAACTGGCGCGCGTCATCGAGGTGCGGGACGGGGGCGACCGGCAGCGGGACAGCGGGGAACCGCGCGGCAGGCAGCCCTCCGGCTCCGGGGATGGCGGCCAGGTTCGGCAACCCGTCTCCCCCGCGGTGCACGTACCGGCATCCGGGGCGGAGGACAGGCGCGCTGCCCGGCAGAGAGGAGACGCGGAAGGGCGCGGGGAGAGACGCGGTGAAGGGCGGGACGAGATCGAACGCCCCGAGAGCGGCAGGGTGGAGCGGCCGGAGATCGACAAGCCGGTCGTGGAGAAAGTGGAGGTCGAGAAGATCGAAAAACCCGAGACGGAGAAGGTGGAAAAGCCCGAGGTCGAGAAGATCGAGAAGCCGGAAGTGGAGAAAGTCGAGATCGAGAAAGTCGAGATCGAGAAGGTGGAGGTTGAAAAGGTGGAAGTCGAAAAGCCCGAGAAACCCGAAAAGCCCGAGAAACCCGAAAAGGCCGAGAAACCCGAAAAGCCCGAGAAACCCGAAAAGGCCGAGAAACCCGAAAAGGCCGAGAAACCCGAGAAACCCGAAAAGGAAGAGCGGCATGAGAGGCACTGAGAGGCGCAGCCGGCCCGCCACGCGACTGCTCCCCTGGCTGTTCGCGAGCCTGTCCTCGGCGGCCCTGGCCGAGCCGGGCCAGTTCAAATGGCTGGCGGGCCTGGACTTCAGCAGCGGCCGCTACGGCGCGGCCGAGGACACCGACGTCTGGGCGCTGCCGCTGACCATCAAATACAGCCGCGGGCCGGCGGTCTGGAAGCTGTCGATCCCCTATCTGCGCATGACCGCCCCGGCGGGCACCACCACCTCCGGCGGCGAGGTGACGCCCGGCACGGGCCAGCGCACTACCGCCAGCGGCTGGGGCGACGCCGTCGCCGGCCTCACCTGGAGCCTCTGGGAGCAGCCGCGCCAAGGGCTGTTGCTGGACCTGGGCGCCAAGGCCAAGCTGGGCACGGGCAGCATGGCCAAGGGCCTGTCCAACGGCGAGAACGATTACAGCCTGTTCGCCGACCTCTACGTGCCGGTCGGCGCCTTCACCCCCTTCGCCACCCTGGGCCGGCGCTGGCCGGGTGCCCCCGCGGGCCTGAATCCCAAGCCGGTCTGGTATGGCAGCCTGGGACTGAACTGGAAGCTGGGGGCGGATGACAGCATCGGCGCCATGCTGGACTACCGTGCCGCCTCCTATGCCGGCAGCGAGCCGCGCCGCGAGCTGACCGCCTACTGGTCGCACCGGTTCGGCCCGGCCTGGAAGATCCAGCCCTATGCAGTGGCCGGCGGCAGCGACGCCAGCCCGGACTGGGGGCTGGGAGTGATGCTGATCCACACGCCCTGAGCCTTGTAACGGCTCGCCGGCCAATCCCCTGCCGGCTTTAAGGTCGGATTAAGCTTGACCGGCCAGCATGGCGCCATCTTTTCAAGCGAATGCGCGCCATGACCCGTCGATTGTTGCTCCTGCTGCTGGTCCTGCCGGCCGGCCTCGGCCTGGCCGATCCTCCTCCCTCCGCCCACCCCGCACGGGACAACGCCGCCTGGCGCCGGGAATGCGGCGGCTGCCACGTGCTCTATCCGCCCGCGATGCTGCCCGCCGCCTCCTGGCGCAGGCTGATGGAAGGGCTGGAGCGGCACTTCGGCAGCGACGCCGGCCTGGCCGAACCCGAGCGGCGGGAAATCGCCCGCTGGCTGGCGGCCAACGCCGGCCCCGGCGGAGGCGGAGCCCCGCTGCGCATCACCGAGACCGCCGCCTTCCGGCACGAGCACGACGAGATCGCCGCGGCAGTCTGGAAGCGGCCGGCCGTGGGCAGCCGGGCCAATTGCCAGGCCTGCCACCGGCATGCCGAACGGGGTCGATTCGACGAAACGGCGCTGCGCATCCCGCGCTGACCGGAGGGCGGAGACATGCAAACGATCCTGATCTGGGACCTGCCCACGCGCGTGTTCCACTGGCTGTTCGCCCTCGGCTTCGCCGTCGCCTGGCTGACCGCCGAGTGGGACGCGGCCTTTTCCATCCATATGCTCAGCGGCGTGCTCATGCTGGGGCTGGTCCTGTTCCGCCTCGCCTGGGGGCTGCTGGGCGGCCGTTACTCGCGTTTTGCCAGCTTCGCCCACGGGCCCCGCGCCGGCCTGGCCTACTTGCGCGCCCTGCTGGACGGCACGGCCGGGCGCTACCTGGGCCACAACCCGGCCGGCAGCCAGGCCATCTGGCTGCTCCTCGGCCTGGCGCCGGTGGTGACGCTGGCCGGCCTGGGCGCCTGGGCCGGCTCCGCCTGGCCTGTGGGCGAGGTGCTGGGCGAGGGCCACGAACTGCTGGCCAACCTGATGCTGTTGGTGGTCCTTCTGCATCTCGCGGGGGTGGCGGCGGAAAGCCTGTTGCACCGGGAGAACCTGGTGGCCGGCATGCTGCACGGCCGAAAGGCGGCGCCGGAGGGCACGCCCGCCAGCAGCCGTCACGGCGGGATAGGCACGCTACTGCTGGTGGCCGTCCTCGTCTCCACCGCGGGCTGGCTGCGCTATGCCGAGGTTGCCGCCCCGGTCGGGCATGGACACGGGGCGGAGGACCGCGAAGCCGGAGAACACCAAGCTGTGGCGCCGGCCCGCCCGTCGCCCGCCCGCGCCGGCATCCGTCCCGATCCCGCGGGACGGCCGGCGGGGGAGGAGTCGGGCATGGGCGGCACCGGGGCGATAATCCGCACCTGAGAACCCCGCGCGGGAGGATTTGCATGCGCATATTGCTGGTGGAAGACGATGCCCTGCTGGGCGACGGCCTGGCCGCCGGCCTGCGCCTGGACGGTTACGGCATCGACTGGGTGCGCGACGGGGAGGCGGCCCGCCATGCCCTGCTCAGCGAGGATTACGCCGCCTGCGTGTTGGACCTGGGCCTGCCGCGCCGCGACGGCCTGGAGGTACTCCGGGAGTTGCGCGGCCACGGCCGGCGCACGCCGGTGCTCATCCTTACCGCCCGCGACACGGTGGCCGACCGGGTGGCCGGCCTGGACGCCGGTGCCGACGACTACCTGCTCAAACCCTTCGACCTGGCCGAATTGCAGGCCCGCCTGCGCGCCCTGATCCGCCGTGCCGGCGGCGAGGCGGCGCCGCTGCTGCGCCACGGCGACCTGATCCTGGACCCGGCGGCGCGCAGCGTCAGCCTGGGCGGCCGGTCGGTGTCCATGTCGGCGCGCGAGTACGCCCTGCTGCTCGACCTGCTCGGCCACAAGGGCCGCATCCGCTCCCGCCAGGAGTTGGAGGCCAGCCTCTATGCCTGGGGCGAGGAGGCGGAGAGCAACACCGTCGAGGTCTATATCCACCACCTGCGCCGCAAGCTGGGGCCGGAACGCATCCGCACGGTGCGCGGCCTGGGCTACGTGCTGGGCGACCCGCCATGAACAGAATGCGGAGGCCCGCCCCATGAGCTTTTCTTCCCTGCGCAACCGCCTGCTGGCCACCTTGCTGGCCGCCACCGGCCTGGTGTGGGTGTCCGCGGCCTGGTGGAGTTACCGCGATGCCCGCCACGAGGCGGAGGAACTGCTGGACGCCCAGTTGGCCCAGTCGGCCCGCTTGCTGCTGGCCCAGACCCGGCATGAACTGGTGGACGAGGCCGAGTCGCACCTGGCGGCCTTCGAGGCCATGGACCATCGGGAACTGCACCCCTACGAGCAGAAATTGCTGTTCCGGGTGCGCGACGCCCGCGACGGGCGCCAGTTGCTGATCTCGCGCAACCCGCCGCCCAGCGTCCCCGCCGGCGTGGCCGGCTATGCCGACATCAATGCGGGCGGGGTGACCTGGCGGGTGCTGGTGACCGAGGACAGCGGCCATCACCTGCGGGTGGAGGTGGCCCAGGCCGCCACCATCCGCCACGAGCTGGCACGCCATGTCGCCCTGCACCTGTCGCTGCCGGTGGTCGTCGGGCTGCCCCTGCTGGGCCTGCTCATCTACGTCCTGGTGGGCCGGGGTCTGCGTCCCCTGGACGAACTGGCCGGCAAGGTCGCCGTACGCACCGAGACCAACCTGAGCCCCGTCGATCAGGCCGCCCCCCCCAGCGAGGTGCGGCCCCTGGTGGCGGCCCTCAACAGCCTGCTGGCGCGGCTCGACCGGGCGCTGGACAAGGAACGCCGCTTCACCGCCGACGCCGCCCATGAACTGCGCACTCCCCTGGCGGCCCTCAAGGTGCAGGCCCAGGTGGCCCTGGCCAGCCCCAAAGAGGCCGATCGCCGGCATGCCCTAGAGCAGGTTCTGGCCGGCGCCGACCGGGCCACGCGCCTGGTGCAGCAACTGCTGCGCCTGGCCCGGCTGGACCCCTTGACCCATCTCGAACAGCGCCGCGACGTGCCCGTGGCGGAACTGTTCGCCGCGCTCCGCGCCGAACTCGACGAGCCCGCCCGGCAACTGGGCCAGAGCCTGCTGATCCGGGACACCGGAAGCGAAGTCACCCTGTCCGGCGATGCCGACCTGCTCGGCCTGGCCTTGCGCAACCTGGCGGAGAACGCCCTGCGTCACACGCCGCCGGGCAGCGTCATCGAGGTGGGGGCCGGCGGCGGGGCGGACGAGACCCGCCTCTGGGTGGCTGACGACGGCCCCGGCGTGGCCCCGGAAGAGCTGGAGCGGCTCAGGGAACGCTTCTACCGGGGCCGCGATGCCCGCCATGAAGGCAGCGGCCTGGGCCTGGCCATCGCGCAAAGGGTGGCGGAACTGCAAGGCGCCCGCCTGGTGCTGGAAAACCGGCCGCAGGGCGGGCTGCTCGCGGCATTGGTCTGGAAAAAAGAGATGTGAGACCGCCGCCGGCCCGGCCTACCCTTGTGACGGCGGTGTGGCCTCATCCGCCAGCCCGGCCAGCAGGCTGGCCAGAAAATCACCCTCGCCGCGGGCGTCGATCCATTGCAGGCCGGTATAGACGGCGGGTACCGGCTTATCGGTCCTGAGCAGGGGGATCAAGCGTATCTTGCCGGCCACCTGCAGGCTGTTGGCCAGGTCCAGTTCGTAGCGGCAGAAACGCTTGGCGAAGTAATCGTCGGAAAACACCGGCACTACGCAGCGGCTGTTATGCAACGCCTGGGCCAGGCGGCGGAACCAGGCCTGGCCGGGGCGGATCGCCTCGGTGTCGAAGAACACGCGCAGGGGTTCGCCGTCCGGCCGGGTGGCCGTGCGGAGGGGCTCATAGACGTGCGTCCGCACCCATTCGGCATTGGCGGTGCTGCGCGAGTAGCTGACGAAGATGTCGTAGGCGGACTCCTCCTCGCCCATCTCCCGCCCCGATTCCCACCACTTCAGGTGCCGCCGCGCGTACAGCCAGCCCAGGCCGGCCGCCGCGGCCGCGCCCAGGGCGGGCAGGCTGACCTGGGGATAGATGTGGCCCAGCCCCGCCAGCATCAGCAGCAGCCCCAGCAGGAACAGCAGCCCCGCCGCGACGCCGGCCGCCGGCATCAGCCACAGTCGGTTGTCGGCCAGGGGGACGCGGGCATAGACGGCGCCCATGGCGACCGCCGTCACCAGGGTGGCGGCCAGCAGCACGCCCAACAACCAGGCCGGCGAGGTGACCAGCTCGTAATGGCCGGCGCTGTCCGCCGGGGCGATGAGGTCGGACAGTGCCCAGGCAAGCATCTCCGGCCCCGAGGCCGGTGCCTGACGGTGTACGTCCTCCGCCAGGCTGCCGACGATGACCAGCTTGGCCCGGTAGCGCTCGTCGCGAGGGTTGGCGGCCAGCAGCCCGGCCAGGTCCAGGGTGCGCGCCTGGACTTCGGCCCGATCGCCCAGGTGCAGCAGGGTCGGATGGCGGCCGGGCGGGGGGCTGCGCCCATGCTCCAGTTCGGCGATCTTCACCGCCAGCATGGGCAGCCGCAGGCCGCCGATGCGCAGGTGGCTGTCGTACTTGAAGGTGCCGCTCAGGCCGTCGAAGCGGGTATGGCCGAACCCGTCCAGGACTCCGCCGGCATAGAGCGCCCTGGCGTGTTCGTCCATGAAGTCGGGATTGGGCCGGTTGGTGCGCGGGTCCTGCGGGTTGACCGCGGCGACCACCCGCGTGCCCTGCGACTGCAAGGCGCGGATGGCCGCGGTGAGTTCGTCCAGGCCGACGCTGTCCCGGCCGATGGCCACGTCCAGTGCCACCACGTGCGGCACGCCGGGCACGCGGGTGGCCAGGGCGCGCAGGGTCTGGGCCAGCCGCGTGCGGTAGGTGCCGAGGTCGGCGGAATAGGGGACGTCCACCAGTTCGATGCGTGCGGAGAAGCGTGGCGTTTCCCGTCCAGGCAGGTGGGCGTACAGCCGCCAGTCCCATTGCCGCCAGTCGGCAACGAACAGGGCCGCGACGAGGAGGGCGGCCCAGGCCAGCACATACAGCCATGGACGCGGCCGCCTCACGGGCGCGCTCCCTCGCGGCCTCGCAGGTGCTGTTCCAGCGCCGCGGCCTCGGTGGCGTAGGCCGCGGCCTGCTCGCGCAGGCCCACGGCGGCGCTCAGGCGGGCCAGCTGCCTGAGGCTGTCGAGGATGGAGCGGTGCAGGCCGTCGGGGTGCAGGGCCCGCTCGATGTCCAGGGCCTGTCGGTGCGCGTCGATGCCCTCCGGGCAGCGCCCCGCCGCACACAGAGCATTGCCCAGGTTGTAGTAGCTGTCCGCCAGCGTGGGGTGGCGCCCGTCCGGGAACAGCCGCATGCGTTCCGCCAGGGCCTTTTGCTGGTATTCCACGGCGCTGTTGAACCAGGCCGTGCGCCGGTCGCCGTCGGTCGCCGCCTCGCCCCACTGGCGGTAGGCCACGCCCAGGTTGGCGTACAGGCTGCCCACGCCGGCATCCGCTTTCCCGCCCGCCAGGGCCATGCGGCCGGCAAGGGCCTGTTCCAGGTAGGCGATGCCGCGCTCCGGCTTACCCATGCGCACGTGGAGATTGCCCAGGTTCTCCTGGTTGCCGGCGATGTCGGCCAGACGCCTGGCCACCTCGTCCCGCATCGGTGCCGGTTGGGAGGCGGGCGAGCGGCCGGGTAGCGGGGCGGTGGCGACGATGGGCTTCGGCGGACGGGGTTCGCCGCTCATCTCGGTCTCCCTGGCCAGCAGCCGCTGGTTGGTCTCCAGGGCCAGGGTGAAGTTGGCCAGGGCGGGGCCGGTCTCGCCCAGGCGCTTGTAGGCCACGCCCAGGTTGTTGTAGTTGGCGGCGATGCGCGTCTGCACGCCGTCCGCATAGAGCCGGCGGTTGAGGGCCAGGGCCCGCTGCGTGGTGTCGATGGCCGCGCGGTCGTCACCGGCGCCCAGCCGGGCGGCCGCTTCGTTGTTGAGGGCGCGGGCCTGCCAGGGCAGGTCGCCGCGCGCGGCGGCCAGCCGGCCGGCCTCGGTGAAGCTGGCCAGGGCGTCGTCGTGGCGGCCCCGGCCCATGAGCACCATGCCCAGGTTGTTCAGGGCGCCCAGGTGGCGGTCGAAGTCGTCGCGGATGTCGGCGCGCGCCAGTTCCGCACTGTAGCGTGCCTCCGCCTCGGCCAGGCCGGCGCCGTCCGCCGCGGATGAGGCACGCGGGTAGGCCCGTGGCGTGCCCGGCGCGGGCTCCAGGGTGTCGATGCGCGCCACGGCCAGCGGCTGCGTGCCGTCACCGGCGCTCAGGGTCTGGTCGCTCAGGATGTTGAGGCGGCCCTGGTCCAGGCGCACCCGCGCCTGGTCCGGATCTGAGAGGTCGATCTCGAACTCCGTGCCGCGCACCAGGGCGACGAAGCTGAAATCGAAATCCACGTTGAAGAAGTCCAGCAGTCTGCGGACCCTAAAACGCGCCCGCCCGCCGAACAGGGAATGGGTCTCGCCGGCCGCCCCGGCGCTGCCCAGCCGGTAGCGGCAGCCCTGGAACAACTCCACCCGCGTGCCCGCGGGCGATTCCAGCAGGATGAAGGCCCGTTCCGGCACACGCAGCTCGCTACCCTCGGGGAGGGTGTCCTGGGGGCGCAGGGTGCGGCTTTCCGTCACCTCGCCGCGGAAGAACGCCACACCGGGCAATTCCGCCACCCTTTCCCCCGCCAGCTGCAATTCGGCCACCCGCAACGGTTCGGCCCATGTGGCCGACGCGGCGACCGCCAGGGGCAGGAGGAGGGCGGAAAGGCGGGCCAGGAAGCGGCGGATGGCGCCGCGGCCGGTCAATCGGCACCGCCGGTCATGTTCCGAAGTCATTTTGCCTTGCCTATCGTGGCGCCCCGGCCCCTCGGCGGGGGGGGCGGGACGCAATGCCAACCTGGGCGCGCGGCGTTGTCATGTCGCGCTCCTGCACTAATATTATTAGTCCATTCCCTGGCAGCCGTGGCTGCCGGCAGGCGGCCGGGCGCTGGGAATGCGAATACACGGCGAGGGAGGCCGGAGATGTCCAACGATTCGGGAAGGTCGGGCAGGCGGCGCATGGCGCTGCCGGTCCTGCTGTGCATCGCCCTGCTGGCCGGCTGCGGACCGCTGAACCCGCGCCCGCTGCATGCCGGCGGCGGTGGTGGCGGGCCCTGCGGCGGCGGAGAGGCCGTGGGCGTGCTGAACGTGACGGGCGGCAATGTCTCCCTCAACGGCCGGCCGGGCCGCGACGGCGATGCGGTGTGCGACGGCGACCAGGTGAGCACCGGCGCCGGCGGCGGCGCCAGCATTGTCATCGGCGACGACCGCCAGAGCGATTTCGTGCAACTCAACGAAAATACCGATCCGCGCTTCACCTGGCTGAAGGGCTCGCACTGCCTGTGGGTCCATGAACTGCGCTACGGCCAGGTTCTCGCCGACAACAGCCGCAGGCGCACCTGCATGCTGGTGCGCACCCCCGACGTGGACAGCCTGAGCACCGGCGGTCGCGTCCTGTACACCGCCCGGCCGGCCCGGCGCGGCGAGGCGGCCAAGACCGAAATTACCGTGGTGCATGGGCGGGTGTCCGCCCTGGCGGTCCCGGATCCGCACCGCCTTCAGGCCATGTCGCCGGTCCAGATCAGTCGCCTCAGCCAGGTCAGCTATGCGCCTGACATCCGGGTGACCTACAGCGCCCGGCGGATCGTCCAGCCGCAATTGCGGCTGCCGCGCCAGGAAGTACTGGAGGCGGTGCGCTGGTCCGATGCCTTGAAGCTGGAGGCCGCCCCGGCCTTGCGCGCCCCCGTCCGGCCCAGGGAACCCAGACCCGATCCGGGCCAGCCCGACCACGGGGTGGATGCGGGGCGCACCTCGGCGCCGGCGGCGCCCACGGCCGTGGACGTCCGTCCCGCGGTGACCGAGCCCGCCAAGCCGGCCATCGTGCTGCCCGAGGCGACGGGCGCCATCGACATCCGTTCATCGGGAACGGCGGGGAAGCGGGAAGCGGAGCGGCTCCGGGAGCAGGAACTCAGGGAACGGGAACTCAGGGAACGGGAACTCAGGAAAATCGAGTTGGTGCCACTCGTGAGGTAATCGTTGCCGGCCCCACGCGAGCGGCTCAGAACAGGTTGGCCACCACGCAGCGGTCGCGCAGTTCCAGGCGCCTGAGTCCCCTGATCACCTCCTGGCTGGCGCCCCGCAGGCGGGCGTGGCGCAGGAAGCGGGCCAGGGCGTTGGCCAGGGAGTAGTTCATCTCCCGCCAGTCCCGCAGGAAGACGTCGTGGGGCAGGTGTTTCGCGCACAGCTTGCCGCCCTTCATGGGCACCAGGGTCGCGGTCTGGCCGTCGTGGCGGATGACGATGGCGGTCACCCGGTTGCGGTTGGTCACGATCATGGACGGGGTCTCCTGGCTGGGTCGGGAAGACGGGCTAACATCCTTGCGGACATTTTAGACAAGGTTTTTCCGTCTGGCTCATCCCATGAGCCTCACCCCCTGCATGCTTGCCCCAACCCCACTACGGAAAGGCAAGCATGGAAGCCTGGTCCCGCCCCGAATTGGACCTCCTGGGAGAGGCCGACGCCGATCCCCGGCGGGCCGGAGACACCGCCGCCCTGGCCGCGGCCCTGAAGCGCAAATACCCGGCGCGCATCGTCGCCGAATTCACCCAGCCGGCCAGGCCGGCCCGCACCGCGCCCCTGCCCGCCGGGTTGGACCCGCGCATTGCCGCCGCCCTGGCGGGTCGTGGCATCCGGCGCCTGTACAGCCACCAGGCCCTTGCACTGGAACTGGCCCTCGCCGGCCGGCATGTGGTGGTGGCCACGCCCACCGCCTCGGGCAAGAGCCTGTGCTACCACCTGCCGGTGCTGCAAGGCCTGCTGGCGGACGGGGCCCGGGCCCTGTACCTGTTCCCCACCAAGGCCCTGGCCCAGGACCAGGTGGCCGAGTTGTTGGAGTTGAACAAGGCAGGCGGCCTGGGCGCGCGGGCCATGACCTTCGACGGCGACACCCCGGCCGACGCCCGCAAGGCGGTACGGGAGCAGGGGGACATCGTGGTCTCCAACCCGGACATGCTGCACCAGGGCATCCTGCCCCACCACCCGCGCTGGGCGAGCTTCTTCGAGACCCTGCGCTACGTGGTCATCGACGAGCTGCACGGCTACCGGGGGGTGTTCGGCAGCCACATGGCCAACGTCATCCGCCGTTTGAAGCGTATCTCCCGCTTCTACGGCCGGGAGCCGCAATTCATCCTGTGCTCGGCCACCATCGCCAACCCCAAGGAATTGGCCGAAGCGCTGATCGGCGCGCCGGTGGAGGCTGTCACCGAATCCGGCGCCCCCCAGGGGCCGCGCACCGTGCTGGTGTGGAACCCGCCGGTGGTCAACCCGGACCTGAACCTGCGCGCCTCGGCCCGCTCCCAGACCGCCCGCCTGGCCCGGCTGGCGGTGAAGGCGGGTTTAAGCACCATCGTCTTCGCCAACGCCCGCCTCACCGTGGAGGTGCTCACCAAATACCTGAAGGACGTGTTCGACCGGGACCCGCGCCGGCCCGCCCGGGTCGCCGCCTACCGGGGCGGCTACCTGCCCGGCGAGCGGCGGGAAAAGGAGAAACGAATGCGGGCCGGCAATCTGGACTGCGTGGTCACCACCTCGGCCCTGGAACTGGGCGTCGATATCGGCGCCCTGGACGTGTGCCTGCTCAACGGCTACCCGGGTTCCATCGCCGCCACCTGGCAGCGCCTGGGCCGGGCCGGGCGGCGCAACAAGCCCAGCCTGGGGGTGCTGGTGGCGGGCAGCGACCTGCTGGACCAGTTCCTGGCCCGGCACCCGGACTTCCTGTTCGGCGCCTCGCCGGAGCACGCCCGCATCGACCCGGACCAGTTGCTGATCCTCATGGACCACCTGCGCTGCGCCGCCTTCGAGCTGCCCTTCCGAGCGGGCGAGGTCTTCGGTCCACACAGTCTGCAAACGCTCCTGGGCTACCTGGAGGAGCACGGCGTGCTGCACCGGGAAGGGGACAGCTGGCACTGGATCGCCGACAGCTACCCGGCCCACGCCGTCAGCCTGCGCTCGGTGGCCGACGGCAACTTCACCGTCATCGACGTCACCGACGGCAAGCAGGACATCCTGGGCGAGGTGGACTACGGCGCCGCCGCCCTGACCCTGTACGAGGGCGCCATCTACCTACACCAGGCCCGGCCCTGGCAGGTGGAGCGCCTGGACTGGACCGGCCGCAAGGCCTTCGTCACCCGCACCCGGGCCGACTACTACACCGACGCCATCGACACCACCCGCCTCAAGGTGCTGGACAGCTTCCAGCAGGACCGGGGCGCGGCGGCCACCTGCGCCCACGGCGAGGTGCACGTGGTGCGGCGGGTGGCGGGCTACAAGAAGATCCGCTACTACAGCCACGAGAACGTGGGCTACGGCAACGTCAACCTGCCCGACCAGGAGATGCACACCACCGCCCTGTGGTGGAGCCTGGACGAGGCGGCCCTGGAGCGGGCCTTCGCCAGCCGCCAGGCGGCCCTGGACGGTTTTCTGGGGGCGGCCCACGCCCTGCACCACGTGGCCGCCCTGGCCAGCATGAGCGAGCTGCGCGATCTGGGCCGGGCGGTGGGCGACGGCACCGCCGGCTGGTCGGCGGTGCAGGACGCCGGCGGCCGCGGCAGCCTGCGCACCCTGGAAGGCGCGGCCCTGGACCCGGACGCCCAGCGCTTCCGACCCACCCTGACCCTGTACGACAACTACCCCGGCGGCATGGGCCTGGCCGCCCCCCTGTTCGATCAGCGCAGCGACCTGGTGGCGCGCGCCCACGACCTGGTGGCCGACTGTCCCTGCCAGTCCGGCTGCCCGGCCTGCGTGGGGCCGGTGCTGGGCGAAGCCGAGCGCTTCGGCCTCACCGCCAAGCAGGCCGCCCTGGCCCTGCTGGCCATGTTGGCCGGTGGGCATCAATCGAATTCGGAAGCAAACCCCCATGGACTACATTGAACTGCGCCGCCGCCTGGCCCAGACCGCCCCGGCTCCCTGGTCCGAACCGGCCCCGTCGCCGCCTGGCTCGTCGGCCTCCCTCCCCGGCCAGGGCCGTTCCCAGAGCACGCTGGACCTGCTGCGCCGCCTGGAGCAGGTGCGCCGCCGGGGCGAACAGCGCCCGCGCCCCGTCTTCCCCTCCCCCGAAGTGTCCCTGGCCGAACGTCTGGGCGGTAAGGAAGTGGCCCCCGGCCTGGTGGAGGTGGTGCGCGTCCACCCCCTGGCCTACCGCCACGGCGCCGTGCCCCTGCGCCGCCTGGCCCAGGTGGACGGAGACCGGGGCGGCGCCCTGCGCCATCCGCATCCCATCGACCCCCACAAGCTGCTGTTCCTGGACACGGAGACCACCGGCCTGGCCGGCGGCGCCGGCACCGTGGCCTTCCTGCTGGGCGTTGCCCGCCTCACTGACGCGGGCCTGGAGTTGCGCCAATGGCTGATGACCGCCTTCGCCGGCGAGGTCGCCCTGCTGGACAGGTTGGCCGCCGCGCTGGGCGAGGAGGACTGCCTGGTCAGCTTCAACGGCAAGAGCTTCGACATCCCCCTCCTGGACACCCGCGCCCGGTTGCACGGCCGCGACGGACTCCTGCGCGGGCGGCCCCACCTGGACCTGCTGCACGCCCTGCGCCGGGCACATCGCCGGCGGCTGCCCGACTGTCGGCTGAAGACCGCCGAAACCGAACTGCTGGAACTCCGGCGGGCAGATGACCTGCCCGGCGAATTCGCCCCCGGTGTGTGGCGCGACTGGCTGCGCACCGGACGCGCCGGCCGGCTCAATGAGGTGCTGGCCCACAATCGCGACGACCTGCTATCCACCGCCGCCCTGCTGCCCGTACTGGCGAGGGAGGAGATGAGGTGGGGGATGGCTGTCCGATAGCGCCCGATGTGTCGTAGGGCGCAATCAGTGGTCATTGGGCTAGGTGTCAGGTTGAGTGTCTGCAACCTGGCAGACCATATGTCCGGTGTCGCCTCTGCGGCCTTTCAAGGGAGCGTTGGTTCAACGGCAGAAGTCCGAGCGGAGCGGTCGCTCGGCAAGGCTGTTGTC
Organism: Thiobacillus sp. UBA3361; assembly: GCA_002360535.1. Lineage (GTDB taxonomy): Bacteria > Pseudomonadota > Gammaproteobacteria > Burkholderiales > Thiobacillaceae > UBA3361. The sequence goes on from DEQR01000022.1 coordinate 27,122, forward strand.
TGACAGCAGCGGGTCAGAAGCAGCCAGCCTGCGTATGCCGCCTAAGTTAGTGAATATTTCTCAACAAGTCTTCTGCATGGCTCATCTACTGAGCCATCGGTCTGAGATAGTCGAATCGAACTCAATAAGGAGGCCAACATGACTGGACAACATCTCACCGAAGACAAGCTTGCCAAAATGATGGAACGGGCCGAATCTGGCGACGGCGGTACAGCTTGCAGGCTTGGGGATATCTATAGGGAAGGCGAGCAGGTCGCCCAGGACTGGAAGGCTGCCTTCCGTTGGTATCACCTGGGTGCAACCCAAGGTGATGCAGAGGCGCAGAACAACCTTGGCACGATGTACCAAAACGGTTTGAGCTGCGAGGCCGATTCCACGCTGGCGGCACACTGGTATCGGCAAAGTGCCGAACAAGGCAACGCAACTGCCCAATACAATCTTGCCAAGCGTTACCAGAATGGTGATGGCGTTGAATTGGACCTCGCCGAAGCGGCCCGTTGGTTTGCCGCTGCTGGCGAGCAGGGTGAATTGGAGGCCATCTGTGATCTGGGCACTATGCTGCGATTAGGTCATGGCATGCCGCGAGACTTGGTCGCGGCAGCTGCATTGCACATACTGGCAGCCAAGCAGGGAGACGGCGTAGCCATGGGAAACATCGCTGACTACCGTGAGGAGCTACAGGACATCGGCCTATCAGGCAACGCGATAGCGGCCAAGCATCTATGCGAGATCTACAATTTGGGCCTCGGCGTTGAAAAAAGTATGCCGTTGACTTGGACCTGGGTTCGATGGGCTAAGGAGTGCTGCCTGCCCCCTAATGACGCAGAGGATGTAGCAGAGATCGCAGCATCGTACGCTTTCTACAAGGATTGCCTGGACCCAGATGACCGCAAGGAAGGGGATCGTGTTTTGAAAGAGCTTGAGAAATCAAGGAGTAGAAATGCTTGAACCTTTAGGCAGTCTTCATTTCGAATAACCTGAGATAGGTGAGCTAATGACACGTCAAAATGGGAAATCTCAGTACGCGCAGCCATTCTGGATTTCTAGCTTGGATCACCTTTCCTCTGGACAGCCGCTTGGCCGGATCGAATTCAACGGTGAAATCAGCCAGGGTGCAGATAAATATGATGAATCATGGCTGCAACGTCTCCTCTATCAAAACCCAACTTCACTACCTATCGGCGAGCTTGAGCAAGTTGGAAATCTAATTTCAGCTGCGCGGGAGGTTCAGACACCAGCAGGGTACATAGACAACGTTTATGTGACTGCCGAAGGGAATATCGTTCTTGTCGAATGCAAGTTATGGAGGAATCCCGAGTCTCGACGTCGAGTGATTGCCCAGATTATCGACTACGCACAAAGCATTGCACACTGGAGTTTTGATGATTTTGACCTTGCCATACGCAAAGGTTTGGATGCTAATGACAAGCCAATTGGCCGGCCACTAGTTGAGATAGTCGCCGAGGCGACTGGTGGTTCAAACGAACTTGATGAGGCCAGATTCATTGATGCAATTCAGCGCAATCTTCGCTTGGGGAGAATTCTGTTACTTGTCGTTGGTGACGGCATTCGGGAAGACACCGAAAGCCTTGCCAACTACTTGCAAATGCATGCCGGATTTCACTTCACACTCGGGCTGATCGAGGTCGCAATTTTCAAGACGCCAAGCCAAGGTCTCATTGTTCAACCGCGAATTCTTGCTCGTACGCTTAATATTGAGCGCGCTGTCGTAAGGCTTGCTAGTGACTCGTTAGCTGCAGAAGCAATTGTTGACCAAGGAAAAGCACAGCTTACTTCTCGGCGTATGACAATGACGGAAGAATTGTTTTTTGAAAATTTAGAGGCTGCATCACCTGAAACGGCGGCAGCCCTACGAGATTTTCTCAGTCAAGCCTCGGAGCTTGCAGTTTTTCTCGATCCGGCGACCAAATCGGCTTCCCTGAAATGGGATTCACCCGATGGAAAGACGTTCAACCTGGGCGGCGTCGATATGGCAGGAAGGTTAATGTCATATGCTGTAGGCTGGGTACCAAATAGCATAGGAAAGATAGCTCTAGGTCACGAATATTTGGCCGGGCTGAGCGAGATCGTTGGGGGTAGCGTCAAGCATACAAAAGATAAGGCTCAATGGTATGTCACAAAAAATGGAGCCTTCCCAATGGCTCTCGACGCACTTAGCAAACCCGGTGCTTGGTTAGACCTTATTAAAAATTACCAAGATCGCCTAACCAAATCGGGGGTAGATGTTTAATGTCAGTAGCCTGCGCGTGAAGGATTAATGGGTAAATGGCGATTTCTTGCATGAGTCCGCTTAGGCCGAGGCCGAGACGGAGGTTCCCCTGAGGCGACTGGCAGGAACCTGTGGACAGGAATCCTTGAATGGGCTGGTATACAGCCAACACCTTCCTCATGAGGGGCAGTCGAGGGCGGCAGGGGTGGGTCAACTGCGGACGTTGGGCCTGGTGGGCATGTGGGGCTCCTGATCGGCAGCAACCGCCTCTTTACGAACGGTCAGGTATGCCATCATTTTGGACCGCTGATCGGCCGATGCGGAGTCCATTACATGTCCGCTCGAGTGATGGGATTGACTCGTCCAACCTTGTGCACAAATTCAGTGCTACTGGTCTTCAAGGGGTGGAGGATCAGAACAGTTGGTAAGGCACAGAGCAAGGACGGAGGTGTTGAAGTGGCGTCCAGACGGCGATTACCTTTCAAGATCGAACGTATGATCCTCCATGCCAGAGATGGCTATGCGTATGTACGCATCTTTCACCCAGACAGCAATCCAACAGGAAGGATGCAGGTTTTCGGCAGCAAGAAATGGGAAATCTATGAAATGGCTGAGCGATGGCCCAATCTTCCCGCCGATCTCGGAAGGTTTTTTCATCAACATGGCAGTTGTGCATACTGCGGAAAGCCGATCGCAGTAGAACTCACGGCCTGCGACTGCGTTCAAGCAAAAGGTGCGGTACATCTAAGAATTCGCTTCCCGGTCGACAATATTCCAGAATACAAGCGCCTGACGCGTAACGAAGCTTATCGGATCGTCAAAGAGCGGCGTAACACGACACTCTCTGCCAACGGTGGTAGCCATACCACAGAAGAGATAGAAGGCCTTTTTCTGGCTCAGAAAGGCTGCTGCTACTACTGCGCTAAAAGCCTAAAGGGAGAGAGTGGCGAGCGCCGCTATCACAGAGACCACTATGTGCCGGTTATTGAGGGCGGTGATAACAGCATCGAAAACATCGTGCTGGCGTGCCCAGAGTGTAACATTGACAAGGGTGGAGAGAAAGGTTCCTGGTACGAAACCCGACATCCAGGCAGAGGCCGACGGAACGCGAAAACTCGCAAACTTCTCGAAGAGATCCACGCGGGACGGGCAGCATTCCTCGCATTGCTAAGGGGAGGCTAGCGAAGCCTGCTACTGGCTTAGAGACAGGCAGCTTTGGGCTAGCCTGTTGCCCTTCGGCACGGTGCCTGTGGTGGGCAAGCGAGGGTCAGGAGCGGAAACTCGACCAGTAAGATTAAGTAAGCTTTTGAGCGCACTGCTTGTAGCCCGCCTAAACTGACCCGCCACAGAGACGGCACGTGTCAGGTGATTACGGTAACTGCACACGCAGACATATCTATTCGTGCAAAATAATCAAAACGTAGCTATACAAAGGCCACCTTCCGTTCCCTCACAAGAGTAATATGTTGCTTCCGCATCGAATCTACGCCATTTCTCTCTGCTGCTACGCCCTTTCATTGCCCATTGTCTAGCATTGTTCGTCTTATGAATCAACCGCAATACAATGCTAGCTGGCTTAAACAATATCCAGAAAAGAGAAACGCTCATAACATGTCTCACTATCTGCCAATGAGCCTCCGATAATGAGCTTAGCAGCAGCTCTTTTTGTTCATTACTCAAACCGGAAAATGCCTTTTTTTGATGTGCGTTATAGTGATCGAGCAATTCCTTGTGGATATATCGGTTTGCAAAAATAATCAATGACAACCGCAGTATTGACATATCATGCGTGAAACGGATCATGCCATTCAAAGTTTGGCGCACCAATTGATATGCCGGGTTCTCAAAGGATATCTTTCCTTCCAGTGCCGCCTCAAATAGCTTCCATCGAATAACAAACAACCTTTGGCGCGTTAACGAAATGTAATATTCCCTATGCACAACAAAGAACATCACCCACAAAATACCAAAGATTACACTTGCTATCAAGATCTTCAGTTGCATCTCGATCATCACCTGTCCTCCGGATTTGTTTTCCCCTCATTAGTCAATCCACTGGTAGCACGATTCTTATCAAAATATTTTTCCAGTGTAACTATCCTTAAACCCATTTCATGCACCATATTGTCTCGCAACCTTCGCTCTCTATAGGCGTAAAGCAATGCCACACTAGCTACAACAAATGCGCCTATAGTCAAATAGAGCATAACTGAACATGCCATAGGCCAAGCCGCCTGCACGCATTCTTTGTTAATATCTGCCGACAATGCCGCTTGCAAGCCTATTTGGATATCCGCAAAAGTGCTTGCACCCTTCAGCTCTTTAGCAATACTTAATAAGGCATTTCCTACAATCCATGCCAATAAACATATCATGCCCCACGTAACGAATATCCTTGCAGGAGCGCCTGTAAGATTCACTAATCCGCTTGCCAAGACCATTCTGGTCGTCAGCCTATCAGCCGCCCGACGCCCAGGCTGGCCGAGATTCCGACTATTTTTCTTGGTCATTGTTCCCTGTTCCTAGTCATCTTAGAATGCAATTTGCCATTGTATAGGAAGTACCTCATAGCTTGGGGCCAAAGGGGGCCTGGCCAAAGGGGCCAGGGACGGTTTTCCTGAATGACCGGAATGGCCGATTGGCTGGTATAGCCCGTAGGGCAGGTTTCAGAGCCTTGCTGCCACTCGAATGACGGCGATTCCGATGCCGTGAACGTCGCCTCCAGGTTGCCGCCTCTCGTAATAACTCCGAAATCAACATGTAGTAACCATCAAGTCCGGCTTGGAGGGGGCGATATTCCGGGAATGGAACGAATAGGCGGACATGCGGGACAACGGTGGCGAGGCTGGCATGCGCCGCTTATGTTCCTGTTCATCTTCGCCGAGCCTGTGCTGGCCTGGCAGGTGGACAGCCGGGTGGTCATCGAATACGGCGCGCTATCCATCGACCGCGCCAAGTCGGTGGCCGACATCACCCAGGCCCAGGGAGAGGGGGGGTTCCAGGCCGGCATCGGCCTGGGGCTGTTCCAGAACAAGATGCAGATGGAATTGGTCATCGACCCGGTGGACCCGGCCCGGCGCGGCAAGCGCCTGGCCCTGACCGCGCGCATCAAGACCGCCCCGGTGATCTACGTCGCCCGCGAGTTGCCGGAAGGCTCCTGCGCCTATCGGGTGGTGCTCAACCATGAGTTGCAGCATCAGCGCTTCGACCTGGAGGCGCTGCGGGCGCTTCCGGATGCGCTGCGCCGCATGAGTCGCGAGGTGTTCACCCCCGAGGCCCTGGATCGTCTTGACGAAACCGGCCTGGCGCGGGCCAGGGATCGACTCCTGCAACGCCTGAAATACGCCTATGACGCCCTGGGTTTTCCCCGCCACCAGTCCATCGACAACCCCCAGTCCTACGCCGAGCTGGGCGGCCGCTGCAACGGTGAGTTCGCCAAGTACCTGGGTACGGACAAGCCCGCCTCAGGCGCTGCCGCGCCCGCCAAGCCAGGCTGAGCGGACCACCCGACGGCGCAGTTCAGCCACGGCCGCCGCGCTGCCGCCGTAGCGGCCCTGCTCGTAGAGTTCGCGGACCCGGTCGATCTCTTCCGTCAGTTCCGGGTGTGCCGCTTGGGCACGGCGCGCGTAGCCGCGCGGGTCTTCGTCCGGCCGGCCCGGCAGGCGCAGGCGCCTTTGCCAGCGAGCATAGAGCCGCAGGGCCGGGTCGGCGGCGGGCTGGCGACCGTAGCGCCAGGCCAGCCAGGCCAGGGCCGCCAGGCCGGCCAGGATGCTGAGCCCCGCCAGGCTGGCGGCGTTGCGGGGCAGGCCGGGGCTGAGACGGGACAGCAGGCGCAATTGCCGCTCCAGG
>DEQR01000030.1 GCA_002360535.1 Thiobacillus sp. UBA3361
CATGGTCAACTGCAACCCGGAGACCGTATCCACCGACTACGACACCTCCGACCGGCTGTACTTCGAGCCCCTGACCCTGGAGGACGTGCTGGAGGTGGTGCGCGTCGAGAAGCCCGCCGGGGTGATCGTGCAGTACGGTGGCCAGACACCGCTCAAGCTGGCGCGCGACCTGGAGAAGAACGGCGTGCCCATCATCGGCACCACGCCGGACATGATCGACGCCGCCGAGGACCGGGAGCGGTTCCAGAAGATGATCCACGCCCTGGGCCTGTTGCAGCCGCCCAACCGCACCGCGCGCACCGAGGAGGATGCCCTCCGCCTGGCCGCCGAGATCGGCTACCCGCTGGTGGTGCGCCCGTCCTACGTGCTGGGCGGCCGGGCCATGGAGATCGTGCGCGAGGAGGCGGATTTGCAGCGCTACATGCGCGAGGCGGTGAAGGTGTCCAACGACTCGCCGGTGCTGCTGGACCGCTTCCTCAACGACGCCATCGAGGTGGACGTGGACGCCCTGTCGGACGGCGCCGACGTGCTCATCGGCGGCATCATGGAACACATCGAACAGGCCGGCGTGCACTCCGGCGACTCGGCCTGCTCCCTGCCGCCCTATAGCCTGTCGCCCGCCCTGCAGGACGACCTGCGCCGCCAGACCGTGGCCATGGCCAGGGCCCTGAACGTGGTGGGCCTGATGAACGTGCAGTTCGCCATCAAGGGCACCGACGTTTACGTCCTGGAGGTCAACCCGCGTGCCTCGCGTACCGTGCCTTACGTGTCCAAGGCCACCGGCCGGCCCCTGGCCAAGATCGCCGCGCGCTGCATGACTGGCAAGACGCTCAAGGAACAGGGCGCCGAGCGGGAAATCGTCCCCCACTATTATTCCGTGAAGGAAGCGGTGTTCCCGTTCCGGAAGTTTCCCGGCGTCGATCCCATGCTGGGGCCGGAGATGAAGTCCACCGGCGAGGTGATGGGGGTGGGCGACACCTTCGGCGAGGCCTTCCTGAAGGCCCAGTACGGCGCCAGCACCAAGTTGCCGCTGAAGGGCAGCGCCCTGCTGTCGGTGCGCGACCCGGAGCAGCCGCAGGTGGCCGACATCGCCCGTCATCTGCACGACCTGGGCTTCAAGCTGCTGGCCACGAAGGGCACCGCCGCGCGCATCGAGGCCGCCGGCCTGCCGGTCACCCGGGTCAACAAGGTGGCCGAGGGCCGGCCCCACATCGTTGACATGATCAAGAACCGGGAGATCGACTTCATTGTCAACGTGGTGGAGGACAAGCGGGCGGTGCTGGATTCCGCGTCCATCCGCACCGCCGCCCTGGTGCAGAACGTGCCCTACTTCACCACCCTGGCCGGCGCCAAGGCCGCCTGCCTGGGCATGAAGGACCGCCGGGGCATCACCGTCAATTCCCTGCAAGGCCTGCACCAGCGCCTGCATCAGTAGATATTGGAGGAGCCATGAGCAAGATCCCGCTGACCGTGGTGGGCGCCGAGCAATTGCGCAACGAATTGCAGCGTCTGAAGAGCGTCGAGCGCCCGGCAGTCATCGAGGCCATCGCCGAGGCGCGCTCCCACGGTGACCTGTCGGAGAACGCCGAGTACGACGCGGCCAAGGAGAAACAGGGCTTCATCGAGGGCCGCATCAAGGACCTGGAGTCCAAGCTGGCCAACGCCCAGATCATCGACCCGCGCCACCTGGACACGGACGGCCGCATCGTCTTCGGCGCCACCGTTGAATTGGTGGATGCCGAGACCGGCGACGAGGTGAAGTATCAGATCGTCGGCGACGACGAGGCGGACATCAAACAGGGCAAGATTTCCGTCAGTTCGCCCATCGCCCGCGCCCTGATCGGCAAATACGCCGGCGACGTGGCGGATGTGCAGGCGCCGGGCGGGGTGCGGCATTACGAGGTGGTGGATGTGCACTACATCTGACGGGCCGGGGAACAACATCCGCGTCATTGGCGCGCAAACCCGACCCTAACCCCTGCGCCATGAAATCCCTCCCCCATCTCCTCGCCGCCTGGGCCGCCGCCCTCTGGGTCGGCGGCCTCTGGGCCATCGGCTACCTGGCCGCGCCGGTGCTGTTCTATCACCTGGACGACCGCATGCTGGCCGGCAACCTGGCCGGTCAGATGTTTCGCTGGATCGGCTGGATGGGCATCGTCTGCGGTACCGGGCTGTTGCTGCACCGTTTCTGGTTCTCGGGCGGCCGGGCACTGAAACAGAGTTTTGTCTGGATCGTGGTGGTCATGCTGCTGCTCACCCTGGGCCAGCAATTCGGCATCCAGCCGTTGATGCAGGAGCTCAAGGACATGGCCATGCCGCGCGATGTCATGGAAAGCATGTTCCGCGACCGTTTCGCCGCCTGGCACGGCGTCTCCAGCGCCGTGTATTTGCTGGAGAGCCTGTTGGGCCTGTGGCTGGTGGCCCGCCAGGCATCAAGGTAGCGTGATGCGCGGCTCCGGCGCGGGCCGATAGACGAGCAGCAGCTTGCCGATATGCTGCACCGGTGCCGCGTTCAGGGTCTCGCAAAGCGCCTTCAGCCAAGCCTCCCGCGCGTCCCGGTCGTCGTTCAGCACGCGGATCTTGATCAATTCGTGGGCGGTCAGCGCCCGGTCCGCCTCGGCGATCACCGCCGCGGACAGGCCGGCATTGCCGATCATCACGACCGGCTTGAGGTCGTGAGCGAGAGATTTCAAATGTTTACGTTGGATGGGGGTCAGTTGCAGCATCGTGTATTCCATTTCAAAGCCTGAATCCTAAATGAAACGCCAAGCCAAGACCCGTGCCTGGCATCACCAGCACGTCAATGATTTCTACGTGCGCCAGTCGGTGGAGCAGGGCTGGCGTTCGCGCGCGGCCTTCAAGCTGCTGGAGATCGACGAACGCGACCATCTGCTCAAGCCCGGCCTGACCGTGGTCGATCTGGGCTGCGCGCCGGGGGGCTGGTGCCAGGTGGCGGCCAGCAGGATGAAGGGGCAGGGGCGTATCGTCGGTATCGACCTGCTGGAGATGACCGGCATGAACGGCGTGACCATCGTCCAGGGCGACTTCAGCGAGGCCGTCGGCCTGGCCGCCCTGGACGAGGCCCTGGGTGGGCGCCGGCCGGACCTGGTGCTGTCCGACATGGCACCCAACATCACCGGCATCGCCCATGCGGATCAGGCCAAATCCTTTGCCCTGGCCGAATTGGCCCTGGACTATGCCCGCGACCACCTGCAACCCGAGGGCGCCTTCCTGGTCAAAGTTTTCCAGGGCGCCGGCTTCGAGGAATTCATGCGGGCCATGCGCCGGGTGTTCCGCAAGGTGGCGGCACGCAAGCCTAAGGCCTCACGCGACCGCAGCCGGGAAGTCTATCTGCTCGGACGCGGACTCATTGATGCCGGGGCGGAGTTGAATTAGGCTGCCGTGGACGCACATGGTGTTTTGCAGTCGGTGAACGTGAATGCGCGGTTCGTCATGAGGTGGGTCGCTTCACGGTTCGCATTTCACGCAACATAAGGATATTGAATTGAACAACCTGTTCAAAAACGTCGCCATCTGGCTGGTCATCGCCCTGATCCTGATGACGGTGTTCAACCAATTCGGCACGCGCCAGGCCAGCCAGAGCCAGGTGGATTATTCCCAGTTCATCGAGGAGGTGAAGCAGGGCCAGGTGGCCAAGGTGACCATCGAGGGCCACATCCTCAAGGGCGTGCGCTCCGACGGCCGGCGCTTCACCACCTATGCTCCGTCCGACCCCTGGCTGGTGTCCGACCTGCTCAAGGCCGGCGTGGTGGTGGAAGCCAAGCCGGAGGAAGAGCCGTCCATGCTGATGAGCATTTTCATCTCCTGGTTCCCCATGCTGCTGCTCATCGGCGTCTGGGTGTTCTTCATGCGCCAGATGCAGGGCGGCGGCCGGGGCGGGGCGTTCTCCTTCGGCAAGAGCAAGGCGCGCCTGCTGGACCAGGACTCGAACGTGGTCACCTTCGCCGACGTGGCCGGCTGCGACGAGGCCAAGGAGGACGTGTCGGAGCTGGTGGAATTCCTGCGTGATCCGTCCAAGTTCCAGAAGCTGGGCGGCCGCATCCCGCGCGGCGTGCTGATGGTGGGCAGCCCCGGTACCGGCAAGACCCTGCTGGCCAAGGCTATCGCCGGCGAGGCCAAGGTGCCATTCTTCTCCATCTCCGGCTCGGATTTCGTGGAGATGTTCGTGGGCGTGGGCGCGGCCCGGGTGCGGGACATGTTCGAGCAGGCCAAGAAGCATTCGCCGTGCATCATCTTCATCGACGAGATCGACGCGGTGGGCCGCCAGCGCGGCGCCGGTCTGGGCGGCGGCAACGACGAACGGGAGCAGACCCTGAACCAGCTGCTGGTGGAGATGGACGGTTTCGAGGCCACCCAGGGGGTGATCGTCATCGCCGCCACCAACCGACCGGACGTGCTGGACCCGGCCCTGCTGCGTCCCGGCCGCTTCGACCGTCAGGTGGTGGTGCCCCTGCCCGACATCCGCGGCCGCGAGCAGATCCTGCTGGTGCACATGCGCAAGGTGCCCATCGGTTCCGACGTCAAGGCCGACATCATCGCCCGCGGCACGCCCGGCTTCTCCGGCGCGGATCTGGCCAACCTGGTCAACGAGGCCGCCCTGTTCGCCGCCCGCGCCAGCAAGCGCGTGGTGGACATGGACGACTTCGAGCGGGCCAAGGACAAGATCATCATGGGCGCCGAACGCCGCTCCATGGTCATGCCCGAGGAGGAACGCCGCAACACCGCCTACCACGAGTCCGGCCACGCCCTGGTAGCCCGCCTGCTGCCCAAGACCGACCCGGTGCACAAGGTCACCATCATCCCCCGTGGCCGCGCCCTGGGGGTGACCATGCAGCTGCCGGAGACCGACCGCTATAGCATGGATCGGGAGCGCATCCTGTCCACCATCGCTGTGCTGTTCGGCGGGCGTATCGCCGAGGAGGTGTTCATGCACCAGATGACCACCGGCGCTTCCAACGACTTCCAGCGCGCCACCGACCTGGCGCGGCGTATGGTGACCCAGTGGGGTATGTCCGACGAACTGGGTACCATGGTTTACGGCGAAGAGGAGGGCGAGATATTCCTGGGCCGCTCCATCACCACCCACAAGAACGTCTCCGAGGAGACCATGCGCAAGGTGGACGCGGAGGTGCGGCGCATCATCGACGAGCAGTACGACCGCGCGCGCCAGCTGATCGAGGACAACCGGGACAAGATCGAGGCCATGACCGCCGCCCTGCTGAAGTGGGAGACCATCGACGCGGAGCAGATCGAAGACATCATGTCCGGCCGGGACCCACGTCCGCCCAAACCGGTGACGCCACCGCCCGCCAAGCCGACAGACCAGTCGCCCAGCGCCCCCGCGCCCTCCGCCACGCCAGCCGAAGAGGCTTGAGAACAGATACAAGTCGCAAGGTGCAAGACTCAAGATTTGCCTTGAGTCTTGCACCTTGAACCTTGGGTCTGGTGTTTATGTTCCTCTGTGGCCGCTACCGCTTTGCCCTGGACCGTCCCTTGGTCATGGGCATCATCAACGTCACCCCCGACTCCTTTTCCGACGGCGGCCGGCATGACTCGGCGGCCGCCGCCATTTCCCACGGCCTGCGGCTACGGGAGGAAGGGGCCGACATCCTGGATATCGGCGGTGAATCCACGCGACCCGGCGCGCGGCCGGTGTCCGGGCAGGAAGAGCTGGACCGGGTGATGCCGGTGCTCGAAGGGCTGCTGCACTGCGGCGCCGCCCTGTCCGTGGACACCATGAAACCGGCGGTCATGCGTGCCGCCCTAGCGGCCGGAGCGGATATGGTCAATGACGTGAACGCCTTCCGTGCGGAGGGTGCTGTGGAGGCGGTGGCCGGCGGCGAGTCGGGTCTGTGTGTCATGCATATGCAAGGCGAGCCGCGCACCATGCAGGCCGCGCCGCACTACGGGAATGTGGTGGCCGAGGTGTGCGCCTTCCTGGGCGCACGGCTGGCGGCCCTGCACTCTGCCGGTGTGGCCCGTGAACGGTTGGTGGTGGATCCGGGTTTCGGCTTCGGCAAGACCCTGGAACACAACCTGGCCCTGTTTAAGTCCCTGGGCGACCTGGTCGATATGGCCCCTGTGCTGGTCGGCGTATCGCGCAAGTCCATGCTGGGCCTGCTGACCGGGCGCGACGTCGATCGGCGCATGCCGGCGAGCGTGGCGGCCGCGGTGCTGGCCGTGCAGCGGGGCGCGGCCATCCTGCGCGTGCACGACGTGGCCGAGACGATGGATGCGATCAACGTGTGGCAGGCATTAGGAGAACAACAATGAGCAGAAGGTTTTTCGGCACCGACGGGGTGCGCGGCCGGGTGGGCGAGGACCCCATCACGCCGGGCATGGTCATGCGCCTGGGCTATGCCGCCGGCAAGGTGCTGGCCGCCCAGCAGCATGAGAGCCTGCACGGCGAGCGTCCGGCGGTGCTGATCGGCAAGGACACCCGCGCCTCGGGCTACATGCTGGAGGCCGCCTTGCAGGCCGGCATGACCGCCGCCGGCGTGGATGTGCGCCTCACCGGGCCGATGCCCACACCGGGCGTGGCCTATCTGACGCGCGCCCTGCGCTTGCAAGCCGGGGTGGTGATTTCCGCCTCGCATAATCCGTTCGAGGACAACGGCATCAAGTTCTTCTCGGCACGGGGTACCAAGCTGCCGGACGAAACCGAACTGGCCATCGAGGAGGCCATGGAGAGCCCGATCCAGACCGTGCCCTCCAGGCACATCGGCCGCTCCAAGCGCATCGACGGGGCCGCCGAGCGCTATATCGAGTTCTGCAAGAGCACCTTCCCGGCCGACCTGGACCTGCGCGGCATGCGCATCGTGGTGGATTGTTCCAACGGCGCCGCCTATCACATCGCCCCCCACGTCATGCACGAACTGGGCGCCGATGTGATCCCCATCTGCAACGAGCCGGACGGCTTCAACATCAACCAGGAGTGCGGCGCAACCCACCCCGAGGCCCTGGCCCGCGCGGTACGCCGGCACCGGGCCGACGTGGGCATGGCCCTGGACGGTGACGCCGACCGGCTGATGATGGTGGACCAAAGCGGCCAGCTGGCCGACGGCGACCGGCTCATCTACGTCATCGCCCGGCATCGCCAGAAACACGGAGAGCTGAAGGGCGGCATCGTTGGCACCCTGATGACCAATCTGGGCACCGAGCAGGCCCTGCGCGCCCTGGGCTGCGATTTCAGGCGCGCCAAGGTGGGCGACCGCTACGTGCTGGAACTCATGCAGGAACAGGGCTGGGATTTGGGCGGGGAAACCTCCGGGCACATCCTCTGCCTGGACAAGCACACCACCGGCGACGGCATCATCTCCGCTTTGCAGGTCCTGGCGGCGTTGCGCCGTTCCGGGCGAAGCCTGGCGGATTATATCCGCGACTGCCCGGTGTTCCCTCAGATATTGATCAACGTCCGGGTGGCCAAGGGCTTCAAGCTCAACGGCCAGCACGCGATCGAGCGGGCGGTGACCGAGGTGGAGGCCGAATTGGGTGATGGCGGCCGGGTGGTACTGCGTCCTTCCGGCACCGAACCGCTGGTCCGCGTCATGGTCGAGGGCCGCGAAGAGGCCCAGGTCAAGCGCCACGCCGAGCATATCGCCACGGCCGTACGTCAGGCAGCGGAACAGCGCTGATCGTTCCGGCCTCCGCGCTGCACCTGTCCGCGTCGCTCCATGGCCACGGCACGGGTGCCGTCGTGCCTGGTAGTGACAGGTCTGTCATCAGTTTGTAATCTTTGTGCAATATCTTGGCCGTCTGGCGGATGGGTCGCGTAACGCGACACCGCCGCATGGCCGGTTAGCCGCACGGCCGATCCCAATGGTCTGAATTGCCCCGCGGCATGGGGCGATTCACCGACCGGGTATTCATGGAACTGTAATGGCGCATGACTAGCATGCCGCCGTCGCCATGCGCGGCTGTGTCAACTACTGGAGATTTAGACATGTTCGGCAAGAATCGCCTGATGTTCAAACTGATCGGCATGGCCCTGGCCGCCGGCGCTTTCGCAACCACCTCCGCCGTCGCCGCGGACATCACCGGCGCGGGCGCTACCTTCCCCTACGCCGTCTATACCAAGTGGGCCGAGGCCTACAAGGCCGCCACCGGCAACCAAGTCAACTACCAGGGCATCGGTTCTTCCGGTGGTGTCAAGCAGATCAAGGCCAAGACCGTCGATTTCGGCGGTACCGACGCTCCCGTGAAGGAAGAAGAACTGGATGCCATGAAGATGGTCCAGGTTCCTACCGTCATGGGTGGCGTCACCATCGTGGTTAACCTGCCCGGCATCAAGTCCGGCAATCTGAAGCTGGATGGTGCCACCGCCGCCAACCTGTTCCGTGGCGCCATCACCAAGTGGAACGATCCGGCCATCGCGGCGCTGAACCCCGGCGTCAAGCTGCCCAGCACCGCCGTCACCGTTGCGCACCGTTCCGACGGCTCCGGCACCACCTATGCCTTCTCCAACTACATGGCCAAGCAGTCCATGGCCTTCAAGCGCGACGTCGGTGCCGGCAACACTGTGAACTGGCCGGTCAACGGTGTGGGTGGCAAGGGCAACCCCGGCGTGGCCGCCAATGTGCAGAAGATCGTCGGAGCCATCGGCTATGTCGATATTGCTGACGCCATGAAGAACAACATGACTTTCGCCGCCCTGAAGAACAAGGCCGGCAACTATATCGTCCCCAATCAGGATGCCATCGCCGACGCCGCTGCCGGCGCCAACTTCAAGGTCAAGGGCATGGCCCCCGACCTGCTCGACCAGTCCCACAAAAATGCCTGGCCGATTACCACCGCCACCTACATCCTGGCCTATGAAAAGGGTGCTGATGCCGCCAAGCAGAAGGGCATCGTCGATTTCTTCACCTGGTCCCTGAACAACGGCCAGAAGATGGCCGAGGAACTGGGTTTCGTCGCCCTGCCCCCGAGCGTGGTGAAGATGGTCGAAGCCGAGATGAAGAACATCCGTTAAGTTCTTTTTCTCACCGGCCATAGCTGACCTGGATGGCAACAGCCATCCAGGTCGTCCCGGTCAGCGCGCTTGCGATCCAGGCGGTTGACCCGGAACCACCCCTGGCGAAATCTACAAATGACTGATGCTGTGAACGCGGTACCGCTGTTGGGCGAGGATATACACGCCGCGCAGATCCGGAAGTTTCGCTTCCAGGACATGCTGTTCCATCGCGTCACCCTGCTCTTTGCCTTCCTGGTCCTGGCCGCCCTGATCGGCATACTCGTCTCTCTGGGCATGGAGGCCTCGCCCAGCTTCAAGGAATTCGGGTTTTCGTTCCTGTGGACCAACGTCTGGAGCGTCCCCGACGATCAGTACGGCGCCCTGATCGCCATCTATGGCACCCTGGTCACGTCTGCCATTGCGCTGCTGATCGCGGTGCCGGTCAGTTTCGGCATCGCCCTCTTCCTGACCGAATCCTGCCCGGTGTGGTTGCGCCGGCCGCTGGGCACGGCCATCGAACTCCTCGCCGGCGTGCCTTCCATCATCTACGGCATCTGGGGCCTGTTCATTTTCGCGCCCCTGTTCGCCGAATATGTGCAGCCCTATCTGCAGACCGCCCTGGGCGATGTGCCGGTTATCGGCGGCTGGTTCACGGGGCCGCCCATCGGCATCGGCATCCTGACCGCCGGCATCGTGCTGTCCCTGATGGTGATCCCCTTCATCGCCTCGGTGATGCGCGACGTCTTCGAGACGGTGCCCGACGTGCTCAAGGAGTCCGCCTACGGGGTGGGCTGCACCACCTGGGAGGTGGTGCGCAACATCGTCCTGCCCTACACCAAGGTGGGGGTGATCGGCGGCATCATGCTGGGCCTGGGCCGCGCCCTGGGGGAGACCATGGCGGTCACCTTCGTGATCGGCAACGCCAACCGCATCACGGGCAGCCTGTTCGCGCCGGGCAACTCCATTGCTTCCACCCTGGCCAACGAGTTCGGCGAGGCGGACCCCGGCTTGCACATCGCCTCCCTGTTTGCCCTGGGCTTGGTCCTGTTCATCATCACCTTCATCGTGCTGGCCATCTCCCGCTGGCTCATCCGACGCGGCCTTGGCGCCGAGGGCGTGTAGGAGCGCATCATGGACTTGTATCGTCGTCGTATCCTCATCAATCAGGCCGGTATCGGCCTGTCCATGGTTGCCATGAGCTTTGGCCTGTTCGCCCTGCTGTGGATACTGTGGACCCTGTTTTCCAAGGGCTTCGCCGCATTCAGCTGGGAGTTCTTCACACAGGACACCCCGGCTCCGGGCACGGAAGGCGGCGGCTTGCGCAACGCCATCATCGGCAGCGGCCTCATTCTGTTCTTCACCACCGTGATCTCCACCCCCATCGGCATCCTGGCGGGGATCTACCTGGCGGAGTTCGGCCGGGTGTCGAAATTCGCCTCGGCCACCCGCTTTGTCACCGACATCATGCTTTCGGCCCCCTCCATCGTCATCGGCCTGTTCGTCTATGCCCTGTTCGTGGTCACCACGGGAGGTTTTTCCGGCTGGGCGGGCACCGTCGCTCTGTCCCTGATCGCCATCCCGGTGGTGGTGCGTACCACCGAGAACATGCTCAAGCTGGTGCCCACCAGCCTGCGGGAAGCGGCCTTTGCCGTGGGTGCGCCGCGCTGGGCGGTGTCCCTCAAGGTCACCCTGCGGGCCGTGAAGGCGGGTGTGGTCACCGGGGTGCTGCTGGCCATCGCCCGCGTAACGGGGGAGACTGCGCCCTTGCTGTTCACGGCCCTTAGCAACCAGTTCTACAGCACGGACATGTCCCAGCCCATGGGCAACCTGCCGGTGGTGATCTTCCAGTTCGGCCTCAGCCCTTACGATAACTGGGTGAACCTGGCCTGGGGCGGTTCCCTGCTCATCGCCCTGCTGGTATTGGGCATCAACATCGGCGCGCGCATCCTTTTCCGCCAAAAAGACAAACGTTAATCTTTCCGGAGTTTTCCATGTCCGACTTTCAGTCCACGATCAGCGAAGAGGCCGTACTGCAAATCCGTAACCTGGATTTCTACTACGGCGACTTCAAGGGCCTGATCAACAACAACATGGATATCGCCCGCAACAAGGTCACCGCCTTCATTGGCCCCTCCGGCTGCGGAAAGTCCACCCTGCTGCGCACTTTCAATCGCATGTACGACTTGTATCCCGGACAGCGCGCCGAGGGCCAGATCTTGTTCCACGGCAAGAACCTGCTGGACAAGAAGCAGGACGTGAACTTGGTAAGGGCCAAGATCGGCATGGTGTTCCAGAAGCCGACGCCGTTTCCGATGACCATCTACGAAAACATCGCATTCGGCGTGCGTCTCTATGAACGCTTGTCCAGGTCCGAAATGGACGACCGGGTGCAATGGGCGCTCAGCAAGGCGGCACTTTGGGAAGAGGTCAAGGACAAGTTGCAGCAGAACGGTCTGTCCCTGTCCGGCGGCCAACAACAGCGCCTGTGCATTGCCCGCGCCGTTGCGGTCAAGCCGGAGATCGTCCTGCTGGACGAGCCGACCTCGGCATTGGACCCGATCTCCACGGCCAAGATCGAGGAGTTGGTGAACGAGTTGAAAGAGGACTACACCATCGCCATCGTCACCCACAACATGCAGCAGGCGGCGCGCATATCCGACTACACCGCCTTCATGTACCTGGGCGAACTGATCGAGTTCGGCAAGACCGATGAATTGTTCGTCAAGCCGAAGATCAAGCAGACCGAGGACTACATCACCGGCCGTTTCGGTTGATCCGGCCGCCGGCTTGCCGGAGGCCACCGTGCCTGCCCGCCCGTCGCGGCGGGCGTCATATTTGTGTCACACAAGCTTTTTCCGAGTCCAGTATCATGGCCGTCGAACGGAATGGACGGTACATTCTGAAATGCTAATACACCCCGGGCCAGTGCCGGTTTCAGCAGCCGAGAACCGGCCGGAAGCCTGCACGGGGTCCGTGTAATTCCGGAATCGCCATCAGGGGCGGCCGGATTCATCGCTGAGGACTCGATATCATGGCTAACGCGGTTAAATGCATCGCCAAATATGTGCGCAAAAACGAAGACGAAGAGAGCGCGGTTGTCCTGCGTGAGCTTTGCGAGGCGCTGGAAACCGGTCAGCCCTTTGAATTGGCCCGCCTCTATGACATGAAGCAGAAGGCCTTCGAACTGGCCATGGACGTGCTGTCCGAATGGCGCTTCGACCGTCACGTGACGGAGCGCCGCTTTTCCAAGTATTTCGAGCAGGACGAGGATTGATCTGCCCGCCTACCCGCGCCGCTTAGCGGCGCGCGCGAAGGCCGCAACTAGGCCCAAATTGACCTGGGCAGCCGAAGACATTACCATCACCGGCTTTATTGGAGGGGGTTCCCATGCGTCGCAAACTGGTCGCCGGCAACTGGAAAATGCACGGCAGTCTGGCCGAAAACGAGAACCTGTTGAACGGCATCCTGGCTGGCATGGGCAACGTCAAGGCCGGCGTGGCGGTTTGTGTTCCCTTTCCCTATCTGGCCCAGGTCCAGGCCAAGTTGGCCGGCTCCGCCATCGCCTGGGGGGCGCAGAACCTCAGTCAGCATGCCAAGGGTGCCTACACCGGCGAAGTCTCCGCCGCCATGCTGAAGGATTTTGGTTGCCGCTATGTCATCGTCGGTCACTCCGAGCGCCGCGCGCTCTACGGGGAGAGCGATGAGCTGGTGGCCGATAAGTACGCGGTCGTGCAGGCCGCCGGGCTGATCCCCATCCTATGCGTTGGAGAGACCCTGAATGAGCGTGAAGAATGCATCACCGAGCAGGTGGTCGGCCGCCAACTCGATGCGGTGATCAACAAGTCGGGCGTGGCCTCGCTGGCCAACGCCGTCGTGGCCTACGAGCCGGTATGGGCCATCGGCACCGGCGTCACCGCCACCCCCGATCAGGCGCAATCGGTGCATGCCTTCATCCGCGGCAAGGTGCGTGGCCTCGATGCCGCTGTCGCCGACGGTCTGATCATCCAGTATGGCGGCAGCGTCAAAGCCAGCAACGCGGTGGAGCTGTTTGGCCAGCCGGACATCGACGGTGGCCTGATCGGTGGCGCTGCCCTGAACGCTGAGGAATTCCTGGCCATCTGCCGGGCCGGCTGAGAGGATCGAAATGGAATTCCTGGTCTGGACCCTGCATGTCCTGGTGGCCGCCAGTGTGGTCGGCTTGGTGCTGCTGCAACACGGCAAGGGCGCCGACATGGGTGCGGCCTTCGGCAGCGGCGCATCCGGCAGCCTGTTCGGCGCGACCGGCTCGGCTAACTTCCTCAGCCGGGCCACGGCTATCCTGGCTGCCTTGTTCTTCGCCACCAGCCTGGGTCTGACCTATTTTTCCTCGCAGAAGCACGACGCGGCCAAGCAGCCCGCGGCCTTGCCGACCCAGCCGATCGCACCCGTTCAGGTGCCGGCCATGCCGCAGCCGGCCGCGCCCGCAGGCGAGGACAAGGCAGGGGCGATACCCAAGTAACGCCCTCAGCTTCACGAGTATCATCTGGCATGCTTGCCATGCCGTCAGACGCCGACGTGGTGAAATTGGTAGACACGCTGTCTTGAGGGGGCAGTGACGAAAGTCGTGCGAGTTCGAGTCTCGCCGTCGGCACCAAAACACAATCTCAACCAACCTCAAATCACCTCACAACCCGCTTCGCTACTGGCCTGGCGGGTTTTTTCTTGTCTCAAACAACCTCAAACAACCCCATTGAATACCCGCAACACTGCGGGTATCTTTGCGGGTATCGGCGGATACCCGCTGATCCGATACCCGCAATTCGACCGGCGAGGGGATGACGTGAAGCTGACTGACGTTGAGGTGAGGAAGGCCAAGCCCGAGGCCGCGCCCTACAAGCTCATGGACGGCGGCGGGCTTTACCTGCTGGTGACGGCTACCGGCTCTAAGCTCTGGCGGTTCAACTACCGCCACCAGGGCAAACACAAGACCCTTGCCCTTGGGGCCTACCCTGACGTCCCCCTGGCGGTTGCCCGGGAGCGCCACCAAGCGGCCCGGCGGTTGCTGGCGGAGGGGGTGGACCCCGGCGCGGAGAAAAAAGCCCAGGCCCGCGCCATCGCCGCGAAGGCGGAGAACACCCTTCAGGCCATCGCGGAGGAATGGCTTGCCGGCCCCCATGCCGCGAAGGTGGCGGCCGGTACGGCAGACGCTTCGGCCCGGCTGCTCCGAGGGAGCATCTTGGCGGACCTGGGGAATATGCCCATCGCGGGCATTACCGCCCCCACCCTGCTGGCCACGCTACGCAAGATTGAGGCCCGCGCCCCCTACTCTGCCCACAAGGCCCTGCAACTGGGTGGCCAGCTCTGGCGCTATGCTATCGCCACGGGACGCGCGGAGCGGGACATCGCTGCGGACCTGCGGGGAGCGCTCAAGCCCTTCAAGGTTCGCCATCACCCCGCCATCACCGACCCGGCCCGGCTGGCGGACTTGCTGCGGGCCATTGACGGCTACTCGGGTTCCCCTCTGACCGTGGCGGCCCTGCGCCTGGCCATCCTGACCTTCGTTCGACCGGGGGAGCTGAGGCAGGCCCGGTGGGCGGATATCGACCTGGAGGCGGGCACCTGGGCCTATCGCGTCACCAAAACCGCGACCGACCATATCGTTCCCCTGTCGCGTCAGGCGGTGGCGATCCTGGAAGACGTCCGCCCCCTGTCGGGGCACCTGGGGCATGTGTTCCACGGGGTGAGGGTCAAGGACCGGCCCATGTCCGAGAATACCCTGAATGCGGCCTTGCGCTACATGGGCTTCGAGGGCGGGGAGGTGGTGGGGCACGGCTTCAGGGCCACCGCCCGCACCATCCTGGATGAAGTGCTGGGCTACCCGCCCCACCTGATCGAACACCAGCTTGCCCACGCGGTGAAAGACCCCTTGGGCCGGGCCTATAACCGGACGGCGCACCTGCCCCAGCGGCGGGACATGATGCAGCGATGGGCGGATTACCTGGACCGGCTGAAGGCTGGGGCGGAGGTGTTGCCGTTCAGCAGAGCGGCATGAGCCCCGCATCATCACCAGCGACAAAATACACAAACAAGAACAAGCGGCCCCACAACTTCAAACCTGTAAGCATGGGACTTTCCGTCCAGTTGCAAGGGTTATTGTTACGCCAAGATGGGGCTTCTCGGGTCCCCTGGAAGTATGTCCGGCTGATTTGGTAGTACATAGACGTCCATCGCAACCAACCGGAGACAAAAGCGATGGCAAGCAACACCAGCAAGCGCCGCAGCTCAGCGAACAGGCCGCGTGACCTGCCCCGCTATTACGGCACCTATCGGGCGGCGGACCTTGCAATCCTGCTGGGAGTATCCCGCAACACGATTTGGCGATGGAACGCTGAAGGGCGCATCCCCAAAGGCAAGGCTCTGTCTCCCGGTGTCACGATCTGGGACGGGGCGGAGATCGACGCCTGGCTGAACGGCCCCCAGGTCGCTTGACTGGGGGCGGCCATGAGTGTCGATACCCTTCTCTCGCGCCTGGACCGGGTGAAACGCACCGGCCCGGATCGGTGGATAGCCCGCTGCCCTGCCCACGATGACCGAGGGCCAAGCCTTTCCGTCCGGGAAATGGACGATGGCCGGACCTTGGTTCACTGCTTCGCGGGTTGCTCCGTGCATGAGGTGGTGGCGACGTTGGGGCTGGAACTGTCCGACCTGTTCCCACCCCGCCCCCTGCTCGATGGACGGAAGCCCGAGCGGCGGCCCTTCTCCGCCGAGGATGTCGATGTTGCTGGCAGCGTTCGTGTCACTGAGTGCATTTGCCAAGCCGGTGCTGCTGGATGTGGAAGATGCGATCGGGCCGGCAACCGCCGACCATGTCACTCGCGGTCTCAAGCATGCAGCGGCCAAAGAAGCACAGCTCGTGGTATTGCGCATGGACACCCCCGGCGGGCTGGGTACTTCGATGCACGCCATCATCAAGGACATCCTGACCTCGTCGGTGCGGTCATACGTCGCACCCAGCGGTGGCACCCGGCGTGCGGATCATCCTTCAGGATGCGCGAAACAAAACCTGCCTGTAGATTCGCAAACGATTAAACGCTATTTGTAAATATTGCAGCCGGCCTTGATTGCATCCTGGTTGGTAGTGCGCACCTTGCCGGCCACATATACCTGGTAGCCAGACAACGCAGCGGTCTTGAGCCCCCCGATCTGGAGCTTGCAACTCGATGTGGCGCATTTCAGGGCTGAGTATTTTCCAGTTGCGATGCCGACGGTCTGGTATGGAACCCACATCACTCCGTCATTGTTGTTATATGTCTTGACCGAAATGATACCGCTATTGCAGTTAAAGAGCGTTAATGGTCCGCCCTGTGCCTTGTAGGGATCTGAATTAGGCGCAACTGGCGTGGTGGTGGTTTGGGGACGGAAGGGAATGGCTGCATCGTCGCTGGTGTCGATCTTGTTTTTGGAAAGATCCACATTAGCAGGCACTTTATCATCCGCAAACACGTTCGAGCCCGGTTCTTTGGCGGAGAACTCTTTTATTTCTTCTACACCTGATCGTGCTAGAACCGCCTGCGCGGGAATCAAGACAAAGCCGGCAACCAGTGCGATACGACGCAAACCATTTTTATTCATTTCGAGCCTCCTATTGAACAAACTGCAGTTAGGGGTGAAACACTACAGCATCAACTAATCAAATAAAGCTGATAAACCTGCTTGGCAACAAATCCTACTCGTGGAATAAGGTACTCTATATGCGCCAAGACCCACTGCCAACTTTACCGAGTAGGCTCAATGCATCTCCACCGTGTGCATAGGGTGAACCCCGCGAATCAGGCACTCTGTTGCAGTTGTCGGCCAAACGGATTGCCAGGCTGCTACTGCGGCCTGAAAATTACGCCCGACTCGATCGTCCACGGTCTCCCCTGAGCATCAGCGGCCACCGAGCTTACGCTGGTCCGATTGACACGGTCAAAGGACTTGTTGGTTTCATTCCACTTGAACAGGTTATTACCGGTATCGGTAATGTAAGCAGCACCGGTAGGGCCGATGGCCACCCAATTCGCATCCTGCTTCTGCGGCTTTCCACCGCCGGGAAGTGGTAAAAACTTCTTGCCATCATGCCGCCATATCCTGTTGTCGGTCGTGATGACCCAAGGGTTGCCATTCGGATCGACGGCAACTTTGGAGAACAAGTATTCATCACTGAATAGGACAAATACCCGCTTGTTCTCGTCGTAGCGGTACAAACTACGCGCAGCAGGAGGGTCCGCAGTTGTTCTGATAATGGCGAAGACGGAATTGTTTGCGCCAATACTGAAGTGATAACAGATATCCTGCATTATACCTCCTTCAATAAAAGGCGCTTGCCAGTTGTTAGTATTGGGTGCGGTTTGCCGGTAACAGCCCAGACCGCCGCTGTTGTAGTGCCATAACCTGCCGTTGGATTCCGCAGTAGTCCAGAAGTTAACAACTCCCGAGGGCTGGCTGGCACTCAACTCAAACCTGCTTGTTTTGGGATTGTATCGGTACAGTTCTCCGGGAAATGGCGATGACTGTGCATAGACTACACCATCAGCACCCACTGAAATGGTAAGGGCTGTTTCACCGACTGGCATGGGTGCCTTTTGGAACAAAATGGACTTGGTAAAGGTAAACGTACTGACGGGCGATCTAGATGTTTTCGCCGAGGCCGCAAGGATCTCTTCGGCATCATCCAGTTCATACCGTTCAAAAAACCGGGATGAATAAATCGCACCGTTCTTGTCGATGACCCATGGCCGACCCGTCGGGCCCACGGCCACAATCGTTGTAGGGATGAAGGTATTGATCCGTTCCCATGTTTCCCCGGTAGTATCCCAGCGGTACAGGTGCTGATCGGCATCGGTCATGAAGACCGAGTTGTCCGGGCCGATTGCGATACTGGTCCCCTTGCGCGGTGTCCTAGTGCACGAATCCGGAATACAGCGAAAGATGGAATTATCCTTGCGTATGGTCCAGGGATTGCCCTGGGGATCAACAGCGATTCGGCTACCTTTGATGCTTTGCGGCAGCCTGGCAAAGCGATTCAGTTGGGGGTCATAGCGGTAAACGGTCTCGTCAGCATCCGTGATCATTACCGTGCCTTCGTAACCTACGGCAATGTCAACGGCCTTGCCGGGTACGGTTGTCCAGAGGGTGCCGTCGAAGCGGTAAATCGTCCCCCCGCTCAGCCCCCACGGATTGCCAGCGCGATCCACTGCAATGCGACTCAGGGCGCCGGGAAACTCGACAAACGCCTTGTTGATGGGGCTCCAGCGCAGCAACTGGCCGTCCGGCCCGCTCACGAACACGCTGCCATCAGCGCCGATGGCCAGTTCACTGGCATATCCCCTTACCTTTACAAACTCGTATGGCTCCGTACTGGTAACAATGGCTGGATCGCCCGGTCGACGCACAGCGGATTCCGCGGGCGCAGCCGCCCTGCGCTCTTTCTCTTCCTCATCCTCAAACAGATCAGACGCTAGGATGGCACCCTCTGTCGAAACGTACCAAGGCTTGCCGTTTGGCCCGACGGCCGCCAGCGCGGATTGGTTGATGTTGGCCACCCCTGTCCAGCCCTTGTGTTTAGGGTCCCACTGGTAGAGGCGCCTATCCGTGCCGCTGATGAAGACGCTTCCCTCCGGGCCGATGGCGATATCGGCGGCGCTGCCCGGCAGCACGATCCATTGTTGTTCCGCCAGATGCCATATCTTGCCTTCGGCGGAGACCACCCATGGCGAGCCTTTCGCGTCGATGGCAATACGTGCGGCAGAGTCTGGTTGGGTTACACCGGATTGAAATGCTTGCCATGCCTGCCTGTTCTCATCCCAGTACATGGTCTTGCCATTGCGGGCGATAATGGCAACATAAGTGTTTTCTTCATCACCCGCGCTGGAAATATCGACTGCTTCACCAGGCATGGCTTTCCACCAAGCGCCGGTATATTGAAAAACCCTGCCTTCGGCATCAATGGCCCAAGCGGTCCCCTGCGGTGTCAATGCTACCCTTTCAAACTTTCCGGATAGTGCGCCCCAGGTTTGTTGAAAGGTTTTTCCCCAAAACCAAACATGCCCAGTAGCATCGATGGCTACGACATGACCTTTGGCATTGATCGCAATATCCTTTGCCTTGCCCGGGATCAAGGTCCACTGAAAAGCGATTTCACCTTCACCCAGAACCACTGATCTTGCGAGTGCCACACCCAGTACGCCCAGCGTCAGCGCAAGAAGCAGTAATAGAGTGGAAGCAAATCTCCAGAACGCCACTCTTCCGCTCAGCCGGGCGGTGCTGTCATTTGTTACCACGAGTCATGTCCGATACTGTTGATTGGACATTTTTTAGTAGTAAAGGAAGCCCACAACCTCTCTTAGCCGCTTTTCACGAAACTTCTCCATGCTCTCAGGCATGGCGCCGATGTCACCTATGCGAAACTCGTTGAACAAGACATCCTGATCCAGCTTTTTGAAAATCAACTGGGTATTTGAATACTTGGGGAACCAAAGCGGATGACGTAGACGAAGCCGTTTTACGGCCTCGGAATCCTCACCACCAGTTATATCGCCATCCGCGTATGGATCGTATCCAAGCTGAGCCCGTCTGGGTGTCAACATAATAATGACGGATTTCTCGTAATTACGTGTGGCGTTCCTTGAGAAGACATATTGAACAAGAGGGATATCCTGCAGCAAGGGAACGCCATCCCTGTTAATCTCGGTTTCACGCTCACTCAGACCACTCAAGATCAGGGTTTGGCCGAGCTTCATGGCAACATGCGCGTTGACAATTGTTTTGGATGTATCCAACCGGAAAGTAAACAGGACCGAACTACTGGGCTGGGTCAAGAATGTTCGCTCGGCAGTTACATGGAGCAATATCACACCATTGGGTGCAAACTCGGGGGTGACGCTGAGTTTGACACCGACTTCCTTTTGCACTTGAACCGCATCACCATTGCCGCCGGAAGTTGCCGCAGCAGCGATCTCCACACCCGAGAAAAACTCGGACTTTTGTCCAGAACGTGCTACCAGGGTAGGTCTGGCGAGCACCTCGTTCCGACCGCTTTGAGAATTCGCAATATTGAGGCTGTATGAAACTGCAGGCATAGTAATGAGACTGGTGACCGTTTTGGTATCCAAACTTGAAGCTGGCGTAATGTAATCCACTAGTTTGCTGTTCAAACGGCTGTATCCGGGGGATTGGTCCAGTGGGTTGCCAAATTGCAGTTGGAGCCCCTTGAGCAGATTTACACCCATCGACTTGCCCGAATCCTCCTCAGTCCCAATGATGACGACATCGACGATAACCATCTTGTCATCAACAAAGGCATTGTTGATGGGTGTTGGAGTCTGAATAGCAGGAGATGTTTGCTCAATAGCTGGCGATGATTCAGATGCAGTAGAAGGCAACAAAGCTGGTGACGGCTGAAATGCAGGAGATGGCACTAATGCCGGTGACGAATCTGAGATCTTGATGAGCTTTCCTGCTGCCTGATAGGTATCAGCCCATTTATCCAGCCTTGCGTCCAGCTGCCTAACCTTGGACTTTTCGGCTGAATTATCACTGTACTTGGTAAAATAATCACGTGCTGCCACAGGTTCGTTCAACGCCGCCTTGTTCAGGGCAGACATGCGCAGTAGTTCCAGATATTCGGCCGGACTTGAACCATCTTGCTCATGCAGTTCCCTGAGGCGTGTCAAAGCAGCCTCGGCCGCTAACGGATCGTGGCTGTAGTAGGCAGCGGCTGCCAGTTGATAAAGGATGTCCCTGTCTTCGGGTTGCAGCATGGCAGCACGGGCGAACTGATCCCGGGCCGCCGAGTAACGGCGTTGCTCAAAAAGCAGTTGGCCGTATTGAGAAGAAAATACTGCATTGGTGGTGTCAAACTGAATGGCCAGTTTGTATCCCTCCTCGGCAAGCTCAATGTATTGGCTTTCGCCTTGCTGCGCGCGCATATGGTACGTCAGCGCATTCAGCATATTCAGATATGGATTGGTAATGTCTGTCTTGAGTGCCTTATTGAAACTGTCTGACGCATCCGCAAGCCTATTCTCCTCCAGCGCCTTAAGACCTTCCGCAGCCAATTTCCGTGTGGGTGTGGTGAGCCTTTCGGGAGGGATTGCCGATAAAAACCTCTCCCGATCAATCTGGGTCGCATGCGCCTGCCCCTTTTCTGGCAGGCTATGACATCCGGTCAGCGAAGCCAGTGAAATGGCTATTGCCGTATGCAAGCATAATTGGCTAATAGTATGGGGTATTCTGCGCGCGCCGAAATTACTATTAATCATATTGTTGCATCCTTCCTCTTTGAATGGGCGTTTAGAGGTTGTTAACACGGCTGTTCTACATCAAGGCCTCATTTTCGACTCTCTGCCACGGCTTCAATACAATAGCCCTGCCCTTCGCGCCACCAAGCAGGAGAATGTAAAGCGCTGTACGTTACCGCACTGCGTATCCGAACATTATTTTGCCAATGCCTGACGAGCCGATGTCGCAATAAGAGTCGGCGACAGAGGCATGGTTTCCGCCGACGTGATCATGATCCATTGGCGCACGAACTCACCCTTGCCTTCATCAGTCGCCAGCATACGCTTCAGATCAACCGGCTGCTTTGCAGTGGCCAGATTCGTCTGCAGAATTGGCAAAGCGTTTTCTTGCTTGGCCACATGCTCAATGATGAGCGTCAAACCCTCGATGAAGACGACTATGACAATTTGGGGACCTGCTCCCATGAACTTGGTCATGATCTGTGCAGATGCCCTCGCCGAAGCAGTTGCTGTCTTTGCGGCAAACCGCTTGGCAACCAGAGTAGCCAAACGGCCGGCGGGTACATCATCAAAGTGATAATAGCCAAACGGGAATAACGTTTGCAATGCGGAATTACTCAATAGGGCGGCCGAAGCCAGAGAACTAAGCCCGACACCGCCTAACAATCCACCAAGAAATGTCGAGGCGGTAATCTCCTCATAATCCGGGGGTACAGGGCCAATATAAAAAGCACTCGCCAAACCACGTCTTTCATGCTCTGCTCTTCCGTAGTCATCGGCTTTTTTCCAGGCTGTATAGGCATCTATTGCATCCTGTGCGACAAAAGTCCGGAAATTCCGGATGGCCTCTGCCATGCTGTTTGCAAGCCTTTTATCAGCTGCAGTCGCATTTGCAGGCTTTAGCGCAGCATTCATCACGCGTGACATTACCGCCAAATTAAGCACGCTGCTCGTCTCGGGAGATGTTGCAATCTCTTCCCAAACCTCTTTCTGGAAATCGGCTGGTTTCTTGTTCACCTGCAGTGCAAGATCCGCAGCGATGGTATCGATTGATTTGCGGCTCTTGATCACCTCTAGCGCTACTTGTTCAGCCCCATCCAGACCAAACAGGCCGAGATGATTCCAGGTGGCACTTTCCCATTTGATCAGTGAATGCTGGCAGGCATCGGCAGCATAGACAGCCGCGGTAGTTCTTGTCGAACCAGTAGGGCACTTCCAGCAGGTTGCCACATCCCCCGGCTTGATTACCGGCTTGCCTCCTTTCGTCAGTTCGTCATTGCGCGCCTTTAGCGCCGCTGCAACTCTTTTGTCTTTGGAATTGACAAAGTCGAAAATCTGGTCAGCCGGACAACTCAGGCTTTGAGTTTTGGTTGCTTTTGCAAAAACAAAGCCCCCATCCTTCTCACAGGCAGTGTTGCCGTCGATCGCGAAGACCGTACGGTCCCACGCGGTCGGACAGGCCCAGCAGCCGCCTCCGGCTGATATATCCTGCGTGCCCTTGATTTTCATGTCCTTGATTTCTCCGGGGCCACATACGGCTTTCTTGACCACCGTGGCAGGCGATTGTTTCTCAGTAATTCCCTTGGAACAGGCCTTACCAGTATTGATGGGGTGGCCAGTTCGTACGTAACCACTGGGGCATGACCAGCAATTACCTCCATTCCACCCATCCCAAAATGTGCCGCCGCCACACTCGTGTGGCCATATGGTCCGTTTCCCTTTATTGGCGGCAACGAGATCATCATGGGCAGGAACAAAGCATGCGTTTGGTGCCCCCACATGTGCTGCCGACCGCTTGTAGCCTTGGGGGCAACTCCAGCACTCCCCGTCACGGATCGGATCGAAGAAACTGCCATCGGGGCAAAGCTTCCCCATGAATTGGGCCGGACCAAATTCGCCTCTGGCATTGGGGTCTCTCTTCCGGCAGGCACGGGCGTTATCAATTTCCGCTGTCGAGCGTTCGTAACCAGCCGGACAACTCCAGCACGACCATGAACCAAGGTCGAAGAAACTCCCGCTCGGACAATTTCCCACGGCATTGTCGATCAACTTGGCCGGTTCATTGCCGCAAGCCTTCTGACCAGGCATACCGCACGTAGCCCGTGACTCGCCCACCTTGCCAAAAAGTCCTCTAACGGGGACTCTAATTGTCAAATCATTAGTGGGTGTGCCAGTGTTTGATAGGGTTATCGAACTTGGATTAGTCGTATTCGGTTTGATCTGCTGGTTGGAGTTTAACGGCAAGCTGTTTTGGATAGTCCCCGTTGAAACCAATGTGAGCGATTGTCCGGCATCGTAAGCGGTGAGCTTCCAGAACTGCCCGGAATAATTTCCAGTACCCCCCAGAAATGGATCATGGGGTGGATTGCCAGAAGTGTCTAGTGACTTGGCATTGGTCTGGTACATATTGGAAAGCCTGTAGTAACCGTTCCCAGTCGGTATGAGTTTCCAGAACTGGCCAGTATAATTGCCAGTGGGTCGAATATTGGGTGCCTTGGCATCGCTGTCTATTGACATCCCGTCGCCAAGCGAGGCATTGGTGATACGGTAGTAACCGTTGCCCAAGTTCTTGAACATCCAAAGCTGTTTCTGGCCGCTGTCACGTTTGGCCATTTGCAGCGTGCCATTGTCGCCAGAAGTTAAAACCATATCTTCTTTCAAATATGAATTGCTCAGAAGATACGTCGTTTTGGGATCCGGGAATACAACTTGCCCAGATGCGAAATTACTGACACCCGAGAAAAGCACAAAGGGGACAAACAGCCAGAAATGAAATCCAAACTTCATACTTGCCTCCCTAGGGAAACGGTGGTGAATTCGCTGCCGTGTTCGGATGTGACACATAACACATTGATTTCTTTGTCACTCCCCGTGGGAGAAAGAATTGAACAATGGTTCCCTAGGTCCTTGCGTTGGGATAGTAAATTCAAAGGGTCTTTCTTGCCACCCGCGGGTACCACCCTCAATCCCAGAGCGACCATGTTTCCGCAGCCTCCGAGCATAACTATTCCTCCTGAGCCTGCCAACTACTCATCCGAATGCCGCCGGCTGTGGGCCCACACCCAGCGTGTCGGATTCAGTCTGCTCCCACTTATAACTCTTGACAATGGCATGAGGGGCGATGAAAGAACCTTGAGGTGCGCTCGATTCCAGATATGGATATCTCGTTAGGGGCTATATCCAAACGACCCTTCAAAGGCATGTATTGGATCAATGAGGCCTGCGGCTTTGACGAATCGGCGAAATGCGCATCTTATGACCCGAATCGGGTCCTAATCTGGTCATATAGCAGGGATTCGCGCGTCCTTTGGCGAATTGCGGACGAACTCATCCTACGGCGTCCCACACAATTCGCTTCCGCACCATCCGAAGATTGCTCAAGGCAAACAGGGTAACGAGTTGCGCGGTGTTCTTTGGCAGTCCCTTGTAGTGCGCCTTGGTGTGACCGAACTGCAGTTTGATCACACGGAATGGGTGTTACACCTTGGCCCGCACACTGGCCTTGAGATGCTCGATCCCATCGAGCAGTTAGGGACGCTCTGCACAGCCATG
>DEQR01000011.1:0-933 GCA_002360535.1 Thiobacillus sp. UBA3361
TCCACCGCGTTGCAGACGTCGGCGCGCAGCATGTTCTCGCCGAAGAACTGGTGGAACATCTGGCCGATGGGAGACTTGAGGAAAGCCACGCCGCCGGAGTGGCCGGGACAGTGCCAGGAGTAGGAGCCATCGGCCGCGTAATGCGTCAGGGCGCGGAAGAAGGGCGGCACGATGGAATCCAGGTAGGCCTTGGCCTCGCGGCCGATGTAGCGGGCCAGGAACTCGGGCGTGTCCTCCAGCATGTGGATGAAGCCGTTCAGCTCGCGCAGGATGTCGTTGGGGATATGCCGCGCGGTGCGCGTCTCGCCGTGCAGGAAGATGGGGATCTCGGC
This sequence comes from Thiobacillus sp. UBA3361, assembly GCA_002360535.1. Lineage (GTDB taxonomy): Bacteria > Pseudomonadota > Gammaproteobacteria > Burkholderiales > Thiobacillaceae > UBA3361. The sequence continues at coordinate 333 of DEQR01000011.1, forward strand.
GTTGCGGAAACGCACTTCTTCCACGAAGGCGCGCAGCTTGGACAGGGCCTGCTGGGCCTCCTCCGGCGAGCCGGACAGTTCCTCGTCGTCGATGGACAGCACGAAGGCCGAGGCCCGCGCCTGCTGCTGGGCGAAGGAGGACAGGTCGCCGAAGCTGGTCACCCCCAGCACCTCCATACCCTCGTCTTCGATGGCCTTGGCCAGGGTGCGGATGCTCAGCCCGCTCTGATTCTCGGAGCGAAAGTCTTCGTCGATGATGACGACGGGAAAACGGAAACGCATGGCCGGCTCCTCCTGTGGAGACCCTGGAAAGATCGCGGATTATAAGAACGACGCCGGACGGGAAAAGTTAAATCTGCGCGGAAAGCCCGGCAGGCTGCTAGATCTTCGGCAGGGTCACGCCGGTCTGGCCCTGGTATTTGCCGCCCCGGTCGCGGTAGGAGGTCTCGCACACCTCGTCGGACTCGAAGAACAGCATCTGGGCCACCCCTTCGTTGGCGTAGATCTTGGCCGGCAGGGGGGTGGTGTTGGAGAACTCCAGGGTCACGTGTCCCTCCCATTCGGGTTCCAGGGGGGTGACGTTGACGATGATGCCGCAGCG
>DEQR01000011.1:1112-17638 GCA_002360535.1 Thiobacillus sp. UBA3361
GCGTAGGTGCTCTTGCCCAGGCACACCACCAGCACGTTGCGGGGGATGCGGAAGTACTCCACCGTGCGCGCCAGGGCGAAGGAGTTGGGCGGGATAATGCAGGCGTCGCCCTTCACCTCGACGAAGCTGGCCGGATCGAAGTTCTTGGGATCGACGATGGTGCAGTTGATGTCGGTGAACAGCTTGAATTCGTTGGAACAGCGCACGTCGTAGCCATAGCTGGAGGTGCCGTAGGAGACGATCCGGCCGCCGTTCACGGATTTCACCTGCCCCGGCTCGAAGGGCTCGATCATGCCGTACTCGGCCGCCATGCGGCGGATCCAGCGGTCGGATTTGATGGACATTGTGCGTGAGGGGTGAGGCGTTAGGCGCGAGGCGAATTCTTGCACGCCTTACGCCTAACGCCTATCGCCTATCACGTGTTCTGAATGACGATGCTGGGGAACTTGGACGAATGGTCCACCGCCAGGTCACCCACCTTCACCGCCACGCGCCGGCCAATCTGCCGGTAGATCTCGGCGATGCGGGATTCGGGCTCGGCCACCACGGTAGGTTTGCCGGAGTCGGTCTCTTCGCGGATGCGGATGTCCAGGGGCAGGCCGCCGAGGAACTCCACGCCGTAGTCCTTGCACATCTGTTGCCCGCCGCCCTCGCCGAAGATGCGCTCCTCGTGGCCGCACTTGGAGCAGATGTGCAGGGACATGTTCTCGACGATGCCCAGGATGGGCACGCCCACCTTCTCGAACATCTTCAGGCCCTTGCGGGCGTCGATCAAGGCGATGTCCTGGGGGGTGGTGACAATGACCGCGCCGGTCACCGGCACGCGCTGGGCCAGGGTCAGCTGGATGTCGCCGGTACCCGGGGGCAGATCGACCACCAGATAGTCCAGATCGTTCCATTTGGTGTTGTTGAGCAGTTGCTCCAAGGCCTGGGTGACCATGGGGCCGCGCCACACCATGGGCGTCTCCACGTCGATCAGGAAACCGATGGACATGGCCTGAAGGCCATGGCCCACCATGGGTTCCAGGTTCTGGCCGTCGGGAGACTCGGGGCGGCCGTGGATGCCCAGCATGGTGGGCTGGGAAGGACCGTAGATGTCGGCGTCCAGCATGCCCACCTTGGCGCCCTCGGCCGACAGGGCCAGGGCCAGGTTCACGGCGGTGGTGGATTTGCCCACGCCGCCCTTGCCGGAGGCCACGGCGATGATGTTCTTCACCCCGGGGATCAGCTTCACGCCCCGCTGCACGCTGTGGGCGACGACCTTCCAGGTCACGTTCGCGGTCACGCCGGTCACCCCCTCCACCGTGCGGACCTTGTCCTCCACCATGGCCTTGATCTGCCCCTGGACCATCTTGGCCGGATAAGGCAGCACCACATCGAGGGTCACGTTGCCACCCTCTACCTTGATGCTGCGGGCGGACTTGCTGGTGATGAAATCTTTCTGGGTGTTGGGATCGATCAGATCCTTGAGTGCCGTTTGCACTTGCAGTTCGGAAACCGACATGGTTGACCTCGGTAAGTTAAAAAATAGGGGGCCGCCCGATGCATCCGGGCCATAGGTGAACTGCAAGGTGGTGCCGAATCGGCCGGTTTCAAGCACACCATGCGCTTGACGACCGCCCACGATCCCACCTTGTTCCCCGGGCCGGCTGCCGGATAAATACTTGAATATTTTAATTGGGTATTGTCCGGATGGCCAGGCCCTACTTGCAGACGTCCAGGCGGCCATCCTTCCAGCAAAGCTTGCGGGCCTTCTTCTTGGCATCCCTGGTTGCCGGTTTGGGTTTAGCGACGGCTTCCGGCCTGGCAGGCGTCATCGACAGAGGGGCGGAAGGTTTCGCTTCCGGGACGGGAGCTGTCATGGCTTTTTTTCCCACCGTCGCGGCGGGTGCCGCGGGCACTCCCTCAACGGCTGGGGGAATGGCCCCGTGCGGTGGCGCACCGGCTGCCGGGCCGGGTCGGTTGGCGGCGGCGGGATCGGCCATGGGCGTAGGGGCCACCGCCGGAGCGGCGAGGGTCGGCAGTGCGGCTTCAGCCCCTGCAGGCTGGGCGGGCTGGGTGGACGCGACCGTTGTCGGCGGCATGATCACCAGGATCGGGAACGGCCAGAAATAGGGCGGAGCCGGCGGCAATGCCTGGGGCGGCACACCGGGCACAGGCAGGAACGGGAAATAGAGCAAAACCCTGGGCGCGATGGGCGCGGACACAGGCTGGTACAACGCGATTGGTGGGGCCGGCGGAGTCGCCTCCGGCTTAGCCGTTTCCGCCAGAGGCGTGCCCGCCTTCGCCAGCAGCCAGAGCGCGACGCACGCCAGCAGGAGCCGGGCGTGCTGGCCGCTGCGTGGCGCATCTCTGCCCCAAGAGGATATGTCCATGAATTTCATTGTTCGCCCAGATAGACCCGACCGAATGAGATACATCAGGGTCAACGCCGCCGACCGTGCCCGTCAGGCCTCCGGATTATGCGCCACGAGCCGCAACATCGGCACCCTGGCTCGCAAGACGGCGACCATTTGCGCCATCAATCCCGGCCGGTATTCGTAGGACACCCACAACACATTCATGTTCAGGTTGAAATCCGCGAACACCACCCGGTCGCGGAACCCTTCCAGGACTCCCCGCACCAGGACCAGCGCCGCCTCGATTTCTTCCGCGGAGCGCGTGTTGAGACCCGGCGCGAGCATCATGAAATCGCAATATGGCTTACCGTCGCGGTCACGCTTGGGAACCCTTTTCCAGAGCGGCTCACCGTGCTCCAGAAACGGACCGCCGGCCAAGTCTCGAGTCTGAGCAAACGCGAGCTTCACCGCCTCGACCCTGCCCTAGTCGTTCAGCTGCGAGCCGATGTCGGCGAAGGTGCGCGCCACGGCCATGGTCTGCAAGGGCGTACCCAGCATGCGGCCGAGCAGGGATGCGGAGAACATGCCGCGCAGGATTTGCGACCGATCGGGCAGCCGGTCGATCACCAGGGCATGCTGGCGGCCCTGCGCCTGCATGGTCTGCACGACGTCGCCCACCGAGGCCTTCTGTACGTCATCCATGCACAACACCTCGAGACGTTCGCGGGGGGTCATGATGTCCTTGACCATGACATCGCTGTGGCGGATGCCCTGGGTCTGGATGATCTGCATGGGCTTCTCGCTGGTCAGGTCGGTGGCGGTGATCAGGCCCAGGATATGGTTCTGCTCATCCACCACCAGCAGCAGCCGCACCCCTCGGTGGATCATCTTCGCCCGTGCGTCCTCGATGGTTTCCAGGGCGAAGATGGTGTAGGCGGTCACCACCGAGAAGTCGGTCATCACGCTGATGGCGGGTTCGTCCAGACCGACCTGATCCGGCATCATCTGCCGGGGCTTAAGGAATGTGGCGTTCTTCTGCAGAGGCGAAACGGGCAAGGTGTGGTATGGGCGGGTCATGGGCGGACTCCCGGACGGCGCGCGCCCTTCAGGGGCGATTGCCGTAATGGCGCTGAGATTGCAGATAGGGATGACGCAGCCTGGGCAGACTGTCGGAGGACAGATATCGTTCCAGTTCTTCCAGGGCCGAACGATAGACCTGCTGCTTGAATTCAACGACGGCCGCGACGGGATCCCAATACCCGCTCCAGCGCCAGGCATCGAACTCGGGATGGCTGCTGGCCCGCAGGCAGACATCGCTGTCCCGGCCGGTCAGGCGCAGCAGGAACCAGATCTGTTTCTGGCCCCGATAGTGGCCGCGCCATTCGCGCCGCACCCATTCCCTGGGCACGTCGTAGCGCAACCAGTTGCGCGTGCGCCCCAGTATCTGGACGTGCTGGGGCATGAGGCCCACTTCTTCCTGCAACTCCCGGTACATGGCCGCTTCCGGGTTCTCCCCCGACTTGATGCCGCCCTGGGGAAACTGCCAGGAGTTCTGCCTGACACGCTTGCCCCAGAACACCTCGTTACGGGTGTTGCAGATGACAATTCCGACGTTCGGCCGATATCCATCCTTGTCGATCATGGCCGCACCTGAAATATTGCTGAACTGCTGCCATTCTCCCACCCTATCCATGGCCTTGCAAAGCATTGATCGGGCAGTCGAAATTCGCGACGGGCGGCCCCGCGATGGCGGGACTCCCCGTCCTCAAACGCCGAAACGATCGTTCTGGCAGGGATTGAAACTGCGCATGCGTTCCAGGAAACGGGGGAACTCCACCCCCAATGCGCCTTCCCACAGCCGGGCGGCGCGGGTCAGCACGGCGAAGCTCAGGTCGGGCATGGGCTCGGTAAAGGCCAGCACGATGATGTTGCCTTTCTTCTCCGCGGGCAGCAGCAGCACCCGTCCGCCGAAGGCGGCCTCGATGCGTTCCAGATAGGCCTGATAATGCTTGTCCGACCCCCAGAGGTTGAACAGGGCCACCCCCCCCGACCGCAGCGCGCGCAGGCAGTCCCGATAGAAATCCAGCGTCGCCAGGGCCTCGACGATGCGATGGGCGTCGTAGGCATCCACCAGCAGTGCGTCCAGCTCGGCGCCGTGGCCGCCGATGTAAGCCGCGCCGTCCCCGGTCAACACATGCAACCGTTCATCGTCGGCCGGCAGTAGGAAATTGCTGCGTGCCGCGGCCACCACCTCCGGATTGATCTCCAGGGCGGTCAGCCGGCTGTCGGGCAGGAAACGGTGAATGAATTTGGCGATGGACCCGCCCCCCAGACCCAGCAGCACGATCTCCCGGGGTGCCGGGTGGAACAGGACGAAGGCCAGCATGGCGCGGGTGTATTCCAGTTCCAGGGCGAAGGGCTCGCGGATGCGCATGGCACTTTGCACGGCCGGCCCGCCCAGATGCAGGAAGCGAATGCCGTTCTTCTCGCTGATCTCCACCGTGTCTCGGCCCGCCCTGCGATGACGGGAGAATAGGCGCATTTGCTAATATGCTTGCTTTCAACCTCCCAAGCCTATCATGCGCGTCTCCCAGTTCTTCCTGTCCACCAGCAAGGAGGCCCCCGCCGAGGCCGAACTGATCAGCCACAAGCTGATGTTGCGCGCCGGACTCATCCGCCGTCTGGGTTCCGGCCTGTACACATGGATGCCCCTGGGTCTGCGCATCCTGCGCAAGGTGGAGGCCATCGTACGCGAGGAGATGAACCGCGCCGGCGCCATAGAGGTGCTGATGCCCGCCGTGCAACCCGCCGAACTGTGGCAAGAGAGCGGCCGATGGGCAGTCTTCGGGCCGCAGATGCTGAAGATAAAGGACCGCCACCAGCGTGACTTCTGCTTCGGCCCCACCCACGAGGAAGTGATCACCGACATCGGCCGCAAGGAACTGCGCAGCTACAAGCAGTTGCCGATCAACTTCTACCAGATCCAGACCAAGTTCCGGGACGAGATCCGGCCCCGCTTCGGCGTCATGCGGGCACGGGAGTTCGTCATGAAAGACGCGTATTCCTTCCACATGGACGCGGACAGCCTGGATGCCACCTACCAGGTCATGTACCGGGCCTACTCGCGCATCTTCACCCGCCTGGGCCTCAAGTTCCGCGCCGTGGCGGCGGACACCGGCGCCATCGGCGGCTCCGGCTCCCATGAGTTCCACGTCCTGGCAGACTCGGGCGAGGACGCCATCGCCTTCTGCCCCGATTCGGACTACGCGGCCAACGTGGAAATGGCCGAGGCCTTGGCGCCCGCCGAACCCCGTCCGCCGGCCGGCGCCGGCATGCAGAAGGTGCCTACCCCCGGACAGCACAGCATCGAGGAAGTCACCGCCTACCTGAAGGTACCCCCCGGGCAGGTCGTGAAGACCCTCATCGTGCGCGGCGCCGATGACAGCGAAAACAAGCTGGTGGCCCTGCTGGTGCGCGGCGACCATGTGCTCAACGAGATCAAGGCCGGGAAACTGCCCGGCGTGATGAACCCGATCGAGTTTGCCAGCGATGCCGAAATTCGCGCCGCTGTGGGTTGCGGCCCCGGCTCCCTGGGACCCATCGGCCTGCGCATGCCCATCTTCGCCGACCGCTCGGTGGCCAAGCTGGCCGATTTCGTCTGCGGCGCCAACGAAGACGGCTATCACCTGACGGGAGTCAATTTCGCTCGCGACCTGCCCGAGCCTGAAACAGTGGACATCCGCAACGCCGTGGCCGGCGACCCCTCGCCGGACGGCAAGGGCACCCTGGACATCTGCCGGGGCATCGAGGTGGGCCACATCTTCAAGCTGGGCAGCAAATACTCCCAGGCCATGGGCGCTCAGGTTTTGGACGAGCAGGGCAAGAGCCGCACCATGATCATGGGCTGCTACGGCATCGGTGTCTCTCGCATCGTCGGCGCCGCCATCGAACAGGGCAACGACGAGCGCGGCATCCTCTTCCCGCAGGCCTTGGCCCCCTACGAACTGGCCATCGTTCCCCTGGGCTACGGCCGCAGCGCCGAAGTCAGGGCAGTCACGGATGCCCTTTATGATTCCCTGAAAGCTGCCGATATCGATGTACTGCTGGACGACCGGGACGAACGCCCCGGCGTCATGTTCGCAGACATGGAACTGATCGGCATCCCCCACCGGGTGGTGGTCAGCGACCGCGGCCTAAAGGAAGGGATGCTGGAATACCAGGCCCGAACCGACCCCAGCGGCACGAAAATTGCTCAAAATGAAGCAGCCCGCCACATCGAGGAACGTGTAAAGGCATGTCGAAACACCGCATGAACGGCCTTCACAGGCCAACGCCATGTATGACGCCAGGGTACGGGATGGCGAATATCCGGGTGTCCGGCATGCGCCAGGGTGACGACATTCGCCACACCGTTGTCCGCCGGTTCGTCAGCGCGTCTCTTCTTGGGGCGTGCCTGACCCTGTCCGTCAGCCTCTCCGCCTGGGCTGGCGCCCAAAAATACGAACCCCTGGCCGCCAGCGTCAAGGCGCGCATGTCCAAGGCCGTGGCCGACGCCCCCATCAACAGCGACCTATATGACCGGGACCCCTACCTGAGCGCGTGGGTGGCTGAGATGTCGGATCGCCTGATCCGCTATGTCCCTGACGAGGTTGTCCGACTGGACCTGCTCAAGACCGTCCATTACGAAGCCACACGCGCCGGCCTCGACCCTGAACTGATCCTGGGCCTCATGGAAGTGGAAAGCGGCTTCCGGAAATATGCCGTCTCCAGCGTGGGCGCGCGGGGGTTCATGCAGATCATGCCCTTCTGGGCCGACGTCATCGGCACCCGCGACCACAACCTGTTTCACCTGCGCACCAACCTGCGCTATGGCTGCACCATCCTGCGCCACTACTTGGATATCGAACGGGGCGATCTATACCGCGCCCTGGGCCGCTACAACGGCAGCCTGGGCCAGCCGCAATATCCCAGCGCCGTGCACGCGGCCTGGAGAAAGCATTGGACGTATGGATTGACGCCGGTGGGGTTGAAGTCCAGCAAAGGGAAAACAGTCAGAAAAGGAACATAAACGCATCTGCGATGCTCAAAAAAAGCCGGGCATGCCCGGCTTTTTTGGAAGAAAAGTTGGATTACATTTTCCAACTGTATGCAATACCAATGGAATCCTGATGCATTTTAATGGTTTCGTTACCCGATGCCCCTGCGCCCAGAGCCGTAAACAACGAGGAACCCGTTACCGAGTTTTCAAATGCATGCATATATGAGACCGTAAGCTCATTTCCTGATGCCAGGGTATAGGTGAATCCTAGAGTGACGTGATCCTCAATCACTGCGGGGGCCAAAATATTGAAAGTCACATCCCTGGCAGAGATGGGCTGATCAGCGTGGCTATACCCACCGCGGAAGGTCCATTGCTTGTTATGGACGTATTCGATACCGAGCTTCCAAATATCCATATCAGACCAACCGAAACCACGGCCAGCATTTGCACCAAGCGCTGCAGCATTGGTACTGGGGTTGGCCACAGAGTTCACATCGCTATATTCGATGCGCTGATAATCCAAGGCCACGGTGACTTTGGGCGTTGCCTTGATTGAAATGCCCAGAGAATAATTGGCCGGTATATCGAAATCACCCTGCTCCGCAAACAGGCCTTGATACTTCTCAAGTTTGTCCATATCGATCTTGGATGCATACGCGGCACCAACAGTGACATTGTCGGTTATTTTGCTCAACCAGCCGAAACGGACCCCAACACCTAGCGCACTATCCGTCTTTCTGTCGGTAACTGAGGTTGCGTCGCTAGACATGCCAAGGAACGCATTCAATCCGTAGGCCTCGAATTGCTGGTAGCCAATCAGCGGAGAAACACCAACGGAATGCTTTTCATTGATTTTATAGGAAACAGTAGGCGCAATGATCAATTGCACAAGGTCCACACCCAAGGACTGGTTGCCGCAAAGCATGTTGTAATCGGCAGTGCCAGCACCCGCAGCGCCAGTCTGGAAGAAATTACACAGGCCACTGCCTGCAACGCTGGTAATCTTATTAGCCGGATAATCCGTATTCATACCCCCATTACCATATACGGTTACACCCACCGATAGGTCGGGCTTAAGCATTCTGTTGTAGCCAAACTCGGGGATGCCGAACAGTTCCTTATCGCTATCTGCGCTGCTATCAATACCGTTAGCACTTCCAGTACGTGAAGCCGAACGGATGGGGCTGAAGAGATCCATACCTGCGTCGATTCGATTGCCCACCCACACCATACTCGCAGGGTTGTTCGCCCCTCCAAAGGCATCGTCCGTACGTGCGGTGGAAGCGCCCCCCATCCCCTTGGATTTCATCCCATAGCCATGGGAAAAATAACCGTTGGTTGCGTGAGCTGACAATGCAACCATCGACAGCGCGGCCGCAACTCCGACGGCCAGGATGTTCAGTTTCATAACTCTCCTCCAGGAAAAATCCACTCGTGTGGAATGCAAAGTGTACGGATAGTACACGGCCTTAAGTAATGTTTACAGACACATGACATCGGATACGCCTGGGCATGGTCCATCCATACCAACCCGGTTCCCGCTTAGAGATGCGGCCCGCTGTTCAAGCAACTGCCATTGAACAAAGAAATAGGAACACGGGCAATTGCTTCGGGAAAGATGGGGCGATGGATGGGAATCGAACCCACGACACCTGGAGCCACAATCCAGTGCTCTACCAACTGAGCTACCACCGCCACCGGGTAACTGGCCTGCCCGACAGGGATCGAACCTGTAACCCCCAGCTTAGAAGGCTGGTGCTCTATCCAATTGAGCTACGGGCAGATTCCTGCGGGCTTTCGAAGCTGTGCTGCCCGGTCTGCGCTTGCTGGTCGGGGTGAGAGGATTCGAACCTCCGACATCTTGCTCCCAAAGCAAGCGCGCTACCGGGCTGCGCTACACCCCGAAAGGCGGGCATTCTAGCCAGCAGCCCCGCAAAACGCAATCTGCCATGCGCGCCGTCGGTTAATATTTGGGCGTTCGCCAATTCATTCCCAGACCGCATCATGACCGCACGCATCCTGGACGGAAAGACCATCGCCGCCAACCTCTTGCAGGACCTCCGACGGCAGGTGGACGCCCGCCTCGCCGCGGGTTTCGATGCACCCGGCCTGGCCGTCATCCTGCTCGGGGACAACGCCGCCTCGTCCCTCTATGTGCGCAACAAGCGCCGGGCCTGTGAGACGGTCGGGGTGCGGGACTTGGCGCATAACCTGCCGGCGGACACATCCCAGGACGCATTGTTGGCCCTGATCGACCGCCTGAATGACGACCCGGCGGTGGATGGCATCCTGGTGCAACTGCCGCTACCGCCCCATATCAATTCGGAACTGGTCGTGGAACGGATTCGTCCGGCCAAGGACGTGGACGGCTTTCATCCCTACAACATCGGCCGCCTGCTGGTGCGCATGCCGACCCTGCGGCCCTGCACGCCCTATGGGGTGATGAAGCTGTTGGCCACCACCGGCGAGGATCTTAATGGCCGGGAGGCGGTGGTGGTGGGGGCATCCAACATCGTCGGCCGGCCGATGGCCCTGGAATTGCTGATGGCCAATTGCACCGTGACCGTCTGCCACAGCGCAACCCGTGATCTGGCGGCGCACGTGAGGCGCGCCGAGGTGCTTGTGGCGGCGGTGGGACGGCCGGAATTGGTGAGGGGCGATTGGATTCGAGACGGCGCCCTGGTGATCGACGTGGGCATCAACCGGCTGGATGACGGACGGGTGGTCGGTGACGTGGAGTTCGCCGCCGCTGCCGAGCGGGCCGCCTGGATCACGCCGGTGCCGGGCGGCGTCGGGCCGATGACCGTGGCCACCCTGTTGCAGAACACCCTGCACGCGGCGCAGATGCATCAACCGGCGCCCGGCGCTTAAGGCGAATACAGGCTTATCCGAACCAGGCCCGCAGCCGGGCCAGATCCAACATGCCCTGTTCTCCGGCCCCCGCGCCGTCCAACCGTGTGTAGGGACTGTTGGGCTCGCCCAGATCGCTCAGCACGGCCAAGGCGCCGGTGAAATCGTGCGCGCGGGTGTAGTCGTTGACGGTGATGACCGTCTTGAGTCCCGCCCCGAGGGAAGCGCGAATGCCGTTTTCCGAATCCTCGAAGGCCAGGCACTCATCCGCTGCCAAGCCAAGGTTTTCCATCGCCCAGGTATAGATGTCCGGAGCCGGTTTCTTGGCCGGCACGATGTCGCCGGCCGCAATCACGGCAAACCACTCTGGTCCATCCTCGGCCAGACTGTGACGCAGCAGTTCCGTCACGTTCTCCGGCGTGGTGGTGGTGGCCACACCCAGGATCAGGCCCGCTTCGCGCGCCTCGGTCAGCAGGCGCTTGACGCCCGGTCGCAGTGGGATGCCGCCCTCGGCGAGCATGCGGGTGTAATGGACGGTCTTGGCCTTGTGCAACTGCGCCACCAGGTCGTCGAAATCCTCGGGCCGCGTATAGTCGGGCCGGAACCGGTCCACATAGTATTTCATCCGTTCCTTGCCGCCGGTCACCGCCAGCAGTTGCCCATACAGGGGAACGTCCCATTGCCAATCCAAACCGAACTCCCGGAACGCGGCGTTGAAAGCCACCCGATGGCCGTCCCGCTCCGTATCGGCGAGTGTGCCATCCACGTCGAAAAGCAGTGCACGCAACATGAATATCCTCGAATCAAAGATTTACATCATTACCAAAGGGGCTAGAATCTTGCCTCCCACCCACCTCTTTCCCAGCGCATCATGTCGGTCACCGCGTTTGCCCCAGAAACCGTCCTGCCTGAACGCAACCGCGATTTTGACGCGGTCTTCGATGGCAGGTTGTTCAGCATCCTGTCCTGGACACAACTCGAGACCTTCTGGAACAAGCTGGATCCCAACGCAGGCTGGTTTCTCTACGCGGTTGGGGAAAACCGCCCACTGGTCCCCGCCGATGCACCACAGGTCGAAGCCTTCCTGCAGCACATTCATGACCTGTTGCGCCGGGAACACGAGGAAGACTACTGCGGCATCGTCTATGCGGATGATGTGGACAATCCCAGCCTTATCAAGATTTACGACCCCAACAACCTGGGCAGTGTCTGCGGCGGCTCCGGCAAGGAACGGGTACTGCCCGGCTGGATCATCAGCCGCATGCCGCCCTCCGATCTGACGCCATCGCATGCCGTGCCGCAGAACAGGCGCCGCTGGTGGCAGCAATTCACCGATCTGTTCAGCAGCGGCCCGAAGATGGCTGACTAAGCCTTCGACAAGCCTCGCACGGATGAAAAAAGCGGCCTATCCGGCCGCTTTTTTCATGACTTTGCCGCCGTTTACTCCCCGGTGGACTCGCCGGCAGGCGCCGGTTCCTTCGCCGGCGGCTCGATCAGGGCCTTCATCGACAGGCGCACGCGGCCCTTGTCGTCGGCTTCCAGCACCTTGACGCGCACCGCCTGACCCTCCTTGACATGCTCGGCCACGGTGTTCACCCGCTCGTGGGCGATCTGGGAGATGTGCAACAGGCCGTCCTTGCCGGGCAGGATGTTGACGATGGCGCCGAAGTCGAGAATCTTCAGCACGGTACCGTCATAAACACGGCCCACTTCCACCTCGGCGGTGATGTCCTCGATGCGCCGTTTGGCCGCTTCGCCCGCCTCGGTGCTGGTACAGGCGATCTTGACGGTACCGTCGTCCTCGATATCGATCTGGGTGCCGGTCTCTTCGGTGAGCGCGCGGATCACCGCGCCGCCTTTGCCTATCACGTCGCGGATCTTCTCCGGGTTGATCTTGATGGTGATGATACGCGGCGCGTACTGGCTCATCTCGTGGGGCGCGGCTTCGGCCTGCTGCATCAGATTGAGGATGTGCAGTCGCGCCTCGCGCGCCTGGGTCAGGGCCACGTGCATGATTTCCTTGGTGATGCCCTCGATCTTGATGTCCATCTGCAGGGCGGTGACGCCCTCGGTGGTGCCGGCCACCTTGAAGTCCATGTCGCCCAGGTGGTCCTCGTCGCCGAGGATGTCGGTGAGCACCGCGAAGCGGTTGCCTTCCTTGATCAGACCCATGGCGATGCCCGCCACGTGGGCCTTCATGGGCACGCCGGCATCCATCAGCGACAGGCTGCCGCCGCACACCGAGGCCATGGAGCTGGAGCCGTTGGATTCGGTGATCTCGGAGACCACGCGCAGGGTGTAGCCGAATTCTTCCTTGCTGGGCAGGCAGGCCAGCAGGGCCCGCTTGGCCAGACGGCCGTGCCCGATCTCGCGCCGCTTCGGGCTGCCCACGCGGCCGGTCTCGCCGGTGGCGTAGGGCGGCATGTTGTAGTGCAGCATGAAGCGGTCGGTGTACTCACCGGTCAGGGCGTCAATGATCTGCTCGTCGCGGCCGGTGCCCAGGGTGGTGACCACCAGGGCCTGGGTCTCGCCGCGGGTGAACAGGGCTGAACCGTGGGTGCGCGGCAGCACGCCGGTGCGGATGGTGATCGGGCGCACGGTGCGGGTGTCGCGACCGTCGATGCGCGGCTCGCCGGCCAGGATGCGGCCACGCACCACGCGCGCCTCCAAGGCGTGGAACATGTCCTTGATGACGTTGGCCTGGGTGGTGTCCATGTCCTCGCTGATCATCTCGGCGAACACCCGGTTGCGGATCTCGTCCACGGCGTGCACCCGGGCCTGCTTCTGGCGGATGGAGTAGGCCATGGACAGGGCCTCGGCGGCCAGGTCGTTCATGCGGTTGACGATCTCGGCGGGGGGCTCGGGGGCGGTCCATTCCCAGGCGTCCTTGCCGGCCTCGTCAGCCAGTTCGTTGATGGCGTCGATGGCCACCTGCATCTGCTCGTGACCGAACACCACGGCACCCAACATCACGTCCTCGGGCAGCATGTTGGCCTCGGATTCCACCATCAGCACGGCCTGGTCGGTACCGGCGACCACCAGGTCCAGATCGGAGGTCTTCAATTCAGACAGGGTTGGGCTGAGCACGTACTGGCCATCGATGTAGCCCACCCGGGCGGCGCCGATGGGGCCGTTGAAGGGCACGCCGGCCAGCATCAGGGCGGCCGACGCCCCCAGCATGGCGGGGATGTCCGCGTCCACCTCGGGGTTCTGGGACATCACCGTGGCGATGATCTGCACCTCGTTGAAAAAGCCATCCGGGAACAGGGGGCGGATGGGGCGGTCGATCAGGCGGCAGGTGAGGATTTCCTTCTCGGAGGGCTTGCCTTCGCGCTTGAAGAAACCACCGGGGATGCGGCCGGCCGCGTAGGTTTTTTCCTGGTAATCCACAGTCAGCGGGAAAAAGTCCTGGCCGGGTTTGACTTCGCTCTTGGCCACGGCGGTCACCAGCACCACGGTGTCGTCCATGTTCACCATCACGGCGCCGGCGGCTTGGCGGGCGATCTCGCCCGTTTCCAGGGTCACCGTATGGCGACCGTACTGAAACTGTTTCTTGACTGGGTTCACTGTGACCTCATTGGTTTTCGCGGCGTTACATCCCAAGCGGCCCGACATCGGGCCGCACATTGCCCTCACCGAGGGCGTAGGGCGTTTACTTGCGCAGACCGAGCCGCTCGATGAGTTGGCGGTAGGCGTCGGTGTTGCGGGACTTCAGATAATCCAACAGGCGGCGGCGGCGGGAAACCATCTTCAGCAAGCCGCGGCGGGAGTGGTGATCCTTGACGTGGGCCTTGAAATGGCCGGTCAGGTCGTTGATGCGGGCGGTAAGCAGGGCAACCTGGGCTTCGGGAGAGCCGGTGTCGCCGGGCTTGCGGCCGTAATCCTTGAGGATGTCCGCCTTTTGGGCTGTGGAGATGGACATGGTTCAGACTCCGATGGAAAAACGCGGATTTTACTGGCTAAAAGGGGGAAATCTCAAGCAATTCATTGCTGTGTCGTCGTCGCTCCGCTACGGGCGTTCGGCCACCAGCCGGCGCGGCGCGGCGCGGCCTTCATCGTCCACTTGGACCACGCCCAGGAAACGACCGTCCGGGGCATAGGCGCGCAAGGTCTCGCCGACCTTGAGTCCGGCCCGCCAAATCGGCTGGCCATGGCATAACTGCCAGGCGGCGTCGATATCCAGGGGCAGCACAGGCAGCTTGTTCAGCAAGCTGTCTGCCGGACGCAATCGTGCATCCCGTTCCGCCTCTTCCATGGCGGCCAGGCGGTCCAGCCCGACTGCGTCGGCGATATTCAGGCCGCCGACGGCCTCGCGCCGAAGGGCCTGCAGATGCGCACCGCAGCCCAGAGCCGCGCCGATCTCCTCCGCCAGTGTGCGGACATACAGGCCCTTGCCGGAGTGCACGCGCAGGCGCAACACCCCGTCGTGAATCCCGAGCATATCGATAGCGTGGACCATCACCCTGCGCGGCTCGCGGGGGATCTCCACCCCTTCGCGCGCATATTTGTACAGGGGTTTGCCGGCATGCTTGAGGGCGGAATACATGGGCGGCAGCTGGCTCAATTCGCCCGTGAAGCGCGGCACGACTTCCCTCACCTGGCTTTCGTCCACATGGACAGGCCGTGTTTCCAGGATGTCGCCCTCGGGGTCGGCAGTCGCGGTGCGGATACCCAGCCGGACCTCGGCCAGATACACCTTGTCCGCGTCGAGCAGGTACTGCGAGAACTTGGTGGCCTCGCCCAGGCAGATGGGCAGCAGGCCGGTGGCGAAGGGGTCCAGGGTGCCGGTGTGGCCGCCCTTCTCGGCGCGGTAGAGGCGGCGGACCTTTTGCAGCGCAAGGTTGGAGGTGATGCCAGCCGGTTTGTCCAGCAATAGCACCCCGTCAACCTTGCGTTTCATCATCCTGGGGATGTTGTTTGTCTTCCGCCACGACGCGGTCGATGAGCTCGCTCAGGTAGGCGCCGCGCTCCACAGACTCGTCGTAGGCGAACACCAGCTTGGGCACGCTACGCAAGCGCATGCGGTGCGACAGCTCGGTACGCAGGAAACCCGCGGCATGGCCAAGCGCCTTGCGCACCTCGTCCCGATCGCCGGTCAGCAGGGTGAACCAGACCTTGGCGTGCTCCAGGTCCGAAGTCACCTCGACGGAGGTGAGGGTGACGTCATGCACGCGCGGGTCCTTCAGTTCGCGGCGCAGGATGTCGGCCAACTCGGCGCGGATTTGCTCGGCGATGCGCCGGGCGCGGGGATTGATGTGGGACATTTGTAGCTATCAGCTTTCAGCGGTCAGCCATCAGCTACAACAACGCTGGCGCATCCGCGCCAGCCAAACACCAAGCTGAACGCTGATAGCTGAATATTGACCGCTATTTTCAGAGTGTCCTGGCGACTTCCACGACCTCGTAGCACTCCAAGTGGTCACCTTCCTGGATGTCGTTGAAGTTCTTCAGGTTCAGACCGCACTCGAAGCCTTCCTTGACCTCGCGCACGTCGTCCTTATAGCGCTTCAGCGATTCCAGCTCGCCGTCGTGGACCACCACGTTGTCACGCAGCACGCGCACCCGCGCGTTGCGCTTGATGATGCCGTCCAGGACCATGCAACCGGCCACCGCGCCCACCTTGGAGATGCGGAACACCTGGCGAATCTCGGCCAGGCCGGTGATGTTTTCCTTCTTCTCCGGCGACAGTAGGCCGGACAGGGCCGCCTTCACGTCATCCACGGCCTCGTAGATGATGTTGTAGTAGCGCAGATCCACGCCCGAGGACTCGGCCAGCTTACGGGACTGGGCATCGGCGCGCACGTTGAAGCCGATGATCACCGCGCCGGAGGCGATGGCCAGGTTGACGTCCGATTCGGAGATGGCACCCACCGCGGAGTGGATGATGTTCACCTTCACCTCGTCGGTGGACAGCTTCTGCAAGGCGTGCGCCAAACCCTCGTAGGAACCCTGCACGTCGGCCTTGAGGATCAGCGGCAGGGACTTGACCTCGCCCTCGCCCATCTGCTCGAACATGTTCTCCAGCTTGGCGGCCTGCTGGCGGGCCAGCTTCACGTCACGGAACTTGCCCTGCCGGAACAGGGCAATCTCGCGCGCCTTGCGCTCGTCGGGCAGGACCATCACGTCCTCGCCGGCAGCAGGCACCTCGGACAGGCCCTGGATCTCGACCGGAATCGAGGGTCCGGCCTCCTGCACCGGCTTGCCGTCCTCGTCCAGCATGGCGCGCACCTTACCGAAGGCGGTGCCGGCCAACATCATGTCACCGCGCTTGAGGGTGCCGGACTGCACCAGAAGAA
>DEQR01000020.1:0-80075 GCA_002360535.1 Thiobacillus sp. UBA3361
CTGGGCATCGCCCTGGCCGTGGCGCCCTACCTGGTCCTGGCGCGCCGGGCGGTGCCGGGTGGCGATTTCGAGCGACTGTCCGACCTCACCCTGGCAGAGTGGGAGCGGCAAACGGGCTGGGCACGGACGGGATGAACCGGATGTCCATCCTGTACCTAATCCCGCAGCCCCGCGCCGCTTTCCACCACCCGCCCGAATCGGCCAAACGGCCCTGAACCCGAGCCTGCCCATGGACACCGGCCATCCATTGCCATGACCACCCGCCTTTGCATCGTCCGCCACGGGGAAACCGACTGGAACCTGGAAAAACGCATCCAGGGCCATACCGACATCCCCCTCAACGCCACCGGCCGCGCCCAGGCCCTGGCCATGTCCTACAACGCCGCCCACCACCGCTTCGCTGCCGTCTATAGCAGCGACCTGGCCCGCGCCCTGGACACCGCGCGCTACATCGCCGAGCGGGAAGGGCATGAAGTCAGGCCCCTGCCCCAGTTGCGCGAACGGCACTACGGCCTGTTCCAGGGCCGCACCGCAGCCGAGGCCGCCCGATCGCACCCCGCCGCCCACGCCCTCTACCTGGCCCGCGACCCGGATTACGATTTCGAGACCGGCGAAAGCCTGCGCGGCTTCGCCCGGCGGGTGGTGGACGGCATCGAGTGGCTGACCCGCCACCATACCGGGCAGACCATCCTGGCGGTGAGCCACAGCGGCGTGCTGGACATCCTGTACCGCCGGGCCACGGGCCGTCCCCTGGAAACGCCGCGCGATTTCGACATCCCCAACTGCGCCCTGAACTGGTTCCACGCGGATGCCCACGGTTGGCACCTGGAACGCTGGGCCGACCGCCACCATCTGGCGCACGTCTTGGTGGAAGCGCCGGAATGAGGGCAACGGCGGCCGGTTCGTGGGTCGTCCTGCTGCGCCACGGCCACAGCGCCTGGAACCTGCACGACCGCTTCACCGGCTGGACCGACATCCCCCTGTCCGGCGTGGGTATCGACGAGGCGGAGCGGGCCGGCCACGTGCTCGTCCGGGCGGGCTTCCGCTTTGACGAGGCGCACGTCTCGGCCCTGCGCCGCGCCCGCCAGACCGCCCTCGCAGTGCTGGCGGTCACCGGGCCGGCGCCCATCGAGTCCAGTTGGAGGCTCAACGAGCGCCATTACGGCGCCCTGCAGGGCATGAACAAAAAGGCCATCTTCACCGCCTGGGGCGAGGCACGCTCGCGGGCCTGGTGGCGCGGCTATCTCGACCCGCCGCCGCAAGTCGCTCCCGACGATCCCCGCCACCCGCGCCACGATCCCCGCTACGCCGGCCTGGACCCCGCCTTGCTGCCGGCGGGCGAGAGCCTGTCCGACTGTCAGCGGCGCGCCCTGCCCTACTGGCATGAATCGCTTCTGCCGCGCATCGCCGCCGGGCGCCGGCTGCTGGTGGTCAGCCACGGCAATACCCTGCGCGCCCTGGTCATGCACCTGGACGGACTCACACCGGCGGCAATGGAACGGCTCGAAATCCCCTCCGGCGTGCCCCTGGTGTACCGGTTCGCGCCGGACATGGCGGTATCGGGACGAAAATGGCTGGAATGAGGCATCATGTTGCGGTGCGGCATGCGGCGCCGGCCGCCGCCGAGGCCACCGCAACTCGCCACGGCGGGAACGGTCCGATACGACATGCACCCGAAAGCAGAGTGCCGCACCACGCCGATGCCGTGCGTGGACTATGGTTCAGAGGTGATCGATGCATGAAATGTCGCTCGCGGAAGGCATCCTCCAGATCGTCGAGGACGCGGCCCGCAGCCAGGGCTTCAAGCGGGTCAAGGAAGTGCGCCTGGAGATCGGCGCCCTGTCCGGCGTGGAAGCGGACGCCCTCACGTTTTGCCTGGACGTGGTGCTCAAGGGCGGGGTGGCCGACGGCGCCCGGGTGGAACTGGAAAAGCTGCCCGGCCGCGGCTTCTGCCTGGATTGCGGCGAAACCGTGATCATCGAGGCCCTGTACGATGCCTGCCCCAAGTGCGGCGGCTACCAGGTGCAGACCACCGGGGGCACCGAGATGCGGGTCAAGGATTTGCTGGTGGAATAGCGGCTGGTCGGTCGCAAATCGCGATCCGCCACTGGCGATTCATTGAAGGAGAACCGAAATGTGTACCGTCTGCGGCTGCGGCCAAGGTGAAACGAAGATCGAGGGACATGATCACGGACAAGATCAGCCCCACGACCACCCTCATGAGCACACCCACGCCCATGAACACACCCACGCCGATGGCACCACCCACAGCCATCCCCACGCCCACGAGCACAGCCACGAGCACACCGGCCACGACCACGGTCACGACGCCCTGCACGCGGCCGGAGCAGCTCACGAGCACATCCACTACCACGAACACGCCGGCGGCCATCTGCACTACGGCCTGGGCCCCGCCCACACCCACGCGCCGGGCATGAGCCAGGAACGCATGGTGCAGATCGAGCAGGACATCCTGGGCAAGAACAACCGCTACGCCGCCGCCAACAGGCAATGGTTCACCGAGCACGGCGTGTTCGCCGTCAACCTGTTGTCCAGCCCCGGCTCCGGCAAGACCACCCTGCTGGTGAAGACCATCGAGGCCCTGAAGGAACGGGTCAACCTGGCGGTGGTGGAAGGCGACCAGCAGACCAGCCATGACGCCGACCGCATCCGCGCCACCGGCGCCCCCGCCATCCAGATCAACACCGGCAAGGGCTGCCATCTCGACGCCCACATGGTCGGCCACGCCCTGGAGCGCCTGGCCCTGCCCGACGACAGCCTGCTGATGATCGAGAACGTCGGCAACCTGGTCTGCCCCGCCACCTTCGATCTGGGCGAGGCGCACAAGGTGGTGGTCCTGTCGGTCACCGAAGGCGAGGACAAGCCGCTGAAATACCCCGACATGTTCCACGCCGCCGACCTGATGCTGCTCAACAAGGTCGATCTGCTGCCCCACCTGAGCTTCGACGTGCACAAGTGCGTGGAATACGCCCGCCGGGTGAACCCGAAGATCGAGGTCATGCACGTCTCCGCCACCAGCGGCGAAGGCCTGGAACGCTGGCTCGCCTGGCTCACCGACGGCCTGGACGTAGCCATCGCAGCGCGGCAGCGGAACGTGGATTTGCTGAAGCGTCGGATCGCGGAGTTGGAGGCGTTGCTGGCGGCTAAGAAGTAGCGAGTAGCCCGGATGAAGCAAAGCGCAATCCGGGAAAATGAGGGATGCGAATCCCCGGATTCCACTTCGTTGCACCCAGGCTGCGGGATCCAGCGCCGACTGCGCATCACCGGCATCGTCCAGGGCGTCGGCTTTCGGCCCTACGTCTGGCACCTGGCCCATGAGTTGCATCTGACCGGTTGGGTGCGCAACGACGCCGCCGGGGTGGAGGTGCTGGTGGAGGGCAATGCCGAAGCCATCGACGCCTTCACCCGCCGCCTGCCCGAGGAAATCCCGCCCCTGGCCAGGGTGCGGGAACTGAGCTGGGACGACGTCCCACACTCTGGGGAACACGCAGGATTCGCCATCACCGAAAGCGGTGCCGGCCGGGCCGCCACCATGATCGGCCATGACACGGCGGTATGCCCCGACTGCCTGGCGGAGATGTTCGATCCCACCGACCGGCGCTGGCGCTACGCCTTCATCAACTGCACCCACTGCGGCCCCCGCTACACCCTGACCCGGGGCCTGCCCTACGACCGTGCCCAGACCGGCATGGCGGCCTTTCCCCTGTGCCCGGACTGCGAAGCGGAATACCGCAACCCCGCCGACCGGCGCTTCCATGCGGAGCCCACGGCGTGCCCGGAGTGCGGGCCGAAGTTGTGGGTGGTGGAGTCCGCTGGAATCCCCCCTGGCCCCCCTTTACGAAAGGGGGGAGAGAAATCCCAACCGACCGGCATCGAAGGGTCCCTCCCTTTCGTAAAGGGAGGACAGGAGGGATTCGACCCACGCCAGCAAGACCCCATCGCCGACACCCTGGCCCGCCTGCAGGCCGGCCAGATCATGGCCATCAAGGGCCTGGGGGGCTTCCACCTGGCCTGCGACGCCCGCAATGCCGAAGCCGTGCAGCATCTGCGGTCGCGCAAGAACCGGGAGGAAAAACCCTTCGCCGTCATGGCCGCCAACCTGGCCTCCATCGTGGATTGGGTGGAAATGAATGAGGCGGAACGGGCACTGCTGGAATCTTGTGAGCGGCCCATCGTCCTGCTGCGCAAGCAGCCGGGGACTGATGAGGTATTTCCCGGCATCGCTCCGGGCCTGGCCTGGCTGGGGGTCATGCTGCCCTACACGCCGTTGCATTGGCTGCTCTTCCATGAGGCGGCCGGGCAACCCGCCGGCACGGCCTGGATGGATAAAGCCCAGGACCTGGTGGTGGTGATGACCAGCGCCAACCCCGGCGGCGAGCCCCTGGTGATCAGCAACGAGGAGGCGGTGGAACGCCTGGGCGGCATCGCCGATGCCGTGCTGATGCATGACCGGGACATCGTGGTGCGCTGTGATGACTCGGTGGTGCGTGTCACCGCTGGAATCCCCCCCAGCGAAATCCCCCCCAGCCCCCCTTTGATAAAGGGGGGAGAACCCCAGGTCGCCACCGAAGGGTCCCTCCCTTTCTTAAAGGGAGGACAGGAGGGATTCGGCGGCGCTTCCACCCCCTCCACCCAGTTCATCCGCCGCGCCCGGGGCCACACCCCCCGGGCCATCCGCCTGCCCCGCTCCGGCCCCTCGGTGCTGGCCCTGGGGGGCTACCTCAAGAACACGATCTGCGTCACCCGGGGGGACGAGGCCTTCGTCTCCCAGCACATCGGCGGCCTGGACAACCCGGCCACCTGCAACATGCTCCGGGAGGTGACGCAGCATCTCCTCGACATCCTCCAGGTGCGGCCCGAGGCCGTGGCCCACGACCTGCACCCGGACTTCTTCAGCAGCCGCCATGCCCTGGACCTGGCCGAAGCCTGGGGCGTGCCCGCCGTGGCCGTGCAGCACCACCACGCCCACATCGCCGCCGTGGCGGCGGAGCACGGTGTGGAGAGCCCCCTGCTGGGCCTGGCCCTGGATGGCGTGGGCCTGGGGATCGACCACACGGCCTGGGGCGGGGAACTGCTGCGGGTGGAGGGGTCTGACTTCACCCGCCTGGGCCACCTCACCCCCCTGCCCCTGCCCGGCGGCGACAAGGCGGCGAAGGAACCCTGGCGCATGGCGGCGGCGGCCCTGTTCCTGCTGGGCCGCACCGACGAGATTCCCCGCCGCTTCCCCCACCAACCCATGGCCCGGCAACTGCACGTGATGCTGGAGCGGGACCTGCACTGCCCCCCCACCACCAGCCTGGGCCGCTGGTTCGACGCGGCGGCGGGCCTGCTGGGCATCCGGGACGTGATGGCCTACGAGGGCCAGGCGGCCATGCTGCTGGAGGGCCTGGCGGATCAGGCCGGCGATGTGCCTCCATTGCTGGATGGCTACATCCTCCATTCCGACGGCCGCCTGGACCTGCTGCCCCTCCTGGCCCGGCTGGCGGACGAAAATGACGCCGTGAAAGGCGCCGCCCTGTTCCACGCCACCCTGGCCCGGGCCCTGGCGGACTGGACCTTGCTCACCGCGGAACACCAGGGCCTGGACGCCGTGGCCCTGGGAGGCGGATGCTTCCTCAACCACATCCTGTCCCGGCATCTCGCCGGCCAACTGACCTCACGGGGCCTGCGCGTCCTGGAAGCCCGCCAGATACCTCCCAACGACGGAGGCTTGTGTCTGGGCCAGGCCTGGGTTGCAATTCAGTCAATGCCCCAAGGATAGAAATCATGTGCCTAGCCATCCCCACCCGCGTGGTGGAAATCAGTGAAAACGACCAGGCCATCGTGGACTTGGGGGGCGTGGGAATCGCTCCGTGAAGTTCACCCAATACTTCCATGCCACCCAACAGCGACCGGATCGAATCGGCATCAAGGAAGCATGGATCGAGCAAGTCATCGCCAACCCCATCCGTGAGGAAATTCAAGGTGATGGGAGGATTCGCCGCTGGGGCTTGATTCAAGAAGCCGAAAACCGCGCATTGCGTGTCATTCCGTTGCCGGACGGCGAAACCGTTCACAACGCTTTTTTTGACCGGAGGTTCACACCATGAAGATCAAGTATTTCCAAGATACGGACACGCTCTACATCGAATTCCGGTCCGCCCCCATCGACGAAACTCGAGACCTGGACGAGAACACCCTGCTGGACGTGGACGCCGACGGCAACATCTGCGCCATCACCATCGAACACGCGAAGGATAGGGCGGACATCCCCCACTTCTCCTTCGAACAGATCGCTGCCTGACCAATGAATTTCCTCACCAGAATGCGCGACAGCAAGGCTATGCATACCCAGCAGATACATTCTTTGAGTCTGGGCCAGGCCTGGGTTGCAATGCAGCCTCTTTCCCGAAGGTAGAAATCATGTGTCTCGCCATCCCCGCCCGCGTGGTGGAAATCGCGGAAAACGACCAGGCCATCGTGGACCTGGGGGGCGTGCGCAAGGACGTGTCCCTGGCCCTGGTGGAGGACGTGGCGGTGGGCGACTACGTCATCGTCCATGTGGGCTATGCCCTCACCCGCCTGGACCCGGAAGAGGCGGAGAAGACCCTGGCGCTGATGGCGGAGGCGGGTTTGGCCACGCAAGAATTGGCCGATCCGAGCGCATGGTAGTTCGTCACCTCGAGGAGATCATCCATGCCTGGCACGGACACTTTGGCGGCTGAAGTCACGCAGGTATCGAAACATGGCTTGGGGTTGCTTCTCGGCGAGGAAGAACTCCTGTTGCCGTTCTCCGAGTTTCCGTGGTTTCGGCAGGCCACCATTGACCAACTGACAACCCTTGAGTGGCCAAGCCCCGACCCTCTCTACTTGTATCGTCTTGAAGCGTATGGTGACATCGAACTATTCGGGCTTTTCCCCCGCCAGTGGTGGGGGCGCCATAGTAGGCCGTGGCCAGATCGCAAACCGTATGGGTAACAAACATGTGCCCAACAAGGCGGTCGAGTGGGACGCTCCGCCAGCAAGCTTCGCTTGCTGCCTCCGCGCCCCTCACCTTGGACGTTGAGACTTATCTCCCCCCATCGCACCCGCCCATGAAATACGTCGATGAATTCCGTGACGGCGCCATCGCCAAGCGCATCTCCGCCGCCATCGCCAACCAGGTCCGGCCCGACCGCCGCTACAACTTCATGGAGTTCTGCGGCGGCCACACCCACGCCATCTCCCGCTACGGCGTGCCGGACCTGCTGCCCGCCAACGTGCGCATGATCCACGGCCCCGGCTGCCCGGTGTGCGTGCTGCCCATCGGCCGCATCGACCTGGCCATCAGGCTGGCCCTGGAGCAGGGCGCCATCCTCTGCACCTACGCCGACACCCTGCGCATCCCTGCCTCCGGCGGCCTGTCCCTGATGAAGGCCAAGGCCCGGCGCGGGGACATCCGCATGGTCTATGCGGTGACCGACGCCCTGAAGATCGCCCGGGACAACCCGGACAAGGAAGTGGTGTTCTTCGCCATCGGCTTCGAGACCACCACACCTCCCACGGCGGTAGCCATCAGGCAGGCCCGGGCCGAGGGCCTGAAGAACTTCAGCGTGCTGTGCTGCCACGTGCTGACGCCGTCCGCCATCATGAACATCCTGGAATCGCCGGAGGTGCGGGAACTGGGCACCGTGCCCTTGGACGGCTTCATCGGCCCCGCCCACGTGTCCACGGTGATCGGCAGCCGGCCCTACGAGTTCTTCGCCGAGGAATACCGCAAGCCCGTGGTCATCGCCGGCTTCGAGCCCCTGGACGTGATGCAGGCCATCCTCATGCTGGTGCGCCAGGTGAACGAGGGCCGCGCCACAGTGGAGAACGAGTTCACCCGGGCCGTGACCCCCGAGGGCAACGTGAAGGCCCAGAACCTGGTGTCCGAGGTGTTCGAGCTGCGCCGCAGTTTCGAATGGCGGGGCCTGGGGGAGGTGCCCTACTCCGCCCTGAAGATCCGCGCGGGCTTCGCCGAGTTCGATGCGGAGCAGCGCTTCCACCTGGAATACCAGCCCGTGCCGGACAACAAGGCCTGCGAATGCGGCGCCATCCTGCGGGGCGTGAAGAATCCCACGGACTGCAAGATCTTCGGCAACGTGTGCACGCCGGAGAACCCCATGGGGAGCTGCATGGTGTCCTCGGAAGGGGCCTGCGCGGCCCACTACACCTATGGGCGGTATAAGGATGTGGAGGCGACGGAATGACTACTTACGGGTTGGATACGCCGCTGAAATCCCCCCCGGCCCCCCTTTGGGAAAGAGGGGAGAAAACCAGCCCTCCTAGAGCGAAGGGTTCCTCCCTTTTGCAAAGGGAGGACAGGAGGGATTTGACGGCGCCTGGAACACCCACCACGCCGGGCATCACCCCATGAGCGGCCAAGTCAAGAAAGGTTACGTCCGCCCCCTGGACAACAAACACGGCCGGGTGGACATGAGCCATGGCGGCGGCGGCCGGGCCATGGTGCAGCTCATCACCGAACTGTTCGCCAGGCATCTCGGCAACGAATACCTGGCCCAGGGCAACGACGGCGCCTGCCTGCCCCCGGGCAACGGCCGCTTGGTGGTGTCCACGGACAGCCACGTGGTCTCGCCCCTGTTCTTTCCCGGTGGCGACATCGGCTGCCTGTCGGTCCACGGCACGGTGAACGACGTGGCGGTGATGGGCGCCACGCCCCTGTACCTCACCGCCGGCTTCATCCTGGAGGAAGGCTTTCCTCTGGCGGACCTGGCCCGCATCGTCGAATCCATGGCCAGGGCCGCGAATGAGGCCGGCGTGAAGCTGGTGGCGGGCGACACCAAGGTGGTGGAGCAGGGCAAGGGGGACGGGGTGTTCATCACCACCACCGGCGTGGGCTTCCTGCCCGAGGGCCTCCACCTCTCCGGCGACCTGGCCCGGCCCGGCGACGCGGTGCTGGTGTCCGGCAGCATCGGCGACCACGGCGTGGCCATCATGAGCCGGCGGGAGAACCTCTCCTTCGACGCCCCCATCCTGTCGGACACGGCGGCGCTGAACGGCCTGACGGCCAACCTGCTGGCCAGCGGCGCCCACATCAAGGTCATGCGGGACCCCACCCGGGGCGGCCTGGCGGCCACCCTCAACGAGATCGCCCACCAGTCGGGCGTGGGCATCCACCTGGAAGAGGCGGCCATCCCCGTGAAGCCCGAAGTGAACGCCGCCTGCGAGCTGCTGGGCCTGGACCCCCTGAACATCGCCAACGAAGGCAAGCTCATCGCCATCTGCGCCGCCGGGGACGCGGACAAGCTCCTCACTGCCATGCGCGCCCATCCCCTGGGCCGGGAGGCCGCCATCATCGGCAAGGTGGTGGAAGACCCCAACGCCTTCGTGCAGATGAAGACCCGCTTCGGCGGCCGGCGCATGGTGGACTGGCTGTCGGGCGAGCAGCTGCCCCGGATTTGCTGAGTGGGTGGGAAGACTCTAATCCCCCCTAGCCCCCCTTTAGAAAAGGGGGGAACAAACCCGGGCGCTTCGACACCGGACACTCCCCCCTTTCCCAAAGGGGGGCCGGGGGGGATTCCGGCGGCAACCAAGCCTTCCGCGCTCAACGAGTACGAACACTGCCTGAAACCCCTCGCACGACAGCTCCGTAGCAACCAGACCGAAGCCGAACAGAAACTCTGGTTTCACCTTCGTCGAGACCAGTTGGGCGTCAGGTTTTACCGCCAACGCCCCCTGGGGCCCTACATCCTGGATTTCTACGCCCCGAAAGCCAAATTGGCGGTGGAACTGGACGGCAGCCAGCATTACGACGACTCGGCACAACAGCGGAAGGATGCCCGGCGGGATGCCTGGCTGAATGCCCAGGGTATCCGTGTCCTGCGCTTCGACGACCGGCAGGCTCTGATTGAGACAGAAGCCGTGCTGGAGGTGATTTTTCAGGCTGTGCGCGATGGCACTGCTGTAGGAATCCCCCCCAGCCCCCCTTTAGCAAAGGGGGGAGAGGATTCACAGCCCATGACCGAAGGGTCCCTCCCTTTCATAAAGGGAGGACAGGAGGGATTTGAGGGCGCCTCCAATCCACCCCGGAGCGCCAAGTAAACATGCGCATCCTCTTCCTCACCCACGCCTTCAACAGCCTCACCCAGCGGCTGTATGTGGAACTGAGCCGGCTGGGCCACGAGGTCTCCATCGAGTTCGACATCAACGACAGCGTCACTACCGAGGCGGTGGACCTGTTCCGGCCCCACCTGATCCTGGCGCCCTACCTACGCCGGGCCATCCCGGAGGCCATCTGGCGAAACCACCTGTGCCTGGTGCTGCACCCGGGCATCGTGGGGGACCGGGGGCCCTCGGCCCTGGACTGGGCCATCCTGAAGGGGGAAAAGGAATGGGGCGTGACCCTGCTCCAGGCGGAAGCGGAGATGGATGCCGGGCCGGTATGGGCCAGCGAGACCTTCCCCCTGCGGCAGGCGAAGAAATCCAGCATCTACCGCAACGAGGTGACCGAGGCCGCCGTGCGGGTGGTGATGACGGCCTTGGAGCGGCTGCCGGATTACCGCGCAGGGAAGTGGCAACCCCAGGCCGTGCCCCTGCGTCCCATGCATGCCCTCATGCAGCAGGCGGACCGGGCCATCGACTGGGCCCATGACAATACCGAGACCGTGCTGGCCAAGCTCAATGCCGCCGACGGTTTTCCCGGGGTGAAAGACGCGCTCCTCGGCCACCCCTGCCACCTGTTCAATGCCCATGCCTTCCACGCCCGGGGCACGCCCGGCGCGGTCCTGGGCCGCAGCGGTGAAGGCGTGGTACGGGCCACCACCGACGGCGCGGTACGCGTCGGCCATGTGAAACGGGAGGGAGGCATCAAATTGCCGGTGGCGGTGGCGTTCACGGAAATACTGTCCTTGGCGGAAATGGATGCCTCCGCGAATCCCCCCCGGCCCCCCTTTTCCAAAGGGGGGAGCAACCACGACGATGACCGAAGGGTCCCCCCCTTTGCAAAAGGGGGGACAGGGGGGATTCCCGCCGCCCCGGACATCCGCTACGAGGAAGCCGAGGGCGTGGGCTATCTCCACTTCGACTTCTACAACGGCGCCATGGGCACGGACGCCTGCCGGCGCCTGCTGGCCGCCTACGAGGCCGCCCGGCTGCAGCCCACCCGGGTCATCGTCCTCCTGGGCGGGCCGGACTTCTTCAGCAACGGCCTGGACCTGAATCGCATCGAGGCGGCGGACAGTCCGCCGGACGAATCCTGGCGCAACATCGAGGCCATGGACGAACTGTGCCGGGCGGTGATCGAGACCGGCACCCACCACACGGTTGCAGCCCTCCAGGGCAACGCCGGGGCCGGCGGCGCCTTCCTGGCCCTGGCGGTGGACTGCGTCTGGGCCCGGGAGGGGGTGATCCTCAACCCCCACTACAAGAACATGGGCAACCTTTACGGCTCCGAATACTGGACCTACCTGCTGCCCAGGCGGGTGGGCTCGGAGGCCGGCCGTGCCATCATGGAAAACCGCCTGCCCCTGGGCGCCTGGCAGGCCGCACAATCGGGCTTCATCGACGACAGCATCGAAGCCGATCCGTCCGCCTTCGTGGGTGAAGTGCGGCGACGCGCCGCGGAACTGGCCGCCTCCGCCGACTTGGCGGCACGACTCGCGGCCAAGAGGGAGACCCGCCGACGGGACGAGGCCAACAAACCCCTCGAGCGGTACCGCGACGAGGAACTGGTCCAGCTGCGGCGCAATTTCTTCGGTTTCGACCCCGCCTATCACGTGGCCAGGCACCACTTCGTGCACAAGACACCCCATTCCTGGACCCCCAGGCACCTGGCCCGACACCGCGAACTGGGGTGGACGGTTCCCTCGGCCTAACCACAACCGGCGAGGGCGATTCGAACGCATGCTCAGGACATGGGCTGGAGTTGGCCCCCCGGCGCTGCCAATACTTCGCTACCCGAGTTTGCGCCTGCGACATGACCCTCAATGCCTGGACGCTTTAGACCACTCAGATCGCCGTCGAGACGGCGGCCATTCTTGCCTTTGCTGTGTCCGGCCTGCTTGCGGCTGCGCGCAAGAGGCTCGATGTCGTCGGCATTAGCGTTGTGGTCGGGCTGAGCGCTTTTGGCGGCGGTACGCTGCGCGACATCCTGCTCGACCGGCGTCCGTTCTTCTGGGTCGAACATTCCATCTGGCTCTGGGCGTTGCTCGGATTGTCCATTCTCGCCATGGCCTGCATGCGGCAGCAGCACTTCGCGCCGACGGAACGCGCGGTGCAATGACCTGACGCGATCGGGCTCGGACTCTTCACCGCCAGCGGTACGCACATCGCCCTGGCGGCAGGCATGCCGGGGATCGTCACGGTACTGATGGGCATATGTTGATACCGGCCGAATTCTGATCAGGGATTCCGGTTGAATTTTGACCAGGGAAGAAGGCCGCCCCGGCGAGGGGGCGGTTGTGGATAAGTGTAACGATTTTGGGGTTAGAAGGGGTCGTCGGCGGGGGGCTCCCGTTTGGCTTTCTCCCTGGCCTTGATCCTGGATTTGGCAGTAGCGCTGCTATGCCTGAAGCGGTACGACTCGTTACCGGTCTCGACGATATGGCAGTGATGGGTCAGCCGATCCAGGAGCGCCGTGGTTATCTTGGCATCGCCGAAGACGCTGGCCCACTCCCCGAAGGTCAGGTTGGTGGTGAAGGCCAGGTCCGCGAGTTCCTTGATCAGTCGTTCATCCACCTTCGCCTGGGCGAAGTCGAAGCCAGCCAAGTCGCGGTGTACCGGGAAGCGCGCCGACTTGAGCTGGTAGCTGACCGAGCGCATGGCCCGGTCGGTGTGTTCCGCCTGGAGCAGGTGTTCGATCAGCCAGCGCGAGGCATCGATCCCGACGCTGCCTTGGGCGGTCAGGTCGGCCCAGGCCCCAGGCATGCCGTAGAGGCGCAACTCCTTGAGTTCGCTCATCACATCACGCATGGCCCACCTCCTCGGCACGGAGCTGGTCATAGCGGCCGGCATCGGCCACCGGCGCCTCGGATACTGTCAGGTCAGTTTCCACCTTGGGGATGACCGGCGTCGGTCTCAGCCGAGCCAGAACGTTGTGGATATGCTCGGCATTGACCGCGCCCGATTCCAGGACCAGTTCCACCGCCACCAGAACGGCTTCCAGCCCCACCTTCGGCACCGTAGCCAAGACCTCGGCCATGACCCGGTCGCCGCCCTCGCGCTTGAGCAGCAGGGCACGCAGGCGTTGCAGCGTCTCGGGCAGGTCGCGCTCGCGCCTCCCGCATGGCGAAAGCGACAGGAAGGACCCATCGGATTTCTGCCGGCCATCAGGCCCCAAAAAATGACCACCTGCGGGTGGTCAGGAAAACCTTCCATTGCGGAAGGACAGGGAGGTGGGTCGTCTGGCCGACGTTAACGAAATCCTATGGCAAATCCGGCCGGGATGTTGCACGCCCAAAAAGCGACCATGCCCCTTCATTGCCGCCGTGCTGCCCAGATTCACGCCAATTCACGTCAAATCACCATGGTCGTCCGCGTCATCGTACAGCCACGCCGGGATGTCGCGTTGGCCATGCAGTACGCGCCAGACGTCGATGCGATCGGGCAGTTCGACGTAGAAGACGAGGTAGGGATAGTGCCGCAATGGCCAAGAGCGCAGGCCGGGCAGGTTCAGCTCATGGGCATGGCGTGGTGAGCCGCTGGCCGGTTGGCTGGCGATGTGGCGGTATGCCTGCTCCAGCGACTCGACGAAGCCGAGTGCGATCTGCTCGCCCGCTTCGGTCAGATAGTAGTCGACAGCATCTTCGACATCCCGGCAGGCCAGTTCGCGCGGGATGATGGGCTTGGCCTGCTTCACCCGGTCTTGCGTCGTTGGACTCGATCGCGCAGGCCGCCGAAGTAGGCTGCATCAGCCGGTTTCCCGGGCGCGGACTCGGCGCCCTGCAGCAGCAGGCCGCGCAGCCGGGTGCGGTCCTGGTCCTTGCGGATCAGCTCGCGCACATACTCGCTGCTGGTGCCATAGCCGCGCTGGACGACCTGCTCGTCCACGAAGGACTTGAGGGAGTCGGGAAGTGAGATGTTCATCGTGCTCATGGCCCAACCATAGGACGTTTGCCAAAATTTGGCAAACTCTTCGTGGTCAGCCGGGTCGCCACGATCCCCAGCGCCCTTTGCCAGCGCCGCCAGGCCGTGGTGCGATCGCAGCCGAAACGCCGGCAGATGTCCTTCCACTCGTAGCGCTTGGCGCGCATCCAGACGAGGTGGCGCTGTTCCTCCTCCAGACACTGCACCCAGCGCATCGTCTCCAGCATGCGCTCGATGGCCTCGGGGGATGGGGGGAGCAGCCGGTACTCGTGGTCGTCGGCGCCGAAGCGTTCCCAGGACTCGCGCACGAAGGCCGGCCAGACGCTGAAGTAGCCCTGTACACGCACGCGCGGCAACCGGCGGGCGGTGTCGGTGGCCTCCTCGAAACGTGCCGCCACCTCCTCCACGGTCCACTCAGCCATGGTGTTGCCCTCCGTAGAAGCACAAATGAAAACGCCCAACTGAGAACAGTTGGGCGCTAAATTTTGGTGGAGCGGAGGAGGATCGAACTCCCGACCTTCGCATTGCGAACGCGACGCTCTCCCAGCTGAGCTACCGCCCCATCGGGCGGCAAATATAGCAGAAAGCCCGCGGCTCAGGACAGACGGTTGCCTCGGTAGGCACGGGCGATCAGCCACAGGCCGATGGCGATCATGGGCAGCGACAGCCACTGGCCCATGCTGACGCCGAAGGTGAGCACCCCGAAGATGCCGTGGTCGGGGGTGCGGAACATCTCACCCAGGCTGCGGAAGATGCCGTAGCCCACCAGGAAGGCGCCTGACACGGCCCCCGTCGGGCGCGGGTGGGCGGAATACCACCAGAGGATGACGAACAGCGCCAAACCTTCCATGCCCGCTTGGTAGAGCTGGGAAGGATGGCGGGGAATGCCGTCCTGCAACTGCGGGAAGACCATCGCCCAGGGCAGGTTCGGGTCGGCGGAGCGGCCCCACAGCTCACCGTTGATGAAGTTGCCGATGCGCCCGAACATGAGCCCCAGGGGGACCAGAGGAGCGACGAAATCTCCCACCCGCAGGAAACCCTTTCCCGTGCGCCATCCGTGCCAGGCCAGGACCCCCAGCACGCCCAGCAGCCCGCCGTGGAAGGACATGCCGCCCTGCCAGACGGCGACGATTTCGGCGGGATGCTCCAGGAAATAGCCCGGCTCATAAAACAGCACCTGTCCCAGGCGGCCGCCGATCACCACGCCGATCACCCCCCAGAACAGCAGGTCGTCCAATTCCTTGAGCGTCCAGCCGGACTGGGGCCGGGTCTGGATGCGGCGTCGCCCGAGCAGGAAGAAACCGGTGAAGGCCAATACGTACATCAGGCCATACCAGCGCACGGCCAGCGGGCCGATCTGCAAGGCGACGGGGTCGAACTGCGGGTGAATGAGCATGGAGCGGGGCTTGCGCGGGAACCGGCCGATGAAACCGGGCTATTGTAGTGGCTGTCCATGACTTGTCCTAACCCGAACGCCGGAGCCAGAACCATGCCTACAAACCTGTCCCGTCCCCTGCGACTGCTCCTGATGCTGCTGCTCGGCCCGCTTGCCGCCTGCGCGCCCGAGGCCGGCCCCAGCCTGGCTGCGCCTGAGGCCCTGGAGATGGCCAAGGCCGGCAAGCTGACCATCGTCGATATCCGCCGGCCCGAGGAATGGCGCCAGACCGGGGTGGCGGAAAGCGCCCTGCGTCTGGACATGCGCGACCCGAACTTTCCCGATGTCTTGCTGGGCAAGGTCCAGGGCGACCGGAACGCGCCCATCGCCCTGATCTGCCGCACCGGCAACCGCACCACGCAAATGCAACGGGCACTGCTCCAGCAAGGCTTCACCAACATCTACAACATCAAGGAAGGCATGGCCGGCAGCGGCGCGGGGCCGGGCTGGATCCGGCGCGGCCTGCCGGTGGCGCCCTGCACGCAATGTTGAACGCACCGGCTTGGTAGAATCTCCGCTTCCGCCCGAACCGGGCACCCGCAGCCTCACGGAGTCCAGCATGCCCCAGTACCGCTCCCGCACCACCACCCACGGCCGCAACATGGCCGGCGCCCGCGCCCTGTGGCGGGCCACCGGCATGACCGACGCGGACTTCCAGAAACCCATCATCGCCATCGCCAACTCCTTCACCCAGTTCGTGCCCGGCCATGTGCACCTGAAGGACCTGGGCCAGATGGTGGCGCGCGAGATCGAGGCCGCCGGCGGCGTGGCCAAGGAGTTCAACACCATCGCCGTGGACGACGGCATCGCCATGGGCCATGGCGGCATGCTCTACAGCCTGCCCAGCCGCGACCTGATCGCCGATTCCGTGGAATACATGTGCAACGCCCACTGCGCCGACGCCCTGGTGTGCATCTCCAACTGCGACAAGATCACCCCCGGCATGCTGATGGCCAGCCTGCGCCTGAACATCCCCACGGTGTTCGTCTCCGGCGGGCCCATGGAGGCGGGCAAGGTCACCTGGGCCGGCAAGACCGTCATGCTCGACCTGGTGGACGCCATGGTGCAGGCCGCCGATTCGAAGTGCAGCGATGAAGAGGTGGAAGCCACCGAGCGTTCCGCCTGCCCGACCTGCGGCTCCTGCTCCGGCATGTTCACCGCCAACTCCATGAACTGCCTGACCGAGGCCCTGGGCCTGTCCCTGCCCGGCAACGGCTCGCTGCTGGCCACCCATGCCGACCGTAAACAGCTGTTCCTGCGCGCCGGCCGGCTGGCGGTGGAACTGGCGAAGCGCTACTACGAAGGCGACGACGCCACCGTGCTGCCGCGCGCCATCGCCAGCTTCCAGGCCTTCGAGAACGCCATGTGTCTCGACATCGCCATGGGCGGCTCCACCAACACCGTGCTGCACCTGCTGGCGGCGGCGCGCGAGGCAGGGGTGGACTTTACCATGAAGGACATCGACCGCCTCAGCCACAAGGTGCCGCACCTGGCCAAGGTGGCGCCCAGCACCCAGCAGTACCACATGGAAGACGTGCACCGCGCCGGCGGCGTGATGGCCATCCTGGGCGAGCTGGACCGCGCCGGCCTCATCCACCGCGACTGCCACACCGTGCACAGCAAGACCCTGGGCGGCGCCCTGGACGTGTGGGACGTGATACGCGCCCATGACGTGTCGGTGTTCGATTACTACCGCGCCGCGCCCGGCGGCGTGCCCACCCAGGTGGCCTTCAGCCAGGACCGGCGTTATCCGGAACTGGATTTGGACCGCAGCCACGGCTGCATACGCGACAAGGCCAACGCCTATTCCCAGGACGGCGGCCTGGCGGTGCTGTACGGCAACCTGGCCCAGGACGGCTGCATCGTCAAAACCGCCGGGGTGGACGCCAGCATCCTCAAATTCAACGGCCCGGCGCGCATCTTCGAGAGCCAGGACGCGGCCGTGGAGGCCATCCTGGGCGACCGCATCAAGGAAGGCGACGTGCTGGTCATCCGTTACGAAGGCCCGCGCGGCGGGCCCGGCATGCAGGAGATGCTGTACCCCACCTCGTATCTGAAGTCGAAAGGCCTGGGCAAGGCCTGCGCCCTGATCACCGACGGCCGCTTCTCCGGCGGCACCTCGGGCCTGTCCATCGGCCACGTCTCGCCGGAAGCGGCCGAGGGTGGCGTCATCGGCCTGGTGGAAGAAGGCGACCGGATCGAGATCGACATCCCCAGCCGGGGCATCCGGGTGGCGGTAAGCGACGAGGAGCTGGCGCAACGCCGCGCGGCCATGGAGGCCCGGGGCACGTCGGCCTGGAAGCCCGTCAACCGCGACCGGCCGGTGTCGGCGGCCCTGCGCGCCTACGCGGCCATGACCACCAGTGCCGCCTTCGGCGCGGTGCGCGACGTCAGCCAGGTGGAGCGGCGCGGCTGAACCCCGTGCCGCACCCCGTGGACGACGGCGCGCCGGAGGCCGGCCAGCCCGACCCCCTGGCCCGCTTCCGCGACTGGCGCGGCTTTCTGCTGGCGGCGCTGGCGGTCAACGGCCTGTTCGTCTGGGGCATGCTGGGCCAGGTGGGCGACCCGGCCACCGCCACCTGGCACAAGGCCCTGGTCTGGCTGCCCTTCAACTGCCTGGCCACGGTGGTCTACTACGTCGTCCTCCTCAAGCTGGGCCAGCCCGGCGCCTGGGGCCTGTTCTACAAGCTGCTGTGCGGCGGGCTAATCATCGGCAACTGGCTGCTGATGCTGTCCGCCTGACCCCTCTTTCCTCAAACCGAACCATAGGAAACCCCATGAGCGACACCGCCCAAACCCTGAATGAACGCTTCGCCATCCCCGGCCTGAGCTTCCGCGCCGACGCGAGCGGCCTGGTCTTCGCCGACATCGACAATGCCGGCGGCACCGCCACCCTGTGCCTGCAAGGCGCGCACCTGACCACCTGGCGGCCCAAGGATCAGGCCGAGCCGGTGGTGTGGCTGTCGCCCCTGGCCAAGTACGCGCCGGGCAAGTCCATCCGCGGCGGCGCGCCGGTATGCTGGCCCTGGTTCGGACCGCACGCCACGGAGAGCGGCTTTCCCGGTCACGGTTTCGCCCGCACGGTGGACTGGAAGGTGATCGGCGCCAAGGCCCTGGACAGCGGCGAGACCCAGATCCGGCTGCTGCTGGCCCAGAACGACGCCACCCGCGCCCAGTGGCCGCGCGCCACCCGGCTGGAGCTGACCGCCACCGTCGGCAAGACGCTGCGCATCGACCTGACCACCACCAACCTGGACACCGAGGACATCGTCATCGGCGAGGCCCTGCACACCTATTTCCACATCGGCGACATCGGCCGCATCCAGGTGCTGGGGCTGGAGGGCAGCGAGTTCGTGGACAAGGTGGACGGCGGCGCGCGCAAGACCCAGGCCGGGCCGGTGACTTGCGCCGGCGAGGTGGACCGGGTCTATGTCAACACCGCCGCTGAGTGCGTCATCGTCGACCCGGACCTGAAGCGGCGCGTCCGCGTCGCCAAGAGCGGATCGAATTCCACCGTGGTGTGGACGCCCTGGACCGAGAAAGCGGAAAAGATGGGCGACTTCGGCCCCGGCCGCGCCAACCAGGGCGGCTGGCGCGAGATGGTGTGCGTGGAGTCCGCCAACGCCCTGGACAACGTGGTCAGCGTGCCGGCGGGGGAGGCCCACACCCTGACGGTGGTGTACTCAGCCGAAGCGCTCTGAGCTGGCGCGATACGCTTGTGACGGATTACGTCGCGAGCACCCCGAGGTCGAAGCGAGAAGCGCAGCCGTACTCATGTACGGCGAGCATCGCAGCTTCGAGATCGGGGTGCGCAGCAGTAAGCCGCGCAAGCGCTCAGTGCATGGGCCGCTTGATGAAACTCACCACCTGGGCGTCGCTGGGGCCGCGCCGGCCGGTGCTGGAGCAGCTGCCTTCCGTCTCCGGCACGAAGCCTTCCGCCTCGTGCAAAAGATTGATCACGTCCACGAAATAACGCTCCTTAGCCATGGCCAGGGCGGTGCGGCCGCCGTCGTTGGCGGCCTTTGCCTCGGCGCCGGCGTTGAGCAGCACTTCGCAGACCGCCCCCTCGCCGCCGCCGGCGGCCAGCATCAGCGGCGTGATGCCGTAGAAGATGCGGGCGTTGACGTCGGCGCCGGCGTCCACCAGGGCCTGGACCACCGGCGCGAAACCCGCGTCCAGCTCCGGGTTGTGGCAGGCCTTGAACAGGGCGGTCCAGTCGTTGGCGTCGCGGGCATGCACATCGGCGCCGGCGGCCAGAAGGGCCTGCACCACCTCCAGGTGGCCATTGCGGGCCGCCGCCATCAGAGGGGTTTCACCGTTTTCGTCGGCCCAGTTGGGGCTGGCGCCGGCGGCCAGCTCGGCCTGAGTCTGGGCAAGGTCGCCGGCCTGGGCGGCGGCGTGGAGTTGGGCAGTCATGGGGCGCTCCTGTTGGCTGACAATACCCGAGCATTGTAATCAACTATCGGGCTTCTGGGGAGGCGTGCGGCTCCGCAAACCCTTCAGGCCGTCGCGCAGCACATAGACCTGGAAGCCGCGCTGGCTGAGCAGGAAGGCCGCCGCGCAACTGCGGTGGCCGGATTGGCAGAAGACGATGTGCTTGCGCCGGCGATCCAGTTCGGCGGCGCCCTGGCGCAGCTTGCAGAGGGGGATGTTGACGGCGCCGCGCAGGGTGCCTTCGCGAAATTCTTCCGCCGTGCGCACGTCCAGCAGGCTGGCGCCGGCCACGGTCATGGGCACAGCCTCGGCGGGCGTGACCCAATGTACCAGGGGTTCGCCCAGGAGGTGCATGAATTCCTCGCGCCCCATGCGCATGAGCAGACCGTCGCTGAGCATGCTGACGGTGGCGTTGCGCGGATCGCCGCTGAGCAGGGCCTCCTCGCCGAAGCCGTCGCCCATGCCCAGGGTGGCCACCACGGCGGCCGGGGCATGGCCCCCCATGCTCTGGGTGACCTGGGCCGTGCCGGCGCGGATCAGGTAATAGTAGTCGCCTGCGTCGCCCTGGCGCAGGATCACCTGGCCGCTACACACGGGCACCGGCTCCAGGCGGGCGAAGAGGGCCGCGAAGTTGGCCGGGGGCACCTGGGCGAAGGCGGGATGGCCGAGCAGAGTCATCATCCATTCCGGATCGTCCCCCTCGAACTCGGTTACCTCCAGGGCAGCGGTCTGGTCCAGGGTAACAATGCGGTCCAGTTCGGCGTCGTCGATCACCGCCAGGCTGACCGGGCTCAGGGTGGTGGCCGTGTAGCGGCGCGGCTTGAGGCGCGACAGGGGGCGGGCGGCGGACTCGCTGCCGGCGCGGATGATCAGGGGCTCGCTTTCCTCATCCGAGCGCAGCGCCACCTGGCCTTCCAGCAGATAGTAGGACCCGCTGTCTTCCTCGCCACGCCGGAACAGGACGTGGCCCGCCGAATGCCGTTCGGCGCGCAGCAGCGGCAGCACCCGTGCCAGGCTTTCCGGCATCAGGCTGTCGAAGGGGGAGAGGCGGCGCAGGGCTTCACTGTCGATCATGGCGACTCCGGATCAATCCAATCCCAGTTCGGGCCACAAGGCGTCCACCCGCCGCTTGACCGCCTCGTCCATGCGGATGGGGCTGCCCCACTCCCGCTGCGTCTCGCCGGGCCACTTGTTGGTGGCGTCGATGCCCATCTTGCCGCCCAGGCCCGACACCGGGCTGGCGAAGTCCAGGTAGTCGATGGGCGTGTTTTTCACGATCAGGGTGTCCCGGGCCGGGTCGACGCGGGTGGTGAGTGCCCAGATGACCTCCTTCCAGTCGCGCACGTTCACGTCCTCGTCGGTGACCAGGATGAACTTGGTGTACATGAACTGGCGCAGGAAGCTCCAAACGCCGAACATCACCCGCTTGGCGTGGCCGGGGTACTGCTTCTTCATGCTGACGCAGGCCATGCGGTAGGAGCAGCCCTCGGGCGGCAGGTAGAAGTCGGTGATCTCCGGAAACTGCTTCTGCAGCAGGGGCACGAACACCTCGTTCAAGGCCACCCCCAGGATGGCAGGCTCGTCCGGCGGCTTGCCGGTATAGGTGGAGTGGTAGATGGCGTCGCGGCGCAGGGTGACGCGCTCGACGGTGAACACCGGGAAGCGCTCCACCTCGTTGTAATAGCCGGTGTGGTCGCCGAAGGGGCCTTCGGCCGCCAATTCGTCGGGGTGGATGACGCCCTCCAGCACGATCTCGGCGCTGGCCGGCACCTGCAGGTCATTGCCCAGGCACTTGGCCACCTCGGTCTTGGCGCCCCGCAGCAGGCCGGCGAACTGGTATTCGGACAGGCTGTCGGGCACCGGCGTGACGGCGCCCAGGATGGTGGCCGGGTCGGCGCCGATGGCCACCGCCAGGGGGAAGGGCTGGCCGGGATTGGCCTGCTGGTGCTCGCGGAAGTCCAGCGCCCCGCCGCGATGGGCCAGCCAGCGCATGATGACCTTGTTGGGCCCGATCACCTG
Source organism: Thiobacillus sp. UBA3361 (assembly GCA_002360535.1). Classification (GTDB taxonomy): domain Bacteria; phylum Pseudomonadota; class Gammaproteobacteria; order Burkholderiales; family Thiobacillaceae; genus UBA3361. Next base: position 21,953 of record DEQR01000020.1, read on the forward strand.
CTGCCGGTAGATGCCCAGGTTCTGGCGCGGCTTGTGGGGGCCCCGGGTGACCACCAGGCCCCAAGTGATGAGCGGCCCGGCGTCGCCGGGCCAGCAGGTCTGGACGGGCAGGCGCGCCAGGTCCACGTCGGCGCCCTCCCATACCACCTCCTGGCAGGGCGGCGAGCGCACCTCCTTGGGTGACATGTTGAGCACCTGCTTCAGCACCGGCCATTTCTCCCAGGCGTCGCGCAGGCCCTTGGGCGGCTCAGGCTCCTTCAGGTAGGCCAGCAGGCGGCCGATCTCCCGCAGCTTGGCCGGGGCCTCCTCGCCCATGCCCAGGGCAACGCGCTTGACCGTGCCGAACAGGTTGGCCAGCACCGGCATCCCGTGCCCCACCGGTTTCTCGAACAGCAGCGCCGGACCGCCGGCGCGCAGCACCCGGTCGCCGATCTCGGTCATTTCCAGGCGCGGGTCCACCGGCTGGGCGATGCGCTTCAACTCGCCGCGTTGTTCCAACTGGCCGATGAAATCGCGCAGGTCCCTGTAGATCATGGGGTTTCCCGGATGCGGCCGAGCAGGCCGGTGGTACTCGCTTGGTGCAGAAAAGGGATGGAATGCACGACACCGCCCCAGCCCAGCACCTCCCGGCCGCCGACGATGCGCTCCACCGGCCAGTCACCGCCCTTGACCAGCAGGTCCGGGCGGGTGGCGAGGATCAGATCCAGGGGGGTATCGGCGTCGAAGGCGGTGACCAGGTTGACGGACTCCAGGGCGGCCAGCACCGCCATGCGGTCTTCCAGCCGGTTGACCGGCCTCTCGGCGCCCTTGCCCTGGCGGCGCACCGAATCGTCGCTGTTCACCGCCACCAGCAGACTGGCGCCCAGGGCACGCGCCTGGGCCAGGTAGGTGACATGGCCGCGGTGCAGGATGTCGAAGCAGCCGTTGGTGAACACCAGCGGCCGAGACAACGCCGCCAGGCGGCCGGCCAGCCCGCCCGGCGTGCAGAGCTTGGCCTCGAAGGCCGGCGGCGCATACACGCTGGGCACGATGGCGGATTACCGGAGGACGTCGGGGGGAGAAAACCGGCCCTGACGGGGTCAATCCAGGTATTCGAAGACTTTCACCACCTTGGTCACGCCCGAGGTGCGGGCGGCAATCTCGGCGGCCACCTTACCTTCGTCGCGCTTCAGCAGACCCATCAGATAGACCACGCTGTTTTCCGTGACCACCTTGACGTGGTTGCCGTTGATGCGGTCGTCGTCGAACAGCCGGGTCTTGACCTTGGCGGTGATGTAGCCGTCGTTGCTGCGGCTGCCGATGCCAGTGGGCGCGGCGATGGCCAGTTCGTTGAACACCTCGCGCACCCCCTCGACGCCTTTGGCGATGTCGCCCACCTTGGTCTTCAGGGCTTCGGTGGGCGCCTCGCCGGTGATCAGCAGACGCTTGTTGTAGCTGGTGAAGTTGGCATGCACGGCCTGGATGCCCGCATCGCGCAGGCGGTGGCCGGCCTTCAGTTCGTTCTCCTCGTCGGTGAGATAGACGCCGGAAGAACGCCGGTCTTCCGCGACCAGCACGCCCACCGCGGCGCCGGTGGCCACCACGGGCACGCAGCCGGTCAGGGGCAGGGCGGCGCTCAGGCCGAGCAGGGTGACAAGGGCTAGCTTCTTCATGGTCAGACTCCCAGTAACAAGTAATCGACGCCATCGCACAGGCAGTGGATGGCCAGCAAATGCACTTCCTGGATGCGGGCCGTGTTGTCGGCCGGCACGCAGATCAGCAAGTCGTCCTCGTGCAGCCTCTCGGCCAACGGGCCGCCATCGCGGCCGGTCAGGGCGATCACACCCATTTCCCGTTCGTGAGCCACGTCCACCGCCTCCAGCACGTTGCGTGACGCGCCGCTGGTGGAAATGGCCAGCAGCAGGTCACCCGCCCGGCCCAGTGCCTGCACCTGGCGGGAGAACACCTTCGAAAAGGCGTCGTCGTTGGCCACCGAGGTCAGGATGGAGGTATCGGTGGTCAGAGCGATGGCCGCCAGGGCCGGCCGGTCCTGTTCGAACCGGTTCACCATCTCTGACGCGAAGTGCTGGGCATCCGCCGCCGACCCCCCATTGCCGCAAACCAGGATACGCCCCTCGTTCATCAGGCAATCCACCATGCGCTCAGTCGCCAGGGCAATGGGCTCGGCGACCAGATCCAGTGCCGCGGACTTGGTGGCGATGCTGTCCTGGAACTGCTGCTGGATGCGGTCGGCTAGGGACATGGACGATCTGCTTCGAACAATAATAATTATACGTGCTGGGCTGGCGACGGCCCTAACCGGCGTCGAAGGCATTGCGCAGCCAGGTCAGTCGCGCACCTTCGATGAGCACGGCATCGAAGCGGCACACCGCCTGGCTGTCGTACTGGGCCAGGTAGAGCTGGGCGGTCTTGATCAGCCGCTCGCGCTTGGCCGCGGTGATGCTTTCCGCCGCGCCGCCGAAACGGTCCGAGCCGCGGGCGCGCACCTCCACGAACACCAGGGTGGCCCCGTCGCGGCAGATCAGATCGATCTCGCCGAAACGGCAGTGCCAATTGCGCGCCACCAGACGCAGGCCTTGATGCTGGAGGTAATCCGCCGCCCGTTCTTCATCCGCCGCGCCTCTGCGCATGCCGGCCCCTTCCATCCGATTCCGCATCCGTTGGTACACTGGGCGGCCTAGACATCCCACCCGCCAAGCAGCTTCGCCGCCATGCACCCCCCTCCCGTCCGTGCCCGCGCGGGCACTTTGTACGTGCTGGCCACCCCGATAGGCAACCTGCGCGACATCACCCTGCGCGCCCTGGACATCCTCGGCAGCGTCGATCTGGTGGCCGCCGAGGATACCCGCACTACAGCCGGGCTGCTGGCCGCCTATGGCATCGAGGCGCGCCTGTTCGCCTATCACGAGCACAACGAGCGCAGCGCCACCCCGGTCCTGCTGGAACGCCTGCGCAGCGGCGCCAGCATCGCCCTGGCCAGCGACGCGGGCACGCCGGGCATCAGCGACCCCGGCACCTTGCTGGTGGCGGCGGCGCGCGCCGAGGGTATCCCTGTGGAGCCCATTCCCGGCCCGAATGCCGCCGTGGCCGCCCTGTCCGCCTGCGGCCTGGATGCGCCGCACTGGCTGTTCTACGGCTTCCTGCCCGCCAAGTCCTCCGCCCGGCGCAAGGTCCTGGAAACGCTGCGGGACCTGCCCCACACCCTGGTATTCTACGAGGCGCCGCATCGCATCGGCGAATGCGTGGCCGACTTGGCAGACATCCTGGGTGGCACGCGCCGGGCGTGCATCGCGCGCGAACTCACCAAGCGTTTCGAGACGCTGCACCGCTGCACCCTGGCCGAAGCGTGCCCCTGGCTGGCGGCAGACGAAAACCACCGGCGCGGCGAGTTCGTGCTGCTGGTGGGCGGCGCCGTACCGGCCGCCTACGACGAACTGGCGGCAGCCCGGCCGGTTCTGGCCGCCCTGCTGGACGAGTTGCCCGCCAGCCAGGCCGCTCGCCTGGCCGCCCGGATCACGGGGGTGCGCAAGAATCTTCTGTACCAGGCCGCCCTCGAGCAGGCCGGCGATAAACACGACGAGAGTCCGCACGACCAGACATGAGCACGACGCTGACACTGATCCGCCCCGACGACTGGCACCTGCATCTGCGCGACGGCGAGGCCATGGCCTCGGTGCTGCCTGATACCGCGCGCCGCTTCGCCCGCGCCATCGTCATGCCCAACCTGAAGCCTCCGGTACGCACGGTGGCCGAGGCGGACGCCTACCGGCGGCGCATCCTGGACGCCCTGCCGGCGGGCCTGGCCTTCGAGCCGTTGATGACCCTGTACCTGACCGACAACACCACGGCGGAGGAAATCCGGCGCGCTCGGGCGAGCGGCTTCGTGCAGGCAGTCAAGTACTACCCGGCGGGCGCCACCACCAACTCCGACCTCGGGGTGAGCTCGGTGGAGAAGGCCTGGCCGGCCATCGCCGCCATGGAGGAGTCAGGACTGCCCCTGTTGGTGCACGGCGAAACCACCGACCCGGAAGTCGATGTGTTCGACCGCGAGGCCGTGTTCATCAACCGCGTGCTGCTGCCGCTATTGGAGCGCTTCCCACGCCTCAGGCTGGTCCTGGAGCACATCACCACCGCCGACGGCATCGCCTTCGTGCGCCAAGCCGGCGCCAACGTGGCTGGCACCCTGACCGCTCATCATCTGCTCTACAACCGCAACGCCCTGTTCCGCGGCGGCATCCGGCCTCACTACTACTGCCTGCCGGTGCTGAAACGCGAGCGGCATCGCCAAGCTTTGGTGGAGGCCGCCGTTTCCGGAGATCCGAAGTTCTTCCTGGGAACGGACAGCGCGCCGCATGCCCGGCAGGCAAAGGAATGCGCCTGCGGCTGCGCCGGTATCTACACCGCCCATGCGGCCATCGAGTTGTACGCGGAGGCCTTCGAGGCCGCGGGCGCCCTGGACCGGCTGGAAGGCTTCGCCAGCCGATTCGGCCCGGCCTTTTACGGCCTGCCGGTCAACCGCGACACCCTCACCCTGGTCAAGGAGGCCTGGCAGGCGCCCAAGGCCCGGCAGTTCGGGGCGGACACCGTGATCCCCCTGCGCGCCGGCGAGTCCGTCGGCTGGCGTCTCGCCCCATGACAGAACCGCTCACCCTTCCGGCTGAAACACCATGAAAACGCTGCATCATGTGCTGCTGGGCATCGCCCTGTTTTTCCTGTACGTCTATGTCGCCCAGCAGCTCTATCTGTTCATGTTCCGCGACGCCTGCCAGGACGCGGGCGGCGCCTACCAGGCCGCCTATCGCCTGTGCACCGGCCTGACCACCCAGGAGCCGGATCTCGGCGCCCGCATGCCCTATTGGCGCTGGCTGCTCATCCTGGGCATTCCCGCCGGGCTGATGGTCGCCCTGCAACTCAGCGTACAGGCCCTGGTACTGCTCGCCGGCAGGGGCAAACCGCGCAGCCGCGGCCGGCGGCGCATCCCCAACCCGCCCCGCTGAGCGGGTGGCTGCCTGCCTGTACTGGGCGGCGGCGGCGGCGGCGGCGGCGAGGCTAGAGCCGCGGCGTATCAAGTTGGTCCCCGACGCGCCGATATGTGCACATCCCCCGAGACACGGATGCACTGTATGACTGCCGACAATCCCTATTTCAAATTCGTGGTGGACCTGCTCAAGGTCATGATGGACAAGGGCGGTTCCGACCTGTTCATCACCGTGGGGGCGCCACCAGCCATCAAACTGCACGGGGAGATGACCCCCTTCCCCGGCAAGCCGGTCAGCCGCGCCCAGGCGGAAGAGATCGTGGCGGCGGTGATGAACGAAAAACAGCAGGTGGAATTCCGTGCCACCCACGACTGCAACTTCGCCCTCAGCCTGGACGGCATCGGCCGCTTTCGGGTCAACGCCTACGTGCAACGCAGTTCGCACGGTTTGGTCGCGCGGGTGATCAACACCACCATCCCCACCGTGGAGGAACTGCGTCTGCCGCAGACTCTCAAGGACATCGTCATGGCCAAGCGCGGTCTGGTGTTGATGGTGGGCGGCACCGGCTCGGGCAAGTCCACCAGCCTGGCGGCCATGCTGGATCACCGCAACGAACATTCCAAGGGCCACATCATCACCATCGAGGACCCCATCGAGTTCGTCCATCCGCACAAGAATTGTCTGGTCATGCAGCGGGAAGTGGGCGTTGACACCGACAACTGGTTCGCGGCCCTCAAGAACACCCTGCGCCAGGCACCGGACGTGATCCTGATCGGCGAGATCCGCGACCGCGACACCATGGACTACGCCATAGCCTTCGCCGAGACCGGCCACCTGTGCCTGGCCACCCTGCACGCCAACAACTCCAACCAGGCCCTGGACCGGATCATCAACTTCTTCCCCGCCGACCGGCGCCAGCAGATCCTCATGGATCTGTCCCTCAACCTGAAGGCCACCGTTTCCCAGCGGCTCATCCCCAGCAGCCAGGGTGGCCGCGTGCCGGCGGTAGAGGTCCTGCTCAACACACCTCGCGTGTCGGATCTGATCCTCAAGGGACAGGTGCACGAGATCAAGGAGATCATGGCCAAGTCACGCGACCTGGGTATGCGCACCTTCGACCAGGCCCTGTTCGATCTCTGCCAGGCCGACATGGTGGATGGCGAGACGGCCCTGCGTTACGCCGATTCCAGCAATGAGTTGCGCCTGATGCTGAAGAATCTGAAACGCGGCGCCTTGCCGGGCGACGACGGCAACGGCCTGTCTATCGTCGATCACTGAAGCCGCACATCCTACTTGGCTTTGCCGGCGACCGCCCCTATAGTCTAGGCGGGAGTTGGCCAGACAGCCGCCGCGCCTCATGCGCGGAGGAAAGTCCGGGCTCCACAGGGCAGGGTGCCAGGTAACGCCTGGGCGCTATAAGTCGAAAGACCCAAGGCGACGGACAGTGCAACAGAAACATACCGCCGATGGCCGTTCGCAAGAACGGATCAGGCAAGGGTGAAATCGTGCGGTAAGAGCGCACGGCCGGGCCGGCAACGGTCCCGGCGGGCAAACCCCACCCGGAGCAAGGCCAAATAGGCAGGCGCGTCTTTTGACATCGGCGGCCCGTCGAAGCCTGCGGGTAGGCTGCACGAGGCGACGGGCGACCGTCGTCCCAGATGAATGGCTGTCCACGACAGAACCCGGCTTATCGGCCGACTCCCCCCTCTCATTTCCGGGTCCGAGCCCCACTCGGGCTCACCCTACCTCCATTCTTAACAAAGCACTTTAAGAAAAGGGCTCAGCCCTTTATTTATATTGATCATGTGTGGCTATATAAGTCTTTGTATGCATTGAAAAAACTCCGCAATTAAGCCTTGACTGCCCAACTTCCCCACCTCTATAGTGGCGAATATTGGAGATGAGTGGAGGAAAGTGTGGTCGAGTGGTAAATCGGCCGCACCACAAGAGCAATGTTTCGAGGGCTGTCCCCATTGGCATTGGATGGCAAGGGCAGGCTGGCCATTCCGACCAAATACCGCGAAATGCTCATGCAGCGATGCGGCGGCCGCCTCGTGCTCACGATGGACCCGGACCGCTGTCTGCTGCTCTACCCCTTCTCCGACTGGGAACCCATCGAGCAGAAGCTCAATGCCCTGCCCAGCTTCAATCCCATCAGCCGCCAGATGCAGCGCCTCCTGGTGGGCTCGGCCACCGACACGGAGATGGACAACGCCGGGCGCATCCTGCTGCCCGCCACCCACCGGGGCTATGCCGCCCTCGACAAGGACGTGATGCTGGTGGGACAGGGCAACAAGTTCGAGATTTGGGACGCCGCGGCCTGGAACGAACGCTTCTCGGGAATCACCGAACTGCCCGGCAAGTTGGATGAAGCGTTGCGCAATGGAGAGATGCCGGATGGCCTGCGGGACTTCTCCCTTTGAGCCCGGCGCATATCCCCGTGCTGCTGGACGAGACGCTGGCAGCGCTCGCGCTGCATCCGGACGGTGTGTATGTGGATGCCACCTTCGGGCGCGGCGGCCACAGCCGGGCGATCCTGGCTCGCCTGGGATCGGCGGGCAGGCTCATTGCCCTGGATCGCGATCCGCAGGCGGTGGCTGCCGGCCGGGTGTGGACCGACGCACGCTTCAGCATCGTGCATGCCCCCTTCAGCGAACTGGGGTGGGTCATGGCGGAAATGAACGTGGCCCAAGTGAATGGCGTGCTGCTCGATCTGGGCGTTTCCAGTCCGCAACTGGATACGCCGGAACGCGGCTTCAGCTTCCGTCACGACGCGCCCCTGGACATGCGCATGGATACCAGCCGGGGGCCTTCAGCCGCCGAGTGGCTGCAGCATGCCGATGAAGCGGAGATCGCCCAGGTTGTCCGGGAATATGGGGAAGAGCGGTTTGCTAAACAGATTGCGCGGGCGATTGTGGCGGCAAGAGGTGTCGCGCCCCTCGCCACCACCGGTCAGCTCGCCCGCCTGGTCGCGGGCGCGGTCCGCACCCGCGAACGGGGCCAGGACCCGGCGACGCGTACCTTTCAAGCTATCCGGATTCACGTTAACCGGGAACTTGAGGAACTGGCTGAAGCGCTCCCGCAGGCGGTCGAACTGCTCGGGCCCGGGGGGCGCATCGCGGTGATCAGCTTCCACTCCCTTGAAGACCGCCTGGTAAAGCGCTTTCTGCGCACCGAGGCGAGCGGGCCGGAAGTGCCCGCGGACATTCCCCTGCCGGCGGACAAACTGCCTCAGGGCCGCTTGCGCCTCATCGGCAAGGCCATTCGTCCCACGGCCGCGGAGGCAACCGCCAACCCGAGGGCGCGCAGCGCGGTACTGCGGGTGGCGGAAAAGCTGCCCGACCGGAAAGGCGCGGCATGCTGAGGCTCAATCTGATCCTGGCCGGGGTGCTGATCGCCTGCGCCATTCTTGCCGTCTCCGCCCGCCACAAGGCGCGCCAGACGTTCATCCTGCTGCAACAGGAGCAGGCCCGCGCCCGCAGCCTGGACATCGACTGGGGCCGACTGCTTCTGGAGCAGAGCACCTGGGCCATGCACACCCGAGTGGAGCTGGTGGCCCACAACCAGTTGCAGATGGCCGTGCCGGATGCCAAGCGCATCTACCTCATCCCTCCCGGCCAGGGCGTCCCGACGACGGTGGTGACACCATGAACCGCTCCATCAGGCGCAACGCCAACCGCCACAGCAATCCGCTGCTGCGCCTGGACCTGCAGCGCTGGCGTATGCGCTTCGTCGTGTCCTGCATCTTCTTCGGCTTCGGCGTGCTGACGGTGCGCGCCGCCTACCTGCAGGCCTTCGACGCGGAATTCCTGAACGACCAGGGCGAGAAGCGCATGAACCGGGTCGATCCCATCCCCGCCCACCGGGGCATGATCATGGACCGCCGTGGCGAGCCCCTGGCCATCAGCACGCCGGTGGAGTCGATCTGGATCAGTCCCAAGGAGGCCGTCTCACCCCCCGCCCCGGACCGCAAGGGACGGCCTTCCGCCAAACCGGAGCAGCAGCCGATCGACGCACCCCGCATCCAGGCCCTGGCCGCGTGCCTGAAGGCCGAGCCCGAACAGGTGCGCAGGGCGCTGGCCGACACCGGCAAGACCTTCGTCTATCTGCGCCGCATGGCCGATCCGAGGATGGCCCGGGCATGCCTGGACCTGAAGATCAAGGGGGTGCATGCCAGCCCCGAGTTCCGCCGCTTCTATCCGGCTGGTGAGGTGATGGCCCACGCCCTGGGCCTGACCAACCTGGAAGACCGCGGCCTGGAAGGGCTGGAATTCGCCTACAACGCCTGGCTGGCCGGAGAACCGGGCATCAAGCGGGTAATCAAGGACGGCAAGCGCAACGTGGTGGAGGAACTGGACCTGCTGCGCCTGCCCAAGCCGGGCAACGACCTGAATCTGTCCTTCAACGCCCAGATCCAGTACCTGGCCTACCGGGAACTGCTGGAGGCGGTGCTGGAGACCAAGGCCAAGGCCGGCTCCGTGGTGGTGCTGGACGCGCGCACGGGTGAGATCCTGGCCCTGTCCAACGTGCCCTCCTACAACCCCAACAACCGCAGCACCTTCAACCCCGCGCGGGTGCGCAACCGGGCGGTAACCGACAGTTTCGAGCCCGGTTCCACCATGAAGCCCTTCCTCATGGCCGCCGCCCTGGAAGCCAATGTGGTGGAGCCCGACACCCGCATCGACACGGGCCCCGGCTGGTTCTATATCGGCGACAAGCGCATCTCCGACGTGCACCCCAAGGGCGTGCTGACCGTGGCCGATGCCTTGCAGGTGTCCAGCAACGTGGTGTCGGCCAAGATCGCCCTGGAGATGCGCGCCGAAGACTACTGGCGGCTGCTCAGCCACAGCGGCTTCGGCGCCCCACCCGGCTCCGGCCTGCCCGGTGAGGTGAGCGGCGTCCTGCGTCCCTACCATACCTGGCGGCCCATCGAGAAAGCCACCATGGCCTTCGGCCACGGCCTGTCGGTGAGCCTGTTGCAGCTGGCGCGGGCCTACACCGCCTTCGCCAACGACGGCCTGGTGGTCCCCCTGACCGTGCTGAAGCGGCGCGAGGGCGTCATCGGCAAACGGGTCATGTCCAGGGAGACATCCCGAGAAGTGCGAGCCATGCTCGAACTGGTGACCCAGGACGAGGGCACCGCCCCGCAGGCGCGGGTCATGGGCTACCGGGTGGCCGGCAAGACGGGCACGGCCCACAAGGTGGAGAACGGCGGCTATGCCCACAACAAGTACGTATCCTCGTTTGTCGGCCTGGCGCCGGCCAGCAACCCGCGCCTGGTGGTGGCGGTGATGCTGGACGAGCCCTCCGGCCGGCAATACTACGGCGGCCTGGTGGCCGCGCCGGTGTTCTCGCGGGTGATGTCCGGTGCCCTGCGTCTGATGGCCATTCCGCCCGATGCGCGTATGGACCAGGAAACCGCACCGGGCCAGACCACCCAGGGCGCTGCGGAGGCGGCATGACACACCCGGCCACCGACACCGCCGATCTGGTCCAAACACTGCGCACCGCCTGCCCGGCCGCCCGGCGGCTGACCGCGGACAGCCGTCGGGCGGACCCGGAAAGCCTGTTCCTCGCCTTCCCCGGTCAGGTCCATGACGGTCGGCACTATATCCCCGCCGCCCTGGCGGCCGGTGCTGCCGGCGTGCTCTGGGAGGCCGAGGGCTTCGACTGGTCCCCGGACTGGCCGGGCTTCAATCTGGCGCTGCCGGGACTGCGCGAAGCCGCCGCCGGCCTGGCCGCCGCCTGGTATGGCGAACCCAGCCGGCGGCTGGACATGATCGGCATCACCGGCACCAACGGCAAGACCTCCATCAGCCACTGGCTGGCCCAGGTCCTCACCGAAGCCGACCGGCCCACGGCCAGCATCGGCACCCTGGGCAACGGCCTGCCCGGCAGCCTGGCCCCCACCGGCCACACCACGCCGGATGCCGTCAGCCTGCAGGGCCTGCTGGCGGAATACCGCGACGCGGGTATCCGCGGCGTGGCCATGGAGGTGTCCTCCCACGCCCTGGACCAGGGCCGGGTGGCCGGTACGACCTTCGACGTCGCCGTGCTGACCAACCTGTCGCGCGACCACCTGGACTACCACGGCGACATGGAAAGTTACGCCCAGGCCAAGGCGCGCCTGTTCGGCTGGCCGGGGCTGAAGTGGGCGGTGCTCAACTGCGACGACGACTTCGGCCGCGCCTTGCGCGGCAAGCTCAAGGGCACCGACGTGCGGGTACTGAGCTACGGCCTGCATCCCGGCGACAAGCGTGAGATCGACATCCACGGCCGGGACCTGCGCCTGAATGCCCAGGGCATGACACTGACCGTGGCCACCCCCTGGGGCAGCCGGACCCTGCACAGCAGCCTGCTCGGCGAATTCAACGCCTACAACCTGCTGGCCGCCCTGGCCGCCCTGCTGGCCGGCGGCATGGAACTGGACGCCGCTGTGTCCGGCCTGGAACGGGTGCGTGCCGTGCCGGGACGCATGCAGGCCCTGGAATCGGTGGCCGGCGCGCCCACGGTGGTGATCGACTACGCCCACACCCCGGATGCCCTGGAACAGACCCTGAAGGCCCTGCGTCCGCTCACTGCCGGCCGGCTGCTCTGCGTGTTCGGCGCCGGCGGCGGCCGGGACAAGGGCAAGCGTCCGCTGATGGGCGCGGCGGCGGCGGCCCTGGCCGACCGCTGCATCGTCACCAGCGACAACCCGCGCAACGAAGACCCGGCGCACATCCTGGCCGACATCCTGGCCGGAATGCCGCCCGGCCAGACCAGCCTGGTGGACCGGGCCGAGGCCATCCGGCTGGCGGTGCGCGAAGCGGCCGCCGACGACGTGGTGCTGATCGCCGGCAAGGGCCACGAGGACTACCAGGAGATCAATGGCATGCGCCTTCCTTTCTCGGATCCGGCGGTCGCCCAGGCCGCCCTGCGCGCAAGGGGGGCAACGGCATGAAGTCGAAGCGTGTTTCCGCGCCGGCGCCCCTGCCGGCCGCGAATGCCGCCCGGCTCTACCATGGCTACCGGTCGATGCGGCCGGGCGAGGGCCACATGCACCTGCACGAAGCCGCCGGCGCACTGAACGCCGCCGCGGTGGGCGCCGATGTGGAGCTGACCGGCGTATCCACGGACAGCCGCGACCTGCCCCCCGGCAGCCTGTTCGTCGCCCTGCGCGGTCCGCGCTTCGACGGCCACCGCTTCGCGGCCCGTGCCCTGGAGCAGGGCGCGGCGGCGGTGATGGTGGAAGCCAGGGCCGCCCTCGGTGTCAGCCCGGCCATCGTCGTGGATGACACCCGCCTGGCCCTGGGTCGGCTGGCCGCCTGGCACCGGCTGCGCATGCCGGCGCGGGTGGTGGCCATCACCGGCAGCAACGGCAAGACCACCGTCAAGGAAATGACCGCCGCCATCCTGCGCGCCCATGCGGGAGAAGACGCGGTGCTGGCCACCCAGGGTAACCTGAACAACGACATCGGCATGCCCCTGACCCTGTTGCGCCTGACCCCGGCGCACCGCTACGCGGTCATCGAGATGGGCATGAACCACCCCGGCGAATTGACCTACCTGAGCCAGTTGGCGCGGCCCGACGTGGCCCTGGTGAACAACGCCCAGCGCGCCCACCTGGAGGGCCTGCGGAGCGTCGAGGCGGTGGCCCGCGCCAAGGGTGAGATCTACGGAGGCCTGGCCGAGAACGGCATCGCCATCGTCAATGCCGACGATGCGCACGCCGGCCTGTGGCGCGACTTGAACGCGCACCGTCCGGTGCTCGGCTTCGGGCTCTCGGACGCCGCCGACATCCATGCCACTCACCGGCCGGACGCCCTGGGCGCGGACATGGAACTGCACACCCCGGCCGGCCGGATCGCCTTGCGGCTGAGGGTGCCCGGCGAGCACAACGTACGCAACGCCGTGGCGGCGGCATCCATCGCCCATGCCCTGGGCGTTCCCCTGGAAACCATCGCCGCCGGCCTGGCCGGCTACGGTGGCGTCAAGGGCAGGCTGCAGATGCACGACTGCATCCTCGGCGCGCGCCTCATAGACGACACCTACAACGCCAACCCCGATTCCGTGTCCGCCGCCGTCGCCGTGCTGGCCGCGCAACCCGGCAAACGCATCCTGGTGCTGGGCGACATGGGCGAACTGGGCATGGGCGCGGCCGACCTGCACGCCGAGATCGGCAAGCGGGCCAAGGCCGCCGGCATCGACCGACTGCTGGCGCTGGGGGAGCTTTCGGCTCACGCCGTGACCGCCTTCGGCGCCGGCGGCATGCACTTCGATCGCATCGAGGAACTGCTCGCCGAGATCGAGAACGCCCTGGGCGAAGGGACCACCGTGCTGGTCAAGGGCTCGCGCTTCATGAAGATGGAACGGGTCGTCCACTCTTTCGTGGAGGCCAAGGTATGCTCCTGACCCTGGCCCAATGGCTGGGCGCCGACATCCGCGCCTTCAACGTCTTTTCCTACATCACCCTGCGGGCGGTGCTGGCGGCGCTGACCGCCCTGGTGATCTCCTTCGTCATCGGACCGGCCCTGATCCGTCGCCTGACCACCCTGAAGATCGGCCAGGCAGTGCGCAACGACGGTCCGCAGAGCCACCTGGTCAAGGCCGGCACCCCCACCATGGGCGGCTCACTCATCCTGGCCGCCATCGCCATCACCACCCTGCTGTGGGCCGACCTGGCCAACCAGTACGTGTGGCTGGCCCTGATCACCCTGCTGGGCTTCGGCGCGGTGGGCTGGGTGGACGACTGGCGCAAGGTGGTAGAAAAGAATCCCCGCGGCCTGCCGGCGCGCTGGAAATACCTCTGGCAGTCGCTCATCGCCGTCGGCGTCGCGGTGTGGCTGTCCTGGTCCGCCCACCTGCCGGCCCAGACCGAACTGATCGTGCCCTTCTTCAAGCAGGTGGTCATGCCCCTGGGGGTGGTGGGCTTCGTGCTGCTCGCCTACTTCGTCATCGTCGGCAGCAGCAACGCCGTGAACCTGACCGACGGGGCCGACGGCCTGGCCATCCTGCCCACGGTGATGGTGGCCGGCGCCCTGGCGGTATTCGCCTATGTGGCCGGCCACGCGGTGTTCTCCAAATACCTGGGGCTGCCGCATATCCCCGGCGCCGGTGAACTGGTGGTCTTTCTGGCCGCCATGGTGGGCGCCGGACTGGCCTTTTTGTGGTTCAACGCCTATCCGGCCGAGGTGTTCATGGGCGATGTCGGCGCCCTGGCCCTCGGCGCGGCCCTCGGGGTGGTGGCGGTGATCATCCGCCAGGAGATCGTGCTGTTCATCATGGGCGGCGTCTTCGTCATGGAGACCGTCTCGGTGATGTTGCAGGTGGGCTCGTTCAAGCTGCGTGGCAAACGCATCTTCCTCATGGCCCCCATCCATCACCACTTCGAGCTCAAGGGCTGGAAGGAGACCCAGGTGGTGGTGCGCTTCTGGATCATCAGCATCGTGCTGGTGCTGGTCGGCCTGTCAACCTTGAAGCTGCGCTGAGGCCGAGGCGAATGGGCGAACCCTTCGATCTCACCGGCAAGAAGGCCCTGGTGGTGGGCCTGGGCGACACCGGCCTGTCCTGCGCGCGCTGGCTGGCCAAGCACGGCGCCGAATTGCGCGGTGCCGACAGCCGCTCCGCGCCACCGCACGCCGAAAGGCTGCGCGCCGAACACCCCGAAATCCCCCTGACCTTGGGCCGTTTCGACCCGGCCGACTTCGCCTGGGCGGAGATGATCGTGCTCAGCCCCGGCGTGCCGCTCGCCACGCCGGAAGTCGCTGCCGCGCGGACCGTCGGCAAGGACATCGTCGGCGACGTGGAGTTGTTCTCCAGGGCGCTGCATGGCCGCGGCAGAGTGCTGGCGGTCACCGGCTCCAATGGCAAGAGCACCGTGGTCAGCCTCACCGGCCATCTCTGCGAAACGGCCGGCAAGCGCACCGTGGTGGCCGGCAACATCGGCCTGCCGGTGCTGGAGGCCCTGGGCGCGGCGGAGGCCAATGGCGACTGGCCCGAGGTCTGGGTCCTGGAGCTGTCCAGCTTCCAGCTGGAGACCACCGCCAGCTTGCGCGCGGACGCGGCGACGGTACTCAACATCAGCCAGGATCACCTGGACCGCTACGCCGGCCTGGAGGACTACGCAGCCGCCAAGACCCGCATCTTCAGCGGCGAAAACTGCATCCAGGTACTCAACCGGGACGATCCCTGGGTGATGAAGATGATCCTCCCCGGCCATGCCCTGTGGACCTTCGGGCTGAACACGGCCTTCGAGGCCGGGCAATGGGGGCTGACCGAGCAGGACGGCCAGGCCTGGCTGGCGGAGGGCAGCACGGCCCTGCTGCCGGTGGCCGAGCTGCCCATTCCCGGCCTGCACAACGCCGCCAACGCCCTGGCCAGCCTGGCCCTGTGCCGCGCCATCGGCCTTGCCTACGACGATCTGCTGACCGGCCTGCGCAGTTTCAAGGGCCTGCCGCACCGGGTCGAATGGGTGGCCGAAGTGGGTGGCGTGCGCTACTACGACGACTCCAAGGGCACCAACGTGGGCGCCACGCTGGCCGCCATCACAGGTTTCGACCGGCCGGTGGTGCTGATCGCCGGCGGCGACGGCAAGGGCCAGGACTTCAGCCCGCTGCGCCAGGGCATGAACCACGCCCGCGCGGTGGTGCTGATCGGCCGCGACGCCCCCGCCATCGAAGCGGCCCTGGCCGGCACCGCCCCGCTGCAACGGGCCGCCGATATGGACGACGCCGTGCGCCAGGCCGCCGAAATGGCCCGGCCCGGCGACGCCGTGCTGCTCTCCCCGGCCTGCGCCAGCTTCGACATGTTCCGCGACTACAAGCACCGCGCCGAGCTCTTCGTGAAGGCGGTACAAAGCCTGGGCGGCCATGTTTCATAACGCCGCCCTCAAGCGCACCGCCCTGTCGCCCCACGACTGGTGGCTGCTGTGGACCTGCCTGGCCCTGCTGAGCCTGGGGCTGGTGATGGTCTATTCCGCCTCGGTGGCGGTGGCGGAGACCTTCAACCAGAACCACAACTATTACCTCATCCGTCACGGCATGTACCTGACCATCGGCCTGGCCGGCGGCTATGTCATGTTTCAGCTGCCGAGCGATCTGTGGCAGAAACTCGCCCCGCCCCTGTTCATCCTCGGCGTGGTGTTGCTGGCCCTGGTCCTGCTGCCCGTGTTCGGCCACGAGGCCAAGGGCGGACAGCGCTGGATCCCGCTGGGCGCCTTGGGCAAGCTGCAACCCTCGGAATTCATGAAGGTGTTCGCCATCCTCTACGCCGCCGATTACACGGTGCGCAAGGCGGCGCACATGGACGACATCCGCAAGGGCTTCCTGCCCATGTTCGCGGTGATGGTGGCGGTGGGCACCCTGCTGCTCATGGAGCCGGACTTCGGCGCCTTCGTGGTGATCATCACCGTGGCCCTGGCCGTCCTCTTCCTGGGCGGTCTCAACTGGCGCCTGTTCGTGGCCCTGATGGGTCTGCTGATCGTGGCCTTCGTGGCCCTCATCCGCGTCGCCCCCTACCGCATGGCGCGGGTGGCCAGCTTCTGGAACCCCTGGGACCAGCCGCTGAGAGAGGACTACCAGCTGTCCCATTCCCTGATCGCCTTCGGCCGCGGCGAACTGACCGGCGTAGGCCTGGGCAGCAGCGTGGAGAAACTGCATTACCTGCCCGAGGCGCACAACGACTTCCTGCTGGCGGTGATCGGCGAGGAACTGGGGCTGATCGGGGTGGCGGCGGTCATCGGCCTGTTCGCCTGGATGGTCTGGCGGGCCTTCTCCATCGGCTGGCAGGCGGCCCTGATGCAGCGCAATTTCCAGGCCCTCACCGCCCAAGGCATCGCCGTATGGCTGGGCGTGCAGGGCATCATCAACATGGGCGTGAACATGGGCGTGCTGCCCACCAAGGGGCTGACGCTGCCGCTGATGAGCTACGGTGGCTCGGCCCTGATCGCCAATTGTCTGGCCCTGGCCCTGTTGCTGCGCATCGATTACGAAAACAGGCGCCTGATGCGGGGCAAGGCGAAAGGGATCGGCAGATGACCCGCACGGCACTGATCATGGCCGGCGGCACCGGCGGACATGTCTATCCGGCCCTGGCGGTGGCCGAGTGCCTGCGCGGCGACGGCTGGCGGGTGCACTGGCTGGGCACCCGCGCCGGCATGGAGGCGCGGGTAGCGGCCGACAAGGGCTTCCCCATGGAGTGGCTCAGCTTCGCCGGGGTGCGCGGCAAAGGCCCGCTGCGCCTGGTATTTCTGCCGGTTCAGATGCTGGTGGCCTTCTGGCAGGCGGCGCGTGCCATCTTCCGCGTACGCCCCGACGTGGCCATCGGCCTGGGCGGTTACGTGGCCTTTCCCGGCGGCATGATGGCCAGCCTCCTGAACAAGCCGCTGGCCATCCATGAACAGAACGCGGTCGCCGGCATGACCAACCGGGTGCTGGCCTGTCTGGCAGACCGGGTGCTGCTGGGCCTGCCGGCCGCCTTCGGCCACATACAGGACCGCCCCATGCCATGCGGGAAGGTCAACGGCGAATGGGTGGGCAACCCCGTGCGGCCCGACATCGCGGCCCTGCCGGCCCCGGCCGAACGCTATGACGGGCGCCAAGGCCCCTTGCGCCTTCTGGTGGTGGGGGGCAGCCTGGGGGCCACGCCGCTGAACGAATTGCTGCCGCGCGCCCTCGCCCTACTGCCCGGCGAGCGGCGGCCCCTCGTCCGTCACCAGGCCGGACGGGGCAAGCTGGAGCACCTGGCCGCCCAATACCGGGAACAGGGCGTGGAGGCGGAATGCCTGGAGTTCATCGCCGACATGGCCGCCGCCTACGCCTGGGCCGACCTGGTGGTGTGCCGCGCCGGTGCCTCCACGGTGGCCGAGATCGCCGCCGCCGGCGTGGCCGCCCTGTGCGTCCCGTTTCCCTTCGCGGTGGATGACCACCAGACCGAAAACGCTCGCTTCCTCAGCGACGCCGGGGCCGCCTGGCTGATGCAGCAGCGCGACCTGACGCCGCAACTTCTGGCCGAATGGCTGGGCGGCCTGGACCGGGCGGAACTGCTGGCCCGAGCCGAAAAGGCGCGCGCCCTGGCCAAGGCGGACGCCGCCCGACGCGTCGCGGACATTGTCAAGGAGTTGGCGGGATGAGAGATCGGATGCAAGATGCAAGATGCAAGACCCAAGGCATGTGGGTTTCCTTGCCTCTTGTCCCTTGCTTCTTGCCCCTGCCCGCCGGAGGCGTGGCATGAAACACAAAGTCCGACACGTCCATTTCGTGGGCATCGGCGGCGCCGGCATGAGCGGCATCGCCGAGGTGCTGCTCAACCTGGGCTACACCGTTTCCGGCAGCGACCTGGGCGACAACGCCGCGACACAACGGTTGCGCGGCATGGGCGCGGCGGTCTTTCAGGGCCACGCGGCGGAACACATCGCCGGCGCCGACGTGCTGGTCACGTCCACGGCCGTCAACGCCGACAACCCCGAGGTGGTGGCCGCTCGCGAGGCACGGGTGCCGGTGGTGGCCCGGGCCATGATGCTGGCCGAGCTGATGCGCTTCAAACAGGGCATCGCCATCGCCGGCACGCACGGCAAGACCACCACCACCAGCCTGGTGGCCAGCGTGCTGGGCGAAGCGGGCTTGGACCCGACCTTCGTCATCGGCGGCAAGCTACTGTCCGCCGGCGCCAACGCCCGGCTGGGCAGGAGCGAGTGGCTGGTGGCCGAGGCGGACGAGTCCGATGCCTCCTTCCTGCACCTCAACCCGGTGGTCTCGGTGGTCACCAACATCGACCAGGACCACATGGAGACCTACGGCCACGACTACGAGCGTCTCAAGGACGCCTTCGTGGAATTCTTGCACCACTTGCCGTTCTGGGGCATGGCCGTGCTGTGCGCCGACGACCCGGGCGTGCGCGCCATCCTGCCGCGCATCACCCGGCCGGTGATGACCTACGGCTTCACCGAGGGCTGCACCATCCAGGCCGTGGACATGCGCGACGAGGCGGGCGGCATGCGCTTCACCGCCCTGAGGAACGGCGAGCGTTCGCCCATCGACATCACGCTGAATCTGCCCGGCCGGCACAACGTGCTCAACGCCCTGGCGGCCATCGCCATCGCATGGGAACTGCAAATCCCCGACCCGGCGGTGCAGCAGGCCCTGCGCCAGTTCAGCGGCGTCGGGCGGCGCTTCCAGCGCTACGGCGAGGTGCGCCTGGCGGATGGCCGCGGTTTCACCCTGGTGGATGACTACGGCCACCACCCAGTGGAGATGGCCGCCACCCTGGCCGCCGCGCGGGGCGCCTTCCCCGGCCGGCGCCTGGTGCTGGTATTCCAGCCGCACCGCTACACCCGCACCCGCGACCTGTTCGAGGACTTCGTGCAGGTGCTGTCGCAGACCGACTGCCTGCTGCTGGGCGAGGTCTATGCCGCCGGCGAGGCGCCCATCATCGCCGCCGACGGACGCAGCCTGGCGCGGGCCATCCGTGTCGCCGGCAAGGTGGAGCCGGTGTTCGTGGGCGACCTGGCCGAGGTGCCGGAATTGCTCTGCGAGATGGTCCACGACGGCGACGTGGTGCTGACCATGGGAGCCGGCTCGGTCGGCCAGTTGCCAAGCAGGTTGGTGGCGTTGGGGGCCGTTTCGTGACGACCATCGCCGAAACCGTGACCAGGACTCCGCTGCGCGGCATGCTGCTGGAAAACGAACCCATGTCCCGTCATGTGAGCTGGAAAGCCGGCGGGCGGGCCGACCGCTTCTACACCCCGGCCGACATGGAGGACCTGTGCGCCTTCCTGGCCGGCCTGCCGGCCGACGAATCCATTCTGATCATCGGCCTGGGGAGCAACCTGCTGCTGCGCGACGGCGGCTTCCGGGGCACGGTCATCCATCTGCACGGCTGCCTCAACCAACTGCGCCTGGAAGGCCGCCAGCAGAACGGGGCGATCGGCATCCTGTACGCCGAGGCCGGCGTGGCCAGCCCCAAGGTGGCCCGCTTCAGCGCCAATCACGGTCTGATCGGGGCCGAGTTCCTGGCCGGCATTCCGGGCACGGTGGGCGGCGCGCTGGCCATGAATGCCGGCTGCTACGGACGCGAGACCTGGGAGATCGTCGCCCAGGTGCAGACCGTCGATCGGCAGGGCCGGCTGCAGAAGCGCACACCGGGCGACTTCCGGGTGAGCTACCGGCATACCGAGCCGAAGCTGCCCCGCGAGGAATGGTTCGTGGCCGCCTGGCTGATCCTGCCCAAGGGCGACGGGGAGGAGTCGCGGGCGGAGATCAAACGTCTGCTGGCCCGCCGGGTGGCCAGCCAGCCGCTCAATCTGCCCAACGCGGGGTCGGTGTTCCGCAACCCCCCCGGCGATCACGCAGCGCGACTGATCGAGTCCTGCGGTTTGAAGGGACGGCGCAGTGGTGGCGCCCAGGTATCGGAAAAACATGCCAATTTCATCGTCAACACCGGTGGCGCGAGCGCCGCTGACATCGAGGACCTGATCGAGGTGGTGGAACGAACCGTGCGCGAGGGGACCGGCGTCGCGCTGCATAGAGAAGTGAGGATCATCGGTGAGCGCTGACATGCAACCCCGTGATTTCGGCAAGGTCGGTGTGCTGTTCGGCGGCACTTCGGCCGAGCGGGAAATCTCGCTGAAAAGCGGCAACGCCGTACTGACCGCCCTGAAGAGCCGGGGCGTCAATGCCCACGCCTTCGATCCGGCCGAACACGGCCTGGCGGACCTGGAACGGGCCGGCTTCGACCGCCTGTTCCTGATCCTGCACGGCCGCGGCGGCGAGGACGGCAGCCTGCAGGGCGCCCTGGACCTGCTGCGCATCCCCTACACCGGCAGCGGCGTCATGGCCTCCGCCCTGGGCATGGACAAGTGGCGCACCAAGCTGGTCTGGCAGGGCGCCGGCCTACCCGTGCCGGATTACGAGATGCTGACCGCCGCAAGCGACTGGGACGCGGTGGTCGCCCGCCTGGGCCTGCCCCTGTTCGTCAAGCCGGCCTCGGAGGGTTCCAGCGTCGGCGTGATCAAGGTGAAGCAGACCACCGATCTGCCCGCCGCCTATGCCGAGGCGGCCCGCCACGACAGCCTGGTGATAGCCGAAAAGGCCATGAGCGGCGGCGAATACACCGTTGCCGTGCTGGGCGAAGGCGCCGATGCCCGGGCCCTGCCCGCCATCCGCATCGTCCCGGCCACCGAGTTCTACGACTACGAGGCCAAGTATTTCCGCGACGACACCCGCTACCTGTGCCCCTGCGGTCTGGACGAGGAGGCCGAATCGGCGATGCGTGCCCTGGCCCTGCGCGCCTTCCAAGTACTGGGCTGCCGCGGCTGGGCGCGGGTGGACGTGCTGCTGGACGGGGCCGGCGCGCCCTATCTGCTGGAGGTGAACACCGCGCCGGGCATGACCGACCACAGCCTGGTGCCCATGGCGGCCCGCGCCGCCGGCATGGATTTCCCGGAACTTTGCCTGCGGGTGCTGGCCATGGCCCGCCACGGAGGGCTGCCCGATGTGGGATGACCCGGCGCGCCTCGGCCGACTGTCCCGCTGGCTGTTCAGCCTGGCCGCGCTGGCCACGTTGCTGGTGGCCGGCCGGTTCATGACCGAGGGCTTCTTCCCCTTCCGCCAGGTGACCGTGCTCGGCGCCCATCAGCCCGACACCCGCAAGGCGGTGCCTGAGCAGGTGCGCCGGCTGCGCGGCGGTTTCTTCACCCTGGACCTGGAGGCGGCCCGCGCCAGCATGGAGGCGCTGCCCTGGGTCAGCCACGCCACGGTGCGCCGCCTGTGGCCCAACCGCCTGGTGGTGGAGTTGACTGAGCACGTGGCCGCCGCTGCCTGGAACGGTCAGCAGACGCTGGATACCCACGGCCGCCTGTTTCGGGTGAAACCCTGGCCGGGCCTGCCGCGCATCCATGCCCCGGAGGGCATGCAGCTGGAGGTGGCGCGCCGCCTGAGCGAATTCCACAAAGTGCTGGCGCCCGCCGGCCTGCGCCTGGAGGCCGTTCAGGTCAGCCCGCGCCACTCCTGGCGACTGGTGCTGGCCGACGGCGTGAGCCTGGAGCTGGGACGCGAGCGCATGGAGGAACGGGTGCGCCGCTTCGTCGCCTTCTATCCCAATACCGTGCGGCGCATCGGCCCGGTGACCCAGATCGACCTGCGCTACCCCAACGGCTTCGCAGCCCAGAGGCAGGACGTGAAGGGCAAGGCCAAGGCGCGCCCCGGCGTGAAAACGGCAGGAATGAATCGGACTCGACAGGCGTAAGGAAACATGCGGGAAAACAAGGAACTCATCGTCGGACTGGACATCGGCACTGCCAAGATCGTCGCCCTGGTGGCGGAGGTCTCGCCGGAGGGCGCCCTCAACATCCTGGGCATGGGACAGGCCCCGTCCCGGGGGCTTAAGAAGGGCGTGGTGGTGAACATCGAGGCCACCGTGGCCGCCATCCAGCGGGCCCTGGAAGAGGCCGAGCTGATGGCCAACTGCAAGATCACCCAGGTCTATGCCGGGGTCAGCGGTAGCCACATCCGCTCGCTCAACTCCCACGGCATGGTGCCCATCCGCGACCGGGAGGTGAGCCAGTCGGACGTGGACCGGGTGATCGAGACGGCCCGGGCGGTGAACATCTCCACCGACCAGCAGATCCTGCACGTGCTGCCCCAGGAATTCATCATCGACGGCCAGGAGGGTGTGCGCGAGCCCCTGGGCATGGCCGGCATCCGCCTGGAGGTGAAGGTGCACATCGTCACCGGCGCGGTGGCGGCGGCGCAGAACATCGTCAAATGCGTGCGCCGCTGCGGCCTGGAGGTGCGCGACCTGATCCTGCAACCCCTGGCCTCATCCCTGGCGGTGCTCAACGACGACGAGAAGGACCTGGGGGTGTGTCTGGTCGATATCGGCGGCGGCACCACCGACCTGGCCGTGTTCACCCGGGGCGCCATCCAGCACACGGCGGTGATCCCCATCGCCGGCGACCAGATCACCAACGACATCGCCATGACCCTGCGCACCCCGACGCGCGAGGCAGACGACCTGAAGATCCGCCACGGCGTGGCCCTCAGGCAGCTGGCCGGGCGGGACATGATCGAGGTGCCGGGCATCGGCGAACGCGGCCCGCGCATGCTGTCCCTGCAGATCCTCTCCGAGGTGATCGAGCCGCGCGTCGAGGAGCTCTACAGCCTGGTGCAGGCGGAACTGCGCCGCAGCGGCTTCGAGGAGCAGATCTCCTCGGGCCTCGTGCTGACCGGCGGTACCGCTCACATGAAGGGCATGGTGGAACTGGCCGAGGAGGTGTTCCACGTGCCGGTGCGCATGGGTGTGCCCGACTACGTGGGCGGCCTATCAGAGCGGGTGCGCAAGCCCGATTACGCAACCTGTGTCGGTCTGCTCATCGCCGGCATGGAAAAGCACGAACTGGAGCAGTCCCACAAGATGCAGGGTGCCGGCTTCGGGCAGGTGATGGAAAAGATGAAGTCGTGGTTCAAACAGAATTTTTAGGACTAGGGGCCTGGGCCTGAGGCCGGGGTAGCTAGGTTTTTATATGTTGTTTTTTCGTGCGCGTGTGACGAAGGAGGGTGGAAATGCTTTTTGAACTGGAAGACATGCAGGCTCAGGATGCCGTCATCAAGGTGATCGGCGTCGGCGGCTGCGGCGGCAACGCCGTGGATCACATGATCGCCAAGGGCATGACGGGGGTGGAGTTCATCACCATCAATACCGATGCCCAGGCCCTGCGCCGCAACCGGGCGCCGGTGCAGCTGCAGATCGGCAACAGCGCCACCAAGGGCCTGGGCGCAGGCGGACGACCCGAGGTTGGCCGCGAGGCCGCCCTGGAAGACCGCGAGCGCATCGCCGAGCTGATCGACGGCGCCGACATGCTGTTCATCGCCGCCGGCATGGGCGGCGGAACCGGCACCGGCGCGGCCCCCGTGGTGGCCGAGGTGGCCAAGGACCTGGGCATCCTGGCCGTGGCCGTGGTCACCAAGCCTTTCATGTTCGAGCAGGCCAAGCGTTCCCGCTCCGCCGAGCAGGGCCTCAAGTCCCTGGGCGAACAGGTGGATTCCCTGATCGTCATCCCCAACGAAAAGCTGCGCGAGGTATTGGGCGGCAAGACCAAGCTGACCGACGCCTTCTCGGCCGCCAACGACGTGCTGCACAGCGCCGTCTCAGGCATCGCCGAGATCATCAGCAACCCGGGCATGATCAACGTGGATTTCGCCGATGTGCGCACGGTGATGAGCGAGGTGGGCATGGCCATGATGGGTTCCGCCACCGCCGAGGGCGAGGGCCGCGCGCGCGTCGCCGCCGAGGCCGCCGTCAAGAGCCCACTGCTGGAAAACGTCGATCTGCGCGGCGCGCGCGGCGTGGTGGTGAACATCACCTCCGACGACAGCCTGACCCTGGACGAGTACTACGAGGTGATGGAGACCATCAAGAGTTTCACCGCCGAGGAGGCCACGGTCATCGTCGGCACCGCCCTGGACGAGGAACTGGGTGACACCATCCGCGTCACCATGGTGGCCACCGGCCTGGGCAACCCGGTCAACAAGGCGCAGCCCAGGCCGCAGGTGGTGATCGACAACTCCACCCTGCGCGCCACCGGCACCTACGACCTGGGGCCGGCCATGCAGGTGGGCTACGACCCGGAACGGGACTACGACACCCCGTCCGTGATCCGTGGCAACCCCAACCGGCAGCAGCGCGCCATGGCCGCCATGGACGCCGCCCAGGCGCAGGGAATCGACACCCTGGACATCCCCGCCTTCCTGCGCAAACAGGCGGATTGACCCGGCATGTGGCGGTTGGCCGACAAACCGCGAACGCGCACCCTCCCGCGCGCCAGCCAGCCGCCGCCTCCGCCCGCCGAACCACTAGAATAAGTGCATGATCAGACAACGCACTCTAAAGACCCTTGTCCGCGCCACCGGTGTGGGCCTACACACCGGACGCAAGGTGGAACTCACCCTGCGCCCTGCCCAGGCCGGCACCGGTCTTGTTTTCCGGCGCCTGGACCTGGATCCGCCAGGGGAGCTGCGCGTCTCCCCCGACCTGGTGACCGACACTCTGCTCTGTTCCGCCCTGGAACGGGACGGCGTCAAGATCGCCACCGTGGAACACCTGATGTCCGCCCTGGCCGGGCTGGGCATCGACAATCTGTACATCGACCTGACCGCCCCCGAGGTCCCCATCCTGGATGGCTCGGCCGCGCCTTTCATCTACCTGTTGCAATCCGCCGGCCTGGAAGAACAGGACGCACCCAAGCGCTACATCCGCATCAAACACCCGGTGCGCGTCGAAGAGAGCGACAAGTGGGCCGAATTCACCCCCCACGACGGCTTCCGCCTGACCTTCCGCATCGCCTTCGACCACCCGGTGCTGCGCCATTCCGGGCAGGAATACAGCATTGATTTCGCCACCGACTCCTATATCCGGGAGATCAGCCGGGCACGTACCTTCGGCTTCATGCGCGATGTGGAATACCTGCGCAGCCGCGGCCTGGCCCTGGGCGGCACCCTGGACAACGCGGTGGTGATGGACGAATACCGGGTGATCAACGAGGGTGGACTGCGTTACTCCGACGAATTCGTGAAGCACAAGGTGCTGGACGCCATCGGCGACCTGTACCTGGTGGGTCACCCCATCATCGGCGCCTTCACCGCCTACAAATCGGGGCATGGACTGAACAACAAGCTGCTGCGCGCCCTGATGGCGGACAGCACGGCCTGGGAGTGGGTGGAATTCGCTGACCGGCGTGCCGCGCCGGCCGGGGTGGCGAGGCTGCACACCCTACCCACCTGATGTTCGGTCTGCGCCTGCTGCTGCTATTCCTCGGCGCGGCCCTGGTGACCAGCCTGCTGGGCTACGCCCTCAGCAAGGATCGGCGCTGGCTCGACGTCTTCAACTTCACCGTCAAGACCGGCATCGCCGTAGGTGTGGTATTGGGCCTGATCTTTCTGCTGGCACGCTTCATGATCTAAAAGATTGGCGAGGGCAAGCCTCGATTCAGGGCCTGCCCAATCATGCCATTCCCTTTTACTGAAAGAGGATCGCCTCGTCCAGCACCCGGGGGGTGAGGAAGATGAGCAGTTCAGTTTTATTATCAATCTTGCTGCTGTCACGGAAGAAAAAGCCCAGAAAAGGTAGATCACCTAAGAACGGCACTTTGTTCGTGTCATTCCGGACAGTCTGCTCGAAAATACCGCCTAATATTGCCGTTTCGCCATTCTTGACCCTTACCTGGGTCTTCACCCGTTTCTTGTTAATCGCGAACCCTGCGGTACCTGCTTCCTCGCCCCTTGAGTCTTTTGTCACCTCGACATCCAGGATGATGTTGTCGTTGTTCAGTACCTGTGGATCAACCAAGAGGCAGAGTACCGCGTTCCTAAACGTCGTCTGGGTCCCGCTATTGGAAACGGTTGTATAGGGAATCTCCTCACCCTGTAGGATCACAGCCGGTTTCTGGTTCTGGGTGATGACGCGTGGATTGGACAAGACCTTGCCACGTTTGTCCGCCTCAAGCGCCTGCAGTTCAAGATTAAGGATGGCATTACCAGCCGCCTCTATGATCGAGAAACCAATTGCTCCCCCTACCCCAGTTGTTCCGTTTGAAGAATTAGGTAGGTTTACGTTCAGAGGAGTTGTGCCACTCACACTGGTCCCACTTGCACCCGTATTTGCATCACTTACGCTACCGGATATACCTGCACGAGTACTGTTAGGCCCACCAGTCCGCCCCTTGAATCCCAGCTTGGCCCCCAGTGACCGATTGAAATTGTCATCAGCAATCACCACACGTGCCTCAATCATGACCTGCTTGGAGGGCACATCCACGGTCTCCAGCAAGGACTTGGCCTCGCGAATCTTGCTTGGCGTGTCCTGCACGAAGAGGGTGTTGGTCTTGAGATCGAAGGAAGTGGTGCCCCGTTTGGAAAGGATGCGCTGCGCTGTGCTTCCACCACCTGTGCTGGTTGTCTGAGCTGAGGTAGTGCCACCGATACCCGTGGCGGTTGTTTCACAGGACACGGCTTGTCCACTAGGACCAGATTTCGTTAAGGATTGACCGTTCAAGATGGCCTGGGCTTCATCAGCGCGAAGGTAATTCAGTCGGATATAGTCAACCTGCATGTCCTCCAGATCGGCGATCTGCTGCTTCGCCTCCAACTCCAGCTTCTCCTTGGCGGCCAGCTCATCGCGCGGCGCGACCCAGATGACGTTGCCGGAGACGCGCTTGTCCAGACCCTTGGCGCGCAGGATGATGTCCAGGGCCTGATCCCAGGGCACATCCTTCAGCCGCAGCGTCAGCGAGCCGGAGACCGTGTCGCTGGTGATGATGTTCAGGCCGGTGAAGTCGGCGATGACCTGCAGCACGGCCCGCACATCGACGTTCTGGAAGTTCAGGGAGAGCTTTTCGCCACTGTAGCGGGGACGATCCACCGCGGCGGCCTGGACATTGTCCAGGTTGCGCAGTTCGAGGATGAACTGGTTGTCCATCTGGTAAGCGGAATAGTCCCATTTGCCGCCGGGCGTCACCTTCATGCGCGTGTTCTTGCCCTGGGTGAAGGTTTCCACGAGTTGCACGGGGGTGGCGAAGTCCGCCACGTCCAGCTTGCGCTGTAGCGAAGCGGGCAAGGCGGTGTTCAGGAAGTCCACCACGATGGCGCGGGACTGTTCCTTGATGTCCAGACCCACGCCGGCCTCGGACAGGGTGACGATGATGCGTCCCTCGCCGTCCTTGCCGCGCTTGAACTCCACGTCGCGCACGGCCAGACCGCGGCTGGGCACGGCCGGGGCGAAATGCGCGGGTGCCTTTTCGCCCTCCGCGACCTGTTCCCCCTTCACCGCCACCAGTACATGCTTGCCGGCCTGGCGGACGTCGTATTGGGCGGGTCCGGTCAGATCCAGGACCACACGTGTCCGTTCACCGGACTGCATCACGTTGTAGGACTTGATCACCCCCTGACTGACACTCTCGCCGAAACGGCCGAGGCCGTTTGCCGTCTGCGGGAAGTCGAGCACGATGCGATGCGGATTGGCGATGGTGAAGTGCACCGGGCTGGCGGCCAGGTCCTCCTTGAAGGACAGCTTGACTACCCGGCTGTCGTCCTGGCCCTGGGCAACGGAAATGGCGGTGATCTGGTTGCCGACGGCGGCCTGAGCCATGCCGGCTGCCAGGGTGAGCAGCCAGGCTAGGATGGGGATGAACAGTCGTAAGGGTCGTGTCATTTTCATGGTCCTGCCTCGGTCATTCCTGCAAAGCCAGGCTGGCGTTGGCTTCTGCCCAGTCGCCGGCGCTGTCCTGAATGGTTTCCTTGATTTGGGTCTCGGTCTCGGTGATGCCCGTGACCACACCGAAGTTCTGCCCGATGTGATCACCCTTGCGCACCCGGTACAGCGTATTGTCCGGCGTACGGATGAGGGCGTAACGCTCCTTGCCCTTGTTCAGCGTGCCCACCATGCGCAAGCCGTCCAGTGCATAAGCCTCCAGGGGCTCCTTGGGGCGGGACAGGTCGGGTTGCAGACCGCCTCCGCCCACACGCGTCGGACGCAGATTACGCGGCCGGAAGGGGTCAGGGAGATCGGCGGGATCGTAGATGAAGGCATCGGCAGGCTTGATGCTCGGCAGGGGTTCCAGGGTCTCCGCCCGATCCTTGCCGGTTTCCGCCATGAATTGGCGCAAATCGGCATCGTTGCCGCCACAGCCATACAGAAGCCAGCCGCAGACGGCGAAGACAAAAAATTTTCTCATGGTTTCTTGCCTCCCCCGGCCTGGTCCTGCATCTCCTCTTCATCGAGATAGCGATAGGTATGCAGGGTGGCATCCAGCGCCAGTTTGCCATCCTTGGCCGGCACCAATCCGACGTTGTGCACGGTGACGATGCGCGGCAGGCGGGCCAGGTCGCTGACGAATCCGGCGATGTCATGGTAGCCGCCGGTGACCTTGATGGTGACAGGCAGGGTGGCATAGAAGTCGGCGAACGCCTCGACTTCCGGCCGGAACAGATCGAAGTCCAGGCCCCGGCCCACCCCCACCTGGTTGATGTCGGTCAGCAGGGCGTCCATTTCCGACTTATTGGGCAGCTGCTTGAGGAGGGAGGACAGGGACTGTTCGGTCTCGTCGTAGCGTTGCTTGTAGGTGGCGTAATGGAAGACCTGACGCTTCTTTTGGGTATAAACCTCGCGTAGGGAGTTCTCCTCATTGCGGCTTGCCTCCAACTCGGTCAGGGCATGCGACCAATCCAGGTAATAACCCAGGCCGACGATGAACAGGAACAAAAAACCAAACACGACGGCCTTGACCGGGACGGGCGCGCGGGCCAGATCCTTGAAATCCAGATTGTTGAGATCGGACAGGTTCATGGCTTCCCTGCCTCCCCGACGTTACCGCCATCTTGCTTGGTCTGCTGCACGGTGAGATTGAATTCGCTCACCCGCATCTTCTCCTGTTCGGCGGCACGCACCTCGACGAGGTTAGGGGTTTCCAGCCAGGGAGACTCTTCCAGGTTGCGCATCAGGCTCGAGACCCTGGCGCTGGACTGGGCGTAACCCTGCAACGCCAGCTGGTCGCCGGACTGCTTCAGCGACTTCAGATAAAGCCCCTCGGGGATCCTGCGCGCCAATTCATCGAACAGATGTACCGTCTCGGCACGGTTGGTCTGCAGGGATTCCACCACGTTCTTGCGCGCCAGCAGGGCCTGGGTCTTTTGCTTCAACGTCTTGATTTCTTCGATCTGCTTGTCCAGAACCGCCGTTTCCTGGCGCAGCAGGTTGTTGCGTCCATCCTGATTGGCTTTGGCCGTGGCGATGATCATGTGACCGACCCCCACCGCCACTGCCCCGAAGATGGCCGACGCCGCCAGCATGGCCACAAACAGGCGTTGCTGCTGTGCGCGCTTGATCTGCCGATGGGGCAGCAGGTTGATGCGTATGGCGCTCATGATAGATCGAACTTCCGCAGGGCCAGGCCACAGGCCACGAACAGGGCGGGCGCATCCGCCGCCAGGTTGCGAGGCGTGACATGGTCGGAGGACACGGCCATCTTGGCAAAGGGGTTGGCGATCAGGGTGCTGGTTTGCAGCTTGCCGTGTATCACGTCATCCAGCCCCGGTATGGCGGCGCAACCCCCGGCCAGCAGGATGTGATCCACGCTTTGCAGGGAGGTGGCCGAGAAGAACAACTGCATAGCCCGACCGATCTCCAGGGCCACGGAATCCAGAAAGGGTTGCAGGACCTCCGACTCGTAGCTGTCCGGCAGCAGCCCCTTACGCTTGGCGTCCTCCGCCTCTTCGGTCGCCAGATCGAAGCGGCGCGAAATCTCATGGGTCAGTGCATTGCCCCCCAGGACATGCTCCCGCTGATAAACCAATTCGTGGTTATGGATGACGCTGACATGAGTGGTGTTGGCCCCGATATCGACGATGGCCACGGTCTGCCCCTTGCCCTGTTCGGGCAACTGGAAGGCCATTTGCTCATAGGCCGTCAGGGTGGCGAAGGTATCCACATCCATGACGACGGCCTTGAGGCCGACCGCCTCGGCCAGGGCTACCCGCTCCTCCACCCGCTCGCGACGCGAGATCACGATCAGGGCTTCGTTCTCCTCGGGGTTGCGGGTGGTGGGACCGAGGATCTGATAGTCCAGGCTCACCTCATCCATAGGGAATGAGGCCATCTGGTTGGCCTCGGCCGTCACCTGGGTCTCGAGTTCGCTCTCCGACGCTTGGGCGGGAACAATAATCTTCTTGGTGATGACCGCCGAAGCCGGCAGGGCCAGAGCGACATTGCGCGTGCGCGTCTTCATGGCCTTGAAGGCCTCGCTCATGGCGGCCTCGACCACATCGGACTTGGCGATGTTGCCGTCGGTCAGCGCATCTTTGGGCAACGGCTTGATGGCATAACGCTCGACCCGCAGCATGCCTTTGCCGCTGTCGGCCAGTTCAAGCATTTTTACGGCCGATGAGCTAATATCCACCCCGATCAGGGATTTCGCCGCCCGGCTCAACAGATCAAGCTGCAAGTTAGATGGTCCTTTTTCCTGACGCGCGCTCGCTACGCTTCATGTGCTCGCCTGCTTGCAGTCTCATCCGCGCGGGTTGTTGTTTATACCGGTTGCACACACCATGGTTCAGTAGTTTAAGGTACTGAATTAATTTGTATCGCCAAATCCTAGCAATCTCTAGTTTTTTTGCACACCCTTTTATCTCTGAAAATTCAGAATCGAGATGCGGCGACCTGCCGCCAGTCGCACGCAAATGATGCTTGACCGTTGGTGGCAAATCCTCCTGGCTCTGATACTCGCGGCCGGCCTGGCCGTCGTTGGCGCGGTGGCGCTGGCCGCCGCCCTGATCTTCCCCAGCCTGCCCAGCCTCGATGCCCTGACCAATTATCAGCCCAAGATGCCGCTGCGGGTATTTACCGAAGACGGCGCGCTGATCGGGGAGTTCGGCGAGGAGCGCCGCGCCTTCGTACGCCTGGGCGACACCCCCCTGCTGTTGCGCAGAGCGATCCTGGCCGCAGAAGACGAACGCTTTTACCAGCATGGCGGCGTGGACACCCTGGGCGTACTCCGTGCAGCGGTAGCCAATCTCACCAGCGGAGGCGT
The DNA here is from genome assembly GCA_002360535.1 of Thiobacillus sp. UBA3361. Lineage (GTDB taxonomy): Bacteria > Pseudomonadota > Gammaproteobacteria > Burkholderiales > Thiobacillaceae > UBA3361. The sequence continues at coordinate 53,486 of DEQR01000020.1, forward strand.
CAAGGAAGGGGCCTCCACCATCACCATGCAGGTGGCGCGCAACTTCTTCCTGTCTTCTGAAAAAACTGTCCGCCGCAAGCTCAACGAAACGCTCCTGGCATTCAAGATCGAACGCACCCTCAGCAAGGATCAGATCCTGGAGATCTATATCAACCACATCTACCTGGGCCAGCGTGCCTATGGATTCGCGGCCGCTGCCCAGATCTATTTCGGCAAACCGCTGAAAAACATTAGCCTCGCCGAAGCGGCCATGCTGGCCGGACTGCCGAAGGCCCCTTCGGCCTACAACCCGGTTGCCAATCCGCGGCGCGCCAAGTCGCGCCAGGCCTATGTGCTGGGCAGGATGCTGAAGCTCGGCTACATCACCGAGGGTGAATATGCGCAAGCCAAGGACCTCACCTTGCAGGTGCAGCATTCGGCACGCAAATTCGAGGTGCAGGCCGATCACGCGGCGGAGATGGCCCGCCAGTACATGTACAAGAAATACGGGGAGGATATCTACGTCAGCGGCATGAAGGTCTATACCACCTTGCTGAAACGGGACCAGACCGCCGCCGCGGCCGCCATCTGGCGCGCGGTGGCCGATTTCAACCGCCGACGCGGCTATGCCGGGCCGGAGGGCTTCGTGGAACTGCCCACCGGCGCGGCGGAGGCGAACAAGGCGGCGGCCGAGGCCTTGGAGGGTCATGTGGACTCCGGCGGCATGGATCCGGCCGTGGTGCTCGCCGTGGACGGCAAGCGCATCCTGGCCCGCCTGCGTGATGGCCGCGACGTGGAACTGGGCATCAGCGAGGTGGGTTTCGCAAAACGCTATCTGGACAAATCCCTGCCCGCCCAGAAGCGCTTGCGTCGTGGTTCCCTGATCCGGGTCCTGCGCGGCCCCGGAAAACAATGGGAACTGAATTACCTGCCCAGGGTGGAAGCCGCCTTCATCGCCGTATCGCCGCGGAATTCCGCGGTACGCGCCCTGGTCGGGGGTGTCGATTTCGCACGCAACCAGTACAACCACATCCTGCAGGCGTGGCGTCAGCCCGGTTCCAGCATCAAGCCGTTCATCTATTCGGCCGCCCTGGAAAGAGGCCTGATGCCGGCCACGGTATTCGACGACAGTCCTTTCAGTGTCGATCCCGCCGAAACCGGCGGCGAACTCTGGGAACCCAAGAATTTCGACAATACCACCGAAGGCCCGATGACCATGCGCAATGCGCTGGTGAAATCCAAGAACTTGGTTTCCATCCGCGTGCTTCAGGAAACCGGCATCGACCTCGCACGGACACATCTGGGCAGGTTCGGCTTCGATGTGGCGCGGATACCGCCCTACCTGACCATGGCCCTGGGCGCCATCGAAGTCACGCCCATGCACCTGGTCAGCGCCTACGCGACCCTGGCCAACGGCGGCCATCGCATCAAACCGTATTTCATCAGCCGGGTCACGGACAAGGACGGACGGGTCCTGGAGCAATATCAGGGCAGCATGGGCGAGCAGGTGATCGACCCGCGCAATGCCTTCCTCATGACCAGCATGCTCAAGGACGTGGTGCGCCGCGGCACGGCCGCCCGCGCCGCGGAACTGGGGCGCGGCGACCTGGCCGGCAAGACCGGCACCACCAACGATACCCGGGATGCCTGGTTTGCCGGCTACAACCCGGAGCGCGTGGCGGTGGCCTGGGTAGGCTACGATCAGCCCCGCCCCCTGGGCTATAACGAGACCGGATCGGTGGCCGCCCTGCCCATCTGGATGGGCTACATGCGCACCGTGCTGGCGGGCACCCCGGAGCAGGACTATGCGGCGCCGGATGGCATCGTGGTGCGCCTGATCGACGCCCAGAATGGCATGCTCCTCGATCCGGGCCAATCCGGAGTGCCGGAATATTTCTATCAGGAATTCCTACCCGGTCAGGCCGAGGAAACCGACCCGCTGTCCCCCAAGGAGGGTGCCCCCATCGAGGATAGATCGGCGGTGCGCGATCCGGCCGGCAAGCCCCCGGAACCTCCGCCGACCGCACCCAACCCGGCCGCCCCTGCCAAACCCGCGGCCGCGCCCGCCTGGCCTGCCCCGTTCGCGCCGCCGGCCATACCGGCCAGGCCCGCCGCCACGGCCCCCGCCGCCAATGCCACCTAAGGACCTGTCCCCCCGGCACCTGCAGATGCGCATCCGCATCGCGCAGTTGGCGGCCCAACTGGTTGCCGAACACGGCATACGCGATTACGGCCTGGCCAAACGCAAGGCCGCCCGCCAGCTGGGGGCGCCCGACTCCCACAGTCTGCCCGGCAATGATGAGATCGAAGCGGCCCTGAAGGATTACCAGGCCCTGTATCAATCCGCCGCCCACGGCGACCATCTGTCCCGGCTGCGCCGGCAGGCCCTGGCTGTGATGCAGGCACTGGCCGGGTTCAACCCCGTGCTGGTCGGCAGCGTCCTGTCAGGCATCGCCACACGGCACACGGATATCGAGATCGAAGTCGATGCGGAAAGCAGCAAATCGTTCGAGCAGTATCTGCATAACCAGGACATCGACTTCAAAGTGCGCGACCGAGGCGAACTGGTGGAATACCTGCTCTATTCGGACCCTGCCAACGTCTGCATCAGATTGGTGCCTGAACGGCAGAGGCATTCCGGAGGCCGGGGACGGGGCGAGATACAGCAACGCATGACCCTGAGCCAGCTGGCCGCGCTGCTCGAACAGGAAGGCAGCGGCTTGATCGCCAGGTAAAGAATTTACAATCGCTGCCGATAGAAGACGCGTCCAGCGTTGGCAGTGCCATGGCTCGCTGCCGGAGCGCCGTTCCGGTCCCAATTAACCTGTGTATTGAAAGCTGCGCGGCGAAATGATCCGCTTTTTCCGCCATTACGTGCCTACGCGTATGGTCCTGCTGATGATCGTGGAGTTCTTGCTGCTCTACTTCGTCGGCATCTACACGGCAGAGCATTTCGGCCAATACGACCCCGCCGACCCGTTCGTCGCCCAGGCCGCCCCGTACAAGCCCTGGCTGCTGGCCACCAGCATGACCCTGCTGATATCCATGTTCGGGCTCTACGACTGGGAATGGACCAAGGGTGTGCGCAGCCTGCTGGCGCGGGTGCTGGTCTGCTTTCTGCTGGGCGGCTTGATCATGGAACTGGGCGGCGCCCTGCTTCCGGGGCTGTTCGCTGTCGGCCAGGAATTGCAGATGGCCGTGTTCATCGCCGGCCTGTCGGTGATCGCCATCCGCCTGCTGTTCATCCAATGGGGCAGCGTCGGGGCCTTCAAGAAGCGGGTGCTGGTCCTGGGCAGCGGCAGCCGGGCCGCCAAAGTCGAAGAAATGATCGCCGCCGGCCAGACCCATGGGCTCAACATCGTCGGCTACCTGCCCGCGGGCGGTACGCATCACTACGTGGCCAACGACCGGCTCATCGAAGAGAGCGGCAGCCTGTGCGACGTGGTGGACCGCTACGACATCGAGGAGGTAGTGGTGGCGGTGCGCGAGCGGCGAGGCGGCGGCCTGCCCCTGGCCGATCTCCTGGAGTGCAAGCTGCGCGGCACGACCATCCTGGATCTGCCCGCCTTCTTCGAACGCCAGACGGGTGTACTGCCCCTGTTTTCCATGAACGCCAGCTGGCTGATTTTCGCCGAAGGGTTTCAGCAGGGCATGATGCGCGACTTGGTCAAGCGCGTCTTCGACCTGACGGTCAGCTTCCTGCTGATGATCGCCACCCTGCCCCTGCTGCTGATCACCGCGATGCTGATCCGTCTGGAAAGCCGCGGGCCGATTTTCTACACCCAGACGCGGGTCGGCCAATACGGGGAAGAGTTCACCATATTCAAGTTCCGCAGCATGTTCACCGACGCGGAGAAGGACGGGCTGCCGCAATGGGCGCGCAAGAACGACGACCGTACCACGCGCGTCGGCCGCCTGATCCGCCGCGTTCGCATCGACGAGTTGCCGCAGCTGTTCAATGTCTTCCTGGGCCAGATGAGCTTCGTCGGACCGCGTCCGGAGCGCCCCTATTTCGTCAACGAACTGGCCACCCAGATCCCCTACTACAACTCCCGCCACAGCGTGAAGCCGGGCATCACGGGCTGGGCGCAGGTGCGCTTTACCTACGGCGCAAGCATCGAGGATGCCATGGAGAAGCTTCAGTACGACCTGTACTACGTGAAGAACCACAGCCTGTTCCTGGACCTGATGATCCTGCTGCAAACCGCCCAGGTGGTGGTTTCGGGCAAGGGCGCCCATTGACATGCAGGTGGAGGCGGCCGCGCTCAGCTACGGTGTCGGCGCGCTGGCCTTCGCACTCCTGGCCATCGCCGACAAACGGCACCATTCCTATCTTTCCCACGATGTCTCCCTGCGCCTGCCGGCCGCCCTGACCGCCGTCTGGGCGGCCATGTGCGGACTGCAGGCCTGGCTGGACATGTTTAAGCCCCTGACCGCCCTGTTCGAATTGGGGCGCGATGCCGGCTGGCTCTGGTTCCTGCACAGCCGCCTGCGCCAGCTCAAGGATAGTCCGGGCGACTTCACCGGCAGCCTGCGCGGTCTGCTGCGCGGCGTGCGTGGGCTGCTGGTGGCGGCCGTGCTGTTGCAGGCCGGTGTCCTGGTCTGGCCCGTGCCGGGCCTCATCCGGCTGGCCTCGGTGATCATGCCCCTATTGCTGGCGGTGGCCGGCCTGGTGCTGGTGGAGCAGTACTACCGCAACACCCTGCCCGCCCACCGCTGGGGCATCAAGTTCCTGTGCATGGGGCTGGGCGCCCTGTTTGCCTATGACTTCTACATGTATGCGGAAGGACTGCTGTTCGGGGGCTTCTCCGGCGACGTGTGGACCGCACGCGGCGCCATCAACGCCCTTATGGTGCCGCTGCTGTGGCTGTCCATTTCCCGTACCGACAAGACAAAGCCCGTCACCCTGTCCCACCGCATGGCGTTCCACACCGTCAGCCTGGTGGCCTCCGGCATCTATCTGCTGCTCATGGCCGCCGCGGGTTACTACATCCGCATCGTCGGCGGCAACTGGGGAACGGTGCTGCAAACCGTCTTCCTGGCGGGGGCCGTCCTGGTCCTGGCCGTGGCGGCCTTTTCCGGCTCGGTGCGGGCGAGGCTGCGGGTCTTCCTGTCCAAGCACTTCTTCCGCTACCGCTACGACTATCGGGAGGAGTGGCTGCGCTTCACCAGCATGCTAAGCGAGGGCGAGCCCGGCATGCAGGTCTGCGAGCGCAGCATCGAGGCCATGGCGCGCATCGTTGACAGCCCGGCGGGTGTGCTGTGGCTGAAAAGGGAAGACGGCGCCTATCACCGGGCGGCCTACTGGAACTGGTCCGACCTGCACGGCCAGGTACCTGCCGGCGACCCCTTCCTGGACTACCTGGCCTCCCGCCAGTGGGTGGTCAACCTGCACGAATGCCGGCACGACCCCGATCTGATGGAAGACGCCCAGATGCCCGACTGGCTGGCCGACAACGAGCGCCTGTGGCTGATCATTCCCCTGCTCTGGCACGACCGTCTGCTGGGGTTCATGGCCCTGGCCGAATCCATCGGCGACAGCCGCTTCGACTGGGAGATGAGCGACCTGCTCAAGACCTCCGCCCGCCAGGCGGCCACCAACCTGGCCCAGATGCAGGCCGCCGAGGCGCTGACCGTGGCGCGGCAGTTCGAGTCCTTCAACCGGACCTCCGCGTTCGTGGTCCACGACATCAAGAACCTGGTGGCCCAGCTTTCCCTGTTGCTGGCCAACGCGGCCAAACACAAGCACAAGCCGGAATTCCAGAACGACATGCTGGAGACCATCGAAAGCTCGGTGGCGCGCATGAACCGCATGCTGGTCAAGCTGCGCGACAAGCCGCAAATCGGCATCAAGGGCAGCGTGGAACTTGCCGATATCCTCAACGAAGTGATGGACAGCAAGCGTGCCTACAGCCTAAAGCCGACCCTGCACCTGCCGGACGCCCGTCTGGCGGTGCAGGCGGACCGGGAAAAGCTGGGCCGGGTGCTGGGGCACTTGGTGCAAAACGCCATTGAGGCCACCCCGTACACCGGCAAAGTGGATGTTAAACTGAGCCAAGAGGGAGATCTGGCCGTGATCGAGGTGACAGACACCGGTGTGGGCATGGATGAAGACTTCATCCGCGAGCGGCTGTTCAAGCCTTTCGTCTCCACCAAGGGCACGGGCATGGGTATCGGCGCCTACGAGTGCAAACAATACGTGCAGGAACTGGGCGGTGACATCGGTGTCGTCAGCACGCCCGGTGCGGGCACGCGATTCTCTGTCCGTCTGCCCCTGAGCGCAGACATTGAACAACGGGAACAAACGGCATGAGCGTAAAACCAGCGAAGGTCCTGTTGGTGGAGGACGACGTCGGTCTGCAAAAACAGATCAAATGGAGCCTGGATGAGTACGAGGTGGTCACCGCCAGCGACCGGGAGGGCGCCTTGACCCAGGTCCGCCGCTTCGAACCCGCCGTGGTCCTGCTCGACCTGGGCCTGCCTCCCGACCCGGACGGCGCCACCGAAGGCCTGGCCGCGCTGCAGCAGATCCATTCGCTGATGCCCAGCGCCAAGACCATCGTCATCACCGGCAACCAGGACCGGAACAACGCCATCCAGGCCATCAGCATGGGGGCCTTCGACTTCTACCACAAACCCTTCGAGGAGCAGATCCTCAAGATCATCATCGACCGGGCCTTCAGGGTGCACGCGCTGGAGCAGGAAAACCGCCAACTCGCACTGCGCCAGCGCAACGAACCCCTGCAGGGCCTGATCACCGCCGATCCGGGCATGCTGCAGGTCTGCCGCACCATCGAGAAGGTGGCCGGCAGCAATGCCACCGTCCTCCTGCTGGGCGAATCCGGCACCGGCAAGGAACTGCTGGCACGCGGCCTGCACGATCTGTCCTCCCGGGGCAATCAGCGTTTCGTGGCCATCAACTGCGCCGCCATCCCGGAAAACCTGCTGGAATCCGAACTGTTCGGCTACGAGAAGGGCGCCTTCACCGGGGCCACCAAGCAGACCATCGGCAAGATCGAGTACGCCCACAACGGCACCCTGTTCCTGGACGAGATCGGTGACCTGCCCCTGCCCCTGCAGGCCAAGCTGCTGCGTTTCCTCCAGGAACGGGTCATCGAGCGCCTGGGCGGTCGCGGCGAGATCCCGGTGGATGTGCGGGTAGTGGCCGCCACCCACCAGAACCTGACCGAACACATCCAGACCGGACGCTTCCGCGAGGACCTCTATTACCGGCTGGCGGAAATCGCCGTGCGCATCCCCCCGCTGCGCGAACGCCAGGGCGACAAGAGCCTGCTGGCACACGCCCTGCTGGAAAAATTCAACCAGATGCACGGCCGCAAGCTGCGCGGCTTCGCGCCCGACGCCCTGCAAACCATCGAGTCCCACGACTGGCCCGGCAACGTGCGGGAAATGGAAAACACCCTCAAGCGGGCCGTGATCATGGCTGACGGCACGCAAATCACCCAGCCCGACCTGGGGCTCGCCGGCAGCAGCCAGGAAGAAGTGCCCCTCAACCTGCGCCAGGTCCGCGAGGAGGCGGAGCGCAAAGCCGTGCTCATGGCCCTGGCCCGCTGCAACAACAACGTGGCCCACGCCTCCGAATTGCTGGGCGTCAGCCGCCCGACCCTGTATGACCTGATGAACCGCTTCGGGCTGAAATGACCCGCCGCCCATTGCGTCCGGTCCACCCGTCTCAAGGTCCCCAGCCCATCTGACTCCAGCTCATCATCCCCGCAGCCATGCCCCCTCCCAAGACATCCGGCGCTTCGAGCCGCAATCGCCCGCGCCCGTCCAAACGTCCCCTGCTCTACGCGGGCATCGCCCTGGCCGTGCTCGGCGCCGCTGCCGCCGGGCTGTATTTCGCCAACCGTCAGGCCGACAATCAGCTCCCCCTGGGCGTCAGCCTGCTGGAAAAGGGTGACTACAAAGGCGCCGAACTCGCCCTGAAGAGTGCCGTCCAAAGCAACCCCGCCGACCCCGAAGCCCGCTACCGGCTGGGTTACCTGCTGTTCAAGAGGGAACGGTACCCGGCCGCGGAAAAGGAAATCCGCGCCGCCCTGGAGAAGGGCAGCCGCCGACCGGAATTGCAGCCCCTGCTGGGCCAGATCCTGCTGCGCCAGGGACAGGCCGACAAACTGCTGCAGGATATCCGGGTCACACCCGATGCGCCGCCTGCCGTCCAGGCCGAACTGCTGGTACTGCGCGCCAAGGCCCTGATGATCAAGGGACAGGGGGACGCGGCCGAACAGACGCAGCAGGAGGCCGAGCGCATCGCGCCGGCCGACCCCCAGGTCATGGCGGCCCGCGCCATGCTGCTTTACGCGGCCGGCGAACACGAGCCGGCCCTCGCCCAGTTGGAGCGCGCCCTGGCACGCGCCAGCAACAACGCCGATCTCTGGAACATGAAGGGCGACATGTTGCGCCTGGCCAAACGCAACGGCGAGGCCCTGGCGGCCTACGCCAAGGCCAGCGAACTGGACCCTCAGTCCATCCCGCCGCGCCTGGCGAGGATTTCCCTGCTGATGGAAGGCGGCGAAGCGGACAAGGTCACCGCCGAACTCAAGATCGCCCGCGATCTCGCCCCGGGCAACCTATTGCTGCGTTATCTCGGGGCCATGGTGGATTTCCGCCAGGGCCGCCACGCGGCAGCCCAGGACGCCCTGCTCGATGTCCTGAAGACAGCCCCGGACTACATGCCCGCCCATCTGCTGGCCGGCGCGGTCAATCTGGCGACCGGCCAGCGGGAGACGTCCATCAACCACCTGACCCGTTATCTGGAACAGCATCCCGAGCATCCCTACGCCCGCAAGCTGTTGGCCGTGGCCATGTTCCAATCCGGGCAAACGGAACGGGCCAAGGAACTGATCGCGCAGATGCCCGACACCCCCGGCCATGATCCCCTGCTGACCATCCTGCGCGGTGACATCGCCCTGCGCAGTGGCAACAAGGCGGAGGCCCAGCGGCACTTGGCCGAGGCGGTACAGGCGACACCCGACGACCCGGCCCTGCTCACCCAACTGGCCTCGCGTCTGGTCGGCAGCGGCGACGAAAGCGGCGCCATCAAGGTCCTGGAAAAGGCCGCCACCCTGGACCCCGCCCAGCAACGGCCGCTGGTCATGCTGGCCATGCTGCACCTGAAGGCGAAGCGCCACGATGCCGCGCTCCGGGCGATCGAAACCCTGGCCAAGGCCGAGCCGGACTCGGCGCTGGCGCCCAATCTGCGCGGCGTGGTGGAAATGTCGCGCGGCAACGTCGCCCAGGCGCGCGCGCAATTCCAGGCCGCCCTGAAGCTCGACCCCGGCTATCTGCCCGCCGCGAGCAACCTGGCCCAACTGGAACTGCTGCGCAAGGACGTCAAGGCCGCCCGCGGACATTACGAGCTACTGCTGAAAAAGTCTCCGGGCAGCGGCAAGGCCTGGCTGGCCCTGGCCGAGCTGGACCTGCTGGAGCGCAACGAGCCGGCCTTCATCGAACACATCGAACAGGCCAAACGCGTCACGCCCAAGGACCCGACGCCCCGCCTGCTGGCCACCCAGTACTGGCTGCAACGCCGCGCCGCCGACAAGGCGCTGGCCGAGGCCCGGGCCGGACTCGACGCGACGGGCGACGCGCGCTTCCACGAGCTACTCGGCACGGTCCATATGCTGCGCGGCGACAAGACGCAAGCGGTCGCCACTTTGCGCAAATGGGTGCTGGCCGCCCCTCGCGATGCGCGCGCCCATTTCCAGCTCGCCCGCGCCCAGCACGCGGCCGGCGATCTGACCGGAACGGCCGCCTCCCTGGACAAGGCCTTGGAGATCAATCCCGACCTGGCCGATGTCACCCTGGCCAAGGTCAAGCTGCTGATCGAGAGCGAGAAACTGTCCGAAGCCCAGTCCTTGGCCGGGACCTTCCAGAAGCGCCAACCCGCTTCCGCCCTCGGTCAGGAGGCGGAGGCGCTGGTGCTGCTGGCGCGCGGACAGCATGCCGAGTCGGCCCGCCGATGGGAGAAGGCCGCACAACTGAGCGGCCAGCCGCGGCATGCGGTCCTGGCCATGAAGGCTTACGAGAAGGCCGGCCAAGCCGCGGCGGGCGCCACCTACATCAAGGGATGGCTGGCCAAGCATCCCGGCGAGGCCGCCGCCCGTCATGCACTGGCCGACTCCCTCCTGCAACGCAGCCTGGACAGCGAGGCCGCGGCCCAGTACGAAATCCTGCTCAAGCAGAATCCCAAGGATGTGGTGACGCTCAACAACCTGGCCAGCCTGCTGGGCAAAACCAAGGATGCGCGCGCCCTCGCCCTGGCCGAGTCTGCCCTGCGCCTAGCCCCCGACACCCCCGCGGTGCAGGACACCTACGGATGGTTGCTTAGCGAATCGGGCCAGGCAAAGCAGGGCGTACCGCATCTGCGCAAGGCCCTCGGCGGCCAGCCGGACAACCCCGAAATCCGCTGGCATCTGGCTGTCACCCTGCAGCGCGCCGGCGACATCGGCGGCGCCGTGGTCGAACTGGACCGGCTGCTGACCAGCCGGGTTGCCTTCGCCAAGCAAGCCGAGGCCCGCAAACTGCTGGATCGGTTGCGCGCCGGCCAACGCTGAATCATGCCCGCGGCGGGACGCCAGACGATTCTTGCCGGCGGGGCGGCCACTCTGCTACGATGCACCGCACCATGACCGAACGCGGCCGTTTCAGCTTTATCGAGTTTTTTTATCCCACCCCCATGGCGGTCGGGAGAGGCTAACGCGTCCGAGTCAGACAAGTTCCCCCAAACCGCCAGGCGCCCCTGGCGGTTTTCGTTTGGGGGCCGGCCACACCGGAGATGATGATGACTACCTACCGCACCGACGACACCCGCATCGAACAGGGCGACGAGCTCCTGGCACCCATGCAGGTGATGCGCGAACTGAAAGCCAGCGACAAGGCCCTGCGCACCACCTTCGTCGCCCGTGCCCTGATCCACGATGTGCTGCGCGGCGCGGATGACCGCCTGGTGGTCATCGTCGGCCCCTGCTCCATCCACGACCCTGCGGCGGCCCTGGATTACGCCCGCCGCCTCAGGGTCCTGGCCGATGAACTGCACAACGATCTGGTGCTGGTCATGCGGGTCTATTTTGAAAAACCGCGCACCACCGTGGGCTGGAAGGGCCTGATCAACGACCCGCACCTGAACGAGAGCTTCGACATCAACGAGGGGCTGCGCCTGGCGCGCAAGATCCTGCTGGACATCAACGAGCTGGGCCTGCCCTGCGGCACCGAATTCCTGGACCTGGTGTCCCCCCAATACATCGCCGACCTGGTGGCCTGGGGGGCCATCGGCGCGCGCACCACGGAAAGCCAGTCGCACCGCCAACTGGCCTCCGGCCTGTCCTGCCCGGTCGGATTCAAGAACGGCACCGACGGCAACATCCGCATCGCCGTCGATGCCATCAAGGCCGCCGCCTCCCGCCACCACTTTGTGTCGGTGACCAAGTCGGGCCATGTGGCGGTGTTCAAGACCGCCGGCAACGAGGACTGTCATCTCATCCTGCGCGGCGGCCGGCATCCCAACTACGACGCCGCCAGCGTGGCGGCCGCCTGCAGCGATCTGGCCAAGGCGGGCCTGCGCCAGCAGGTGATGATCGATTTCTCCCATGCCAACTCCAGCAAGCAGTATCAGAAGCAGATGGACGTGGGCCGCGACGTGATGGGCCAGCTTGCCGGCGGCGAACGGCGCATCTTCGGGGTGATGATCGAAAGCCATCTGAACCCCGGCCGCCAGGATCTGTGCCCGGACAAGCCCCTGGCCTACGGCACCTCCATCACCGACGCCTGCCTGGGCTGGGACGACACCGACGTCCTGCTGCGCGGCCTGGCGGAAGCCGTGCGCCAACGTCGCCTGGTGGATGCCAGCCAGGACCAGTAACGGGCGGGACTGGGGTAGAATGGCGCGTGGCGGGTCTCCCCGCATGGCTAAGCCGTGAACCTGGTCAGGTCCGGAAGGAAGCAGCCACAGCAGCCGATGCCAGTGCCGGGGGTCAGGCTCGCCACCCCCCTTTTTCCGTGCAGCGTGAGGTGTCAGGCGTGAGGCGTGTCGAAAATCGCTGTCCTCCCCGCCTCACCGTTCACGCCTCACCCCTCACGCACAGATGAGCTATCTCGTCCTCGCCCGAAAGTGGCGGCCCCGCGCCTTCGACCAACTGGTCGGCCAGGAGCATGTGGTGCGCGCCCTGTCCAATGCCCTGGAACAGGGCAGGTTGCACCATGCCTATCTGTTCACCGGCACGCGCGGCGTGGGCAAGACCACCCTGGCGCGCATCCTGGCCAAATGCCTCAACTGCCAGGCCGGCGACAAGGTCACCGCTACGCCCTGCGGCGAATGCCCGGCCTGCCGCGACATCGAGGCCGGCCGTTTCGTCGATCTGATCGAGATCGACGCCGCATCCTACACCGGCATCGACAACATGCGCGAGGTGATCGAGAACGCCCGCTACGCCCCCACCGCCGGGCGCTACAAGGTCTATATCATCGACGAGGTGCACCAGCTCTCCAAGCATGCCTTCAACGCCATGCTCAAGACCCTGGAGGAACCGCCGGCCCACGTGGTGTTCATCCTTGCCACCACCGACCCCCAGAAGGTGCCGGTGACCGTCCTGTCCCGCTGCCTGCAGTTCAACCTCAAGCAAATGCCCGCCCAGCGGGTGGCCGAGCACTTGGCCCAGGTCCTGGCCGCCGAGGGTGTGCCCGTGGAGCCGGGGGCGCTGACGCTGCTCGGCCGGGCCGCCGCCGGCAGCATGCGCGACGCCCTGTCGCTGACCGACCAGGCCATCTCCTACGGCGCCGGCCAGATCCGCGAGGCAGAGACGCGGGCCATGCTGGGCGTGGTGGATCAGGCCTACCTGCTGCCGCTGCTGGAGGCCCTCGCCGACGGCAATGGCACGCGCCTCATGACCGAGGCGCAAGGCATCGCCGAACGCAGCCTGTCCTTCGAAGCGGCCCTGCAAGACCTGGCCGGCCTGCTCTACCAGATGAGTCTCGCGCAAACCGTGGCCGAGGCGGTGTCCGAGGACATGCCCGAACGCGACCGGGTGTTCGCCCTGGCCCGCCGCCTGGATGCCGAGACCGTGCAGCTCTATTACCAGATCGCCATACTGGGCCGCCGCGACCTGGACCTGGCCCCGGACGAATACGCCGGCTTCGCCATGACCCTGCTGCGCATGTTGGCCTTTGAACCGGCACCGGGCATACCCGGCGAGGGGCGAGGGGCCGGGGGCGAGGGGCACGGGGAGTCGGCGGCAACCCCGGTGCCCGTACCCAAGTCCTCCCCGGCCACGGCGGCTCCCCAGGCGCAACCACCCGCCATGGAGGCCCCTTCCTCGTCCGCGCCCGCCGGCAACGATTGGGTGGACCTGGTCTCCGGCCTGACCGGCGGCGTCAGACAACTGGCCGGTTACTGCGAACTGGTCGCGCGCGATACGAACGAACTGCGCCTGCGCTTGCCCGAAGCGCAGAAACCGATGCTCGACGGTTTCGGCGACAAGCTCCGCGCCGCCCTGCGCGAGCGCCTGGGTGAACGGATCAAGGTCATTATCGAATTGGGCGCCACCAGCGGCGCGGCGCCGATGGAAATCCAGTCGCGCCAACGCGCGCAGCGCCAGGCCGAGGCCGAGGCCGCCATCCGGCAGGACGCCTTCGTCCAGGCCATGCAACGGGACACCGGCGCCACGGTAAGCGACATCCAACCCCTCTGAAAGGAAACGGCAAATGATGAAAGGCGGAATCGGCAACCTCATGAAACAGGCCCAGCTGATGCAGGAAAACCTGCAAAAGGCCCAGGCCCGTATCGCCGAGATGGAAGTCGAAGGCCAGTCCGGCGCCGGCATGGTCAAGGTGGTGATGACCGGCAAGCATGATGTGAAGCGGGTGGCTATCGACCCCAGCCTGCTGGGGGACGCCAGCGACGACGGCCGCGAGATGCTGGAAGACCTGCTGGCCGCCGCCGTCAACGACGCGGTGCGCCGCGTGGAGGAGAAGTCCGCCGAGATGATGAGCGGCGTCACCGCCGGCATGCCCCTGCCGCCGGGGATGAAACTGCCCTTTTAGGCGCAAGGTTCAAGACACAAGATGCAAGATTCAAGAGGCATGAAGGAACTCGTATGGAGTTCTTCCTTGAACCTTGCGACTTGAGTCTTGCCCCTCCATGCATCCCCCCGCCCTCACTGCCCTCATCGACGCCCTGCGTGTGCTGCCCGGCGTGGGCCCCAAATCAGCGGCGCGCATGGCCTACCATCTGCTGCAACGGGACAGGGGTGGGGCTGCCCGCCTGGCGGCCGGCCTGACGGCGGCCCTGGAACGGCTGCGCCCCTGCGAGAGGTGCAACAATTACAGTGAGACCCCGATCTGCGAACTGTGCGCCAACCCGCGCCGCTATCCGCACCAGTTGTGCGTGGTGGAGATGCCCGTGGACCTGAACCGCATGGAAGAGACCCACATCTATCAAGGCCTGTATTTCGTGCTGATGGGCCGGCTGTCGCCCCTGGACGGCATCGGCCCGCGGGAGATCGGCCTGGACCGCCTGGTCAGACGTGCCCAGGACGGTGTCACCGGGGAGGTGATCCTGGCCACCAACTTCACCGTGGAGGGCGAGGCCACCGCCCATTACCTGGGCGAACTGCTCAAGGGCAAGGGCCTCAGGGTCAGCCGCATCGCCCGCGGCCTGCCCGCCGGCGGGGAACTGGAGCACGTGGATGGGCTGACCATCGCCCAGGCCTACGCCGACCGGAGGACCGTGTAATGGCGCCCCGCGGAGCGGCCGCCGGCCATGGGGAGAGCCCGGAGGTCAAGCGGTTCCTGGACGACCTGGCGGAGGGGCACGATTTCCCCGCCCTGTCCCAGGTGATCGCCCAGGTCAACCGCATCGTCGCCTCGGACGACAGCCATGCCACCGACCTGACCGACACCATTCTCAAGGACGTGGCCCTGACCAAGAAGCTGCTGCGCTTCGTCAACTCGGCCCACTTCGGCGGCTTCGGCAACCAGCCGGTGGGTACCATCTCCCGGGCGGTGGTCATCCTGGGCTATGACGCGGTGCGCGATCTGGCCCTGTCCCTGATGCTGTTCGAGCACCTGCACAACCATGCCCAGGCCGACGAGCTCAAGGGCGAGGCCATCGAGAGCTTCTACTGCGGCGTCATCGGTCGCATGCTGGCCCGGCGGCTGGGACAGCGGGACGGCGAGGAGCAGTTCATCTGCGCCCTGTTCCGCAATCTGGGCCGCCTGCTCAGCCGGCTGCACTTCTACGATCGCAGCCAGGAGGTGGATACCTTGATGGCCGCCGAGGGGCTCACCGAGGAGGCCGCCGCGCGGCGCGTCTTCGGCCTGTCCTACAGCGACATCGGCCTGGCGGTCGGCCGGCACTGGCATTTGCCCGCCCGCCTGCTGGAAGGCATGGCCCCCCTGCCCCCCGGACCCATCAAGCCCCCCACCAGTCCCGGCGAGCGGCTGCGGGTGCTGGCCAACCTGGCCCGGGACCTCTACCAGACCCTGCGGGACGCCCCGGAATCGCGCTGGAACGATGCCGTCGCCCAGGTGGCGCGGGAATACAAGGAGGCCGCCCCCCTGCCCGAGGAAGAGATCATGGAAATGCTGCGCAGGGCCGGCGAGGTGGCCGAGAAGGATGCCGCCATCTTCCAGGCCAGCGCCCAGTCCAGCCAGCTGCTGAGGCGCATGCTGGGTCCCCGCGCCGCCGCGGAAAGAGAGGAGGGCACCGTCCGGGATCTGGACGGCGAAGGCCAGGCCGCCCCGGAGGAGGCCGCCGGCGGCGATACCAAGGCCGCCGCGCCGGACGCCAACACCATCCTCATCGACGGACTCCAGGAACTGAGCGGCATGATGCTGGAAGGCGCCCGGGCCACGGACATCCTGCAGGTGCTGGCGGAACTCTTCTACCGCTGCGGCAGTTTCGACAACGTGGTGATCTGCTCCCTGGCTCCGTCCGGCGAGGCCCTGGCCGCGCGCATCAGCCACGGACCGGACGCCGACAGCCTGCGGAGCGCGCTGCGCATTCCCCTGAGCTTCACGGCGGACGTCTTCCACGCCGCCACCTCCAAGGGGGTCGATCTGCTCATCAGCGATACCGGCGCCGACAACATCCGCGAACGCATCCCCCCCTGGTACGGGCAGCAAGTGCGCGCCAAGTCCTTCCTGCTGCTACCCCTCACCCTGGGCCAGCGCACCGTGGCCCTGATCTACGCCGACAAGCGCGACGACACCATGCAGCTCTCCCACCAGACCCTGGGGCTGCTCAAATCGCTGCGCAACCAGACCGTGCTGGCCCTGCGCCAGAATCAGAAACCCAACGCCTGAGACCGCTCATCATGGACCCCGACACCCTCAGCGCCCTCACCGCGCTCTCCCCCCTGGACGGCCGCTATCGCCGCACCGGCGGCAAGCTGGCCCCCTACTTCAGCGAATTCGGCCTGATCCGCTACCGGGTCAAGGTGGAGATCGAATGGCTCAAGGCCCTGGCCGCCGAACCCGCCATCGCCGAGGTGCCGGCCTTCTCCGCCGCCACCCTGGCCCAGCTGGACGAGGTGGCCAATACCTTCTCCCTGGACGACGCCGAGGCGGTGAAGGCCCACGAGAAGGTCACCAACCACGACGTCAAGGCGGTGGAGTATTTCCTCAAGGACAAGCTGGCCGACAACGCTGAGGTCACCAAGGTCTCCGAGTTCATCCACTTCGCCTGCACCTCCGAGGACATCAACAACCTGTCCCACGCCCTCATGCTGCGGGACGCACGCGTCGCCGTGCTGCTCCCGGCCTTGGACCAGGTGGAGACCCGGCTCACCGATCTGGCGGTGGAACTGGCCGAGCTGCCCATGCTGTCCCGCACCCACGGCCAGCCGGCCAGCCCCACCACCCTGGGCAAGGAACTGGCCAACGTGGTCTTCCGCCTGCGCCGGGGCATGGCGCGCTTCGCCGGGGTGGCCTGCCTGGGTAAGATCAACGGCGCGGTGGGCAACTACAACGCTCACCTGGCCGCCTATCCGGACTTCGACTGGGAAGGCTTCGCCCGCCGTTTCGTGGAGGGCCTGGGCCTCGGCTTCAACCCCTACACCATCCAGATCGAACCCCACGACTACATGGCCGAGCTGTACGACGCCTGCGCCCGGGTCAACACCCTGCTCATGGACCTGGACAGGGACGTGTGGACCTACATCTCCCTGGGCTACTTCAAGCAGAGGCTGAAGGAGGGCGAGGTGGGTTCCAGCACCATGCCCCACAAGGTCAACCCCATCGACTTCGAGAACTCGGAAGGCAACCTGGGCCTGGCCAACGCCCTGCTGCGCCACCTGTCGGAAAAGCTGCCCATCTCCCGCATGCAGCGGGACCTGACCGACTCCACCGTGCTGCGCAACATGGGCAGCGCCATAGGCTACGCCCTCATCGGCTACGAAAGCCTGCTGCGGGGCCTGAACAAGCTGGAGGCCAACCCCCAGCGCCTGGCCGAGGACCTGGACGCCAACTGGGAGGTGCTGGCCGAACCCATCCAGACCGTCATGCGCCGCCACGGTCTGGAAAAGCCCTACGAGCAGCTCAAGGCCCTCACCCGGGGCAAGGAAGGCATCACCCAAGCCAGCCTGGCCGCCTTCATCGCCGGGCTGAACCTGCCCGAAGAGGCCAAGCAACGTCTGCTGACCATGACCCCGGCCGGCTACATCGGCAAGGCCGCCGAACTGGCCCGGCGTATCGCCGATCGGGCGTCTTGAAAACGCGGCCGCCGACAACACCTAGTCCGGGTATCGGAATCAACGGGAGTCTTACAAGTGGGTCAGTATTCCTTTGACGTCGGCAGTGACGATTTTCAGCGAATCGTCATCGAGGGCTCGAAACAGGCCCCCGTAGTGGTGGATTTCTGGGCGGAGTGGTGCGGCCCTTGCCGGATGCTCAAGCCCATCCTGGAGAAACTGGCCGACGAATACGGCGGCAAGTTCATCCTCGCCAAGGTGAACACCGAACAGTTCCCGGACCTGGCCGGTCAGTTCGGCGTGCGCGGCATTCCCAACGTCACGGCTTTCAGCGGCGGACAACTGGTGGACGAGTTCTCCGGCGCCCTGCCGGAGGCGGCGGTGCGCGAATTCCTGGAGCGCCTGATTCCCTCTCCCGCCGAGGAACTGCGCCTCAAAGCCATGGAACTCAGGGACGCGGGCGAGCCCGGCAAGGCCCTGCAGGTACTGGCCGAGGCCTCCAAGCTGGACATGGGCAACGAACTCATCCGCCTGGACGCGGCCGAGATCCTGATCGAACAGGGGCAGAACGACGAAGCCAAGCGCCTGCTGGACAGCCTGTCCCCCGCCACCCTGATGGAGGCGCGCCCCCAGCAATTGCTGGCCAGGCTGAACTTCGCACTGGCCGGCGAATCCTCCGGCGATGAACAGACCCTCCGGGCACGCATCGCTGCCCGGCCGGACGACATGGAGACGCGCCTGCAACTGGCAAACCTCCTGGTGGCCGGCGGCCGGCCCGCCGCCGGTATGGATGAGCTGCTGGAGATGATCCGCCTGGACCGGGCCTGGAACGACGAAACAGCACGCAAGACCATGCTGTCCGTGTTCAGCGTCTTGGGCGGCAGCCCCCTGGTGGCCGAATACCGCCGCAAGCTGGCCAGCGCCCTGAACTAAGCCGGATCAGCCCGACTTGGGCCGCCCCCCTGGCAAAAGACCCGGCTTGGTTCTAAGCTGCGCATCTCATGCAGCCGGGGGAGGAAGGCATGCCTGTACCAGTTCCATCACGCAAGGCCAAGCTCAAGGAGCTGGCCGACTTCGAGGCGGGCGGCAATATCGAGGACAACCTCTACCGGCTGACCTGCATCGTCGCCGACCTGGTGGGCGCCCGGCGGGTCTCCCTGATGCTGCTGGATGCCTGCGAGCGCGGCGGGGCGCAACTCAAGCTAGCCGCCCTGTATGGCGAACTCCCCGACGACGCCTGGCGGGACGAGGCGGAGCCGGATGTGGGCATCGCCAAACACGTGCTCGCCAAGGGCGACTGCCTGCGCGCCGCCGATATCAACCGCTCCCCCTGGAAAAACGATGCCCGCCGGCCCGGCGCCGGCGGCAGTTTCATGGCCTGCCCGGTGGCCATCGCCGGCCAGACCGCCGGCGTGCTCAACATCAGCGAACCCAGGGACCGCAAGGCCTTCACGGCCGCCGACCAAGAACTGGCGGAACTGGCTGCGTCCCTGATGGGGCGGGCCATTCAGATCATGCGCCTGGCCCGTCTCCTGGACTCCCGATTCGCCCAGATGGCCATGACCCTGGAAGGGGTGCAGGACGCCTCCTCGGTGGTCGCCCTGAGCGCCCAGGACCCGGAAAGGCTGTCCAAGATGCTGGCCAAGGCCTTCTACAAGGAGATGCGCCACTGCGGCTTCACCCCCAACCAGATCATCCATGCGGCGGGGGAGATCATCTCCGAACTCACCGGCAGCCTGAACCGGCACAAGCGGCGGCTGGCCCGATCGGGATAGGGTCGTCCAGACTACCTGACCGACCCCTCCCACCCACCCGGCATGCGGGACCGCACCGGGCGGTTCGAGTAGTTGAGGTCATGAGAGCCGGGACACGCCGAGCTTGTCGAAATAGGCGATAGTTAGCACCCGTTTGATGTCGCCATCGCTGTTTCGCCACCCGCTACGGGAGTTTCCTGCCACCCGCTTCGCCACCTGCTCCGCCGCGCCGAGGTTGATCAGTTCCCGGTGGATCGTGCTACCCCGCCTCCAGTGCTTGAGCTGAATCGCCCGCAGTCGGTGCCGCAGCCATTCGTCCAGCGTCCGCCAGACCTTTGGCGTTTGCGCCAGCCCGAAGTAGGCTTTCCATCCCAACAGGTAAGGCTTCAGCCGCTCGATAACCTCCGCCATGCTGCGTCCGCCCGAACGTCGGGTCAGTTGCCTAATCCGTTGCCTGAACGTCGCCATCGGCTTGTCGGCCACCTTGCACTTCACACCCTCCTTGGCAAACCCGAAGCTGTAGCCCTGAAACTTCCTGCCCGTGACGCTTGCCACCGCGCTCTTGGTCTCATTGACCTTGAGCCGCAGCTTGGCGTAACACCGCCGCAAGAGCGCCATCACCCGCTCGCCCGCTTTCCGACTGCGAACATACACATTGCAGTCGTCGGCGTAGCGCGCAAAGCAATGCCCTACTTCAGACATGAGGCGAGATCTCCCCGGGTAAGAACGCACTCCTTCACTGCACAGCCGCCGGATTTACGCCACTTCGCCTTAATCACGAGAGCTTCGCGGAAGCTTCCCCGCTCGCCCTGCTGTTCGGCCGTGGTCAGGCCTTCGCGCTGGCCGGTATCGCGTTCGTGCTGGCGCACCCAGGTATGCAAAGTCTGCGCCGCGCAACCTATCTTGCCGGCGATCGATACGATCGTCGCCCACTCGGATTCGTGCTCCGCACGATGCTCAAACACCAGGCGCACGGCGCGCTCTCGGACTTCGGGGGAGAACTTCGTTGATTTCCTCATGGCTCCATCTTCTCAAGTAATGGAGCCTCCTCAAAACCCGGGGCGGTTCACAGCGGCAGGTGTGGGGGTTCTGGACCACGCTGTTGTCTAGGCGCCCCTGGGGTAACGTGATTTCCTTCTCCTGGCCGATCTGTCCGGCATACCATTTAGGCTGGTATTCCGGGTCGTAGGGCACCTTGGCGATGGCGTACTGGATGTACCCGCCATCCGCGCACAGTCCTTTGGCGCTGTTCTTGTACGCCGTGACCTTGTTCGTTCGTGTGTCCCAAATGTTGATGCTGGGCACCCTGGGGTGCTTCTGTGCTTCCGCCAGGCTCTTGGGTTTGGGCCCGTAGCTCACGAAGATCACCCGGTCGTTGTCCAGCCAGTAGAGCCGGTCGTCGGTCGAGGCGGGGACGCCGGAGTCGAGGACGGGATAGGGCGGGGCTTCCTCGCCCTCCTCGGCGCAACCGGCCAGGATGGCGAAGATGGCCAGCGCGATGAACCAATGAAACGGTCGCTTCATGGATTGCCCTCCCAAGCTGCCTTGTCTTGTTGGCGCTGTTGTGCTGGCAATCTACGCAGCCCCCCGCCCCGGTTCTATCTGCCCAAAGCGATAGGCTATGCCGTTGGCGGCAGGACCGCTGACCAGGGGGCCATTGCCGTCGTCCCCGCTGTGAAGGGTATCGTCGCCGCCGCTGAGATCGTCCGCCCCGCCACCGCCCAGCAGGGCGTCGGCCGGTACGGCGGTCGTGAACGGCGGGTTACGCTTCGCTAACCCGCCCTACGGGGCTTGAAGCTGAATGCTGACCGCTGAAAGCTGACCGCTTCGTCAGGCCACCGCCTGGGCCGCCCCCGGCTGGGGCGTGGTGTCCAGGGGCTTGAAGGCCACGCCGGTGAGGATGGAGAATTCCTTCGCGATGGCCTCGATCTGGTCCAGCTGGGCCTTGAGCTGCACCATGTCGCGGCTGACCAGTTGCGAGCGCTCCTGGATGGAGCCCAGGTTGGCGTGCACCTTGTTGATGTTCTCCAGGCGGTGCTCCAGCTGCAGCTTGTGTTCCTTGATGCGGGCGACGATGGGCTCCAGGGTTAGGCGCAGCCAGGTCTCGGTCTCCATGCGCACCTGCTGGAAGACGATGCGCGCCTGGGTGACCAGACCGATGTAGAACTTCTTCACCATGAAGCGCTTCTCCAGCATGATGTTCAGCGGGTCGGCGCAGAACTCCTGGGTGCTGACCATCAGCTCGTCCAGACGCGCGCGGTAGCGGGTCAGGTCGAGCACCGGCGGGTCGGCCTGCTCCAGGCCGTGCACGTCGTGGAAGCGCTGGTAGGAGGCGACCAGCAGCTGCTTGATGGCGCTGCACTGCTGGCTGGCGTGGTCGAATTCGCCGCTCATGCGCCGCACCAGCAGGTGCATGCCGCGGATCAGGCCGGCGGTGGTCCAGCTGTCGTTGATGGCCACCATGCTCTCTTCGATGATCTTGTCCATGCGCCCGTCGTCCAGGTGGGCGAGCAGTTCCCAGCCCTGCTGGGAGACGATCTTGCGGGTGACGTTGAAGTTGCGCGTGGTTTCCTCGTACATCTGCTTGTCGGCCACCATCTTGTCGCGCATCTGGGCGACGATCTGCTGGTTCTTGCCGGACAGGGCCTGCAGGTCCATGAGGCTCTGGCGCGCCGCCATCAGCCGCTTGCCGGCTACCTCGCGGGTTTCGTTGAGCTGCGGACCCAGCTCGCGCACCACCGATTCGCGCATGATCTTTTCCCGCGAGGGGATGATCTCGCGCGCCAGCATCACCTCCAGGGCCTGGATGCCGGAGCGCTTGAGCATGCCCTCGTCGCCGCGCACCTTGCCCACTAGGGCCTTCTGGGCGGAAATGGCCAGCACGCCGCCGGGGGAGATGTTGAGCTGCTGGGCGGTCGATTCGATCTGCCGCTGAATGGTGCGGCCGATCTCTTCTTCGGTCTTCAGGTCGTCCCACAGCATGTCGATCTTGTTCAGCACCGCGTAATGCTGGCTGGCGTGCTTGGAGACCATCTTGTTCCAGATTTCGAAGTCCGACTGGGTGACACCGGTGTCAGTGGCCAGCAGGAACAGCAGGGCGTGGGCGTTGGGGATGGCCGACAGGGTCAGTTCCGGCTCGGCCCCCATGGCGTTCAGGCCCGGGGTGTCCAGGATGGCCAGGCCCGATTCCAGCAAAGGATGGGGGAAGTTGATCATGGCGTAGCGCCAGGCGGGGATCTCCACCCGGTCCTGGTCCTTCACCATCCAATTCAGGTTGGGGTCATTCTCGTCCCACAGGCCCAGGGCGCGGGCCTCCACCTTGAACACCACCTTGGTCTCGGCCAGCTTGCGCATGGCGGTGAACATGGCGCTGGAATCGGTGATGTCCAGGCGGATGGTGTTCCACTCCACCGGCATGCGCTTGAGGCCGGCGATGCTGTCGTCGCGGAAGCGGGTCTCGATGGGCAGCAGGCGGATGTAGGGCTCGGCCTCCGTGTCGCAGAAGATCTCCGTGGGGCACATGGTGGTGCGGCCGGCGTCGGAGGGCAGCAGGCGCTGCTTGAAGTCGGAGAAGAACAGGGCATTGATCAGCTCGGTCTTGCCGCGGCTGAATTCCGCCACGAAGGCGAGCATCAGCCGATCCTTTTTCAGGTTCTCGGACAAGTCGAAGATGCGCAACAGGACTTCGGCGTCGGTCTCCGTGTACTGTTCCAGCCATTCCTTGTAGTGCGTCACCACCCTCGCCAGCCGGTCGCGTCTGTCGCGAAACCGGGTGATGCCGCTTTCCAAGCCGTAGTTCATGCCTGTTCCTTTATCAGCCTGCGCTCGATCTCTTCCGGGGAAAGCGCAACCCGGAGCGTCTTTCTCCGGGATTTGTCTCCGCGTTCGATTGTAACCTCGCCTCGCGAAACTTCCAGCCATCCGGCGATAAACATCAGCAGGGCGGCATTGGCCGCCCCCTCCACCGGCGGCGCGGCCACCCTCACCTTCAGGGCGTCGCCGTGCACCCCAGCGATGGCGCTGCGGGCGGCGCCGGGCTGCACGTGGATCAGCAGCCGGCTGCCGCCGGGGGCCGGCCGTAGCCAGTCGGCGGGCAACCGGCCCAGGTCAGCCAAGCCGTAGACTCATGCCGATCAGCGCAGTGGCCCAGCGTTCCAGCGCCCCCACCGGCGCGATCAGCACCAACTGCATGGCGATGAGGGCGGCGATGGGCGTGATGTCCACCCCGCCGATGGCCGGGATGATGCGCTGGAAAGGCGCCAGGCAGGGTCGCGCCAGGGAGTAGAAGACCGGGGCGTAGGGGGAGAAGGGATTCACCCAGCTCAACACCGCCTGGATCAGGATCAGCCCCATGAGGATATACACCGCCAGCTTGATGGCGCCCGCCAGGGCCAACAGCAGGAAGCCGGGCAGCACGCCCGTACCGGCGGCCAGGAAGGGGTAGCCGTCCAGCCAGTTGACGCCCAGCACGGCCAACAGTTCGGCCACATAGAACAGCACCAGGCTGGCCCAGTCCAGCCCCAGGAAGCCGGGCAGCACGCGGCGCGCGGGACGCACGGCGAAATCCGTCACCTTGACGATGAACTGGGCAAAGGGGTTGTGGAAGGGCACCCGCGCCCATTGCATGTAGAAGCGCAGCCAAAAGGCCGATGCGATGAGTTCCAGCAGGGTGCGCAGGAGGAATTGGGCAGCGTCGGTGAACATCAGCTTTCCCGCCCCAGGATGTCGGCCAACTCGCGCGAACGCTCCGCTGCGGCGCGGGCGGCGTTGAGCATGGCCGTTTTCACGCCGCTCTCCTCCAGCACCCGGATGCCCTGTTCGGTGGTGCCGCCCTTGGAGGTGACGCGGGCGCGCAGGGTGGCCGGCGGCTCGCCGTCGCGCACCGCCAGGGCCGAGGCGCCCAGGAAGGTCTGTAGAGACAGCAGACGGGCCAACTCGGGCGCCAGCCCCAAATCCACGGCCGCTTCCTCCAAAGCCTCGATCAGATAGAAGACATAGGCCGGACCGCTGCCGGAGATGGCGGTGACCGCGTCGATCAGTGCTTCATCCTCCACCCAGACGCTGACCCCCACCGCCTGCATGATCTGGCCGGCCTGCTGGCGCTGCGCCTGGCTGACGCCGGACAGGGCGTACAGCCCGGTCATGCCGACGCCGATCAGGGCGGGGGTGTTGGGCATGGCCCGCACCACGGCGGGGTGCCCCCCCAGCCAACGGGAGATGTCCGCCGCCCGCACGCCAGCGGCGATGGACAGGAACAACTGCCCCGGATAGGGCTCCGACAGCTCCAGCAAGATCTGGCGCAACTGCTGGGGCTTGACCGCCAGCACCACCAGGTCGGCCTCTTCCATCAGTTCGTGCGGCTCGGCCTGCACGGTGACCGGATAGTTGGCGGCCAACCACTCGCGGCGTTCGGGACTGGTTTCCGCCACCATGATGTCGGCGGCCTGGAAGCCCTTTTGCAGCAGGCCGCCGATCAGGGCGGCCGCCATGTTGCCACCGCCGATGAAGCCCAATTTCATGTCGCTTATCTCCCCCACGTCCGGCGCCGGCCGAAAATGGCCGTGCCGATGCGTATTATGGTAGCGCCTTCCAGGATGGCCGCCTCCATGTCATCCGACATGCCCATGGAAAGGGTATCCAAATCCAGGCCGCGGGCGCGCGCGGCACGCAACAGATCGGCCAGCACACGGAACTGGGCACGTTGCCTGTCCACGCGGGCCTCGGGCGCCGGAATGGCCATGAACCCACGCAGCCGGATGCCAGGCAAACCGGCCACGGCGGCAGCCAACTCCAGGACCTCGTCCGGGGCCACGCCATGCTTGCTGGGCTCGCCGCTCACGTTCACCTGCACGCACACCCGCAGGGGCGGCAAGCCGGGGGGGCGCTGGTCGGACAGCCGCTCGGCGATGCGCAACCGATCGACCGCGTGCACCCAATGGAAATGCTCGGCGATGGGCCGCGTCTTGTTGGCCTGGATGGGGCCGATGAAATGCCACTCGATGTCCAGGTCGGCCAGCTCGGCCATCTTGGCCAGCGCCTCCTGCAGATAACTCTCGCCGAAGTGGCGCTGGCCGGCCGCCCAGGCCTCGCGGATGGCGGCGGCGGGGAAAGTCTTGGAGACCGCCAGCAGGGAGACTTCGGCCTGCGGCCGGCCCGCATCCCGGCAGGCCCCGGCGATGCGTGCGCGCACGTCTTGCATGGCCGACGCGATTGCGCCCATAATGACCCGAACTCCTTGCCAGGCTTGCGTAACTGCCCGAATTATAATGGAAATTTCTGAGCTGCTGGCTTTCTCGGTCAAGAACAAGGCCTCCGACCTGCATCTGTCCGCGGGCCTGCCGCCCATGATCCGGGTGCATGGGGACATCCGCCGCATCAACGTACCGCCCCTGGACCATCAGGCGGTCAAGGGCATGATCTACGACATCATGAGCGATGCCCAGCGCAAGGCCTACGAGGAGCATCTGGAGGCGGACTTCTCCTTCGAGCTGCCGGACATCGCCCGTTTCCGGGTCAACGCCTTCAACCAGTACCGGGGCGCCTCCGCCGTGTTCCGCACCATTCCCAGCAAGGTGCTGACCCTGGAGGAACTGGAGTGCCCGCGCATCTTCAAGGACATCGCCGAGACTCCCCGGGGCATCGTGCTGGTGACCGGCCCCACCGGTTCGGGCAAATCCACCACCCTGGCGGCGATGATCGACTACGTCAACGAGAACCAGTTCGGCCACATCCTCACCATCGAGGACCCCATCGAGTTCATGCACAAGAGCAAGAAGTGCCTGATCAACCAGCGGGAACTGGGGCCCCACACCCACAGCTTCGCCAACGCCCTGCGCTCGGCCCTGCGGGAGGACCCGGACGTGATCCTGGTGGGCGAGATGCGCGACCTGGAAACCATCCGCCTGGCCCTGACCGGCGCAGAGACCGGCCACCTGGTGTTCGGCACCCTGCACACCAGCTCGGCGGCCAAGACCATCGACCGGATCGTCGATGTCTTCCCGGCGGCAGAGAAGGACATGGTGCGGGCCATGCTGTCCGAATCGCTGCGCGCGGTCATCTCCCAGACCCTGCTCAAGAAGAAGGACGGCACCGGCCGGGTGGCGGCCCACGAGATCATGGTGGGCACCCCCGCCATCCGCAACCTGATCCGCG
>DEQR01000020.1:80146-95720 GCA_002360535.1 Thiobacillus sp. UBA3361
CATCCGCAACCTGATCCGCGAGAACAAGATCGCGCAGATGTATTCCGCCATCCAGACCGGCCAGAACCTGGGCATGCAGACCCTGGATCAGGCCCTCATGAATCTGGTGCGGCGCAATGCAATCGACCTGACCGAGGCCCGCGCCGTGGCGGCCAACAAGGACAGCTTCCTGGTCTGATGTCTCCCGCGCCCGCACTGCCGAAACCCATCTACGACTGGTTGCGCCTGATGGTGGCGCGCCAAGCCTCCGATCTGTTCATCACCGCCGGCTACGCCCCCGCCCTGAAGCTGAACGGCAAGGTCACGCCCATCACCAAGCAGACCCTGACCCCCACCGAAACCTCGGAGATGGCCAAGGCGGTCATGAGCGAGCGTCAGCGCAGCATCTTCGCCGGCACCAAGGAGGCCAATTTCGCCCTGTCCGATCCGGACATCGGCCGGTTCCGGGTCAACTGCTTCGTCCAGCAGGGGCGGGTGGGCATCGT
The DNA here is from genome assembly GCA_002360535.1 of Thiobacillus sp. UBA3361. Classification (GTDB taxonomy): domain Bacteria; phylum Pseudomonadota; class Gammaproteobacteria; order Burkholderiales; family Thiobacillaceae; genus UBA3361. The sequence continues at coordinate 80,632 of DEQR01000020.1, forward strand.
CTTCCGGTTGGTCAATACCAAGATCCCCAAGGCCGAGGACATCCATCTGCCGGCCATCGTCAACGACCTGGCCATGATGCCGCGCGGCTTGGTGATCGTGGTGGGGGCCACCGGCTCGGGCAAATCCACCTCCCTGGCGGCCATGGTGGGCTACCGCAACCAGCACGCCCAGGACCACATCATCACCGTCGAGGACCCCATCGAATTCGTCCACGAGCACGGCAGCTGCATCGTCACCCAGCGCGAGGTGGGTCTGGACACGGATGACTGGGACTCGGCCCTGAAGAACACCCTGCGCCAGGCACCGGACGTGATCATGATCGGCGAGATCCGCGACCGCGAGACCATGAAGCACGCCATGAGCTATGCGGAGACCGGCCACCTGTGCCTGTCCACCATCCACGCCAACAACGCCAACCAGGCCCTGGACCGCATCCTCAGCTTCTTCGGCCAGGAGCGGCGCGACCAGTTGCTGCTGGACCTGTCCCTGAACCTGCGCGCCATCATCTCCCAGCGCCTGGTGCGCCGCGCCGACGGCAAGGGCCGCCTGCCGGCGGTGGAGGTGCTGCTGAACTCGCCGCTGATTTCCGACCTGATCATGAAAGGCCGCCTGGACGAGATCAAGGACGTGATGTCCCGCTCCCGCGAACTGGGCATGACGACCTTCGATCAGGCCCTGTTCGACCTGTACAAATCCGGCGCCATCAGCGCCGAGGACGCCCTGCGCCACGCCGACTCCTTCAACGACCTGCGCCTGAAGATCAAGCTCGCCGGCAAGGACGAATCCGGCCTCAGCGGCCTGGGCGACCTGCCGAACCTGGATATCCTTTAACAAACACCCTGTGGTAGGAGGCCCGCTTGCGGGCCGAACCGGCACACGGAACAACCCCTCTTTCGCGCCGCAAGCGGCGCTCCGGATTTCATCCGTGGGGGTGGCCTCTGGCCATGAACGCTTAGTTGTCAGTTTTCAGCGGCCGGCATCGACTTGGCCAATAGCCGGAGCGCCTCACAACGCCTGGTCCAGAAAACCCTTCACGTTGTCCAGCAGGGCCGCATCCTGCCCTTCGAAGAAGTGGTCGGCCGCATCCACCTTCACCTGCCTCGATCCCGTCTGTTTAAGCGCCTTGGCCCGGCTCGGGGCGTGCTTCAGCACCGGCGGCAGGTCATTGGCGCCGTACAAATCCAGGATCGGCGGCTTGAGGGCCGACCAATCCTCGGTGCCCGGCGTGCCGATGGCCACCCAGGCCTTGACGTCGCCGCTGCGCTTGCTGGACAGATAGGCATAACTCATACGGCAGCCCAGGCTGTGGGAAACGATGGCCACCTTGCCGTAGCCCTTGCCCTTCAGGAAGGCCACAGCCTGGTGTAGCCGGCGCGCCGCCTCGGGGAAGGTGGGCGGGTAGTCCTCTCCCTTGGCGTCCGCCTTCAACACCGGCATCTGCACCGACAGGGTGGCGTAGCCCGCCTCCGGCAACCGCTGACGCAGGGTGCTGATCAGGCCCCAGTCCGGATGCACACCGATGCCGTGCACCAGGATGAGCGCGGCCTTCGCATCCTGCGCCGGGGTGTACAGGCCCAGGAACTTGTGCGGCCGATCTTCCAGCCAGACCGGGTCACCCACCAAAACGGCCGGCAGGACTTCGTCGGCCCATTTCTTCTCACGGGCGTAATCCGCCGCCTGGACCGGCAGCACGAGCATCGCGATCAACGACAGCAGCAACCAGCGCATGGCATCTCCTCCTACTGGGGTGGGAATGGGGGACATTTTCCGGAGGGTTCGTCAGAACAGGCTATAGGCCATCCGTACACCCATCACGTACAGCAGGCCGGCGAATATGCGCTTCAGCCGGCCGACCGGCAAGCGGTGCGCGGCACGGGCTCCCAGCGGCGCTGTCAGCCAGGTGCCGGCGGCGATGGCGGCCAAGGCCGGCAGGTGGACGAAACCGATGCTGGCCGCCGGCAGGCCCTCGATCCGATGCCCGGACCACGCGTAGCCCAGGGCGCCGGCCACGGCGATGGGCAGGCCGATGGCCGCCGAGGTACCGATGGCGTGGTGCAGCTTCACGTTGCACCAGGTCATGAACGGCACCGACAGGGTGCCGCCTCCGATGCCCACCCAGCTGGATACGCCGCCGATCACGCCGCCGGCCAGGGTCATGCCCGGCCAGCCGGGCAGGGTGCGGCTGGGCGGCGGCCTGAAACCGAGCAGCATCTGGGTGGCGGCATAGAACAGGAACACGGTGAAGAACAGGCGCAGGTCCCGGTCCGCCAGCCAGGCAGCGGCGATGGCGCCGGCCAGGGTGCCCAGGACGATGCCCGGCGAGATACGCCCGACGATGTCCCAGCGCACCGCCCCGTGGCCGTGGTGGGCGCGCAGGCTGGACACCGAGGTCAGCACGATCACCGCCAGGGAGGTGCCCAGGGCCAGGTGGATGTTGTAGGCCGCCGCGAAGCCCTGCAGGGCGAACAGCCAGGTGAGCACCGGCACGATGATCAACCCACCGCCCACCCCCAGCAGGCCGGCCACGAAGCCGCTGGCCAAGCCCAGCAACACGTAGGCCAGATAAAAGGTCAAGCCAGCTTGCCCAGGATGAACCGCCATTCCGCCGGGTCCACCGGCGTAATGGACAGGCGGTTTCCCTTGGCCAGCACCTGCATGTGGGCCAGCTCGGGGTAGCCGCGCAGCTCGGCGATGGACATCAGCCGGGTCTTCTTCACGAAGCCCACATCCACATGCACCCAGCGCGGGTTCTCGGCGGTGGCCTTGGGATCGTAGTACTTGCCGCCTGCCTCGAACTGGGTCGCGTCCGGGTAGGCGGCCTTCACCACTTGGGCCAGTCCGGCGACGCCCGGCTCGGCGCAGGACGAATGGTAGAACAGTACACCGTCCCCCACCCGCATCTGGTCACGCATGAAATTGCGCGCCTGGTAGTTGCGCACACCGAACCAGGGCACCGACCCGTCGCGGGCCAGGTCGTCGATGCTGTATTCCGAGGGCTCGCTCTTCATCAACCAATAACGCATGCTGTTTCTTCCTTCAACCCTGCCGGCCTATAATCCGACCAATTCTCTCGGATATTCTCCAGGAGGCCAAGATGACACCCGGCCATTCCCCCACCCGGCCCGAATTGGACCTGGGCGCCCTGGTCAGCGCCGTGCAGCGCAACTGCCACATCTCCGATGCCCAGTTCGCCGGCGATCTTACCCTGTGCACTTTCCTGCTCAAGATGCGCGAGCTGTACCGCTGGGAAAACGACATCCCCCTGTCCCAGGACATGCCCAAGGACCAGGTGGGCGACTGGATGAACGGGCGCAGCCGCATGTGGGAAGAGATCGAGAGCGCCCCCTACGAGCCCCTGCCGCTGGCCGGGGAACTGCTGGATCCCTTCGAGGTGGCGCGCGTCAACGCCGCGCTGATCCCGTGCGGCCTGGTCTATTCCGGCGGCTACGGGCGCCAGTGCAAGCCGCATTTCTTCCTCGGCCGGCTGGACCGCGTGGAGCGGCGCCATGGCCACTCGGTGCTGGTGTCGGGCTGCGAGTACGCCCGCGACCTGGACGCCCCGCCCGGCATGATGCTGGACGGCACGGTGTTCGTGCGCACCGAGGCCCTGCGCCGCTGGCTGTGGGAGCGCTACGAGGAATGGCGGTGGAACACCAAGCGCAACGAGGCCATGGCCCGCGCCGTGGCCTGCTACGGCTTCGACCGGGACCGGGAGACGGCGCTGGATGCGATGACGCGCGTGGAAACCGAATCGGTGATCCTGCACGAACTGGGCGAGGCGCGGGTGGACGAGGAACTGGGCGAGGGCTGGCCGGCCCTGCTGGTGGACGTGATGCGCAGCCGGTCCGAGATCATCGTGCGTGCCGTGCGCGACCTGTACGCCGACTGCCTTTCGACCCTGCCGGGGCTGCTGGAGCGGGCCGAACCGGCCGCCATCCATTTCTGGTTCGCCAACCTGGTGGGCATGCGCCGCGCGCTGGCGCCCGACTTGGTGGAGGCCTACCACGCTTGGTCGGCGAGCGGCAACCTCGGCACCCTGCGCACCGCCGCCGACCGGGCCGTGGCGCACTGGACCGACACCGCCCGTCAACTGCTGCGCCTGCACTCGGAGCAGGGCGAAGCGGCGGGCGCCCACATCGAGGCCTGGCTGGCGCCGCGCCAGATGCACTGAGGCGCGCCGGACGCGCGCCGCTTCACCCTCACCCCTGGGCGCAGTGGGTCTTGCCGCGGGCGAACAGGCAGATGCGGTCGCGGCCGGCGTTCTTGGCGGCGTAGAGGGCCTTGTCGGCGCCGCGCACCATCTCGTCCGCCTCTTCCATGCCCGCCTCGCGGGCGGCCACGCCGATGCTCACCGTGGTTTGGATCTCCAGGCCGGCCACTTCTATCTTCAGTCCCTTCACCATCTTGCGCAGGCGCTCGGCCGCCAGCAGGGCCGTCTTGGCGTCGGCATCGTGGCACACCAACAGGAATTCCTCGCCGCCCATGCGGCTGACGCTGTCGTCCTTGCGCGCGGCGGCCTGGATGGCCTTGGCCACTTCCTGCAGCACCAGGTCGCCGACCGCATGCCCGTGCCGGTCGTTGACGGACTTGAAATGGTCCACATCGATCACCAGTGCGGCCATCGGCTGGCCCGTGCGCCGGGCGCCGCTCCAGGCCTTTTCCAGGGCCTGCAGGCCGGCGCGCCGGTTGGGCAGCCCGGTGAGCAGGTCGGTCATGGCGGCATGTTCCAGGCGGCGGTTGCTGATGGCCAGCTCCGCCGCCAGCTGCTTGAGCTGCGCCCGGTCCTGCTCCCAGGCCTCCAGCAGCTGCACATAGTGCAAGGCCGCACGCATGCGGGCATCCAGGGCGCGGATGTTGATGGGCTTGGTGATGAAATCGTCCACGCCCGCCTCGAAGGCCTCGACGATCTTGTCCTCGGTCTCCACCCCGGTGAGCATGATCACGTACATGGACTGGCCCCATTCGGTGGCGCGCAGGGCGCGGCATAGCTCCGGCCCGTCCATGACCGGCATCAGCCAGTCGCTGATCACGATCTGCGGCATCACCTGCAGGGCCAACGCCAGGGCTTCTTGGCCGTTGGCGGCGGTGAACACGGCGCAGCCCAGCTTGTCGCGCAGCGCCAGCTCGGTCATCAGGCGGCCGCTGGGCTCGTCATCGACCAACAGCACCCGCCGGGAGACCACCGATGTCTCCTTCTCCGGACGCGGCGCGGACACCTTGACCATGCTGTCGAAGCTGGGCAGCGGCGTGGCCGGGATGCTGAGCAGCTCGCCCCAAGCCCGCCAGTGGCCCACCACCCGGTCGAACAACTCGCCGAAATCGTCGGCATCCAGGCCGATCTTGCCGCCCAGCCGCATCAGTTCGGAGACCCGGTTGTGCCGCTCACCCTCGGAGGCCATGCCCAGGTCGGCCATGCGCCGGGCGAGGAAGAACAGATGCGTCAGCTGGTAGGGGCGCGAGCCCTCGACGAAGCCGGATTTTTCCGGCAGCTCGTGGAAATGCACCGGCTCGACCAGGGCCTTGGGCATGCCGCAGTCGATCATGATGACGCCGGTGAACTCGGCATGGTCGGCCGCCATGCGTTCCCGCTCCAGGGCCAGCAGCGCCTCGCCCCCGGCATGCGTATCCAGAATGGCCGCGTATTCGACCGGATAGGCGGTGGCCAAGGCCAGTTCGCCGATCCGCGCCAGCAGGCCGCAGACGAACAGCTCGTCCGGCGGGCCCACCCGCACCACGCCGCCCAGTTCGCGGCAGGATACCGCCATGAGCAGGGAATGGGACCAGAACGCCGTGTAGTCGAAACTCGGGCAGCCGCCCTGCGGGTACTGGTCGATCAAGGAGAAACCCATGGCCAGCTGGCGCACGCTGTTCATCCCCAGGCGCATGACCGCCTCGTGGACGGAGACCACCGCCCGCCCGGCCATGGCCGCCGAGTTGGCCATGCGCAGCAGCCGGCCGGACAGGGCCGGGTCGGTCTGCACCACCCGCACCACCTCGTCCAGGGTCGCGTCCTCGCGCCGGCTGATGTCCATGATCGCCAGGGCGACCCCCTTGGGGCTGGGCAGCTGGCCGGCGATGCGCAGTTGGTCGGCCTTGGTCATCTCTGCACGCCGATCGTCGCACGTCCAACGCCGGCCGCCGCCGCGAAGGTCCGAGGCCGCATCAGCACTGCGGCGAACGCCGGCCCCGGATGGGATGGGATTCGGGCCGGCTCCGACAGGATGGCGGGCTCCATCCACGGCAAGCTGGCTTGCCTGATGTTCGTGTTCATGTTTTCAGGAATGTCGCTGACCGTCCTATAACGTCCGTGTCGGCCTCTGACTTGAATATCGGCAAGGGTCTTCGGTCCACCTCAGCCTGCGCTCAGGCGCGCGTACTCCAGGATGAACCACTTGTCGCCGTGGCGCGGGAAGCTGACCTTGATCTCGGTCTCCGCGCCCAGGCCCTGGTAACCGCTCACCACCCCCTCGCCGTACTTGGGGTGGCTGACGCGCGCGCCGACCATGTACGGCAGAGGGACCGAGGCCGGGCGCGGCGCGGGGGCGGGCTCGCCGGCAGAAACGGGGCCGGGGTTGCGCGCCGCGTAGGGATTGGGCCGCTGCTGGCGCATGCTCTTTACCAGCCCCTCGGGAATCTCGTCCAGGAAGCGCGACGACATGCCATAGCGCGGCTGACCGTGCAGCATGCGCACCTGGGCGTGGGTCAGGTACAGTCGCCGGCGGGCGCGGGTGATGGCCACGTACATCAGGCGGCGCTCTTCCTCCAGGCCGTCGGTCTCGGTGAGGCTGTTCTCATGCGGGAACAGGCCCTCCTCCAGGCCGGTGAGGAAAACCGTGTGGAACTCCAGGCCCTTGGCGGCGTGCACGGTCATCAGCTGCACCGCGTCCTGATGCGCCGCCGCCTCGTGCTCGCCGGCCTCCAGGGCGGCGTGGGCCAGGAACGCGGTCAGGTTCGAATCGTCCGACTCAGAGGTGAAGGCGATGGCGGCGTTGGTCAGCTCGCGCAGGTTGTCGATGCGGTCCTCGCCCTCCTTTTCGTTCTTGTAGTGCTCGATCAGGCCGGAGCGCTCCACCACCACCTCCATCACCTCGGCCAGGGGCAGGTTGGCGGTCTCGGCGCACAGGCCCTCGATCAGCCCGACGAAGGCGGTCAGGCCCTTATTCTTGGCACCGCCGGCGCAGGCCGCCGCCCACAGGCTCGTGCCGCCCTGGCGGGCGGCGGCCTCCAGGTTCTCCACCGTGCGCGCGCCCACGCCACGGGTCGGGAAGTTCACCACCCGCAGCAAGGCGCCGTCGTCCTCCGGGTTGGCCGTGAGACGCAGGTAGGCCAGGGCGTGCTTGATCTCCGCCCGTTCGAAGAAGCGCTGGCCGCCGTACACCCGATACGGGATGCCGGCGGTGAACAGGGCGTGCTCGATGGCCCGCGACTGGGCGTTGGAGCGGTACAGCACCGCCAGTTCGCTGTAGTCGCGGCCGTCGCGCTTCAACTGCTGCATCTCCTCCACCAGGAAGCGCGCCTCCTCGCTGTCGTCCAGGGCCTCGAAGTGGCGCAGCGGCTCGCCCTGGCCGGCGGCGGTCCACAGGTCCTTGCCCAGGCGGTTGCGGTTGTGGGCGATGACGGCGTTGGCGGCGTCCAGGATGGTGGATTGGGAGCGGTAGTTCTGGGTCAGCTTGATGGGCTTGTCGATGGCCAGGTCGTCCATGAACTGGCCCATGTTGCCCACGTTGGCGCCGCGAAATGCGTAGATGGACTGGTCGTCGTCGCCCACCGCGAACAAGGCCGTCTCCAGCCCCTTCAGCAGCTTCAGCCAGGCGTATTGCAGCTTGCTGGTGTCCTGGAACTCGTCCACCAGGATGTGCCGGAAGCGGGTCTGGTAGTGCTCGCGCAGCAGCGCGTTGCGGGACAGCAGCTCGTAGGCCCGCAGCAGCAACTCGGCGAAGTCCGCCACCCCCTCGCGCTGGCACTGGGCGTCGTACTCGGCGAACAGCTCCGCCAGCCGGCGGGAGAAGGGGTCGTAGGCCTCCACCTTGTCCGCCCGCAGGCCCGCCTCCTTGTTCTGGTTGATGAAGGCCTGCAAGCGGCGCGGCTCGTACTTGTCCGTGTCCACGTTCTGGGCCTTGAGCATCCGCTTGATGGCCGACAGCTGGTCGGCCGAGTCCAGGATCTGGAACAGCTGCGGCAGGCCCGCCTCCCGGTGGTGGGTGCGCAGCAGGCGGTTGCACAGGCCGTGGAAGGTGCCCACCCACATGCCCCGCGTATTGATGGGCAGCATGGCGGTCAGCCGGGTCAGCATCTCCTTGGCCGCCTTGTTGGTGAAGGTCACCGCCAGCAGGCCCATGGGCGACACCTGGTGGTGCTGGATCAGCCAGGCGATGCGGGTGGTCAGCACCCGCGTCTTGCCGGAACCGGCGCCAGCCAGCACCAGGGCGGAACCCGGTACGGTCACTGCGGCGAGCTGATCGGGATTGAGGCCTTCGAGGATGTCGGCGGGCATGGCCGGATTATACGGGGCGGGCCAAGGTAGAATCCGCCCATCCCCGTTTCCAAGCCGCGCAGCCATGAGCCAGCAGATCACCCTTCTCTACTTCGGCCACTTGGTGGAGATGCTCCACCGGGAGAGCGAATACCTGTTCCTGCCCCATTCGGTGAAGACACTCGGCGAGCTGATGGCCTACCTGGCCCGGCGCGGCGAAGAGTGGGCCAAGGTATTCGCCGAGCCCAAGCCGAGCATGCGCATCACCGTCAACAAGCAGTTCGCCGAGAGCGTGGACCTGGCCATCAAGGGCGGCGACGAAATCGCTTTCGTGGCCTTCACCATGGCCTGAGCGCCTTCAGCGCGCCGGCCCACGCTCCGGCCGGAACAGCCGCCCTTCCGCGCGCAGGAAGCGGATGAAGAACTCGAACAGCACCAGCCGGGTGGTCTGCACGAACACCAGCAGGCCTTCCATGACCAGGGCGAAGACATTGCCCAGCACGATGACCAGGACCTGGATCGGCACGGACTCGACCGACGCGGCCAGCACCAGCACCGCGTAGGACAGGGCCGCGTGGGCCAGGGCGAAGGCGCCCACGCGCAGGAAGGACAGCGTGTTCATGATCAGCTCGAACACCGACAGCAGCAGGTCGCCCAGGGCCCCCGGCAGGTGGGCCAGACGCTCGCCGGCCGGCGCCACCGCCAGGCTGCCGGCCAGGTAGTAGAGCGCCGCCAGTCCCGTCAGCCACGGCGCGGCGGGCCACCACGGCACGGCCAGCAGGCTGGCGTAGATGAGCAGCACGGCGCCGTCGACCAGCAGCCATTCGCGCAGCTCGCCGCGCCAGCGGGCCTCGATGCCGGCGAACAGCAGGCCCAGCAGCATCAGCCCGACGCCGAACAGCAAGGGCACGGTCAGGATCGCCACCGGATCTTCCAGGGGATGCATCCACAGGGCCGGGATCAGGTCTTCGAAACCGAACACGTCGCCGAACAGCACCCCGAACACCATGGCCGACAGGCCGCAGGGCAGCAGGAAGCGGATGCGCGGCCAGGGGCGGTAGAACCAGCCGGCGAACAGGGCCAGCAGCAGCCCGTGGCCCAGGTCCGGAAACATGTAGCCGAACAGCAGCGGCACCACCAGGGCCAGCAGGGCCGTGGGGTCCACCTCGCGCCGGCTGGGGGTGCCCCACATGGCCATGATGGGCTGGAAAGGCTGCGCCCACCAGGCGTCCAGGGTGGCCACCGGCGCCTGGGCGCGGGCCGGCGGCGCGGGCGAGCGGATGATGGCGTGGATGCCCGCCGCCTCGAGGGCCTGCTGCAGCTGGCGCACGTCCCGGGCGGTGGTCCAGCCGGTGATGTGGCAATGCTCGTCCGCCGTCAGGGTGCCGGCGGCGTGCTCCAGATACCAGCGCAGGGTGTCCACGTCGGCCTTGGCCTGGGCCACCCTGGCATCTTCCCGCAGGCCCTTCAGCTCGGCGCGCAGGCCATGGAGCTCGGTCTCGACCCGATCCAGGTGGGTTTCCAGCACCTGGCGCTGGTGCGCCACCTCGCCCGTCAGCCAGGCGGGAATGCCCATCTGCTCACAGCCGTGATCCACCACGAAGCGGCGGATCAGGTGGCGCTTCTCGTGCAGGCCGGCGATGTAGATGAAGTCGTGCAGCTCGCCGCTCACCACCTGTTCCACGCTGGCCTGCAGCTCCGGTTCACACACATGCCCCTTGGGGCAGGCGAACAGGCATTTGCACAGGAAGCGGGTCTTGCGGAACACCCCGTCCAGGTCCAGGCCGGCCTGGTCCATGGCGGCCACGCATTCGGCCAGCAGATGCAGGTGCTGTTGCTCGGCGCGCAGGTGCTCCAGATGGGCCTTCACGTAATCCAGGCGCGCGCTCCACAGCCGCAACCGGTGCAGGGCCAAGTTGGCCAGATGCACCGGATCCCCCTCCAGGGCCGTGGCCCGGTAGCCCGCGCCGGGCAGGTCGTGGGCATGGGCCGAGGCCAGGGCGTGGAACTGCTCGACGAAGAAGCGCAGCTTGCCCTCGTCCACCCGCTCCACCACCCGCGTGTCGGTCTCCAGCTGCACCAGCCCGGTGCGCGCCAGCACCTCCGTGGCATGCACGGTCTGCTCGCGGGGGGTGTAGGTTTCAAACCAGCGGGCCTGGAGCGGGCGCAGGGCCATGGGGGGTCCGGGTGGTGGCTATGCTTTCAGCATAGCCGGCGGCTAGAGTTCCCGGGCCAGCATGGCCGCGTCCGCCGCTCGGGGCTCGGCCGCGATGCTGAAGCGGTGCACCGCCACGGTCCGCTCGTTCTCGGTCTCCACCGCCACCCGCCAGTCGCCGGGGGCCAGGTTCTGCTTCCAGGTGTAGCCGCGATAGCCCCCCTCGCGCCCGCCCGACAACTGGAAGCCGACCCGCGACCAGGTCACCCAGCCACGCTCCCCCTCATGGTGCTCCCAGCGGTGAAAGAGCCGCGCGTCCAGACCGCGCGGGGCGAACACCGCCGACACGCAATACAGCCGCTCGCCAGGCGCCAGGTGCAGCTCCCGTGACACCCGGCGCCAGAACACCCACCAGGGCGTCTTTTCCAGTTGCAGGCGATACACCCCCTCCACCCGGACCAGGTCGTGGCCCACCGCCAGATCACGCTTCACCAAGGGCACGGGCGGGATGAGGTCCGCCGCGTAAGCCAGGAACAAACCCGCCGCCACCCCCCAGACCGGCCCGATCCGCCCCGGTCGGCCCGGCGTCTTGAGCCGCAGCCCGTGGGCCAGCCCGGCGCCCAGCAGGGTGCTGAGGAAGAACCAGAAGCCCGCCACGCTGCCCACGATGTGGGGCACCACGAAATTCAGCAGCAGCATGGCGCACAGGCCGAACAGCAGCCAGACCAGGGTGAAGCGGCGATAGCGGTCCTCCAGAAACTCGTTGGCCACCAGCAGCGCCCCCAGGCCCAGGGCCCAGACATAGGCCAGCAGGTGGCTGGAGCTCTTGAAATAGAAGATGAACAGGGCCGAGAACAGGCCGCCGAACAGGAATTGCAGCAGCAGGTAGGGGCCGGATTCTTGCCACCAGGGGCGGGGCGGGGTGATGGCGGGGGCGGTGTCCGGCGCTGTGACGGGAGGCTGGCGCGATTCCAGGCCCACCTCCAACGCCTGCCGCCGACCCAACCACCAAAGCACCCCAGCCGCCCCGGCCAGGTAAGCGGTCAGAATCCAGAGGTCCACAGCACTCACCGCGCGGCCCAGGGTCAAGGCATCCCAGAGAAACCCCGCGAAGAATGCCAGCGCCGGCAGGGCGCGGCGCAGGTCGTGGGGGGAGAGGTCGAAGTCGGGGTAGAGGCGGGGGGTCATGGGGGTATTCTCGCTTGACTGCCACCGACAAGGCAGGGGCGGGTGGCTGGGCGTTTTTCAGTGTGTTGCTGCCCTGCTAATTGTTATGGGTATCTCACCGCGGCATGGAAGACAAGCTGGGGAACTGTACGACACCGGGCCTTGTTTCGCTGCTGAATGTGCAGGGTCTAAGACCCCGGAATCGGAAATCTGGAATCGGAAATCTGAGCCTGGCCCCTTTTAACCCTTTTAACCTTAACCCTTGCTATTAAATCCTTCGGAACGCGGCGGCCTGGATGGTGCTGGCGCCGCGCGCCGGCGTCAGCGGCGTGTCGAGTGTCCGGGTGATCTGCGCCGACGCGCTGGCCCAGCCGGACTATTGGCGCGAGTAGGGCCCGGGGCACGCCGGGCGCGATGTGCCATTCCCCGAACCGCACCCGGTAGAATCGCCACGGCTCGACGTCCGCGGGGCGCCGGGGAACCGCGCACTGAACCAGAGGGGCTGAACATGCTGAGAACGATTTTGGCGGGTCTCGCGGGGGGCATGGCGATGAACGTCACCATGTTGCTGACCTTTCGACTCATAGGTTTCGGGCTGAATGGCGACGGCATACTGCTGTCTTCGCCCATCCAGAGCCAGAAGCTCATTGCCGTGTGGACGACCCTGGAGCCGCTGCCCATGGTGGCCGTGAATCCGGCGCCCATCCTGTTCGGCATTCTGCTGTTCGGGGTGGGGCATGCCTTCATCTACCGCTCGGTGTCGGCGGTCTGGCCGGCGGGGGTGTGGCCGAGGGCGCTGCGCTTCGCCGGGCTGCTGTTCTTCTTGGTCTACCTGTTCTGGGAGTTCTTCACGCCCTTCAACCAGTTTGGCGAGCCCTTGCCGCTACTGGCCCTGGAACTGGTGTTCTGGGCGGCCATTGCGTTCGCCGAGGCGCTGGTCATCGCCGCCATCCTGGAGCGTAAGCCCGGGGCGGGCTGAGCGGGGCCGGCCTGGCCGGTGCCGGGTGCCCGGTGCCCGGGGCTGGCCCTGGTCGGGTGGAGGAGGGTGGACCGGCCAGGTTTCGGTAGCCCCCGGCGCAAGAAATTAATTAAATCGGCCAGGCTCGAAAGGAAAAGAAAAGAAGAAAAGATGCCTGGCTCAATGTTTACCAACTTTCTTGCAAATGAGCGCGCAGGGCGCCTTTCAAGCGCCTGCCTTCACCCGGCTTCGCCACCCTCCCCCACGGGGGAAGGGTAAACAGTAGATGGTGTCTCCGGTTGGGGATCTGGGCCGGGCCACGCAGGTCCGGCACCCAGGGTTGCCTCCAGAAACGCCATGGCCTCATGCAGGTTGGCCACGGCCCGGGGGCTGAGGCCTTCACCCAGCTCGAACCCGTAGCCGCGGATCGCCAGCACTTCGGCCGCCGGCGCCTCGTCGCTAAGCTTGCGGCAGGCGTGCAGGACGGCGGCGGGGGTGAGTGCGTGGCTGCTGTAGCTGGCGTCCTCGGCGGCGGTGACCGGTACGAAGTCGAAGGGCTCCGGGCCGCTGACCGTGGCGTCGATGAAGATCACCCGCTGGCGGCCGGCCAGGTCGAGGGCGTATTCCACCTGCAGTTGGAAGTCGGTGAGCAGTTCGACGCCGGGCAGGGCCAGGGCCTCCAAGCGCTCGATGGCCAGGGGGCCGAGGGCGTCGTCGCCCCGGCTGGGGTTGCCGATGCCGATGATCAGGGTGGGGGCGGGGGCTTTCTGCATGCGTGGTTGGGACTGGAGGCGTTCTCCCTCACCCCAATCCCTCTCCCGCTGGGAGAGGGGCTATAGGCTGCCGCTGCTCAAGCTGTCCACCTGTCGGCCTTCGGCGTCCACCAGCTCGACGATCAGCGGCATCTTGCCCAGGGCGTGGGTGGCGCAGGACAGGCAGGGGTCGAAGGCGCGGATGGCGACCTCGATGTGGTTGAGCAGGCCTTCGGTGAGCTTCCTGCCGTCCAGGTACTTGCGGGCCACGGCGCGGATCGATTCGTTCATCGCCTGGTTGTTGTGGGTGGTGGAGACGATGAGGTTGCAGCGCGCCACCACGTCGTCGTCGTCCACCCGGTAGTGGTGGATCAGGGTACCGCGCGGCGCTTCGATCATGCCCACGCCGCGCTCCTGGCGCTCGCCGGTGACCACCAGGTCGTCGCCCAGCAGGTCGTCGTCGTGCAGCAGTTCCTTGATGGCCTCGGCGCTGTGCAGCATCTCGATCATGCGCGCCCAGTGGGTGCCCAGGGTGGCGCCGGCCGCCGAGCCGCCGCCATAGGCCAGGAAGTCGCGCCGCTCGTGGTCGGCGAAGGGGGTGGGGATGAAGTCGCACTGGGTGACGCGGGTGAGCGGCCCGACCCGGTACCAGCCGTCTTCCGGCCCCAGCTCGCGCAGGTAGGGGAATTTCATGTACGACCAGGGCTTCACCTCTTCGAAGATGTGTTCCCAGTAGTGGTCGTAGTTGACGTGGTCGAAGACGGTGGAGCCGTCCTTGCGCCGGGCGCGCAGGCCGCCGTGGTAGAGGTCCAGGGCGCCGTCGGCGCGGATCAGGCTGAGGCTGTGGGCGTCGAAGCGGCCGAAGTCGTCGTACAGGGCCGGGCTCTGCTCGTAGAGCTTGCGCGCCAGGGCCACCGCCTCGCGGCTCCAGGCGATGATCTGGTAGATATCCGCCAACAGCAGGTCGCGTTCCTCGCGGCTCAGGTTCTTGTTCACCCCGCCGGGCACCGAGCCGGTGCCGTGCACCCGCTTGCCGGCCGTCAGGCGGATCACTTCCTGGCCGTACTTCCTGAGCAGCACGCCCTGTTTGGCCACCTCGGGGTAGGCCTGGGCGACGCCGACGATGTTGCGCCGGGCCACGTCGGAGTCGAAGCCGAACAGCAGGTCCGGCGAGGACAGGTGGAAGAAGTGCAGGGCGTGGGATTGCAGGATCTGGCCGTAGTGCATGAGCCGGCGCAGTTTTTCGGCCGTGGGGGTGAGGTTCTTCGCGCCGACGATCTGGTCCAGGGCCTTGCTGGCGGCCAGGTGGTGGCTGACCGGGCAGATGCCGCACAGGCGCTGCACCATCACCGGCACCTCCCAGTAGGGCCGGCCCTGGATGAATTTCTCGAAGCCGCGGAACTCGACGATGTGCAGGCGCACCTGGTGGATGCGGTCGTCGTCGTCCAGGAGCAGGGTGACCTTGCCGTGGCCTTCCACCCGGGAGACGGGTTCGATGGCCACCCGGCGCAGGGTTTCGGGGTGGGCGGCGGTTTCGAGATTCATAGTCATGGCAGCCTCCTGTAGGAGCGGACCTCGTCCGC
>DEQR01000020.1:95828-103587 GCA_002360535.1 Thiobacillus sp. UBA3361
GCGGACGAGGTCCGCTCCTACATGCGGGTCTTTCAGTCATAGCTGATCAGGCCATGCCCCAGTTTGGGCGTGCGGCCGGCGATCAGGTCGGTGAGGAACTTCCAGATGGCATCCGCCGAGGGCGGGCAACCGGGGATGAAGTAATCCACCTTCACCACCTCGTGGATGGGGTGCACCTTGTCCAGGGGCAGGGGCAGCTCCGGGTCGTTGGGGATGCCGCCCTTGGACAGGCTGACCTCGGTGACGTACACCTCCTGCAGGCAGTCCGCCAGGTCCAGGTGGTTGCGCTGGGCGGGCAGGCCGCCGGTGACGGCGCAGGCGCCGATGGCGATGAGCACCTTGCAGTTGGCGCGGAACTCGCGCAGCACGTGGACGTTTTCCGCGTTGCAGATGCCGCCCTCGACGATGCCGATGTCGCAGGGGCCGCAGTGCTTGATGTCGGTCAGCGGCGTGCGGTCGAATTCGATCAGCGGCAGCAGGTCGAACAGACGCTCGTCGATGTCCAGGAAGGACATGTGGCAGCCGAAACAGCCGGCCAGGGAGGTGGTGGCGACGCGCAGTTTGCGGGTCGGTTCGGTGGGTGCGTTCATTTTTCCTCCGCCTCCTCGCAGGCGGCGCAGCGGCCGTCGCCGGCCGGCGCCCGGGGCGCGTCGGCCAGGGCCTGGGCGCTGATCGGGCTGGCGTCGTAGCGGCGCGCGCCGATGGGCTGGGCGAAGCCGACCCGCTTCTTCAGGATCACCCCCACCGGGCAGACCTGCACCGCCTTGTCGGTCAGCGCCACGTCGGTGTCTTCCAGGCGGCCGCTGGGGGCGTTGACGATGAGGTGCTTGTCGATGCCGCGCCCCGACAGGGCGAACACGCACTTGCCGTCCACCTCGCAGGAGGCGCGCACGCACAGCTCGCACAGGATGCAGCGGTTGAAGTCGAGCAGCAGGTCGGGGTGGGAGGCGTCCACCGGTCGGTCGGGGAACAGGTGGCGAAAGCCGGCCGTCATCACCCCCAAGTCGTAGCCCAGGGCCTGCAAGGCGCAGTTGCCACTCTTCTCGCAGGACGGGCAGAAGTGGTTGCCCTCGGCGAACAGCATCTGCACCAGGGTGCGACGCAGGTCGTTCATCTCGTCGCTGGCGCTCTCCACCTCCAGGCCGGCCTGGGCGGGCAGGGTGCAGGAGGCGGCGGTGCGGTTGCCCACCTTCACCGTGCACACCTTGCAGCTGCCGTGGGGCTTGAACTCCGGGTGGTAGCACAGGTGGGGGATGTAGTGCCCCGCCGCGAGCGCAGCCTGGATGACGGTCTGGCCGGGGGCGAAGGGGATTTCCTCGCCGTCCAGTAGGAAGGTCTGGGTGTCGCTCATTCGGTGGCCTCCGTGCTCAAATGCGCGCCCGCGTCGTCGCGCCCGGTCATGCGCCGGGCCCGGGCCAGGGCCCCGTCCAGGTCGAAGGCGGGCTCGAAATCCAGGGACTTGAGGCGCTTCTCATAGGTGGGCCGGAAGCGCCTGAGGGTGTCCAGGGTGGGATTGCAGGCGGTGTGGCCCAGGCCGCAGTGGGCCGACTGGTGCAGCACCCGGTCCAGCTTCTCGATCTCAGCCAGGTCGTAGGGCGTGCCGTGGCCGGCGGCGATCTTGTCCATGGTGGCCTTGAGCATGGTGGTACCCACCCGGCAGGGAGTGCAGAAGCCGCAGCTCTCGTGGGCGAAGAAGTGGGCGAAGTTGCGCGCCACCTGGAACATGTCGCGGCTCTGGTCGAAGACCATGAAGGCGCCGGCGGTGGGCAGGTCCTCGAAGGCGATGCGGCGGTCGAATTCGTCGGCGGCGATGCACACCCCCGAAGGGCCGCTGATCTGCACCGCCTGAGTATTCACCGCGCCGCAGTCCGCCAGCACCTGGCGCACCGGGGTGCCGAAGGGATACTCGTAGATGCCCGGCCGGGCGCAGTCGCCGGACACGGACAATACCTTGGTGCCGGCCGACTTGGCGGTGCCAATGACCCGGTACCAGTCGCCCCCCTTTGCGGCGATGAGTGCGGCGGCGCAGAAGGTCTCCACGTTGTTCACCGTGGTCGGCCGTTGCAGATAGCCGTGGGTAACCGGATAGGGCGGGCGGTTGCGGGGGATGCCGCGCTTGCCCTCCAGGGACTCGATCAGGGCCGATTCCTCGCCGCACACGTAGGCGCCGGCCCCCAGGTGGATCTGGATGTCGAAGTCGAAGCCCTTCAGGCCGGCGATGTCCTTGCCCAGCAGGCCGGCGGCGCGGCGGCGTGCCAGGGTTTCCTCCAAGGGCGCCAGCAGGTGGCGGTATTCGCCGCGCAGGTAGAGGAATCCTTGGCCCGCGCCGATGGCGTAGGCGCACACGGTCATGCCCTCGAACACCAGGTCGGCGTAGCCGCTCAACAAGACGCGGTCCTTGAAGGTGCCCGGCTCCCCTTCGTCGGCGTTGCACACCACATAGCGCATGGGTCCCGAGGCGTTGCGGCAAGCCTCCCACTTCAGGCCGGTGGTGAAGCCCGCCCCACCCCGGCCGCGCAGGCCGGCGCGCTTGATCTCGTCCAGCACCGCCAGCGGACCTTGCGGCGCGGCGATGTTGGCCTCGCGCCAGGAACGGGCGTTGGCCGCGGCCTCGGCCGCGCTTTCAGAACCTCTGGCGACGGCGGCGCGCAGGGCGTCGCCGGGCTGGAGGTCGTGGCCCAGCAGGATGTCGCGGCGGCGGATGTTGTCCTGGATGGAGAACAGGTCGGCGGGCCACTCGGTGACCGGCGCCTGATCGAGCACCAGTTGGGCGATGCAGTCCAGGCGTTCGATATTCGTGTTGGGGATGGCCCAGCCGTTGACCAGCAGGCCTGGCCCCTGGTCGCAGAGGCCGGTGCATGAGGTGAAATCGACGCGCACCAGGCCATCCTCGGACACATGCCCCCGTTCCACCAGCAGCTTGCCGCACAGATAGTCCAGCAAGGCCGTATTGCCCCGCATGCGGTCGGTGATGTTGTCGGAAAACAGGATGTGGTAACGCGCCGGGCGGTCGGTGCGCAGAAAGCTGTAGAAACCGGCCACGCCCTCGACGCGGGCCGCCGGCAAACCCAGCAGGTCGCCCAGAAGGGCGATCGCCTCCGGTTCGATCCAGCCGCGGACATCCTGGACGTCCCGCAATACCTGCAACAGTCGGGTGGGGGCGCCCGCATGCCGCTGGACGATGGCCGCCAGCACCTCACGCAATTCGGTCTGTTCCGGCATGGTGATCCTTCCTCCGTCTCCTCCGATGGGTGGCGGGAAATCGCTGTTGTAGTGTCTTCTCAGTTTATTACCTTAACGCGTCATTTCGTGTCACGCAGAGACCTGTGCAAGCCCCGTGCCAGCTATCGGCGTTCGCCCAAAGCCGCACGGGCACAGGCCGTTCTGGCGAAAAAACAGCGTAAACATAAGGTTGTGGCAGCGACCCGCGACACCCAGCCTCCGCAGGTTGCCTGGAATGCGCCCCGCAAGCGGGCCGATGGAAGGCCTTATGCACCAGTTCTGAACAATTCCGGCCGGCCGGCCGCCAACGTTTCGGCCCGTTCCAGGTCATCGGGGGTATTGATGTTGAAGAAGGCCTCACCCGCCGCCGCGAACGGTACGCCGCGGGCGCCCAGTGCGCCCAGCCAGGCTCGCACCTGGCGTCCTCCCGCGGCCACATGGGCGGCCAGGTCAGGCAGCAGATCGCGGCGCAACAGCATGACCGCGTAGTGCTCGCGCTCCGGCTCGGCGGCATAGACGGCGCCCAGGCCCTGTTCCACCGCTGCCGCATGCAGGCGCGACGCCAGGTCCGCGGGCAGGAAAGGCAGATCGCAGGGCACCACTAGCAACCACTCGCCGCTCAGCCGCGCCCCGGCTGCCAGGATGCCGGCCAGGGGGCCGGGATGATCGGGTAGATCGTCGGGCACCACCGGCCAACCCAGTGCGGCATAGGCCTCCGGGTTGCGGTTGGCGCTGATGACGAGGGCGCGCACCTGTGGCGCCAGGCGGCGGGCCACCCACTCCGCCAGGGGATGGCCGCGCAAGGGCAGCAGTCCCTTGTCCTCGCCCGACATGCGGCGCGCCCGGCCGCCCGCCAGGATCACCCCGTCCACGGAGGGCTGGAATGCCCGGGTGTCATTCACGACGCAGCAATTGGAAGGCCTGGTCTTTCTGGCGCGGCCGAACCGCCTGCCAGACGCTACGGTAGCCGTCACGGGGGCCGTATTCGGCCGTGCCCTGCACGAACAGCCAGGGGCAGTCGCTGCCCGTGCCGCCGACCCGCTCACCCAGGTGATAGCTGAAGATGACCTGTGCCGCCGGGTCCACCTCCAGGCTGACGCACTCGCCCGCCGGCAGGTGCCCGGCGAGGCCCCGCACCAGCGGGCGATAGCCCCAGCCGGCCTCAATCCAGGGACGGAACAGGGCGATCACCAACGTCCAGGTCAGGGCCATGCCCGTGGCCCAGACCAGGGCGGGACGCAGCTGGGCACGGGGGAAGAAGGGCACGGCCAGCAGCCAGAGCACACTGGCCGCGACGGCCAGCCCGATCTCGGCCCGGCCGGCGGACGCCGCGTAGTCGGGCACGAGGCGGGCCATGTGCCGCGCCAGGCCGGGCGGCCAGCCCCATTCCAGGGCGGTGAAATAGACCCAGAAGGCGATCAGGAAGAACAGGAAGCAGGTCACCCCGAACCAGTAGAAGGCCTGGGCTGCCCCCCGCTTCAGGGTCGCCACGCCGTGGGCGGCCAGCAGGGTGAGTGGCAGAAGCAGGGGCAGGGCTGCCCCGTCGCGCGACAGTGACGGCAGGTGCGCGGCCAGGAACAGCAGGGCCGTGGCCAGCAAGGGCAGATGCAGCGGATGGCCGCGGCCCAGCTTGCGGTGTTCGTGCCAAATCGCCCAGGCGGCCAACGGCCAGGCCGGCCAGGCATACCAGACCAGCATGGAAAGCAGGTAACCGGTGCGCGGCAAGGGCACCAGGCCGGTGGATTGCAGCGACCACCAGGCCTGCAGCTGGCCTGCGCCGGACAGGATGAACATCCAGGCCGCGAGCAGCCCCGCGGCCAGCAACAGGCCGCGCGGCAGGGCACGGCGGAAGGCACGCTCGACATGGCCTGGCAGGACCAGCACGACCAGAGCCATGACCAGGCCCAGCAGGCCGTCCCCCAAACCGCGCGCCAGCACTGCGCCCGCCAGCCCCAGGCCCAGCAGCCAGCTGCCACGCGTATTGCCGCCCCGGGTCTCCACCAGGCCCAACAGCAGCAGGGCATAGGCGGCCATCAGGGCGGTTTCCGGCAGCAGGGCGTGGGCGCGCAGCATGAAGCCGAAGGCCCCCACCAGCAGCAGGGTCGCGGCCGCGCCATGGCCCGGACCGAACAAGCGCCGGGCGGTCAGGGCGGTGAGCAGCACCGTCAACAGGGTAAACAGGCCGCTGGCCAGGCGGGCGCCGTCCTGCCAGTCCAGCCCGGTCTCGAAAACGCGCGCCAGGACGCCGCTGGTCAGTACGTAGAGGGGCGACTCCAGCGGCAGGCGGCCGAACTGCAGCCAATGCCAGACCTGGGCGAAGGCCAGCGCCTCCTCCGCCTTCCAGGCATCCCGGCCGGTCAGGCCGAAGCCGGCCCAGAACAGGACCAGCAGGACCAGCCAGAAGAGCTTGCTGGGAGGCGTGCTGTGCAGGCCTTCGGGTTGCATCGGCGAATCCGGCGCCAGAACAAAAAAGGCAGCCTAGGCTGCCTCTTGCCACATCCGCATCGGGACGGGGTCGGTCACGACTTCTTCATGCCGTACTTCTGACGGAATTTCTCGACGCGGCCCGCCGTATCCACGATCTTCTGCTTGCCGGTGTAGAACGGATGGCAGGCGGAGCAGACTTCCACATGCAAGGGCTTGCTGTTGGTGGACCGAGTGGTGAAGGTGTTGCCGCAGCTGCAGGTGACGCTGATCTCTTGGTAATTGGGATGAATGCCGGATTTCATGGCGCGCTTTCAGTTCAACAAGCCGGAAAAGGGCGGCATTATGCACAAAAATGCCTTTGCCGGCAAACAGTTATTTTCCCGCCGCGCGCTTGTGCTCAGCCGCTGGCGGCAAGCAGGCCGTCGATCATGTGCCCTGCCTGGCCGGCATAGCCGCCGCCAAACAGGTTGTAATGGTTGAGGACGTGATACAGGTTGTACAGGGTGCGGCGGGTGGCGTAACCCGCATCCACCGGCCAGGCTTCGCGGTAGGCGGCGTAGAACTCCGCCGGGAAGCCGCCGAACAGCTCTGTCATGGCAAGGTCGGCCTCGCGGTCGCCGTAATAGACCGCCGGATCGAACAGCACCGGCTCGCCGTCCGCATAGCCGAAGTTGCCCCCCCACAGGTCGCCGTGCAGCAATGACGGCGCAGGCCGATAGCCCGGAAAGAAGCACTCCAGGCGGTCGAGCAGGCGCTCGCCCTTGGCAGTCAGCTGGCGGCCGATGCCGCGGCGTGCGGCCAGATCCAATTGATAGCCCAGCCGCCGCCGGCGGTAGAAGCCGATCCAGTCTTCCGCGGGGGTGTTGAGCTGGTGGGTGGCGCCGATGGTGTTGTCGCGCCACCAGCCGTAGCTGTCCTGGACATGCCGGTGCAACGCGGCCAGGCGCCGACCCAGTTCGGTGCCACTGCCCCTGCCGCCCAAGTCCAGGTGCTCCAGCACCAGGTAGGCCTGGCCGTCCGCGACACCGTGGCAGACGGGACGCGGCACGCGGATGGCGCCGGTTGCCAGGATTTCGGCCAAACCGTCCGCCTCGGCCGCGAACATGTCCGCCCGGCCGGCATCGTTCAGCTTGACGAAGTAGCGCCGGCCGTCGCGCCCGTCCAGGGCCTGGGCCCGGTTGATGCAGCCGCCGCCGGCGTAGTTGCAGGCCGCCAGATCGAACGCCTGTCCGGTGGCCTCGCTGATGGCCTGGGCGATGCGGACCAGGCCGGCCACTGGCGCGCCGCTCAGACGATGCTCTTGGGCTCGCGCGACTCGCCGGCCGCTTCCAGCCGGTGCAGATAGGCCTGCCAGTAGCTGTCCTGGTGCACGCCCAGGTCGTACAGATAGTCCCAGGAGTAGATGCCCGAGTCGTGGCCGTCGGAGAAGAACAGGCACACGGCGTACTGGCCCACCGGCTCGATGTTGTTGATCTCCACGTACTTCTTGCCCACCTGCAGCACCTCCTGGCCCGGCCCGTGGCCACGCACCTCCGCCGAGGGGGAAAACACCCGCAGGAACTCGTAGGGCAGGTTGAAGCGCGAACCGTCGCTGAACGCGATCTCCATGTATTTGGACTGCTGGTGCAGCTTGATCTCGGTGGGAATGGGGATGGTGGGTGAAAGGCCGCCCATGCTGGCTCCTTGGCTCAGGTCTATCAGGAATGGCTGATAGTGTGCCCTGCGCCGGCTTGGCGATCAAGGCCGAGTATTTTTATCGGGTATTTCGTAGAGCCTGCCGTCCGCGAATACCAGGGCACAGCGGATGGGTTTGGGTCGGTACAACTCATCCATGGCGCGCCGGTAGCCCGCCAGTTGATCCAGATAGGGCCGGGCGCGGACGGCCAGGTCGGACTCGTCCAGCCCACCGGTCTTGTAATCCAGTACCCAGACTTCCGACCGGAACTCCACCAGGCGGTCGATACGGCGCCGCTGGCCGGCCGCGTCCAGGTATTCCAGTTCGTTGTGGGCGGCCAGGTATTGGCCGGGGTCGAAGAAGGGGCGCAGTTCCGGACTGGCGAGGATGCGGTCCGCCATAGCCGCCGCCGTGTCTCGGGTTTCGCGCGGCAGG
>DEQR01000037.1 GCA_002360535.1 Thiobacillus sp. UBA3361
CGGGTTTGCCCCCCAGGGCCACCAGGCCCACCGCCGCAAGGGAGAGCAGCTCCAGGGTGACATAGAGGTTGAACAGGTCGGCGGACAGGAACAGGGCGTTGAGGGCCGCCAGCAGGAAGCCGGCCAGGGGCCAGAAGTGGGCCTGGTTCACCTCGCTGAAATAGGCCCGGGCATAGACCGCCAGGGGCAGGGCCACCGCCTGGGTGAGCAGCAGCATGGCCACGGCCAGGCCGTCCGCCAGCAGGTCGATGCCCAGGGGCGCGCCCCAGCCGCCCACCAGGTGGGTGCGGGGGCCTTCCTCCAGCACCTGACCGGCCAGGGCCAGGGCCAGGACCAGCTGCGCGGCCAGGGCGACGACGGCCAGCCGCCCTCCCCGCCCCGGCCCCATCAGGAAGGCCAGGGCCGCCCAGGCCAGGGGCAGGACGACGAGCCAGGCCAGGGGGTCGAGCCAGGCCGTCATGGGCGTTTACCCCCACCGGGGCTATCATGAACATTCGACACCACCGGGAGACCACCATGAACGACGTGCTTCCCCAATCCCGCCAATGGCTCGCCCGATTGCAGGAAACCCGCCTGCCCCTGTGGGTGGGCCTGCTGCTGCTCGTCCTGCTGCTGGCCGTGTTCGCCTGGCAACAGGTGGCGGTGGGCCGCGCCGAGGCGCGCCTGGCGAATGAGCGGGCGGCCATGACGCAGAAATTCGAGGCGGATCGCGCCAGCCTGGTGGGTCAGGTGCGTGAACGTGCCGCCGCCCAGGCGGAGGCATCCCGGCGCCGCTTCGCCCTGGCCCTGGCCTGGGCGGTGCGCGGCGAGCTGATCCGCAACAACCTGGACCAGGTGGACCAGTACTTCGCCGAACTGGTGCGGCAGCCGGGGCACGCCCTGGTGCTGCTGGCGGCGCCGGACGGCAAGGTGCTGGTGTCCACCGACCGCAGGCACCTGGGGGCCGACGCCGCCGGCCTGGTCCCGGCCGAGGCCCTGGCCCCGGCGGAAATCACCCTGCGTGCCGAGGCGGATGGCGCGAAGCTGCTGAGCATCCCGGTCATGGGCCTCAACGCCCGCCTGGGCACGGTGCTGCTGCGCTACCAGGAGGCCGATCCCCTGGCGGGACTGTAAACGGCGCTTCATTCGTCCGCCTCTTCCGGGGGGATGGCCAGGCGCCGCGCCAGGGCCAGGGCCAGGGCGGTGGCCGCCACGGCCACCACGATGCCGGTGAGCACCATGGCCTGGGGCACCGGGTCCACGCCGCCGTCCCGCTGGGCCAGGCCCACCAGCACCAGGAAGGCGCCGCTGCCCATGAGGTTGAAAGCCAGGATGCGGCGCAGGGCATGCCCCAGCAGTATCACCCCCGCCAGGCCCAGGGCGAACAGGGCCACACCGGCCAGGGCGTAGATGAGACCCGGCGTCACGGCCGCGCCCTCCGGGCCGCCAGCACCAGGAACAGCCCCGCCAGGATCAGGCCCAGGGAAATCGTCAGGCTGGCCTCGATAAGCAGGATCAGCGTTCCCGCGTGGTCTGCCGGGTAGCGCAGCAAGGCCCCCTGCCCCAGCAGGGCAGCAGCCACCGCCAGGAACACCAGCAGGCCGCCCGCCAAGCCCAGGCGCAGCAGCAAGCCCGGGGAGGCCCAGGCGGGCAGCAGGCCGGCCAGGTGCAGCAGCACCGCCGCCCCCGCCAGCACCGCCCCGGCCTGGAAGGCGCCGCCGGGACGGTGGGCGCCGGCCCACAGCAGGTAGCCGGCCATGAGGATCATGAGGGGCACCGCCAGACGGGCCAGGGTTTGCAGCACCGGGCCGGCGGGAAGAGCGGCGGGGGCCACGCCTTCGCCCGGCCCGGCCGCCAGCATGCCCAGCAGGGCCAGCAGCAGCACCGCCACCTCCAGCAGGGTGTCGTAGCCCCGGAAGTTGAGCAGCACCGCCGTCACCGGGTGCTCCACGCCGCTCACCGCCATATGGGCCGCCACCGCCTCAGGCAGGACCGGATGGGGGGCAGGCAGTTCCAGGACGGCCGCCACCAAGGCGCCCCCCAGGCCCAGGGCCAGCAGGACCACGGCCAGGCGGGCGGCGGCGTTCACGGTTTGTCCTCCCCGGCTTGCCGTTTCCACGCCCCCAGGGCATCCAGCAGCAGGGCGCCGGTGAGGCCCGCGCCGATGGCCGCCTCCGCCAGGGCGATGTCCGGCGCCGACAGCCGCGCCCAGGCCAGGGCCATGAGCAGGCCGAAGACGATGAACATCACCACCGCCCGGGTGAGATCCGGCGTGGCCAGGGTGCGCCAGGCGCTCCAGAGGAGGGCCAGGGCCAGCAGGATGTCCAAGGCCAGGCTCGGGCTCATGGCCGCTTGCCCTCCTGCCCCGCCGGCTCGATGCCCAGCTCGTGGGCGCGGCGGGCGATGGCGAAGCTCACCGCCGCGCTGGCGGCCAGCACCAGGGGCCAGACCAGCAGGATCTTCAGGGCCGCCGCCAGGTTCTCCGCCTGGAGGGCCAGCCCCAGCACCAGCAGGCCCAGGCCCAGGTTGTCCGCCTTGGTCAGCGCGTGCAGACGGGCATAGACGTCGGGAAAGCGCAGCAGGCCCAGGGTGCCGGCCAGGTAGAAGCCGGCCCCGGCCAGCAGCAGGCCGGCGCTGATCCAGTCAGGCAGGGTCGTCATGGCCTTCCTCCGTCTTGTGCCAGCCGCGCCGGGCGAAGGCCACGCCGGCGATGGCGGCCAGCAGGGCCAGGACCAGGGCGGTGTCCACCAGGGGCATGGAGACCCCGTCGCCGGCGTGGGCCAGCAACAGCAGCACGCCCACCCCGGTGGTGCCGAACAGCAGGGCCGCCAGCATGCGGTCCGCCGCCGTGGGACCCCGGGCCGCGCGCACCAGGGCCGCCAGCAGATTCAGCAACAGGAACAGGGCCAGGGGCCCTTCCAGGCCGGTCATGGGCCGGTCCTCCACAGGCATGCGATGCGCGCCTCCGCCTGGCGCACCTCCTCGGCGATGGGCAGGCGGGCATCCAGCACGTGCAGGCGCAGGCGGTCGCCCGCCAGGCGCACGCTGACGGTGCCCGGCAGCAGGTTCAGGGTGTTCACCAGCAGCACCCGGGGCAGGCCATCGGGCAGGGCCACGGGCACGTCCACCAGGGCCGGGGCCAGGTCCATGGCGGGACGGAAGGCCCGGACCGCCACCTGGACGCCGCCCTTGAAGGACTGCGCCAGGAAGAAACCGGCGAACCCCAGCAGGCCCGTCGGAGACAGCCGTCCGGCACCGGGCGGCGCCAGATACAGGCTGGCGGCCAGGGCCGCGGCCACGCTCACCACGCCCACGCCCCAGCTGTCGGCGCGGCCTTCGGCCAGCACCCACCAGACCAGGGCGAAGGCCGTGCCCCGGAGCAGGACGGCGCCCATCACGGCCGGGGCTCCCCGGGGGGCGGGTTGGCGAAGCGCAGCCTGTCCGGGGCGTTGGTGCCGCCGGTCATGACGAAGGCCATGGCCTCCTCCACGCTCCAGTCGGTCTGCACCAGGTCCTCCACGGGCACCACCTCGATGTAGCCGGAGGTGGGGTTGGGGGAGGTGGGCACATAGACCGCCGCCAGTTGCCGCCCGGTGTCCGGGTCGGTCATAACCTTGGTGACGAAGCCCACCGCCTTCATCTCCGGCGAGGGGAAGGCGATGAGCACCACCCGCTGGCCGGATACCGGCGGCTGGCGCAGGGTCTCCAGGAAGCGCTTGGTGGCGCTGTAGATGGTCTGCACCAGGGGCAGTCTTTCCAGCAGGCGTTCCGTGAAGGCGATGAGGCGCCGGCCCACCACCACCGAGGTGAGCAGGCCCACGACGTAAAGCCCGGCCAGGGTCGCCAGGGCGGCCAGTACGTACTGCACCACGGGAAGCACCAGCCAGTCGGCCAGGATTTCCGAGAAGGGCCGCACACCCCGGGCCAGGCCCCGCAGGAAGGGTGCCCCCGTCTTGGCCAGCAGGCTGAAGAGAAAGTCCAGCACCAGCCAGGTCACCCACAGGGGCGCCACGGTAAAGAAGCCGATGAGCAGATAGCGGCCGAAGTGGGCGCCGCCTGACGGGGCTTTGGCAGGGCTGCTATCCATGGCGCGGGGGGGCGATGGGGGCGGTGCAAGGGGTCATGGCCGGAGGCTCCGCCAGTACCGCCAGGCCAGCACCATGAGGGTGACGGCTACCAAAGGCAGGACGAAGCTCCCCATCACCGCGCCATAGCCATCCAAAGCATCATGGCCGCTGGCGTGGAGAATCAGGTACAGGGTATAGGCGGCATACAGGGACAGGAACATGGCCCCTTCCCAGCGGTCGATGCGGTTGCCGGTGAAGAACACGGGCAGACAGGCCACGGCCACCGCCACCATGATCGGGATGTCGAAGGCCAGCATGGACGGCGCCACGGCCAGTGACGCCGGGGCCACGCTGGCGGAAATGCCCAGTACTGCCAGGATGTTGAAGATGTTGCTTCCCATCACGTTGCCCACGGCGATGTCCCTCTCGCCACGCAGGGCCGCCATCACCGAGGTGGCCACCTCGGGCAGGGAAGTGCCTGCGGCGACGATGGTGAGGCCGATGACCAGTTCGCTCACCCCCAGGGCGCGGGCGAAGCCGACGGCCGCTTCCACCAGCCAGTGGGCGCCCAATACCAACAGGGCCAACCCCACCAGCATGAGCATCACCTGCACACCCCAATGGGCATCCCAACCCTTTGGCGGCCCGTCGAAGGCGTCTTCGTACTCCACTTCCACCTCGGCCTGGACCGCGGCGGTCTCCCCCCGGCTCTGGCGAATGAGCAGCACCGTGTAGCCCATCACCAGGCCGGCCAGCAGCAAGCCCTCCCAGCGGCCGATGCCCCCGTCCAGGGCCAGGGCCCACAACAGCAGGCTGGCGCCGATCATGACGGGCACCTCCTGGCGGACCACCTGCTGATGCACCACCAGGGGGGTGATGAGGGCGGACAGGCCCAGGATCACCAGCACGTTGAACAGATTGCTGCCCACCACGTTGCCCAGGGCAATGTCCACCTGGCCGGACCAGGCGGACTGCACGCTGACGGCCATCTCCGGCGCGCTGGTGCCGAAGGCCACCACCGTGAGTCCCACCACCAGGGGGGTGATGCCCAGGGACAGGGCCAGCCGGGAGGCCCCCCGCACCAGGAACTCGGCCCCCAGGATCAGCGCCACCAGTCCCACAACGAACAGCAACATGCGTTCTCCTCGAGTTCACGGCCAGCCATGGCCGGTCATTCGGGGGCGCGCCCGGGCCTGAAATCAGGCCCCGTGGTCCCCTACGCCGTGGCCAACTGCCTTGCCGGCGGTGATGCGGTCCATCACCGCGAACAGCACGCCGGACACCACGAAGGTCATGTGGATGCCCACCTTCCAGGCCAATTGTTCGTTGGTGAGGCTCTCCACGTGCATGAAAGCCTTGAGCAGTTCGATACCGGAAATGGCGACGATGGAGCCGATGAGCTTCATCTTCAGCTCGGCGAAGCCCACGTGGCCCATCCAGCCGGGCCAGTCCTCGTGCTCGGCGGCGTCGAAGCGGGACACAAAGTTCTCGTAGCCGGCGAAGACGATGATGATGAGCAGGTTGGCCACCATCACCACGTCCACCAGGGACAGCACGCCGATGATCACGTCGCCTCCCCCGCCGGTGAACACCAGGGGGACGAAGTGGATGAATTCCTTGGCGAACTTCACCAGCAGCAGGGCCAGGGCCAGCACCAGCCCCAGGTAGAAGGGCACCAGCAGCCAGCGGCTGGCGAAGAGCATGCGCTCCAGGCGGTTTTCCATGTGTTTCATGCGTTGACCTCTTTTTTGCGGGTGGCCGCCAGACTGGCGGCAACGGATGTGGCGAGGATAACAGCCACCATGCCCAGCGCCAGACCGATGGGCACCTTGTAGATGTCGGCGATGAGCATTTTCACGCCCACGAACACCAGCACCAGGGCCAGGCCGTACTTGAGCAGGTGGAAGCGGCCGTTCAGGTCCGCCAGCAGGAAATACAGTGAGCGCAGGCCCATGATGGCGAAGATGTTGGAGGTGAAGACGATGAAGGGGTCGGTGGTGATGGCGAAGATGGCCGGGATGCTGTCCACGGCGAAGATCACGTCCGAGGTTTCGATCAACATCAGCACCAGGAACAGGGGCGTGAACCAGCGCGCGCCATCTCGCATCACCGTGAAGCGTTCGCCGTGGTACTCGTGGGTGATGCGCAGATGACCACGCATCCACTTCAGCACCGGGTTGGCGTTCAGGTCCGCCGACTTGTCGGCGAAGATCAGCATCTTGAAGCCGGTGATCACCAGGAAGGCCCCGAACAGGTACAGCACCCAGTGGAACTGCTGCACCAGCCAGGCGCCCCCCAGGATCATGGCGGCCCGCATGACGATGGCCCCCAGCACGCCGTAGATCAGCACCCGGCGCTGGTACTCCGCCGGCACGGCGAAGAAGCCGAAGATCATGATGAAGACGAAGATGTTGTCCACCGACAGGGACAGCTCGATGAGGTAGCCTGTGAGGAATTCCAGGGCCTTGGCATTGGCCACCGCCCTCCCCGCTGTGCCGTCCAGCCACCACCACAGCAGCCCGGCGAAGGACAGGGACAGGGTGACCCACACCCCGGTCCAGCCCAGGGCCTCCTTGGCGGACACCTTGTGGGCGGACTTGCCCCCCAGGACGAACAGGTCCAGGGCCAGCATGGCCAGGACGAAGGCGATGAAGCCGGCCCAAAAGACCGGCGTGACCACGCTGGCCAGTTCCATTTAGCGGCGCACGCCCTGCTCGGCCGCTTCCAGGGCGGCGATGCGCTCCTCGATGGGCGGATGGGTCATGAACAGGCGCTTGAGGCCGCCGCCCCCGCCGCCGGCGATGCCGAAGGCCGCCATCTTGTCCGGCAGGGGTGCCGGGTGCAGGCTGCCCAGGCGCTTCAGGGCGTTGATCATGGCCTGGCGGCCGGCCAGGCTGGCGCCGCCCCGGTCGGCGCGGAATTCCCGCTGGCGGGAGAACCACATGACGATGATGGAGGCCAGGATGCCCAGCACCAACTCGGCGATGATCATGGTGACGAAGAAGGCCGGGCCGTGACCCCGCTCGGTCTTGAACACCACCTTGTCCACCACGTGGCCGATGACCCTGGACAGGAACATGACGAAGGTGTTCACCACCCCCTGGATCAGGGCCATGGTCACCATGTCGCCGTTGGCGGCGTGGGACACCTCGTGGGCCAGCACGGCCTCGGCCTCCTCCTTGGTCATGCTGCGCAAGAGCCCGGTGGACACGGCCACCAGGGAGCTGTTCTTGCTCATGCCGGTGGCGAAGGCGTTCACCTCGGGGGAATCGTAGATGGCCACCTCGGGCATCCTGATGCCGGCGGCCTGGGCCTGGCGCCGCACCGTTTCCACCAGCCAGATTTCCTCGGGGGTGCGGGGATCGGTGATGACCTGGGCCCCCGTGGACATCTTGGCCGTCCACTTGGAAATGGCCAGGGAGATGAAGGCGCCGCCGAAGCCCATGACGGCGGCGAAGATCAGCAGGGCCTGGAGGTTCAGCCCCTGCTCGTTCAGGTAGGGCTCCACCCCCAGCAGGCGCATGGTGACGGAGAGCACCAGCACGATGGCCAGGTTGGTGGCCAGGAAAAGAGCGATGCGTTTCATGTTGCGTACCCCAAAGAAGGCCATGACAGCGTGCATCCTAGACTGGAAAATTCATCAGATAAATTCGAATATTCCTTACAAACAATTCGTCCATATCGAAGATGATCAACTACAAGCAGCTCCACTATTTCTGGCACGTGGCCAAGGACGGCAGCATCGCCCGGGCCAGCCAGCGCCTGCACCTCACGCCCCAGACCCTGTCCGGCCAGATCGCCCTGCTGGAGGACAGCCTGGGGGTGCAACTGTTCCGCCGCGTGGGCCGACGGCTGGAGCTTTCCGAGATGGGTGAACTGGCCCTGTCCTACGCCGACGACATCTTCCGCGCCGGCGGTGAGCTGGAGCAGGTGCTGCGCACCAGCCCCAGCGGCCGTCCACGCCTGTTGCGGGTGGGCCTGGCGGACGTGCTGCCCAAGTCCATCGCCTACCATCTGCTGGCACCGGCCATGGACCTGGACGAGCCGGTCCACCTGGTCTGCCGGGAGGACAAGCTGCCCCGGCTGCTGGGGGAGCTGGCCACCCACCGGCTGGACCTGGTGCTGGCCGACAGCCCCATGCCGGCGGATGCCGAGGTGAAGGGCTACAGCCACAAGCTGGGGGAATGCGGCGTGGCCCTGCTGGCCCGGCCCGAACTGGCCGGACGATTGCAGGGCAGCTTTCCCGCCTGCCTGGAGGGGGCGCCGCTGCTGATCCCAGGCGAGGGCACCGCCATGCGGGGACGCCTGCTGCGCTGGCTGTCAGCCCAGGACGTGCACCCCCGCATCGTCGGCGAGTTCGACGACAGCGCCCTCATGCGGGCCTTCGGCCAGGGGGGCAGCGGCATCTTTCCCGCCCCGGCCCTCATCGCCGACCAGATCTGCCAGCAGGACGGTGTGCGGATCATCGGCCAGGCGGAGACCGTGATGGAACGTTTCTACACAATCTCAGTGGAGCGTCGTGTCAGCCACCCGGCAGTGCTGGCCATTCTGCACGCAGCCAACCAAACCCTGTTCACGCCAGAAGATTGACGCCAACTGGGGCCTTGGGCATCGTACCCTTACTCACGAGGATGGATATGGACACCTACAGCAAACCGATCGCCGAACGCATCGACTGGTTGTTCGACTTGGCCGCGCGCTACTCCGACACCTACACCAGCCCGGAAACCTGGATGGCGCGCCTGCGCTACCTGGCCCTGCACCCCACCGACATCATCGCCCTCAAGTGCATGGACGGGCGCATCAACATCCCGGTGGCCACCCATACCCCACCCGGCATCATCCAGCCCTTCCGCAACCTGGGCGGCATGTTCAACCTGGGCTGGCCCCACCTCAACGAAGCCCTGGCCCACCACGTCCTGCGCACCGCGCGGCAGGGCCGGCAGACCCTGGCCCTGATCACCTACCACTTTTCCAAGGGCGACCCCGGCCGGGGCTGCGCCGGCTTCAACTACGACACCGCCGCCGCCATCGCCCACACCCACGCCATCAAGGCCCAGGTGGAAGACGTGTTCGGACGCGGCCATGGCGGCGTCTATCCCATCGTCTGCGGCTTCGAGACCGATGAGGACGCCCTGATCCTGCACGGCGACCACAGCGGCCAGCTCAATCTCGCGGAACTGTCGCCGACGGAGGCCGACGCCTTGCCGGCGCGCCTGGCCACCCTCTATCCGGACATGTCGCGGCAGATGCGCGACGACCTGATGCCACTGCTGCTCGGCAACCTGGAGCGCATCGCCCAGGTGCGCGGCCAGGACCGCGCCCTCGACATCGAACACCGGGAATGGATGATCTGCGTCGGCCGCGGCTTCGACTTCCTGCACATGCCCAACCTGGCACTCATCATCGGCCCCTACAGCCCCAACCTCGAAGACCCCATCCGCAAGGCCGCCAGCATCATCCTCAACAACATGCGGGCCGGCCGCATCCCCGACGACGGCTTCCTGCTTCTGGCCTCCGCCCCCTACGAGGAACTGGGCGTGGACCGCGCCCGCGCCGAAGTGAAAGCCCGTTTCATGGCCGAATTCACCGCTCAGCTCATCGGCCGGGAATTCCCCGCCCTGGCCGAAAAAATGCACAGCCGCACAGCCGTGCTCAACTGGCAGTCGCGGGCGTTGGAGCAGGTGTAGGCAGAATCGCCAAACCCCTCGCCAACACTCCAGGACCGCCAGCCCCGGTTCAGGACGAATCGCCTTTAGGCCAATAAAACGCCCCCGACCTGCGGAGGCGTCAACAAGAGGCGGTCGCCCCGGCTGTTAAGACTTGGGTTCTGGCGCTGTGCCTCAGGCGCTGTGCACTTCCACAGGGCTGGAGAAGATGAGCAGGCCGTAGTGGGCCTCGTATTCGCGGCGCAGGTGGTCCGCCACCCGTTCGGCCAGGGCCGGGTCGCACAGGATGTCGACGCGGATGTTGCCTTCCTTGCGCCAAGCGCCGCTGCGCCGGCCGTGGGTGCCCAGGCCCCGCGCGTCGGTGATGGTGTAGCCGGTTACGCCCAGGGGGGGCAGTTCCTCTTCCAGCAAGGGTTCCAGCACGGCTTCGCAGACGATGGTGAGCAGCAGGCGGTTGGGGGTGTTCATGGTCAGCCTCCGAGGCGGTACAGGGTTTGCGCCATCCAGTAATACACCGGAATGCCCACGAACAGGTTGAACGGAAAGGTCACGCCCAGGGCGGCGCCGATGGATAGGCCGGGATTAGCCTCGGGCACGGCGATGCGCATGGCGGCGGGGGCGGCAATGTAGGAGGCGCTGGCGTAGAGGGTGGCTAGGAGCAGGGCGCCGCCCAGGGTCAGACCCACCGACCAGGCCACCAGGACGCCGAGAAAACCGGCGATGAGGGGCATGCCCATGGCAAAGCCAATGAGGAAGGGGCCGTGGGCGCGCAGGTCCGCCACCCGGCCGGCGGCCACCAGGCCCATTTCCAGCAGAAACAGGGCCAGCACGCCCTTGAACAGGTCGAAGAACAGCTTGTCCAGGGGCTTGATGCCTTCCGGGCCGGCCAGGAAGCCGATCAGCAGGCCGCCGGCCAGCAGGAAGATGCTCTTGCCGAAGAAGACCTCGTGCAGCAGCTTGCCCCAGCGCACCGACCCCTGGCCGTGGCGGGCCAGCAGGACGCCGATGAGCAGGGCCGGCATTTCCAGCAGCACCAGGAAGACGATCATGTAGCCCTCGTAGGCCTGAGCTTCCTGGGCCAGGAAGGTGACGCCGACGGAGAAGGTGACCACGCTGACCGAGCCGTAATGGGCGGCGATGGAGGCGGAGTCGGCGCGGTTCATGCGTCCCACCCAGCGCAACAGGGGGAAGGCGATAAAGGGGATCAGCGCGCCGGCCAGGACGATGAAGGCGCCGTCCAGCAGCATGCCTGGCTCGGCATGTTCCGCCAGCATCACCCCGCCCTTCAGGCCGATGGCCAGGAGCAGGAAGATGGACAGGGCATCGTAGATGCTGGACGGGATCTTCAGGTCCGAGCGGGCCAGGCCGGCGGCCACGCCCAGCAGGAAGAACAAGACGACCGGTTCAAAGCTCATGGACCTATCCGTACTGTTCCAGCAGGGTCTTCAGGGCCTGCTCCTTGGAGCGGAAGATGCGCTCCGGCGGCAGGGTCTTGTGGATCTCGGCCCGCTCCAGCACTTCCAGCACCTGCTTCTTCAGGCCGCTGAGATACAGCTTCACGCCGCCCTGCTCCAGGCGCCGGGCCAGGTCGGTGAGCTTTTCCTCGCCGGACACGTCGATCTCGTTGATGCCGCTGCCGATGAGCAGGATGGCCTTGGCCTCCGGGAAACGGCGCCCAGCCTCGAGCATCATGTCCTCGAAGTAGGACACGTTGACGAAGTTGACCGTGGCGGCCAGGCCGTCGTGGCGGTGGGTGTGCCAGGCGTGGCGCATGGCGCCCGGATTGATCAGCCCCAGCACCGCCAGCATGATCACCGCCGCCAGCACCGCCAGGGGCAGGTGGTAGAGCAGGCTGGTGAGGGACAGCAGGGTGAGCAGCACCAGGAGGCCGGCGAACACCGAGGACAGGCCGGTGACCGCGCCGGCGTTCGGGTTCACCGCCGAGCGGGAAAACGATCCACTCACCGGGAAGGACTGGGAGGCGGCGCCGACCACGTTGGCCAGGCCCTGGCCAATCAGTTCCTGGTTGGGATCGATGCGCGCCCGGGTCTTGGCGGCCATGGCCTTGGCGATGGAGATGGCCTCCATGAAGGCCACCAGGGAGATCACCAGGGCGGCGGACAGCAGGGCGGTGAAGTCGGACCAGCCGATCTTCGGCACGGACAGGCTGGGCAGGCCGGGTGGAATGGCGCCCACCACCTCGCCGCCGGGCGGATTCATGGCGGTTCCTGTTTCTCGGCGGCCGACTCGTCACGACGCAGCAACCAGGCATGGGCGGCCAAGGCGGTCACCACCACCGCCAGGATCGCGGGAACGGCCTCGCGTGCCAGCAGATACACCAGCATTCCACAAGCCAGCATGGCCAGCAGCATGGGCCAGGGATCCTCGCCGAACAGCAGCCTGGCCCAGGCCGGCTCGGCCTTTTCCCCTTCAATCAGGTTGTCGTCGTGCATGTCGGCTCCTCAGTCCGGCCAGACGCGCCGGGGGTGGAGGGCACGTGCCGGTTCCTCCGCTGTGGCGGGAATGGCGGCGGCCGGCTCCGGGTGCTTGGTCCTGGGTGCCGGCGGGGCGGGCTTGGCGGCCTTTTGGGGCCTGGGTCCCTTGGTCGCCGTCTTGGCCGTGGGCGTGGTCTTGCCCTTGGCCGGCTTGATGCTGGCGCTCAGCTTGTCTTCCAGTCTGCTCATGGTGCCCTCACTCCTTTCCTGCGATGTCCTCGATCACTTGATCCATTTCCCGGGCCGCCTCGCGGCCGCGAAAGCCCATCTGGTACACGCTGCGTCCCTCCAGGGCGGCGTTGCGGTAGGCCGCCCGGCGTCGAACCACGCTGTCCAGGACGGGCAGTTCCAGGCCGGCCAGGGTGGCGGCCATGGCCCGGGTCAGGGCGCTGCCCGGCTCCGCCTGGTTCACCACCAGCCAGGCCTTGAGCCCCGGGTTGGTTTGGCGGGCCTGGCGCACCACCGCCACGGTTTCGGCGCTGGCCCACAGGTCCAGGGGCGAGGGCAGCACCGGGATCAGCACCGCCCGGGCCCGTTCCAGGACCTGCCGGGTGATGGCCATGTCCAGGGAGGGCGGACAGTCCACCACCACCCGGTCATGGCGCCGGGCCGCCCGTGCGATGGCGCCCAGCGGGTCGGCGCCCCCGGCCAGGACCCGGGGTAGGCCCTGGGTCCCATCGCCCCCGGACCCCCAGGCCACCCAGTGGCCCATGGCCCCCTGGGGATCGGCGTCCACCAGGCCGACGCTGCCACGCCGGACCAGGCCGGCGGCCAGGTTCAGGGCCAGGGTGGTCTTGCCGCAGCCGCCCTTGAGGTTGGCCAGGGCCAGCACCCAGGCGGCCATGACCTCAATCCCCGGCCTTGCCGTTGGCCAGGGCGTCCACCCGGCCGGCGAAGGTGTACTCGTCCGGCCCCAGGGCCGCGTCCCGGGCCGCCACGCTGACGCTCACGTGGGTCTTGGCAAAGTTGAGGTCCGGGTAGTAGCCGCTCTTTTCCGAGAGCTTGGCCAGACCTTCCAGGAACGCGCGGGTGGCGGCGTAGTCGGGAAACTCGAAGCGCCGGGTCATCACCGGGGGCTTGGCCTGCACCTGCCAGCCGGCGGGGGGATGTTCAGCCATGACAGACCTCCTTCACGAAGCGGTCCGGGTCGCAACCCTTCTCCGCCAGATCACGCAACATGCGCTCCAACTCCGCCAGGTGCCCTTCCTCGTCCGCCAGCAATTCGGCGAACAGGGCCGCCGCCACGCCGTCGCGGCAACGCTCCGCGTAATGCAAGGCATCCTGGTAGAGCCGCACCGCGTCCAGTTCGAGCTGCCAGTCCAGTCTCAGCATCTCTTCCAGGTCCCGGCCCGGCCGCACCGGCTTCAGCCGGGTGCCGTTGGGGGCCAGGCCCAGGCTGAGCAGGTGGCAGATCAACTTGCCGGCATGGCCCTGTTCCTCGTCGGCCTCCCGGCGGAAGTAATCCGCCAGCCCGTCCTCCCGCCACAGCCGGCACAGGCAGGACTGGGTCAGGTACTGCTGCACCACGGAAAGCTCGTGGTCCAGGGCCTGGGTGAGGTAACCGGCCAAGCGGGGATTCGCCACCATGATGCTCATCCTCAGCTGCGTTGGGCCGACACCTCGCCGTCCCGGCCGCCGCCGCCGGCGCTGGGCGAGCCGGGCAGCACGCCCTCCACCTCGGAGTGCACCCGGGCGATGATGTGGGCGGCCACCAGTCCGTCGCCCACCCGCTCGCAGGCGTCCGCCCCGGCGCGGACGGCCGCGTTCACGGCGCCGGTCTCGCCGCGCACCATGACGGTGACGTAGCCGCCGCCGACAAACTCCCGCCCCACCAGGCGTACTTCGGCGGCCTTGGTCATGGCGTCCGCCGCTTCGATGGCGGGCACCAGGCCGCGGGTTTCGATCATTCCCAATGCAATTCCGTGTACATCTGCCATTTCTGTTCTCCTTCAATTCGGTTATCGACGCGAGGGGGGCGGCAAGCCCGCCTCACGCCTTGTGCCTCATGCGCTCGGCGCCTTCGGCAGGATGCCTTCCACCTCGGAATGGACGCGGGCGATGATGTGGGCGGCCACCAGGCCGTCACCGACGCGCTCGCAGGCGTCCGCGCCGGCACGCACGGCGGCGTTCACGGCACCGGTCTCGCCGCGCACCAGGACGGTGACGTAGCCGCCGCCGACGAACTGGCGGCCGATCAGGCGCACTTCGGCGGCCTTCGTCATGGCGTCCGCCGCCTCGATGGCGGGCACCAGGCCACGGGTTTCGATCATTCCAAGGGCAATACCAGTCACTTCAGCCATTTCATTTCTCCTTCGGGTCAATCAGAGGTTGGGGTTCAGCTCAGGCGGCCTGGGGCAGCACGCCTTCCACTTCGGAATGGACGCGGGCGATGATGTGGGCGGCCACCAAGCCGTCACCCACCCGCTCGCAGGCATCGGCGCCTGCGCGCACCGCCGCGTTCACGGCGCCGGTCTCGCCGCGCACCATGACGGTGACGTAGCCGCCACCGACAAATTCCCGGCCCACCAGGCGCACTTCGGCGGCCTTGGTCATGGCGTCGGCCGCTTCAATCGCGGGCACCAGGCCGCGGGTTTCGATCATTCCAAGAGCAATACCGGTAACAGAAGCCATTTCAGTTCTCCTTCAGGTTAAAAAAACGACATAAAACAGTGTGTTGAATCACCCCGGCCGTCAGGCGTCCGGGTCCCAGTGGTCGATGATTCCGGCGATGGTCAGGTCGGTGAGGACCTTGGTATCGCCAACCGCATACCGGGCGGCGGAGCCGCTCACGGTGAACACCCATTTGCCCGGCGGCACGCCCACCGGATCGCAGGCCACGGAGAGGCCGCCCTTGGCGTCCGCCAGGACCCGCAGGGATTGGTTCTTCAGCCCGGGCGTGCGCCGGCTGGCCACCAGATCGGAGCGCACCTGCATGATTTCCATCAGCCCTTCCCCTCGCCCCTGGCGTCGTCCGGGTTCCAGTGGTCGATGATTCCGACGATGGTCAGGTCCGACGGGTATTCCTTGCTGCCGGCGGCTTCACGGGCGGCGGAGGAGCCGACACAGATGACCCAGTCGCCGGGGATGCAGCCGATGGCGTCCACGGCCACCTGGCGCCCGCCCCCCACCTTCTCCCGCACCACCAGCAGAGGCCGGTGGCCCAGGTCGGCGATGCGGTTGGTGGACACCAGGGTCTTTTCCACCTGCATGACTTTCATTTCTCGTCCCCTTGCAGTTCTTCAATGGGGCTGCCGGTGGGCAGGTCCTGGACCGAGAGCCAGCAGGCCAGCAGACCCTGCTCGGCCAGGTCGGGATAGCGGGCGCGGATGGCAGAACCCACGCGGCGGGCCTTTTCCGCCACCCGTTCCCGGGCGCCCGGCACCCGGGCGTCGTAGCGGTAGTGGATGGCCACCGGAATGGGCAGGCCATGCTTGACGTTGAGGCCCGTGAATATCTTGATGCCCACGTCCATGTCGGCGACGCCTTCCTCGAGGGTATGCAGGTGGGCGTAATAGGCCACGTTCCGCATCTGCACTTCCTCGAAGCCGTCGCCCACGCTGATGTAGCGCTCGGCATGGCCGATGTCCGGGTAGCGGCCGTCATAGAGGTCGTTGACGTACTCGATCTGGGAGAAGTTGTTCACCAGCAGATTGGCGATGAGCCGGCGCATGCCGTCGTGGGGTTCGCCCTGGCCGGCACCCCAGCCGTCCTTGCGACTGGCGGCGCGGATGGCCTCGTACACCGCCGCGCGGGCGGCGTCGCCGGAGAGGCGGGCGGTCTCGCCGTACAGGGCGGCGTTGTCCACGAAGCGGTAGGGGGAGAGGTCGCCCTTGCTGTCGGGGATATGCACCTTGATGGCGTCGGTATCGGTGTCCACGCCGATCAACAGGATGTCGGTGCTGGCGCCGCAGCAGAAGCTGTTCTCGATGGCCTGACGGAACTGGTTCAGGCGTTCCAGGGCGGCTTCAATCGCCCGGGTCTCATTGCTGCCGTGGGCGGCGCAGCCCTCGCAGCAGGGGCTGGAGGAGCTGGTGTGATAGACCGCGATCTTCAGATAGCGGGTGCCGGCGTCGGCGGTGGTGGGCACGCCCTCGCGGAAGCGGCG
Source organism: Thiobacillus sp. UBA3361 (assembly GCA_002360535.1). Taxonomy (GTDB): domain Bacteria; phylum Pseudomonadota; class Gammaproteobacteria; order Burkholderiales; family Thiobacillaceae; genus UBA3361. The sequence continues at coordinate 16,316 of DEQR01000037.1, forward strand.
CAGTTCCGTGCTCACCCAGTGGCGCACGTCGGTTTCCACGTCGAACAGCGCGCCGGCGTAGGCCTTGCGCCGGGTCAGCGAAGTCAGCGGCAGGCGCAGGATGTAGCGGGACAGGCCCTTCAGGCGGCCATCGGCGCAGGGACTGATGTCCACCGCGTGATAGCCGCAGTCCAGGAAGAAGTTGCGCGTGTCCTGGACCGTCTCCAATTGATTCCGGATGTCCTCGGCGAACTGGGCGGTGGCGGCCTTGAGCGCGGCGAAGACGCAGTGGGCGTAGAGGGCCTTGAGGTCCAGGCCGCTGACCCAGGCGTCCTCCAGGATGCCCTGGGGCAACTCATAGCCCAGGCGCTCCCGCGCCATCCGTTGCGCCTGGGTGGGAAAATCCTCCAAATGCTGCTGTGCGGAAAGAGCCTTCAGGGTGGGTGCGATGGCGTCGAAGCGGCCTTTCACCGAGTCCTCGCAGTGGGCCAGGCGTGCATTCATGCGCCGGTCGGCCAGGTGGTGGCGCGGCGGCGCATCAACGGTGCCGGCCGGCCGCTGTGCGTGGTGTTCAGGCCGGACCTGGAGCGCCGCCGAGGCGGTGCCCAGGCCGTAGGGGGCATGGCCGTGGTGCCGTGCCTGCTGAGACTTGGCGCGGAGGGCGTAGGCGTTGCGCGTGTTCATGGACCTTATCCCCTTCTTAGCCGCGAGCGCCGCCGGAGACGGTGATCACCGCGCCCTTGCCGGCGTTGCCGCTGCTGCCAGTCACCTTGGCGATGGGCGCTTCGGGACGCTCGATGCCCTTGTTGGCCCAGGCGCCGGAAGCGATGCCACGGCCAGTGCCGCGCAGGGTCGGATTGCGGCCCTGGGCCCAGCGTCCCTCGGTGCCGGTCACCAGGTCGCTGCGGCCCCAGTCGTCGCCGGTGATGCGGCGGCCGGCCTCGCGCCCCTCGCCGGTGATGCGCTCGCCCTGGGCCGCCGGGGTGGCGGATTCAGCCATGGCCTGGCCCATGCCGGCCATGAGACCGGCTTCGTCGCGGTAGCGGAACTCCGGCGTACCGGACACTAGGCCCGAAGCCATGTTGACCGGACCAGTGATACGGCCAGCGCCGCCGTAGCCGGTGCCGGTGATGCGGCCGCGCGCCTCCCGCGCCGGAGCGCTGACGCTGAAGGATTCCGGACGCGGTTCAGCCGGGACCATGCTCATGGCCATGGCGCGCGGCCGGCCCTGGGGCTGGAAGCGGGGATGGGCCTGGGGCAGGCCGGCCGGCTCGGCCGCCTCGCCGTGCTGACAGCCACAGGCACCGGCGATCTGTTCGCTGGCGGCATAGGGCGTGCCGCTGATGGCGAGATGGCTGCCCGGCTCGTCGCCGGTCACCAGGCTGGAACGACCCATGGGCGAGCCGGAGACCGTCTGTCCGCGCAGCGTATGCGTGACATCCACCTTGACGGCGCTCGTCATCGACTCCGGGGCGCCTGGTCCGGCGGCGGACAGCGCCGCGCCGGCGTAATCGGTCCCGGTGACGCGCTGGCGCCCGCCTTGCTCGTCACCGCTCAATTTTGGGGAGCCGGTTCCGCTCATGACGCCGCCGGTGAGCCTACGCCCTGCCGGGGTGCGCAGCTCCCGCACCTTGGCGGGCGCCTCGCCCCGGGCGGCGCCCCGCTCGTACTGGGAGCCGGTGACCCGGCCCTCGGCGCGGGGTTCGTTGCCGGTGACCTTGCCGGTACGCTCCACCAGATTACCGGTGATGCGCTGGCCGCCCTCGCTGGCCGTCGCGCCCACCTTCTCCGGACCGGCTTCCGGGCGGGTATGGCAGACGCTCTTGAATTGCTCGTTGGACAGGTATTCCGTGCCGGATATGGCATGGCAGGCACCGGCCTCATCGCCGGTCACCTTGACCGAGCGACCGACTTCGGTGCCGGACACCGGACGGCCGGCGATGGTATGGGTGAGGGCCACCTTGGCCGGACCATTGATGGTCAAATGGGAGACCCCGGCATCGTTGTACTGGGAACCGGTGATGCCGCGCTTCGCGCCGGCCTCGGCGCCGGTCACGACGACGGGTCGGGCCTCGTCGCTGCCGGTGACGGCAAGGCCCTTGCGCGCGGTGGCGCCCATCGCCACCTTCTCGGGACGGGAGGTCAGCCCCTTGCCGGCGCAGAATTCGTCGAAGTTTTCGCTGCCCAGGTACTCGGTGCCGGTGACGGGCTTGCAGGTACCCGCCTCGCCGCCGGTGACCTTGGCGGAACGCCCCACTTCGGGGCCGCTCACGGTCAGACCACGGCCGGTGGCGCTGGCGCCCACCTTGGCCGGCGCCGGCGCCGGGCGGCTGGCGCAGAAGGACTCGAACTGCTCGGCGCCGATGTACTCGGTGCCGGTGATGGCGCGGCAGGAACCGGGTTCGTTGCCGGTGACCTTCACCGTGCGTTCCACCTGGGTGCCGGTAACCGCCTGGCCCGACAGGGTGGTTCCGGTCTCCACCTTGGCGGGGGCCTCGGCGGCGGGCCGGGTGCGGCCGCTGGGACGGCTGGCGGGCGCGTCACCCCTGCCCTTCAGGCTTTGTTCCAGGCGGCGCTGACGCGCGATGGACTGGCCGTTGGCGCCGGTCGCCTTGCCGCCGGACTGCGCCGGCAGGGCGCCCTTGCCCAGGAGGGACAAGGCGCGGCGCCGCTCGCGGCAATAGTCGCGCACGCCCTCTCCGGCATCCTCGGCCAGCGCCTGGGCCACGGCGGGGGCGCCTTCGACCAGGGCGCACGCCATGTCGATGGCGGTCTCGACCGCATCCAGGGGTGCTGTGGCGGTTGTCGTCGCGGTTTCCGCGGCGGCGGGCGTGGCCTCGGCCGCGCGGGGCG
>DEQR01000058.1 GCA_002360535.1 Thiobacillus sp. UBA3361
ACGAGCCCATGGCGAACTCGTCCATGTTGGTCTTGCCCAGACAGGGCATGCCGGCGGCCTTGAAGCGGCTGATGACATGGGCGTCGTAAGGTGAGACGAAGTTGGACAGCATCTTCGAGCCGCAGCTGGTGAGCCAGCCCTCGGCACAGAAGATGTCCTTGTGGGCGATGGGCACGCCCAGCAGCGGTCCGGCGTCATCACTCCCGGCAGCGCGGCGGGCATCGGCGTCGCGCGCCTCGGCCAGGGTGCGTTCCGGATCGACGGTGATGAAGGCGTTCAGGCGCGGGTTGTGGGCCTGGATGCGGGCCAGGTAGTCCTGGCACAGCTCGGCGCTGGATGCCTTGCCCAAGGCAAGGAGTTCGGAGAGTTGTTTTAGGCTGGTGGCGTTCATGGGTTACCGGATCACTCGATCACCTGCGGCACCAGATAGAGCCCATTCTCTACCTGCGGCGCGACCGCCTGGTAGGCGGCGCGGCGGTCGGTCTCGCTGACCACGTCCTCGCGCAGGCGCTGGTGGATGTCGCGGGCATGGGCCATGGGCGCCACGCCGGCGGTATCGAAGGCCTGCATCTCCTCGATCAGGGTGAAGATGCCGTTGAGCTGTTCCCGGTATTGGGCAGCTTCCGGTTCGGTGACCCGGATGCGCGCCAGGTGGGCGATGCGCTTGACGTCGTCGAGGGAGAGAGACATGGATGAACGGTGCCGGAAGGCTTATGCGGCTGGGGCTTGTAGGTTATCATACGCGGCTATTTTTTCTGCCCCCGCGCTGAGTTGACAACATGTTCGGAACCTTACGTGGTTACTTCTCCACCGACCTGGCCATCGACCTGGGTACGGCCAACACCCTGATCTATGTGCGCGGCCGCGGCATCGTGCTGGACGAACCGTCGGTGGTGGCCATCCGCCAGGAAGGGCCCACCGGAAAGAAGACCATCCAGGCGGTGGGGCTGGAGGCCAAGCAGATGCTGGGCCGCACGCCCGGCAACATCCAGGCCATCCGGCCCATGAAGGACGGGGTGATCGCCGACTTCAACGTCACCGAGCAGATGCTCAAGTACTTCATCAAGAAGGTGCACGACACGCGGCTGTTCCACCCCAGCCCGCGCATCATCATCTGCGTGCCCTCCGGGGCCACCCAGGTGGAGCGGCGCGCCATCCGCGAATCGGCCATCGGTGCCGGCGCGCGCCAGGTGTATCTGATCGAGGAACCCATGGCCGCCGCCATCGGCGCCGGCCTGCCGGTGGCCGAGGCGACCGGCTCCATGGTGGTGGATATCGGCGGCGGCACCACCGAGGTGGGGGTCATCTCCCTGGGCGGCGTGGTCTATACGGCCAGTGTGCGGGTGGGCGGCGACAAGTTCGACGAGTCCATCATCAACTACATCCGCCGCAACTACGGCATGCTGATCGGCGAATCCACCTCTGAGGCGATCAAGAAGGAAATGGGCTCGGCCTTTCCGGGCTCCGAGGTGCGGGAGATGGAGGTCAAGGGCCGCAACCTGGCCGAGGGTATCCCGCGCAGCTTCACCGTCACCTCCAACGAGGTGCTGGAGGCCCTGACCGATCCCCTCAACACCATCGTCTCGGCCGTCAAGTCGGCCCTGGAACAGACTCCGCCTGAACTGGGCGCGGACATCGCCGAGAAGGGCATGGTGCTGACCGGCGGCGGAGCGCTGCTGCGGGACATCGACCGCCTGCTGATGGAAGAGACCGGCCTGCCGGTGATTGTCGCCGACGATCCCCTGACCTGCGTGGTGCGCGGTTCCGGCCGTGCCCTGGAGGAGATGGATCGGCTTTCCACGGTGTTCACCAACGACTGATGTCTTAGGGGCAAGGGACAAGGAACAAGGAGCAGGGAAACACCGCCGAGTCCTTCTCCCCTGCCCAACGCCCCCTGCCTCTTCCCATGTCCCGCGCGCCCCACTCCCCCCTGTTCGCCAGGGAGATGGGTCTGCCTGCCCGCTTCACCCTCTACACCCTGTTGTGCCTGGCCCTGATGGCGGTGGACGCCCGCTACAACGCATTGGCATTCCTGCGCCTGGGCATCGCCACCGTGCTGCATCCCATCCAGAACGGTCTGACCCGTCCGTTCCTCTATCTCGATGACGCGCTGGAGTTTTTCACCGTGCACGGGGCGATGCTGCGGGAGAACCGGGAGCTGAAAGAGGCGCAAATCGCCGCCAAGACCGACACCCAGACCCTCTCCAGCCTGCGCATGGAAAACGCCGAACTGCGCGCCCTGCTCGGCCTGGAGCGGCCTTCAGGCTATACCAGCCGGGCGGCTGAGATCATCCGCGTCCTGCCGGACCCCTTCAACCGCCAGGTGCTCCTCGACCGGGGCACCCGCCACGGTATCGAGGCCGGCCTGCCGGTGGCCGACGCCCAGGGCCTGGTGGGCCAGGTCACGCGCGTCTTCCCCCTCGGCAGCGAGGTCACCCTGCTCACCTCCCGGGGCCAGGCGGCACCGGTGCAGGCTTTGCGCACCGGCCTGCGCCTGATCGTCTCCGGCCTGGGCCAGGACCGCATGCTGGAGGTGCGCTTCCTGGACATGCACGCCGACCTGCAGGCCGGCGATGTGCTGGTCACCTCGGGCCTGGACGGCATCTATCCGCCGGGCATCCCGGTGGCCAGGGTGCTGAACGTGCAGCCGCCCAAGGACACCCCTTTCGCCCGTGCCGTCTGCGAACCGATCTCCCAGGTGGGCGCCCACCGCCATGTGATGGTCCTGCGCCGGGACCGGGAACAACCGTGAAGCCGCGCAACCCCGCCCGCCTGATGCAACGCGGTCCGGAGCTGATCGCCCCGGCCGGCCTGCGTTTGATCGCCGGCAGCCTGCTGGCGGCGGTGCTGCTCTCCCTGCTGCCCTGGCCGCGGGCCGGCCTGTGGCTGGTGCCGGAATTCCCCCTCATGGTGCTGCTCTACTGGAACACCCACGAACCGCGGCGCACTCCACTGCGCCTGGCCTTCGGGCTGGGCCTGCTGGCCGACGTCGGGCATGGGGTACTGTTCGGCATCCACGCCCTGGCCTACCTCGCCGCTTCCTTCCTGGCCCTCATGGTGCAACGCCGACTGGCCAATTTCGGCCCCTATGGACAGGCCTTACAGCTGGCCCCCATCTTTCTGGGCATGAAGCTGCTGATCGTGCTGCTGGGGCTGGCCATGACCCAGGGGGTGGCAGACTGGCGGCAACTGGCCGGGGGCCTGGTGGCGGCCCTGCTCTGGCTACCCATGTGCCTGCTGCTCAACCGTCTCGCCGGCCGTCCCGACGAACCGCCCAGCCCCGGCTCCTGATGAAGGCATTTCGGCTGATCAATCCTGAGCTGGAGTACCTGCGCTACCGGCAACGCGCGCGGGTGGCCGCCCTGGTCGCCGCGATCCTCCTCCTGGTGCTGTTTGTGCGCTTCTTCTGGCTGCAGGTGGTGCAATACGACCGCTACCATGCCCTGGCGGAGAACAACCGCATCGCGCTGCTGCCGGCGCCGCCGGCCCGCGGGGTGATCTACGACCGCGGCGGGACGGTGCTGGCGCAGAATTTTTCCGCCTACACCCTGGAGGTCACGCCGGACAAGACCGGTGGCCTGGAAAGGACGCTGGACGACTTGGCCGGCATCGTGGAGATCACCGACGCGGACCGCAAGCGCTTCCAGAAACTCATGGCGGAGAACAAGCAGTTCTCCAGCATCCCCATCCGCAACCGCCTCACCGAGGAGGAGGTGGCTCGGTTCGCCGCTCACCGCTACCGCTTTCCCGGCGTGGAGGTGAAGGCACGCCTGTTCCGCCAATACCCCCTGGGCGAATCCCTGGCCCACGTGGTGGGCTATATCGGCCGGGTCAACGCCGGCGACCTGGAAAACCTGGCGGAGACGGGTCAGGAGGCCAATTACCGGGGCACGGATCACATCGGCAAGGCCGGCGTGGAGGCCAGCTACGAATACTGGCTGCATGGCCGCACCGGTCTGGAAAAGGTGGAGAACGACTCCGGCGGGCGCGCCGTGCGCGTGCTGTCGCGCACCCCCCCCACGGCGGGCTACAACCTGTATCTGCACATCGATACCCGCCTGCAGCAACTGGCCGAGCAGGCGTTCGGGGACTACCGCGGCGCCCTGGTGGCCCTGGACCCGCGCAACGGCGGCGTGCTGGCCCTGGTCAGCCAGCCGGGCTTCGACCCCAACCTGTTCATCGACGGCATCGACGTGGCCAACTGGAAGGCGCTCAACGAATCGCCAGACCATCCCCTGATCAACCGTGCCCTGCGCGGCATCTACCCGCCCGGCTCCACCATCAAGCCGTTCATGGCACTGGCCGGTCTGCACTACGGCCTGCGCCGGCCCGGCGACAGCATCGTCGACCCCGGCTATTACAGCCTGCCCGGCAGCAGCCATCGTTACCGGGACTGGAAGAAGGATGGCCATGGCTGGGTGGACCTGAAGCGTTCCGTGGTCATCTCCTGCGACACCTATTACTACCAGCTGGCCCACCAGATGGGCATCGAGCGCATGCACGACTTCCTCGCCCGGTTCGGGTTCGGACGCCGCACCGGCATCGATCTGGACGGCGAACTGGCCGGCCTGCTGCCCAGCCCGGAATGGAAACGGAAACGTTTCAAGCAGCCCTGGTGGCCGGGCGAGACGGTGATCGCCGGCATCGGCCAGGGCTATACCCTGGCCACACCCCTGCAACTGGCGGTGGCCACCATGGCCATCGCCAATGACGGCGTGGTTTATAAACCGCGGCTGATCCGCGCCTGGCGCGAGCCGGGCAGCGGCCGGATTGTCCAGGCCGCCCCCCAGGTCATGGACCGCATCCCCTTCAAACCGGCGCATCTGGCCATCGTCAAGCAGGCGATGGTGGAAGTAACCCATCCGGGCGGTACCGCCTCCGCCGCCGGGGCCGGCGCCCCCTACCCGTTCGCCGGCAAGACCGGCACCGCCCAGGTGGTGGGCATCAAGCAGGGGGCTCGCTACGACGAGCGCCGGGTGGCCGCCCGCCATCGGGATCACGCCCTGTTCATCGCCTTCGCGCCGGCGGACAACCCCAAGATCGTGGTGGCCGTGATGGTGGAAAACGGCGGCCATGGCGGTTCCACGGCTGCACCCATGGCGCGCAAGGTGATCGACTACTGGTTGCTGGGCAAGCTGCCGCCGCCCGCCGGCGCCGGCCCGGTGACGGATTCCGTCGTGCCAGAAGAGGAGCAAGAAGGCGAGGACCGAGGTCCCGTGGAGGAACCCGTCCCGGCCCAGGACGCCTCGGCCGGGCCGCCCTCGACCCGGGCAGCCGGAGGACAATGATGCTGGTCCGCTTCCTGAAACGCCTCACGGCCCACCTGGACCTGCCGCTCACAGGGCTGCTGCTGGTGCTGCTGCTGCTCAGCCTGGCCCTGGTCTATAGCGCGTCGGGGGGCAGCGACGCCAAGCTGCTGGCTAACCTGAGCAATATGGGCATTGCCCTGGCCGCCATGCTGCTGGCTTCCCAGATCCCGCCCCAGCGCCTGATGCAGTTCGCCCTGCCGGCCTATACACTGGGGCTGCTGCTGCTGGTGGCCGTGGCCCTGTTCGGTGACGTGGTCAACGGGGCGCGGCGCTGGCTCGATCTGGGCATCACCCGCCTGCAGCCTTCCGAGCTGATGCGCCTCGGTGCCCCCCTGATGTTGGCGTGGTACCTGCATTACCGGCAGGAGACGCTCAGCGCCCGCAACTACGCGGTGGGCATCCTGCTGCTGCTGCTGCCGGTGGGTCTCATACTGCGCCAGCCGGACCTGGGTACCTCCCTGCTCATTACCGCCTCGGGCTTCTTCGTGCTATTCCTGGGCGGCCTCAGCCTGCGTTTCATCCTCGGCAGCGCCGCTCTGTTGGCCGCCCTGGCGCCCCTCGCCTGGAACCTGCTGCACGATTACCAGCGCCGCCGCGTGCTGACCATGCTCGATCCCACCAGCGACCCCCTGGGCGCCGGCTACCACATCATCCAGTCAACCATCGCCCTGGGTTCCGGCGGCGTGGCGGGCAAGGGCTGGATGAACGGCACCCAGACGCATCTGGAGTTCCTCCCCGAGGCCAGCACGGACTTCATCTTCGCCGTGTTCTCCGAGGAGTTCGGCCTGATCGGCAACCTGTTCCTGCTGCTGCTGTTCGCCGCCATCGTCGGCCGCGGCCTGATGCTGGCCGCCGGCGCGCCCAGCCTGTTCGGCCGCCTACTGGCGGCCTCCATCGTGCTGACCTTCTTTACCTACGCCTTCGTCAACATGGGCATGGTGTCCGGCATCCTGCCGGTGGTGGGTGTCCCCCTGCCCCTGGTCAGCTACGGCGGTACCTCCATGCTGACCGTCATGTTGGGATTCGGCATCGTCATGAGCCTGGCCACCCACAAAAAACTTGTTAAAACATAAGGGTGAGCGCTAAACTTATTCCACATTATCAATATGCGCCCAGCCATGGACCCATGGAACCGCATCCGGTGAATCACCCTCAGCGGACCGAACAACGGAGACAGACCATGCTCCCAGCCCCTTTCCGTCTGCCGCTTATCGCCCTCGCCGCCGGCGTCTATCTGGCCGGCTGCAGCAGCCTGAGCCCGCGCACCGCCGAGACCGCACCCCAGCCGCCAGCCGGCCGCGAGGCCGCCGTGCTGCCCCCTTACACCGGCGGCGGCTATTACAAGGATGACGGCCCCGGCGCCAACCCGCCGGACAACCTGGACGCCGTGCCCGACGCGGAGCCACGCGACGAGCCCCTGCATCCGTTCGCCAACCGCGTCTATAAGGTCAAGGGCAAGCGCTACGTGCCGGATGTCTCGGGCCAGGACTACAAGACCCGCGGCCTGGCTTCCTGGTACGGACGCAAATTCCACGGCCGGCCCACCTCCTCCGGCGAGCCGTATGACATGTATGCCATGACCGCAGCCCACAAGACCCTGCCCATCCCCAGCTTCGCGCGGGTGACCAACGTGCAGACCGGCGATAGCGTGGTGGTGCGCGTCAATGACCGCGGGCCGTTCCATCCCGACCGCGTCATCGACCTGTCCTACACCGCAGCGCACAAGCTCCGGGCACTCAACGACGTGACCCTAGTGGAGGTCGAGCGGCTGCTGCCCGAGGAGGGTGCGGCTCCAGGCTCCTTCTCCGCCGCCGTGGACGGGGAGGGCGCCCCGCCCGAGCCGGCCGCCCAGGCCCGATCCGCCGGCCTGCAGGTCACCCCGCTGCCGACCGCCCAGCCCATGCAAGTGCAGAACCTGCGCACCGTCTATCTGCAATTGGGTGCCTTTGCCAACCCCCTGGCGGCGGACGAACTGACCGGCCGGCTGATACAGAAGCTGGGCCGCGTCATCCCCGGCGTGCTGCGCCTCGACGAGGCCGGCCTGATCAAGGTCCAGGTCGGCCCCTTCACCAGCGACGAAGCGGCGGATGCCGCCCTGGGCATGGTGACCGCGGCGGTGGACGTGAAACCCTACAAACTGGTGTCCACCGGTAAAACCGCCCGGCAGGATGCCGAGTCCCCGTCCGAACGGCCGGGTGCCGCGACGGCCGCTACCCAGGCCGCCGCCATCCCCGCCGAGCAGGCCTACTGGCTGCAGTTGGCCGCCTTCAGCCGGGCCGAGGCGGCGGAGGAGTTGATCCGGCGGGTACAATCCGGCTCGCCGGTGCCGGGAATGGAAAAACGCCAGGAAATGGGCCTCACCAAGGTCCAGGCCGGGCCCTATGCCACCGCCGCGCTGGCCGACAGCGCCGCCCAGGAATTGTCCGCCTTGCTGGGGCAGCGCCCCTACCGGCTGTTGCGCTAGCGTCCCGCTGAACCTGCGGGTCGGCGCCGATGTTGCGGCCGCGGATGCGGCCATTCAGTACTTTTCCAAGACAGGCCTATGCGTATGTTGTTATCCATCCTGCTTTCCTTTCTCGTCCTGACACCCGCCTGGGCCCAGGCGCCGGCCCCGCCCGCCATCCAGGGACGTGCGTGGCTGCTGGTGGACACCCAGAGCGGCCGGGCGCTGACGGAGAACAACGCCGACATGCGTGTGGAGCCCGCTTCCCTGACCAAGCTGATGACCGCCTATCTGGTGTTCAGCGCGCTACGCGATGGACAGTTGCGGCTGGACCAGGCCCTGTCGGTGTCGGAACGGGCCTGGCGGGCCGAAGGTTCGCGCATGTTCCTGGACCCCAAGCGCAAGGCCACGGTGGACGAGATGCTGCACGGCATGATCATCCAGTCCGGCAATGACGCCAGCATCGCCCTGGCGGAGGCGGTGGCCGGCAGTGAGCCCGACTTCGCCATCCGCATGAACCAGCAGGCCGCCCGCCTGGGGATGAAGTCGTCCCATTTCGTCAACGCCACCGGCCTGCCCCACCCGGAGCACTACTCCACCGCGCGTGACCTGTACCGGCTGGCCGCCAGCCTGATCCGGGAGTTCCCCCAGTTTTACAAGTACTACGCCATCAAGGAGTACCGCTACAACGGCATCACCCAGCCCAACCGCAACCGCCTGCTGTGGACCGACCCACATGTGGATGGGGTGAAGACCGGGCATACGGAAAGCGCCGGCTACTGCCTCATCGCCTCGGCCACCCGCGACCAGCGGCGGCTGCTCTCCGTGGTGCTGGGTGCCCAGTCGGATGCCGGACGCGCCCTGGAGAGCCAGAAGCTGCTCAACTATGGTTTCCAGCATTTCGAGACCGTGCGCCTGTTCGCCGCCAACCAGACGGTTTCCCAGATGCGCATCTACCGGGGCACCGAGAGCCAGCTCAAGGCCGGCTTCCTGAGCGACCTGGCGATCACCGTCCCGCGCGGCCAGGCGGAGCGTGTCAAGGCCGAGATCGTCACCAAGCAGCCCATGTTGGCGCCGGTGTCGCGCGGCCAGCAGATCGGCAGCCTGCGCCTGACCCTGGACGGCAAGCCCTTCGCCGACTACCCCCTGCGCGCCCTGCACGCCGTGCCCACGGCAGGCCTGCTGGGACGCATGTGGGACGGCCTCCTGCTGATGTTCGAATGACCACGGGTCGAGCGCAGGCCCAGCCATTGGGCGGGGCAAGCGAGACGAAGCGTGAACCAGGGGCCGGCAGGCCCCACTCCGATTCGTGGCGAGGAATCCCCAGCCTTCAGGCTGGGGTGACTCACAGTGGGCCGACATCAGGGATCAGATGCATTTCCGCCGCGCGGCTACACTGATAACCGAGCCCTGTCCTCAGATCCGGAAGCCCTATGCCAACCGTCTATCTGAACGGCGCCTTCCTGCCCCTGGAGGAGGCGCATGTCCCGGTCCTGGACCGGGGTTTCATTTTCGGCGACGGGGTCTATGAGGTGATCCCGGTCTATTCGCGCCGGCCGTTCCGCCTGGCGGACCATCTGGCGCGGCTGCAGGCCAGCCTGGACGGCATCCGCCTGGCTAATCCCCACCCGCCGGAGACCTGGCGGACACTGGTGCTGGACCTCATCGCCTGCAGCGGCGAGGAGGACCTGGGCATCTATCTCCAAGTCACCCGCGGCCCGGCGCCGCGCGACCAGGCCTTTCCCACCGAGGTCCGGCCGACCGTGCTGATCATGCCCCTGCCCCTGGGCACGCCGCCGGCGCGGCTGGCGGAGGAGGGGGTCGGCGCCATCACCGCCGCCGACAACCGCTGGCTGCGCTGCGACCTGAAGAGCACCTCCCTGGTGGCCAACGTGCTGCTGCGCCAGCTGTCGGTGGACGCCGGCTGTGCCGAGACCATCCTGCTGCGCGACGGCTGGCTGACCGAGGGCTCCAGCAGCAGCGTCTTCGTGGTCAGCCGCGGCACCCTGCTGGCGCCGCCCAAGTCCCACCTCATACTGCCCGGAGTGACCTACGACGTGGTGCTGGAACTGGCCGCCGGGCAGGGGGTGCCGTATGCGCTCCGGCCGATTCCGGAAGCGGAACTGCGCTCCGCGGACGAGATCTGGCTGACCTCTTCCACCAAGGAAATCCTGCCGGTGGTGAGGCTGGACGGCCGGCCGGTGGGCGACGGCCGTCCGGGGGGGCTATTCCGCGGGTTGCATGCGGCCTATCAGGAATACAAGCGCACGGAGATGCGCGGCGGCGGATCATGAGCGACGAGGGCACGCTGACCTTCCCGTGCGAGTTTCCCGTCAAGGTGGTGGGGGTGCGCAGCGACGATTTTGCCCAGGGCATCCTGGACATCGTCCTCCGGCATGCACCGGATTTCCAACCCCTGAGCATGGAGATGCGAGTCTCGGCGGGCGGCAACTATCTGTCGCTGACCTGCACCATCACGGCCCATTCGCGCATGCAACTGGATGCACTGTATCTGGAGCTGTCGGGCCACGCCCAGGTGAAGTTCCTGCTCTGACCCCCGGTCTGCGGCGACAGCGGAGCCGTTACCTCACTTGTACTGGCGCCACTCGGCGGGCGTTTCGTCGTGGTCGCCGTGGGGCCGCTTCTGCCAGGCTTCGACGTGCGCCTTGTAGTTCTTGGTCTGCACCTCGGGCAGGCGCAGGTTCTGCCGCTGCACGCGTTCGCTGTAGTAGGCCAGGGCGCGGCGGATGCGGATCAATAGTGTGGCCTCGAGATGAAAGCCCTGCTGCATCAGCGCGGACTCGATCCATTCCAGGGTGTAGTCCTGCACGCAGTAGCGGATTTCCACCGCGCCGTTGTCCACACGCGTGACCGTCAGCCCCGGCAGGCCGCCCAGCAGGTCCAGGGCACGTTCCACCTGGCCGGGTGGCAGGGCATGGAAAACGATCTCGCGCCGCTTGTGGATGTCGCAAGGCGTGACCATGCCCGTAATCCCTTCCGGTTACCGGTTCTGCAGGAAACGCATGCCCTTCAGCAGAATCAGGGCCTGCCTGAACTGGTAGTCGTTCTTGGCCACGATTCGGCCCGGTTCGGGCTTCTCGCCCTTTTCACCCTTTTCGTCCTTCGAAGCCTTCTGCTCCTCCGGAGCCGCTGCCGGCCGATCCTGGTGATTGGTCAGATGCTTCTCCAGATCCGCCTCGCGCACATCGAGCTTGTTGTCCTCGCTGGCAGAAACGGTGCCTTCCTCGACCACGATGTCGGGGGTGATGCCCTTGGCCTGGATGGAGCGCCCGGCGGGCGTGAAATAGCGGGCGGTGGTCAATTTGATGGCGGTGTTGTTGTTCAGGGGCAGGATGGTCTGCACGGAGCCCTTGCCGAAGGTCTGGGTACCCACCACCAGGGCGCGCTTGTGGTCCTGCAGCGAGCCGGCCACGATCTCGGAGGCCGAGGCCGAACCGCCGTTGACCAGCACCACCAGGGGCACGGTCTTGGTCCAGGCGGGTGCGCCCTTCAGGAAATCGTTCTCGCCCGGCCGCAGGTAGTGCTCCCGGGAGGCGGACAGACGCATCTTGGCATCCTCCGTCCGACCGTCCGTATAGACCACCAGCTGTCCCTGCTTGAGGAAGGTTCCGGACACCGCCACCGCGGTGTTGAGCAGGCCGCCCGGATCGTTGCGCAGGTCCAGCACCAGGCCGTCCAGCGGGGCCTTGTTCTTGGCCTCCAAGTCCTTCAGGGCGTCCACCAGGTTCGCGCCGGAATGCTCCTGGAACTGGGTGATGCGCACGTAGCCGTAGCCCGGCTCCACCAACTGGTGCTTGACGCTCTTGATCTTGATCACCGCCCGGGTGATGGTGACCACCACCGGCTTGGTCTCGCCCTTGCGGATGATGGTCAGGGTGATATCGGTGCCGGGCTTGCCGCGCATGCGCTTGACCGCGTCGTTCAGGGTCATGCCCTTGACCGGCGTGTCGTCCAGCTTGATGACCAGATCGCCGCTCTTGACGCCGGCCTTGAAGGCGGGGGTGTCCTCGATGGGGGCGACCACCTTGACGAAGCCGTCCTCCATACCCACCTCGATGCCCAGGCCGCCGAACTCACCCTGGGTGCCCACCTGCAGGTCCTTGAAAGCCTCGCTGTCCAGATAGGCTGAGTGGGGGTCCAACCCGGAGAGCATGCCGTTGATCGCCTCGGTGATGAGTTTCTTGTCCTCCACCGGCTCCACGTAGTCGCTCTTGATCTTACCGAAGATCTCGGTGAAGGCGCGCAGGTCCTCCACCGGCAGCGGCTCCACCTCCCGCTCGGCCACCGCGGAGTAGTTGAGCGTCAAGGCCGCGCCCAGCACGACGCCCGTGGCGATCAGGCTGATGTGCTTGAATTTGTTGGACAGGGACATGCTGGTTCTCCGAGGGATTGGCGGGCTACCTGCCGACCCAGGACATGGGGTCGAAGGGTTTGCCCTGATGACGCAATTCAAAGTACAGACCCGGTTCTTCCTGGCCGCCCGTGCTGCCCACGGTAGCCACCACATCACCCGCCCGGATGGCGTCACCCGGTTGTTTATACAGACTTTCATTATTGCTGTATAGGCTGAGGTAGCCGCCGCCGTGGTCGATGATCAGCAGGTTGCCGAAGCCCCGCAGCCAGTCGGCGAACACCACTTCGCCGCTGCCCACGGCGCGTACTTCGCGGCCTGCCGGACTGTGGATGAACAGCCCCTTCCAAGCCGGTCCTCCGCCCTCCCGCGCCTGCCCGTAACGGGCGCGGATCTCACCGGCCAGGGGCATGGCCAGGCGTCCTCTGAGCTTGGTGAAGGCCAGGCCCGCCAGGCTGGCATCGGCCACATTCCTGACCTGTTCCCCCGGCGCGGCGGGCTTGGCAACCGGCTTGGGCTTGGCGGACAGGCGTGCCAGACGGGTAACCAGGCGGCTCAGGCGCTGCTCGTTGCGCACCAGATTGGCCACTTCGCGGCGCTGGGCGCGGATTTGCGCCGACAGGGTCTTGAGGACTTGTTGCCGCTCGGCCTTCTCGCTCTCCAAGTCCTGTTTCTGCTCCAGGCGCTCGCGCTTGACCGCCGAGAGTTTGTCCTTGCTGGCCGCGGTCTCCGATTGCAGTTGTGCCAGCTTGTCCAGATTCGCCCGGTGGTCGCGGATCAGCTCCGCCCGCGCCCGGCCTATGTAGGCGAAGTATTCCAGGTCCCGGGAGGTCTGGTTGGGGTCCTTGCCGCCCAGCAGTAGCTGCGGCACGTCGGCGCCGCCCTGGACATAGCGCTGCCTGAGCAGTTCCATCAGCCGCGCTTCCTGGTCCGTCAGTTCACGCCGCAGGTCATCGGTCTCACGGCGCAGCTGGCCGAGCCGCTGGCTGAGCCCCCGTTCGCGCTGGTTCAACTGGCGCAGGGCGCGATTGACATCGGAGATGCGGCGTTCTGACTTGTTCAGGCCGTCGGCGGCCTCGCTGCGGTCCTCCTTGGCCTGCTCGATTTCCTCTTTGAGCTTCTCGATACGCGAACGCAGGACCTGGAGTTCCTGCTTCTTCCCATCCGACGCCGCGCTGGCGGGGTTGCACAGCAACAGCGCCAGCAGCCAGGGCGCGATTCTCAGGATGCCAGGCACGACCCGCACTCAGAATGGCGGCGCGTGGTGCTGACCGTCTCCGGAGCCGGCTGGCGCGCTGAATTCCACCAGGGCGTCTCCGGTCATTTCGGGCGGCTTGGGCAGTCCCATCATCTTCAGCAGGGTCGGCGCGATGTCTTCCAGCGCGCCCGTCTCCTCCAGCCTGGCCTCCCGGCCGATGTAGAGGAATGGCACCAGATTCGTGGTATGGGCGGTATGCGCCTGCCGATTGGCCTCATCGACCATGGTCTCGGCATTGCCGTGGTCGGCGGTGATCAGCACCTCGCCGCCGATGGCGCGCATCGCCTCCACAACACGTCCGA
This sequence comes from Thiobacillus sp. UBA3361, assembly GCA_002360535.1. GTDB lineage: Bacteria > Pseudomonadota > Gammaproteobacteria > Burkholderiales > Thiobacillaceae > UBA3361. The sequence continues at coordinate 13,685 of DEQR01000058.1, forward strand.
GACAGGCGTCGATGGCCTCGATGGCCTGCCGCGCGGCATCGAAATTGCCGGTATGGCCCACCATGTCCGCATTGGCATAGTTGCAGATGATGGCGTCGAAACGCCGGCTGAGGATGGCCTCCACCAGCTTGTCGGTCACCTCGTAGGCGCTCATCTCGGGCTGCATGTCGTAGGTGGCCACGGGCGGCGACTTGACCAGGATGCGCTCCTCGCCCGGATAGACCGTTTCCTCGCCGCCGTTGAAGAAATAGGTGACATGCGGATATTTCTCGGTCTCGGCAATGCGCAGCTGGTGCAGGCCGAGGTTGGAGATGTACTCGCCGAAGCCGTTGCGGATGCGTTCCGGAGGGAAGGCGACCGGGATCTTGAACTCGTCGCCATAGTGGGTCAGGGAGCAGTAGCTGGACAGCCGCGGCACATACTCGCGCGGGAAGCTGTCGAAATCCTTCATGAGAAAGGCGCGGCTCAGCTGGCGTGCCCGGTCGGAACGGAAGTTCATGAACACCACCCCGTCGCCCTCCTGCATGCGCACCGGTTCATCGCCCGCCGCCGCGATCACCGTGGGTTTGACGAATTCGTCCGTCTCGCCCCGCGCATAGGCCTGATCCAGGCCGTTCAAGGCGGTGTCGGCCCAGTAGTCGGCCCGCCCCAGTGTGAGCATGTCGTAGGCCGGCTTGACGCGTTCCCAGCGCCGGTCCCTGTCCATGGCGTAGTAGCGGCCGCAGATGCTGGCGATATGCGCCACCTTGAGGCTGTCGCATTTCTCCTGCAGACAGCGCAGGTAGGCCTCGGCGCTCTTGGGCGGGGTATCGCGGCCGTCCAGGAAGGCATGCACGTAAATCTTTTTCAGTCCCGCCAGCGCCGCCATGTCGAGCATGGCGTGGATGTGCTGCTCGTGGCTGTGCACGCCGCCGTCGGACACCAGGCCGAACACGTGCAGGGCGGCGTCATTGGCCTTGATCTTGTCGAGCACCTCCAGCAGCACATAGTTTTGGGCGAAATGGCCGGAATGGATGGCACGGTCGATGCGCGTGTATTCCTGATACACCACCCGCCCGGCGCCGATGTTCAGGTGGCCCACCTCCGAATTGCCCATCTGCCCGCCCGGCAGGCCGACCGCGGCCTCGGAGGCATGGATCAGGGTATGGGGATGGGCGGCCCAATATTTGTCCAGATTGGGCTTGTGGGCGGCGGCGACGGCATTGTCCTTGGTCTCGGGACGGTAGCCAAAGCCATCGAGGATGATCAGCAGTACGGGGGTGACGCTAGGTGGCATCAGATAATTTTATTCTATCCGGTGACTTTTTTCAGACCGGCATTTTAGTATATTGTGATATTGATCGTTATATTGCACAGTACAGCCCCCGTTATCCATCAGGACACTCGCTGCATCATGGAGCCAGGCATGACCCCGGACATCACCGAACTGATCGAGAAAGACGAACACATCGAACAAGCCTCCCGCGCCCTCAAGGCCATGTCCCACCCCTTACGGCTGAAGATACTTTGCGTCCTGGGCGACAAGGAAGTCAGCGTGCAGGACATCGTGGACAACGTGGGCACCTCCCAGAGCAACATCTCCCAGCACCTGGCCATCCTGCGCGACAAAGGCGTGCTGCGCACCCGCAAGGACGCCAACCGGGTGTACTACCGGGTCGGCGATACCCGCACCCTGCAGCTCATCAGCATGATGCGGGACGTGTTTTGCGGTTTCGCAAAATAACTTTACATTACACGTAAAAATCTGTCCTTATCCTTGCATAAAAAAAACTAATGGATTATATTAGCATCAACTGATATTCCCGCGTTCCTGGCGGGAAGCCGCCTCAAGCAAGGAGCGTGTAGATGGAACATCTTGTGATCAGCCGGCTCGCGCTGGCCATGGCGCTGAGCCTCTCAGTCGCCGGCGCCCGTGCCGAAACCCTGAACTTCAGGCAATGCGTTGACACCGCCCTGGCGCAGAACCCCAACTTGGGCGTCTCGCGCGCGCAGATCGAACAGGCCGAGGCCGCCGTGCGCCAAGCGGCAGGCAACGGCAAACCCCGTGTCAACCTGTCCCTCACCGCCACCAACACCAACGATGCGCTGAACGGCTTCGGGCTGAAGCTGGCCCAGCGCGGGGCGACCTTCAACGACTTCGGGGCTGGTCAGTTCACCGGCCCGGCCGCGTTGTCCGTCGCCCCCCACAACCTCAACCACCCCGGCTCGGTCACCAATATCAACCCGCGCATCGAGGTGCTGGTGCCGGTCTATAACGGCGGCATGGTGGAAAGCTACGTCGAGCAGGCCCAGGCCTACGTCCGTGCCGCCCAGTCCGGCGACCGCATGGCCCGCCAGGAGCTGATCAAGCACGTGCTGATGGCCTACCAGGGCGTGCATACCGCGCGCGCCTATATACAAGTGGCCGAGCAGGGCAAGGCCGCCGCCGAGGAATACGTGCGCATTACCGAGAAACTGCACAAGCAGGGCATGGCGGTGAAGAGCGACGTGCTGTCCGCCAAGGTGAACCTGGAGGACGTGAAGCTCAGGCTGGTGGAGGCCAGGAACGCCGAGGCCACCGCCCTGGATCAACTGCATCTCCTGCTGGGCAAGCCCCTGAAAGAACACTTGGACGTGGGCGCGCCGGTGATGCCCGACATGCTGGCCGGCAGCGACGAAGAACTGCGCCGCCAGGCTTTGGATGCCCACGCTGGCATAAACGCCCTGCGCAGCCAGATGCAGGGCGCCGGCGCCGCCGTGAACGCCGCGCGCGCCAGCTACAAACCCCAGTTCAATGTCATGCTGAGGGGCGACGTGAACGACGACGGTCTGGGTTTCGACGCCTCCTCCTACACTGTGGCCGGTGTGTTGTCCTGGACCGCCTTCGACGGTGGCACCAGCAAGGCCGGCGTGGATCGGGCCGAGGCCCAGCGTTCCGAGCTGGCCGCGAAGCTGCGCCAGGCGGAGGATGGCGTCGGCTTCCAGGTCGGAGACACCCGCCGCAAGGCCCTGGAGGCGGAAGAGAAGATCGCCGCCCGCGAACTGGCCGTCGAGCAGGCCACCGAGGCCCAGCGTCTGGTCAAGAAGCGTTACGAAAACGGCGTCGGCACGCTCATCGAACTGCTCGCCGCTCAGGCGCAGCTGGACAAGGCGCGCGCGGACCTGGTCGCCGCCCGCTACGAATTGGCCACCCAGCGCGCCGAACTGAAGCGCGTCGTCGGCGTGCTGAGCGCCGAGAACATCTGAGAAAAGCTAGGAAATCCGCCATGAACAAGACGATCTCCCTCCCCGCCCTGATCAAGCCCCTTGCCCTGGCTGCCGCGTTGACCCTGACACTGGCCGCTTGCGGCCACGAGGATGAGTCCGCCAAGACCCAGGCCGCCGCGCAACGCGCCGTGCAGGCCCAGACCGCCACCATCCAACCCACGGAGGTGGTGACCAGCACCGCCGCGCCCGGCACGGTCGTCGCCCTGGAATCGGTGAAGGTGGCCTCACGGCTGATGGGCTACATCAAGGACATCGCCGTGGTCGAGGGGCAATCCGTCAAGGTCGGCCAGCGCCTGTTCAGCATCGACCCCCTGGACATCGAGGGTGCCATGGCCCAGGCCCGACTGGGCCTGCAACAGGCCGAGGCGGCCATGAAGGACGCCAAGACGGACTTCGAGCGCTTCGACGCCCTGTACAAGGAAGACGTGGTGTCCAAGCAGCACTTCGAGAAGATGAAGCTCAATTACGACATCGCCGTCGCCCGCGCAGCCCAGGCCAAGGCCGGCCTGGGTACCGCCCAGGGACAGATGAAGTACGCCACAGTCGCCTCCCCCATCAACGGCGTGGTGACCATGAAGCTGGCCAGCGAAGGCGACATCGCCGCGCCCGGCCATCCTGTGCTGATGGTGGAGAACATCGCCAGGCTGCAAGTGCAGACCACGGTTTCCGAGGCCATCTTCAAGACCCTGAAGCTGGGCCAGAAGGTGCCGGTGCGCATCGACGGTTTCGCGGATGCCATCGAAGCCACCGTCGCCCGCCTGACCCCCGCCGCCGATCCCATGACTCACACCCACGCGGTGAAGCTGGACGTGGCCGCACCTGGCCTGAAGAGCGGCGCCTTCGCGCGGGTGCTGTTCCCCACCGGACAGGCCTCCATGCTGGCCGTGCCCGAAGCCGCGGTCCTCGACCGCGCCGGCATCCGCGGCGTGTTCGTCGTCGATGCCCAGGGCACCGCCCGTTATCGCATGGTGCGCACCGGCCAGGTGGAAAATGGCCAGGTGGTGATCCTGTCCGGCCTGAACCCGGGCGAGCGGGTGGTTACCGGCAACGCCCAGGCCGTCAACAACGGCGACAGAATTCAGGGATAAAGCCATGAGTACCGAGACCCATGACAGCCCGATGAACGTCGCGGGCAAGCTGGCCCGCGCCTTCCTCACCTCCAAGCTGACGGCGCTGACCATCATCGCCGTCACCCTGACCGGCTTGCTGGCCCTGATGGTCACCCCGCGCGAGTACAACCCCCAGATCGTCGTGCCGGCGGCCAACATCATCGTCGCCAAGCCGGGCGCTTCGGCCACCGAGATCCAGAACCTGGTGGTCAAACCCCTGGAGGCGATCATGAACGCCCAGTCCGGGGTGGATCACACCTTCGGCTATGCCACCAACGACTTCGGCGTGGTCACAGTGCAGTTCCAGGTGGGCGAGAACCAGGAAGACTCCCTGGTGAAGATGTACAACCAGCTGATGCAGAACATGGACCGCATCCCGCCCGGCGCCATGGAACCCATGGTCAAGCCGATCAACGTGGACGACGTGCCGATCATGACCCTGACCCTGACCTCGGCGGCGATGGACGATCATCGCCTGCGCGAAGTGGGGCAGCGTCTGCTAGAGCAGTTGCGCAACGTGCCCGGCGTCTCCTTCACCCAGCTCGTGGGCGGCCGGGCACGCGCGGTGAACGTCTGGCTGGACCCGCAGCGCCTGGAGTCCGCCAGCCTGACCCTGGACCGCATCGACCAGATGCTGCGCGCCTCCAACGTCTCCGCGCCGCTGGGCGAACTGGTCCAGGACAACGCCGCGCGGCCCCTGCGTCTAAGCGGTTTCCTGGGCAACGCCGAGGAAGTGGGCCGCATCGTCGTCGGTGCCTCGCCCATGGGCCGGCCGGTGTATCTGAAGGATGTCGCCCGGATCGAGGACGGTGCCGCCGAGATCGAGGAGAGCACCCGCTTCGCCTACGGCATGGCCGCCGCAGGCAAGACCGCCAACGTGGAGGCCCCCGCCGTCACCCTGGCCATCGCCAAGAAGGCCGGCACCAACGCCGTGGTGGTGGCCAACGCGGTGCTGGCCAAGGTGGACGAGCTGAAGACCCAGGCCATCCCCGCCGAGGTGGACATCGCCGTCACCCGCAACGACGGCGAGAAGGCCAACGCGGCGGTGAACGAGCTGGTCATGCACCTGGGCATCGCCATCGGCTCGGTGGTGCTGATCCTGATCGCCTTCCTGGGCTGGCGCGAGGCGGGCATCGTCACCCTGACCGTGCCCCTGATCCTGTTCGTGGTGCTGGCCGTGGGCCTGGCCTTCGGCCAGACCATCAACCGCATCACCCTGTTCGCCCTCATCCTGTCCCTGGGCCTGCTGGTGGACGCGGCCATCGTGGTGATCGAGAACATCCACCGCCACCTGCACCAGGGCACCCAGCGCCCCTTTGGCGAGGTGCTGATCGCCGCCACCAACGAGATCGGCAACCCCACCAACATCGCCACCATCGCCGTGATCCTGGCCTTCGTGCCGATGGCCTTCGTCACCGGCATGATGGGCCCCTTCATGGCGCCCATACCGTTCAACGTGCCGGTGGCCATGATCGCCTCCATCGTCATCGCCTACATGGTGGTGCCCTGGGCGTCCTTCCTGTGGCTGCGCAAGAAGGCGGCCCGCGACCAGGCTCGGCACAGCGAGAGCCTGGAGGAGCAGGGCACCCACAAGGCCGATCCCCTGCACCGGGCCTACGTGGCGGTGCTCACGCCGCTGATCGAGTCGGGCGCGAAGCGCAACGTCACCTTCCTGGTGGTGCTGGGCCTGCTCGTCGGCGCCATGCTCATGCCCGCCTGGCAGTTCATCCGCCCGGCGGGGCTGAACGGCCCCCTGTCGGCCCTGGGCGTGGAACTGAAGATGCTGCCCAACGACAACACCAACACCATGCTCATCCAGGTGGACATGCCCGCCGGCACCGCCCTGGCGGCCACCGACCAGGTGGCCCGGATGGCCGGCGAGGTGATCGGCAAGCACCCCCACGTCACCGATTACCAGACCTTCCTGGGCATGACCGCGCCCATCGACTTCGCCGCCCTGGTGCGCGGCGACATGATCAAGCGCGGCCAGAATCTGGCGCAAATCCGGGTGAACCTCGTCGACAAGCACCACCGCGACGACAGCTCGCACACCATCGCCGACCAGCTCGACCAGCAGCTGGCCGCCGTGCGCATGGCCTTCCCCAGCGCCAAGCTGAAGATCTACGAGACGCCCCCCGGCCCGCCGGTGCAGGCCCAGATCCTGGCCGAGCTGTACGGCCCGGACTACGACCAGCTGCGCGCGGCGGCGCCCTTCGTCAGCGAAGCGTTCCAGAAGATGTACGGCATGATCAACGTGGACGACTCGGTGACCACCAACGCCGACGGCTTCCACATCCACGTGGACAGCGAGAAGGCCATGCTGTCCGGCGTCGCCCCCGGCCAGGTGGCGCAGCTGCTGCGCAACTACGTGTCCGGTTTCGACATCGGCACCCTGCACGTGGATGACGCCCGAGAGCCCATCGACATCAAGGTGCGCCTGCCGCGCGAGCTGCGCGCCGATCCGGAAACGCTGCTCGCCCTGCGGGTGAGCAACCCGCAGGGCATGCAGGTGCCGCTGGCGGCGATCGCCACGGTGGAACGGGTGACCGAGGCCAAGCCCGTCTATGCCCGGGACCAGCACCCGATGGTGATGGTGGGCGGCGAGTTGCTGAAATCCAGCCCGGTCTATGCGGTGCTGGCCATGGACCGGATGCTGGACGAACAGGAGCTGCGAGTGAACGGAAATGAGGGCGTCAAGTTCACCACCGGCAACCTGGGCTTCACCCAGGCCTCGCCCAAGGACGTGGTCGATTACACCCTGCTGTGGGGCGGCGAGATGCGCCTGACCCTGGACGTGTTCCGGGACCTGGGCAGCGCCTTCATCGTCGCCATCATCCTCATCTACCTGGTGCTGGTGGGCTACTACAAGTCCTTCGCCCTGCCCTTCATCGTCATGGGCGCCATCCCGTTGACCCTGGTCGGCGTGTTCCCGGGCCACTGGGCCACCGGCCAGGCCTTCACCGCCACCTCCATGATCGGCGTGATCGCCCTGGCCGGCATCGTGGTGCGCAACTCCCTGCTGCTCATCGACTTCATCCTGGACTACCGGGAGCGGGGCTACGGACTGAAGGAAGCGGTGGTCGAGGCCGGCGCGGTGCGGTTCAGGCCGATCTTGCTGACCGCCCTGGCCATCATCCTGGGCTCGGCCATCATGATCACCGACCCGGTGTTCGGTGGCCTGGCGGTGAGCCTGATCTTCGGCACCTTCGCCTCCACGGCCCTGACCCTGGTGGTGATCCCGTTGCTGTACTTCCTGTGGCAGCGGCGGCTGTCCGGCCCCACGGCCAGCCCCGCCGCCCAAACCGCTTAACCATTCTTGTCTGATCGCGAAGGAGACCCCCCATGACCATCGAACGCATCATCCGCATCATGGCCGGCGTCATGATCCTGCTGTCCCTGGCCCTGGCCCACTTCACCGGCCAGGTGGACATGACCGGCCTGTCCTGGCTCTGGCTCACCGCCTTCATCGGCCTGAACCTGTTGCAGTCCGGCTTCACCGGCTTCTGTCCGCCCGAGGGCCTGCTGAAGAAGATGGGCTTCAAGGAAGGCGGCGGCGCGTGCAGCAAGTAAACGGCCAATCGACGGTAAAATTCCCGGATTTACCAAACGCGTAAGGCTCGGGAATGGACTTCGTCATACAGAACATCTGGCTGGTGCTGCTGGCCGCCGTGTCCGGATTCATGCTGGTGGGCGGCGGCGGGCTGTTCGGCCGCCTGTCAGGCGTCAAACAGGTAGGACCCCAAGAGGCGGTGCTGCTGTTCAACCACCAGGATGCCGTGGTGCTGGACGTGCGCGAACAATCCGAATGGGTGGACGGGCACATCGCCAAGGCCAAGCACGTCCCCCTGGGCCAGCTTAAGAACCGCCTCGCCGACCTGGAAAAGCACAAGGCCAAGCCCATCATCGCCGTCTGCCGTACCGGCAACCGTTCCGGCAGTGCCTGTGGCCTGCTGCGCAAGGCTGGCTTCGAGAACGTCCACAACCTGGCCGGCGGCATGGTGGCCTGGGAGCAGGCCGGCCTGCCCAAGGAGAAATGAAATGGCCCAAGTACTGATGTATTGCACCGCCGTGTGCCCCTACTGCCAGATGGCCGAGCGCCTGCTGGTCAAGAAGGGCGTCGCCGGGATCGAGAAGATCCGCGTCGATCTGGACCCCGCCCAGCGCGAACACATGATGCAGATCACCGGCCGGCGCACCGTGCCGCAGATCTTCATCGGCGAGCGCCATGTCGGCGGCTTCGACGACCTGTCCGCCCTGGACGCGGGCGGCGAACTGGACTCCCTGCTGGCCGCCTGAGGGCTCTTGAATTCGAGCACGGGCATCGCCATTTGCGATGCAAGGTCCGAATTCAGGAGCAACGCATGGAACTTGTCTGTCCCGGCTGCGGCGCGGTCAACCGCGTCCCGGCTGAACGCCTGGCCGACCGGCCCAAGTGCGGCAAGTGCGGTGGGGAGGTGCTGCCCGCTCATCCCGTGATGCTCACCGCTACCACTTTCGACAAGTTCGTCGCCCGCAACGAACTAACCGTGCTGGTCGATTTCTGGGCCCCCTGGTGCGGCCCCTGCAAGCAGTTCGCCCCGGTGTTCGACCAGATGGCCGGCCAGTACGTGGGCCGGGTGCGCTTCGCCAAGGTGAACACCGAGGTGGAACAGCAACTGGCCGCCCGCCACGGCATCCGCGGCATCCCCACCCTAGCCGTGTTCAAGGACGGCCGGGAGGTGGACCGGGTGTCCGGGGCACTCCCGCCGCAACAACTGGAAGCCTGGCTGCGCCGGCATACGTGACGACCTCCTGCCTGTCATGGCCCTGTGGCTATAATGGCCGGTCTTGCCAGCAAACCAACCACCCAGGAAACCCAAATGACCGATCAGCCCCAGCAGCAGGCCCAGCCCCTGTTCAACATCGAGAAGATCTACATCAAGGACCTCTCCGTGGAGGTGCCCAACGCACCGCAGATCTTCCTGGAGCGGGAGGCCCCGCAGATGGAGATGCAGATCAACACCCAGAGCGCGCCGGTGGAGAACGACATCTACCAGACCGTCCTGACCCTGACCATCAGCGCCAAGATCAAGGACAAGGCCGCCTTCGTGGTGGAAGTCCAGCAGGCCGGCATCTTCCGCATCCAGAACCTGCCCAAGGAGGCCCTGGAGGCCGCCCTTGCCATCGGCTGCCCGAACATCATCTTCCCCTACGCCCGCGAAGCGGTGTCCAGCGCCGTCCTCAACGCCGGCTTCCCGCCGCTGATGCTGCAGCCGGTGAACTTCGAGCTGTTGTACATGCAACAGCAGCAGGCCAAGGCCGCCGGCCAGCAGGCCAACTGATCCCGCCTGGCCGCCATGAAGGTCGCGGTACTGGGAGCCGGCGCCTGGGGCACGGCCCTGGCCGCCCGCCTGGCGGCCCAGGCCGAGACCTGGCTGTGGGCGCGTAACCCCGAGCTGGTGGGCGCCATGGCCAGCGGCCGGGTGAACGGCCGCTACCTGCCGGACACCCGCCTGCCCGATGCCCTGCGGATCAGCGCTGACCTGGCGGCGGCCACGGCCGGCGCCGATTATCTGATTTCGGCGGTGCCCACTGGTGGCTTCCGCGACTTGCTGCAACGCCTGCGCGCCCTGGATGCGCCAGGCGGCATTGTTTGGCTGTGCAAAGGGTTCGAAGGCGGCACCGGCAAGCTGGCCCATGAAGTGCTGGCCGAGGCCTGGCCCGGCCACCCGCCCGCCGCCGCCCTGTCCGGCCCCAGTTTCGCCAAGGAGGTGGCGGCGGGACTGCCCACCGCCCTCACCGTCGCCTCGGAGAACGCGGAATTCGCCCACCGCGCGGCCCGCGATCTGCATTCCGGCTATCTGCGCCTGTATTCCAGCACCGACGTGGGCGGGGTGGAGATCGGCGGTGCGGTGAAGAACGTCATCGCCATCGCCGCCGGTGTGTCCGACGGCCTGAACTTCGGCCTCAATGCCCGCGCCGCCCTCATCGCCCGCGGGCTGGCAGAGATGACCCGCCTGGGCCTCAAGCTGGGCGGCCGGCTGGAGACCTTTCTGGGGCTGTCGGGGGTGGGTGACCTCATCCTCACCTGCACCGGCGACCTGTCACGCAATCGCCAGGTCGGCCTGCGCCTGGCGCGGGGCATGACCCTGCCGGACATCCTGGAGGAACTGCACCACGTGGCCGAAGGGGTCACCACGGCGCGGGAGATCGACCAGCTGGCCGAAAAACTTGCGGTGGAGATGCCCATCACCCGGACGGTGCGGCGCATCCTGGACCGGGAACTGTCGCCACGCGAGGCGGTGGCGGCGTTGATGAATCGCGAAATCCGCGACGAAGGCGTCTGAAGTCACCCCTTCTCGTCGCGAAGGGCTTCGGCCACCGCGTGCTGGACGAACAGCTGCTCCTCCAGCACCGGCCGCATGGCCTTCATCCGCTCCAGACATGACGGACAGATGTGCTGCCCATCATCGGTGGGCACCCAACCCTGACGGATCGCCTCGGCATCGTCGCCGTCGAACCACATGCGGCCGTCCGACACCCGCCGGCCGGCACGCGGGTCGCGCTGCGCGGTGCGGCGCATCTCCACGTCGCGGATGGCCATGGGGTTGCAGATGTCGCAAAAGATGAAGCTGCGTCGAGACATGGTGCGGGTCCCTGTAGGGTTATGGCCCAAGCATAGCCGCCGTGCCGCCCGAACGCCAAGCCTCGGCCGCCGCCGGAGGGCTCAGCAGCCACCCGCGTAGCCCAGTTGCCGCCAGGCCTCGAACACCACCACGGCGACAGCATTGGACAGGTTCAGGCTGCGCTGGCCGGGGCGCATGGGTAGGCGCAGGCACCGCTTCGGCGGGAAGGTCGCCAGCATCTCCTCCGGCAGGCCGCGGGTCTCCGGCCCGAAGACGAAGACATCCCCTTTCTGAAACGCCGCGCCGTCGAAACGGCTGCCGGCCTTGGTGCTGAAGGCGAACAGCCGCCGCTCCCCGAGGGCCGCCAGCAGGGCCGGCCAGTCCTCGTGCACGCGCAATTGGGCGAACTCGTGATAGTCCAGCCCGGCGCGGCGCAATTGCCGATCGTCCACCGAAAATCCCAAAGGTTTGACCAGATGCAGCCGACAACCCGTATTAGCGGCCAGACGGATGACGTTGCCGGTGTTGGGCGGAATTTCGGGCTGATAGAGCACGATCTCGAACATGTTCTTGAGCTTATTCGTCCAAGCCGCTAATTTAAATACACCTTTTGGAGAATGGAGAACATGGCCAGACCGGAGAAGATCCGTCTCGGCGACCTGCTCATCGGCCAGAAGCTCATTTCCCAGGAGCAGCTGGCCAACGCCCTTGAGCGGCAGAAGCAGTCCGGCCGCAAGCTGGGCCGCGTGCTGGTGGAGAACGGCTATGTCACCGAGGATGAAATCTCTGGCGCCATTGCCCGCCAGCTCGACATTCCCCTCATTGATCTACGCATGGTCAACGTGCGTCCCGAGGTGGTGCGACTGTTGCCCGAGCAACTGGCCCGCCGCTTCCGCGCCACCGCCCTGGAGATGCGCGGCGACGCGGTGCTGGTGGCCATGGCCGACCCCACCGACCTGTTCGCCTACGACGAGATCGCCCACCACCTGAACCGCCGGGTGGAACTGGCGGTGGCCGGCGAAAACGCGCTCAACCAGTTCATCGACCGGATTTATCGGCGCACCGACGAGATCAGCGAACTGGCCCGCAACCTCACCGAGGAGCTGGCCGACGAGGCGGTCGATCTGGGTGCCTGGGCAGCCAGCCAGAGCGCCGAAGAGGCCCCGGTGGTGCGCCTGCTGACTAGCATCTTCGAGGACGCCCTGCAGGTGCGCGCCTCGGACATCCACATCGAACCTCGCGAGGACAAGCTGCAGATCCGCTTCCGCGTCGATGGCGTGCTGCACGTGGCCAACGAGGCGGACCGCAAGATCGGCCCGGCGCTGATCCAGCGCCTGAAGCTGGTGGCCGAACTGGACATCGCCGAGAAACGGCTGCCCCAGGATGGCCGCTTCGTGGTGCGGCTGAAGAACCGCAACGTGGATGTGCGCCTCTCCACCATACCCGCCCAGCATGGCGAATCGGCCGTACTGCGCCTCCTCACCCACGCCGTACAGGCCAACCTGGACGAGCTGGGCATGGCGCCGGACCTGCTGGCCGGCTTCCGCGCCCTTGTCCACCATCCCAACGGTCTGGTACTGGTCACCGGCCCCACCGGTTCCGGCAAGACCACCACCCTGTATGCCGCCCTGTCCGAGCTCAACAGCCCGGAGCGGAAGCTGCTCACTGTCGAGGACCCGGTGGAGTACCGCTTGGCCGGCATCAACCAGGTGCAGGTCAACGACAAGATCGACCTGACTTTCGCCCGGTCGCTGCGCGCCTTCCTGCGCCAGGACCCGGACGTGATCCTGGTGGGCGAGATGCGCGACGAGGAGACCACCCAGATCGCCCTGCGGGCGTCGCTCACCGGGCACATGGTGCTGTCCACCCTGCACACCAACGACAGCCCGTCGGCCGCCGCGCGGCTGCTGGACATGGGCGCGCCGCCCTACCTGCTGGCCGGCGCCCTGCACGGCGTGCTGGCCCAGCGCCTGCTGCGCAGGCTCTGTCCGGTGTGCGCCGCGCCGGCGGAGCCGGACGCCCACGAGCGCGCCTGGCTCAAGAACAGCGCCGGTGGCGGTCTGGAGGGCGCGTCATTCAAGCGCGGACGCGGCTGCTCGCACTGCAATCAGACCGGCTATCAGGGCCGCCAGGGCATCTACGAGCTGCTGCGCATCGACACCGAACTGGCCGCCTTGCTCAACCGTGGCGACACCGCCGCCTTCCGCGCCGCCGCCCAGAGGCAGCTCGCCGGCCATACCCTGAACAACGAGGCGGTACGGCTGGCCGCCGCCGGCGTCACCAGCGTGACCGAGGCCATGCGGGTGACGCATCAGGGGGAGGAATGAAGACAGGCACAAGGAACAAGACACAAGAGACAAGGGGGGAGGGGCCTTGCCCCTTGCCCCTTGCCCCTTGCCCCTGACCCATGCCCGCCTTCTCCTACAAGGCCCGCAACGCCCGCGGCGAACTACAAACCGGCCGCATGGAGGGCGCCAGCACCGAGGCGGTAGCCGACGAATTGCTGCGTACCGGCCTGACGCCGGTGCAGATCGCCGCCGCGGCGCAACGAGCCGAACTGGGCGCGGGTCTGCTGGGCAGCCTGCTGGCCGAGCGCGTCGCGCCGGTGGATCTGATGCTGTTCTGCCGCCAGATGGCCAGCATGCTCAAGGCCGGCGTGCCCATCCTGCGCGCCCTTTCGACCCTGGCGGAATCCAGCGCCAAAGCGGTCTTCTCAGGCGTGCTCAAGGACGTGCGCGACGGTCTGGCGGCGGGGCGCGAGCTATCCGCCTGCCTCAACAAACACCCCAGGGTGTTCGGCCCCTTCTTCGTCAACATGGTGCGGGTGGGCGAGGCCACCGGGCGGCTGGAGGAGATCTTCATGCGCCTGTTCCGGCAGCTGGAGTTCGACAAGGAGATGCGCGACCGGGTCAAGTCCGCCCTGCGCTATCCCAGCTTCGTGGTCATCGCCCTGGGCGTGGCCCTGTTCGTCATCAACCTGTTGGTCATCCCCGCCTTCGCCAAGGTCTATAAGGGCGCCAAGGCGGAACTTCCCATCGTCACCAAGATCCTGATCGGCTTCTCGGAATGGACCGTGCACTACTGGCCCCTGCTGCTGGCCATGCTGGGCTTGGCCCTGCTCGGCTTCCAGCTGTGGAAGGCGACCGCCGACGGGCACTACCGCTGGGACCGGTTCCTGCTCGCCGTGCCCATTGCCGGCAAGATCGTGCACAAAGCCGCCCTGGCCCGCTTCGCCAACGGACTGGCCATGGCCTACGCCAGCGGCGTGCCCATCGTGCAGGGTCTCACCGCGGTCGCCGAAGTGGCCGACAACCGCTTCATGGCCAGCCGCATCGAGCAATTGCGCGACAGCGTCGAGCGGGGCGAGAGCCTGACCCGCGCGGCGGCGGCCACCGGCGTGTTCACCCCCGTGGTGCTGCAGATGATCGGCGTGGGCGAGGAGACCGGCGATCTGGAACGGCTGCTGGCCGAGGTGGGCGAGATGTATCAGCGCGAGGTGGAATATGAGCTCAAGACCCTGTCAGAGCAGATCGAGCCCCTGCTCATCGCCGCCCTGGGCGGCATCGTGCTGATCCTGGCCCTGGGCGTGTTCCTGCCCATCTGGGACCTGGGGCACACCATGCTGAAAAAATAGTGATGGACATCACACCCGGCCGGGGTAAATTAAAGTCACCGGCCCAATCGACCGTAAACAAAACACAGACTTACCCCGCTCCGAGGAGATTGAACATGCATTACCGGCAGCAAAGCGGCTTTACCCTGATCGAACTGATCATGGTCATCGTCATCCTGGGCATCCTGGCCGCCGTCGCCCTACCCCGCTTCTACGACCTGCAAAAGGACGCGCGCGTGGCCAAGGCGCAGGCCATCCTGGGCACCATCCGCTCGGCCATGGCCATCTCCCACTCCGCCGCCCTGGTCAACAACCAGACCGGCGCCACCGGCAGCATCACCATGGAAGGCAGCACCGTGGGCCTCACCTACGGCTACCCGGACGGCGAGGACGAGAGCGGCAACGGCATCGTCACCGCCGCCAACCTGAACGAGGCCAACGACGGCGTGAGCATCTCGGCCGCCGCGGGCGTGACGACCATCAACATCAACGGCGGCACCGCCGGTACCTGCACGGTGACCTACACCCAGGCCACCAGCAGCGCCCCGGCCTTCGCCTCCGCCAGCACCGGCGGTTGCTGATCCCGATGTCCTCCTGCCCGTGTGCCGAGGCACACGGGCAGCGCATGACCCCGCCGCGCCTCCAGGCCGGTAACCCACAGACCATGCAGCGCGGCTTCACCCTGGTGGAACTCGTCGCCCTGATCGCCATCGCCGGCATCCTGGCGGCCGTCGTCGCGCCCCGCTTCTTCTCCGCCGCCACCTTCAACGCCCGCGGCTTCGCCGACCAGACCGCCGTCTTCCTGCGCTACGCCCAGAAACTGGCCGTTGCCCGGCACGGACAGGTGCATGTGCAGGCCGGCGCCGATACCCTAAGCCTGTGCAGCTCGGCCACCTCCCCCTGTCCCACGGGTCAGGAACTGTCCGGCCCGGACGGAACGACCCCCTACCAGGTCGCCGCGCCTTCAGGCGTGGGCCTGAGCGTAACCGGCGGCGACTTCGCCTTCGACGCCCATGGCCGCCCCAGCGGCGGCCGCGTGCTGACCATCAGCGGCGACACCGGCCTGACCCTGACCGTGGAGGCCGAGACCGGCTATGTGCACTAGCAGGCGCCAGACAGGCTTCAGCCTCATCGAGACGGTGTTGTTCATGGTGGTGGTGGGCGTGGCCCTGGCGGCGGTGGTGAATGCCTTCAACATGGCCAACCAGGCCGGCGTCGATCCGGTGCTGCGGCGCCAGTCCCTGGCCATCGCCCAGGCGCTGCTGGAGGAGGTCCTGTTCAAGGACTTCGCCAACCCGGCCGGTGGCTATGCCGGCCCCTACAACGCCGCTACGCGCGCCCTGTTCGACGACGTGGGCGATTACGACGAGCTGGCCCTGGCCGGCATCAGCGACCTGTCCGGGGCCGCCGTCGCCGGCCTGGAAAGCTACTCCGCCCACATCAGCGTCACCGCGGCAGCCATCGGCAATGTGCCGGCCACGGCCGGAAGGCGCATCACCGTCACGGTCACCGACCCCGCCGGCCAGAGCATCAGCCTGGACGGCTACCGGGCGGATTACTGACAGACAGACGCAGGATGCAAGGCGCAAGGCACAAGGGAAAAGCCGGGGCAGCCGTGCCGGCATTGCCCCTGGGTTTCACCCTGGTCGAGCTGATCATCGTCATGGCGGTCACCGGCGTCCTGGCCGCCATCGTCGCCAGCTTCATCGCCCACCCGGTGCGCGCCTACCTGGACACCGTCCGCCGCGCCACCCTGACGGACATCGCCAACACCGCTCTGCTACGCATCGGCCGCGACGTGCGCGACGCCCTGCCCAACAGCGTCCGGGTCAGCGAGGCGGGCGGCCGGGTCTATCTGGAATATCTGCCCGTGCGCGACGGCGGGCGCTACCGGGAGTCGGCAGCCGGGGGGGGCGGCGGCGACCCGCTGGATTTCGCCGCCGGCAGCGACGGCGGCTTCGACGTCCTCGGGCCCGCGGTCGAGGTGGCCCCCGGCGACAGCATCGTCATCTACAACCTGGGCCTGGACTGGGACTCGGACGCCTACCGGGGCGGCAACCGGCGCGCCTTCGCCGGCACGCCGGGCAGCGTGAACCATGTGGACTTCACCGCCAGCGGCGCCCCTTTCCCGCTGGAGTCGCCCGGGCGGCGCTTCTTCGTGGTCGCCGCGCCGGTCACCTACGTGTGCGACCCGGCTGCCGGCACCCTGGCCCGCTACACCGGCTACGCCATCCAGGCCGCCCAACCCGCGGACATCGGCGCCGCGCCGCTGGCCACCGCGAGCCGCGCCCTGCTGGCTGACCGGGTGAGCGCCTGCGGCTTTGCCTACGATGCCGGCGCCGGTCAGCGCCTGGGCCAACTGACCCTGCGCCTGCGCCTCAGCCAGGACGGCGAGAGCGTCACGCTGTACAGGGAAATCCTGGTGAACAACGATGCTTGAACGGCAGGGGCAAGGAGCAAGGGCGGCGCTGCGCGCCAGCAAGGCACAAGGAAAGGCCATAAACACCGGTTTCCCTTGCCCCTTGCCCCTTGCCCCTTGTTCCGCGCATAGCCAAGGTTTCGCCCTGCCCGCCGCCATCTTCCTGCTGGTGGTGCTGGGCGGCCTGGCCGCCTGGCTCACCAGCCTGACCCAGGCCACCCTGGCGGAAAGCAACCTGGAACTGGAGGGCGAACGCGCCTACCAGGCCGCAAGGGCGGGGCTGGAGGCGGGCATCCGTCAGACCGTCCAGGCGGGGGCCGGCTGCGCCCAGGTGGCCCAGACGGTGACATTCGCGACCGGCACCGGCCTGGCGCGCTTCACCGCCACGGTGGGCTGCCAGGCCCACACGGCGGATGAGAGCGGCGTCACGGTGACCGTGTTCGAGATCACCAGCATCGCCTGCAACCAGCCCGACGGTGGGGCCTGCCCGAATGCCGACCCGACCCTGGCGGAATATGCCGAACGCCACCTGCGGGCCACGGTGGGGGGGGTTGAGCCATGACCATGCGCGCTATCCGCAACCTGTTTTTCCTGCTCACCGCCCTGCTCGCCACGTCGGCATTGGCGGCCTATTACGATCACACAACCTATCCCTTTTCCTGGATAGACTCCTCCAGCCATGTCCGGGTGGTGTGGACGGGGGCCAGCGGGGGGCCATCACCGGCCTGCTCGGGGAGCTACTCCACCGTGGATGACGACATCTCGGAGGAACTGCCCCTGGGCTTCACATTCAATTTCGGCGGCACCGGTTACACCAGTGTGCGGGTCATGTCCAACGGCCGCCTACAGTTCAACAATACCTATTGCTATTACGGCACCCAGAATCTCAATCCTCGCACCTATACGCTGCCCTATGCCAACGGCAATCTGTCACGCACCCTACGCATCTATGGCGCCGACATGGATCCGACCCAGGGCGGCAGCAACGCGTATGTCAGCTATACGCAACTGGGCACTGCGCCTAATCGGATGTTCGTGGTGACCTGGAAGGACATCCAGGATTACGCCAGCAGCAGCAGCCGCTTCAACCTCCAGGTCATCCTGATGGAGAACGGCGACTTCATCTATCAGTTCGGCACCATCATCAACAGCACCGGCGGTAAAGCACAGAGTGGCTGGCAATTGACCACTAGCGACTACGACACCCTCAGCTTCGGCGGTATCGGGGATCTGCAGAACAGCGCCGTGCGTTTTTTCCGGATCCGGCCCCTGGCTGACTGGACCATGGAAGGCGATTTCACCGATCACAGCGGCAATGGCTACAACGGCACAGGCATCAATGGCGTTCGCATTACCTATGCCGGCGACCCCGCCTACACCAGCGGTGGCCAGAACACCTGCCAATACGCCCAACTGGATACCGCCCCCGGTGGAGAAAGGCGCTACATCCAGATCGGATCGATGTCCACGTCGGAATTCAACAGTAGCTTCAGCGTCACTGCCTGGCTTCGGTCCACCAATGTGAACGCGGGCGGCCAGCGCATCCTTGTCCAGGATGATAACGGCAATGGCTGGGCCCTTAGCCTGGGCGATGGGGGCAGTGGCAAGATTCGACTTTTCAATCGCAACCAAACTTTCTCCGGGGGCTCCGGAGGTGGCAGCGTCAGTGGGGTGATCTTCGACTCGCCAGCAGTCGTGACCAACAACAACTGGTATTTTCTCGCCGCCACCGTGGATATGTATCTCCGCCGGGCTACCCTATCGATCCACGACAGCGGTGGCGGTCTCCTGGCCAGTACCAGCGCCGCGTTCAGCAGTGCCATATGGTGCCCGGCCGCAGCCTGTACCGGCGCGGTGGCCCTGGGCGGCGAAACCCTCGCCAGCCCCGAGGGACAAAGCGCGAACTTCCATTTCAAGGGAAACCTGGACGAGGTCCGGGTATATCAGGGGGTATTGCCCAACAACTACATCCTTGACGCGTTGCAACGCACGCGCGCATGCAGCGCCACGTCTGCCGAGCCGGGCGGCTTCAATGCCGTGGATCCGGGGGCGGACGCCATCGCCGGACAGATCACCACCAAGACTGCGGGCAGTGCCTTCAACCTGGATCTGGTGGTCCTCAACACAACACATACTGCCCCGGCGGACAGCTTCAACGGCAATGTGCTGGTGGACCTGATCGCCAACACTGCAGCAGGCGTCGCCCTGGACGGCAACAATTGCCCTACCTCGGGCAGCACCCTCAGCGTGGGTACTCTGGCCATGAGCGGCAGTCGCGGCACCCAGGCTTTCCCCCCCATCGCCGATGCCTGGCGCGACGTGCGCGTGCGCATGCGCTACCCGGCCAGCGGCACGGCCACCGTCACCGCCTGTTCGGCCGACAACTTCTCGGTCAAGCCGGCCAGCCTGGCCGCCGTCGCCAGCCATGCCGACTGGCAGACGGCCGGCACCGCCGCCACCCTGGCCAACACCGGCGCCAGCAGCGGCGCCGTGCACAAGGCCGGACGCCCCTTCACCCTGCGCGTCACCGGCTACAACGCCGCCGGTGCCGTCACCGGCAATTACGACGGCAGTCCGACCGCCAGCCTGGCCTGCGTGCTACCCGCCAGCGGCTGCACCCTCGGCAGCCTGGCCACCGGCACGTTCAGCACCAGCGGCGGCACGGTCACCAGCAACACCGCCGGCTACAGCGAGGTGGGCGCCATCTCCGCCACCCTCACGGATACCGGCTACGCCAGCGTCGATAGCGACGACACCGCCGCCAGCTGCGCCGGCTACTATGCCTGCGCTTCTGCCATCAACATCGGCCGCTTCGTGCCCGACCATTTCGATACTGCGACCAACACACCCCAATTCCATACCGCCTGCGGCGGCTTCACCTACCTGGGCCAGCCCTTCGACTACACCACCGCGCCGGTGCTCACGGTCACGGCGAAAAACGCCGCCGGCGCCACCACCGTCAACTACACCGGCAGCCTGTTCAAGCTCGCCGCCGGCGGCGTCACCGGCCAAGCCTACACCGCCGCCGCCGGCATCCCGGAAGCGGTGTCGGGCAGCCTGCCCGCGCCCACGGTGACCGGCCTGGGCGCCGGGGTGGGCAGCGTCGCCTTCTCGGTGGGCGACGCGGCGGCCAGCGGCGGCCTGCGCTTCGCACGCGGCAACTCGCCGCCGGCGCCTTTCGACGCCGAGCTCACGCTCGGCTTCAGCCTGGCCGACGCCGAGGGGGTCACCCCCATCTCCAACCCGCTCGCCTTCGGCGCCGCCACGGCGGGCGCGGGCATCGCCTTCGATGCCGGCAAGGCGCTGCGCTTCGGCCGCCTGCGCCTGACCAACACCACGGGCAGCGAGCTGCGCGCCCTGCCGGTACCACTGACCGCCCAGTACTGGAACGGCCAGGGCTATGTGGCCAATACGGCGGACAACTGCACCGTCATCGCGCCCCTGGCCGCCGTGGCGCAGACCTCGCCGCTGTCGCCCGGCCTCACGTTTTACGCCCAGACTGCCGATAACCGGCTGACTGCGGGGGAGACCTCCGCCAGCCTGACCTCGCCCCTGGTGGCCGGGTCGGCCGGCTTGGTCCTCGGCGCGCCGGGTACGGGCAACCACGGTTACCTCGATCTGGTGGCGGACACCCCGGCCTGGCTCAAGTTCAACTGGGACGGGGTGGACCAGTCCGCAGACGGCAACTGGCTGGACGACAACCCCCGCGCCCGCGCCGCCTTCGGCAAACGCCGGGGGGCGGACAGCGTAATCATCCGCCGGGAAATTTATTGACGCTTTTTCGAGAGACACGGCACGGCCCATGAAGTGGTTCGGACGCACCTCCAAGACCGCGGCGGACGCGGTCCTCTCCCCCTGCGGCGGCGGGCTGGGGGCGGTGCGCCTGGAACGCGGCACGGATCGTCCCAGGCTGGTGGAATTCGCCCTGCGCGATATACCCGCCGTCACCCCGGATCTGCTGCACCGCATGGCCAGCGAGCATGCCCTGCGCGACCTGCCGCTGATCTGCCTGCTCAACGCCGAGGATTACCAGACCGTGGTCATCGACAGCCCGCAGGTGGCGGAAGACGAATTCCACGCCGCGCTGCGCTGGAAGGTGAAAGACCTGATCGGCTTCCACCTGGACGACGCGGTGCTCGACCATCTGCCCATCCCCCTGTTGCAGGGCAGGGCTGCCAACACCTGGGTGGTGGCCGCGAAGACCACTGCGGTGCGGGCCCTGGCGGACCAGTACCGCCAGGCCGGCCTGAACCTGCAGGTCATCGACGTGCGCGAAACCGCACAGCGCAACCTCACCGCCCTGCTGGCGCCGGACGACTACGCCGTGGCCATGCTGCACGTGGATGGCCAGGACAGCCTGCTCACCTTCAACCATGGCGGTGAACTGCTGCTGTCGCGGCGCATCGAGGGCCGCGGCGCCAGCCAGGAACAGCTGCTCGACCGGGTCGGCCTGGAGACGCAGCGCTCCGTGGATTACTTCGAACGCCAGTTCCACACCCTGCCGCTGGCCAAGCTCTACCTGGCCCCCATGCCCGAGCACCCGCGCTGGCGCGACTACCTGGCCGCCCAGCTGAGCATCCCGGTGGAAGGCGTCGATCTAGCCCGTTTCATCGATCTCAACGGCCAGGACCGGCTGGCCGATCCGCGTCTGCAGAACCAGGTGTTCCACCTCATGGGCGCCGCCCTGCGGGGGCTGCTGTCATGACGGCGAACCGGCGCGTGCTGCGGCACATCAACCTGTACCAGACCGAATTCCGGCACGCCCGCGTGCCTCTGCCGGCCAGCCGCATGCTGGCCGGCCTCGGTCTGTTGCTGCTGGGTCTGCTGGCGGTCTGGGCCTGGGGCCTCGCGCAGAATCGTGCCCTGGAGGCCGAGGTGGCCCGAGTCGGCCGCCAGACGGAGGCCCTGGAGGGCCGGCTCAACGCCCTGGATAAAGGCCGGCCGGCCGCCGGTCCGGCGAGCGCGGAGGCCATCCGCCGCCTGGAGGCACGCCTGGCGGGCCTGTCCCGCACCGAGCAGGACATCCGCTCCGGTGCCGCGGGCTCCATGCAAGGCTGGTCGGCCCAGTTCGACGCCCTGGCCAGGGTGCGGGTGTCCGGCCTCTGGCTCACCGGCGTCAGCCTGGAAGGCCATCCGCCGGTCATGACCCTGCGGGGCCACACCCTGGACGGCACCTCGCCGGCACGCTACATCGCCCTGTTGCGTCGGCAGCCCCAGTTCGCGGGCCTGGAATTCGCCGCGCTGGAGATCGCCGAGCCCGAAACCAAGCCCGGCCCGCCGATTGCCGACACACCGGCCAAGGCCCCACGCTACCTGGAATTCCGCCTCTCCGGCCCGGCTCGGCAGCCCGCCACCCAGGCGGCCGACACCCCTCCCGGCCGGCAGCCATGAAGCCCTTCGCCAAACACCTGCACGCCCTGGCCGCCCGCATCGACGGCCTGACGCCACGGGAGCGGGCGATCCTCTTCTGCACCGGCCTGGTGCTGGTGTGGGGATTGACCGACGTCTTGTTGCTGCGCCCCGTGGAGCAGCGGCGCACCGCCCTGGCCGGCCAGATGGCCGAGCTTCGCACCCGCACCGCCAGCGCCGAGCAGGCCGTGCTGGCCCTGTCCGCCCGTCCGGACCTCGCCGCCCAGGACCGGCAACGGCTGGCGGCCCTGGAGCGTGAGCTGGCGGCCCGCATGCAGGCCACCGCCGCCCTGGGCGAGCGGCTGATCGACGCCAAGGACATGCCGCGCGTGCTGGAAGGCCTGCTGGCCCGGCAACCCGGCCTGCGCCTGGCGGGCCTTCAAACCCTGGCCCCGGAGCCCATCGGCCGGGCGCCGGACGATGCGGCGGCGTCGGCGGCGTTCTACCGTCACGGCGTGGAGCTGGTAATGGAAGGCAGCTATGCCGGCCTCACCCGCTACCTGGAAGGCCTGGAGCGCGCGCCCCTGGGCGTGCTGTGGGGCCGGATGGAACTAGATGCCGGCGACCATCCGCGCCTGCGCCTGACTCTGGTGGTCTATACCCTGAGCGAGAACCGCGCATGGCTGACGATCTGACCCCCGCCGCGGCTATCCTGCTGGCCTGCCTGGCCGGACTCGGCGCCGCCGCGGCACACGCCGATCACGATCCCACCCGCCCGCCCCCCGGCCTGGCGGACAACTCGCCGGAAGCAGCACAGGCTGTGCAGGCGGCCCCCCAGGTCAGCAGCATCTTTCGCGCCGGCAGGCTCGTGTTCGCCATCATCGACGGCCGCGAGGTGAAAGTAGGCGACCGGCTGGGCGACGGGCGGGTGACGCGCATCGACGAGACCGGGGTCTGGCTGCGCACGCCCCAGGGCAGCCGCCTGTTGCCCCTGCTGCCCGAGGTCAAGAAACGGCCGTCCGGGCCGTAATCGAGGTCATGATCATGAACACCCGACACCCCATGCTGCGCGATGCCCTCACTTGGCGGATGCTGGCCGGCACCGCCTTAATCGTGCTGGGCGGCTGCGCCCAGGTACACGAGCCCCAGGCCCTGCCGGCCATCCGCGAGGAACTGAAGCAGGCCGCCCGCCCGCCCGCGTCCAAGCCCCTGCCGCCAGCGGTCCAGGAGGCCCTGCTGCCGGCCGCCAAGATCGAACTGCCCCTGCCTGTCGCCCAGCCCCCGGAGCCCCGCTTCGATCTGGCGGTGAACGGCGCTTCCGCCCAGCAGGTGTTCCTGGGCATCGCCTCGGGCAGCCGCTACAGCATGCTGCTGCACCCGGAAGTGGCCGGCCAGATCACCGTCAACCTGAAAGATGTGACGGTGCCCGAGGCCATGGCCGCCCTGCGCGACCTGTACGGCTACGAATACCGCATCGAAGGCACGCGCATCACCGTCCAGCCCCTGACCCCCCAGACCCGCTTCTACGCCATCCCCTATCCGGCCTCGGTGCGCCGTGGCACTTCGGAACTGCGCGTGATTTCCGGTTCCATCGCCGACGCGGGCAGCAAAGGCAACACCCCCCAGGCCGGCGGCGGGACGCCCACCGCGGTGCAATTGGACAGCAGCCGCGTGCTCACCAGCAGCCAGACCGACTTCTGGGGCGAACTGCAGGCCAGCGTCGCCCTGCTGATCGGCTGCTCCGCATCCGCCCCGTCCAATGGCACGGCGGCCGCCGCCTGCCCGGCGGGGCGCAGCATCATGGTCAGCCCGCACACCGGCATGCTGGCGGTGCGCGCTCTGCCCGCCGAGCAGCGCCAGGTATCCGAATACCTGAAAGCGGCGCGCATCACCGTGGAACGGCAGGTGATGATCGAGGCCAAGATCCTGGAGGTGACCCTCAACGAGGGCGCCCAGACGGGCATCAACTGGGCCTACTTCTACCATGGCGGCAGCCTGTCCAAGGGCGCGGACGCGGGTATCCTGGACGTACCCAAGGGCGCGGTGCCGCCGCTGACCACGGTCGGCGGCCTGCTTGGCGCCGGCCTGCCCGCCAGCGGCGGCGCCATCTCGCCGAACGCCGCCAATGCCGGCGTCTTCGGCCTGGCCCTGCAGACCAGCAACTTCATGGCCCTGCTCAACTTCCTGGAGTCCCAGGGCAGCGTCCAGGTCCTGTCCAGCCCGCGCATCGCCGCCATCAATAACCAGAAGGCGGTGCTCAAGGTGGGCACCGACGAGTTCTTCGTCACCGGCATCACCAGCAACACCTCCACCACCGGCTCCACCACCACCTCTTCACCCACCCTCACGGTGCAGCCCTTTTTCTCCGGCATCGCCCTGGACGTGACGCCGCAGATCGACGAGACCGACAACATCATCCTGCACGTGCACCCGTCGGTGAGTGTGGTGACCAGCAACGAAAAGATCATCAAGCTGGGCGACCTGGGCGACTACACCCTGCCCCTGGCCGCCAGCAGCATCTCCGAGACCGACAGCATCGTGCGCCTGAAGGACGGCCAGATCGCCGCCATCGGCGGCCTGATGAAGCGCGAATCCCGCGACGCGGGCAGCCAGACCCCGGGCCTGGGCGACATCCCCCTGCTGGGCAGCCTGTTCAAGAACAGCAACGCCTCGCGCCTGAAACAGGAGCTGGTGATCCTGCTCAAGCCCACCCTGATCCGCGAACCCGGCGACTGGCTGGACAGCGCCCGCGAGACGGAGGCCCGGCTGGCCGCCGAGCGCTGAAAGCCGCCCGCTGACCGCATCCATGTACCTGTCCCACTTCGGCCTCAAGGAATACCCCTTCGGCCTGACCCCGGACACGGAGTACTTCTTTCCCGGCCACAGCCACCAGGAGGTGCTCAACACCCTGCTGGTTTCCCTGGACCTGGGTGAAGGGTTGATCAAGATCCTCGGCGAACCGGGCACCGGCAAGACCCTGCTGTGCCGCCACCTGCTCAACCGGCTGGAGGCGGACAGCTGGGTGGCCGCCTACATCCCCAACCCCCAACTCACCCCGGAAGCCCTGCACGTGGCCCTGTTGCACGAACTGGGCGAGGCGGGGGGCGGCATGCCGGAAGAGGCGAGCCGTGCCCAGGTCCTGGAGGCCCGTCTGCTGGAACTGGCCGGCCGGGGCAAGCGCATCGCCGCCCTCATCGACGAGACCCAGGCCATGCCCCTGGAGACCCTGGAGGCCCTGCGCCTGATCACCAATCTGGAAACGGAAAAGCGCAAACTGATGCAGATCGTGCTGTTCGGCCAGCCGGAACTGGACGCCCGCCTGGCCGATCCCTCGGTGCGCCAGATCGCCAGCCGCATCACCTTCCACGACCGGCTGCGTCCCATGGAGCCCGCCGAGACGCCGCGCTACCTGGCGCACCGCCTGGCCCAAGCCGGCGCCCCCACCGACCTGTTCAGCACCCCGGCGGCGGCCTGCGTGCATCGCATGAGCCGCGGCCTGCCGCGCATCGCCAACATCATCGCCCACAAGGCCTTGATGCTTGCCTTCGGCCAGAGTGCCCACCGGGTGGAGCGGGCGCATGTGCGCGCCGCCGGCCTGGACACGGCCAATGCCCGGCTGGGCGCCCTCGACAGGCTGGCCGCCCTGGCCATGGGCATGAACCGCCCGCGTGGGAGGGGCTGGTGAGCCTGATCAACCAGGTCCTCAAGGACTTGGACCGCCAGGGCAGCCCCTCCGGACTGCCCGGTGGCGTGCACGCCATCCCCGACACGGCGCCGTCCCGCGCATCGCCGGCCTGGCCGTGGGCCGCGCTTGCCCTGGCGGCGGGGGGCGGGCTGCTCTGGTTCATACTGACCTCCGGCCAGGCGGAATCGACCGACCCCTTCGCCCGGTCCCTGCACATGGCAGAACACCTCTCCCTCTCCACGCCGGCGGCCATGACGCCGGAAGCCACCCCGCCGACCGAATTGCAGGCCGAACCCGGCACGCCCCAGTCCGACCCCGCCGCGACCGAGACCCCGCTCCCCGCACCCGCCCGCGCCGAGGCAGGGCACGATCCGGCCCCCTCCGCACACCCGGCCGCCAAGCTCGACCGGGAGCTCGCCCAGCCTGCCGTGCCGCCGCCGGTCGTGAAGGCGCAACGGCCGCTGACGCCGGCCGAACAGGCGGAGGAGACCTACCATCACGCCCTGAGCCTCATCCAGCGTGGCCGGGCGCGGGAGGCGGCCAACGTCCTGGCCACCGCCCTGCGCCTCAGCCCGACGCATCTGGGTGCGCGCCAGGCCGCCGTCGCCCTGGCATTGGAGATGAACGACCGGGGCCGTGCCGAAACGCTGATCGACGAAGGTCTGGGTTTTCATCGCGGCGAGCCCTGGTTCTACAAGAGCCTGGGCCAGCTGCAGGCCGAGCGCGGCGACTATGCCCACGCCGCCGACACCCTGCTCGCCGGCCTGCCCCTGGCAGGCGGAGATCCGGTCTTCCTGGGCCTGGCCGGCGGTGCCCTGGCGCGCGCACAGCGCCACGGCGAAGCCGCGCGCCTCTACACCGAGGCACTGGGCAAGAGTCCCGGCAACGGGCCCTGGTGGATCGGCCTGGGCCTCAGCCTGGAACAGCTCGGGCGGCGCGAGGAGGCCGCCGCCGCCTTCCGCCAGGCGCGCCAGACCCGCCTGAGCGCGGAACTGAGCGGCTTCGTGAACCAGAAGCTGGCCGAACTGGCGGGGCCCTAGCCCGCCTGGAGTAAACTCGCGGGTCTCGAGGCATAGTCCGAATCCGCGATGGTCCCCAACCTTACCACCGCCCTCACCGGCCCACTGCTGGACCTGGAAAAGCACGTCATCGGCGCCCTGCCGACCATCGAACACTGGTTCCGCGCCCAATGGCAGGAGCACGCCACCCCCTTCTACAGCTCGGTGGATCTGCGCAACGCCGGCTTCAAGCTGGCGCCGGTGGATACCAACCTGTTCCCGGGCGGCTTCAACAACCTGAACCCGGCCTTCCTGCCCCTGGCCGTGCAGGCCGCCCAGGTGGCGGTGGAGAAGATGTGCAGCTCGGCACAACGCTTCCTGCTGATCCCCGAGAATCACACCCGCAACAGCTTCTACCTGCAGAACGTGGCCGCCCTGGCCGAGATCATCCGCAAGACCGGCCTGACGGTGCGCGTCGGCAGCCTGATCCCCGACTTGGCCCAGCCGCTGCTGCTGGACCTGCCAGACGGCGGAGTGCTGAAACTGGAGCCGGTGCGCCGGGAGGGGGATCGGCTGAAACTGGACGGGTTCGATCCCTGCGCCATCCTGCTCAACAACGACCTGTCCGGCGGCATCCCGGCCATCCTGCGCGGCTTGGACCCGGACCAGACCCTGCTGCCGCCCCTGCACGCCGGCTGGGCGGTGCGCCGCAAGTCCAACCACTTCCGCGCCTACGAGGAACTGGCCCTCGTATTCGGACGCCTGGTGGGCATCGACCCCTGGTTGATCAACCCCTATTTCTCATATTGCGGTGGCGTGGATTTCCAGGCCCGCCTGGGCGAGGACTGCCTGGCGGCGCACGTCTCCGAACTGCTCGAACGGATCCGCGCCAAGTATGCGGAATACGGCATCGACAAGCCGCCCTTCGTCATCGTCAAGGCCGACGCGGGCACCTACGGGATGGGCATCATGACCGTGAAGTCTCCGGACGAGGTCCGCGACCTGGGCCGCCGCGCGCGCAACAAGATGGCGGTGGCCAAGGAGGGACAGCCGGTCAGCCAGGTGCTGATCCAGGAGGGGGTCTATACCTTCGAGAGCATCAACGAGGCGGTGGCCGAACCGGTGGTCTATATGATCGACCACTTCGTGGTGGGCGGCTTCTACCGGGTGCATACCGGCCGCGGCGCGGACGAGAACCTGAATTCGCCGGGCATGCACTTCGTGCCCCTGGCCTTCGACCAGGCCTGCTCCCTGCCCGACGCCACCGCCCGCCCCGACGCCCCGGTGAACCGCTTCTACACCTACGGCGTGCTGGCCCGCCTGGCCGCTCTGGCGGCGGCCCTGGAGCTGGAGGACACCGATCCCGAGTTCCACCCCGAGGTCAGCCTGTAAGGCATGCCCATGGACATCCTGTTCGTCGCCGATCCCCTGGCCAGCTTCAAGATCTACAAGGATTCCACCTACGCCATGATGCGCGAGGCCGCCCGGCGGGGCCACGGCCTGTGGGCCTGCGAGCCGGCGGACCTGTCCTGGAGCGGCGGCCGGGTGATGGGCCGGGTGAGTCCCGTCCAGCTGCGGCCCCTGTCGCCGGAAGCCGAGCATGACAAACGCCCCGACTGGTTCCGGTCCGGAGAACCGGCGTCCCGGCCGCTGGCGGAGTTTAGCGCGGTGCTCATGCGCAAGGACCCGCCCTTCGACCAGGAGTACCTGTACGCCACCTGGCTGCTGGAGATGGCGGAGCGGGAAGGGGCTCGGGTGTTCAACCGGCCCCGCGCCCTGCGCGACTACAACGAGAAGCTGGCCATCGCCCGCTATCCCCAATTCACGGTGCCCACCCTGGTGAGCGGACGGGCGGATGAGATCCGCGCCTTCCTGGCCGAGCAGGGCGACATCGTGGTCAAGCCCCTGAACGCCATGGGCGGCGCGGCGGTGTTCCGCCTGCGCCCGGGCGACGCCAACGTGGGCGTGACCCTGGAGGTGCTCACCCGCCACGGCGAGACCCCCATCATGGCGCAGCGCTACATCCCGGAGATCGTGGCCGGCGACAAGCGCGTGCTGCTCATCGACGGCGAGCCGGTGCCCCATGCCCTGGCGCGCATCCCGGCGCCGGGGGAGACGCGCGGCAACCTGGCCGCCGGCGGCCGCGGCGTGGCCCGCCCCCTCACCGACCGGGAGCGGGAGATCGCCGCCGCCCTGGGCCCCGGCCTGAAGGCCGACGGCCTGCTGCTGGTGGGCCTGGACGTCATCGGCGACTGGCTCACCGAGGTGAACGTCACCAGCCCCACCTGTTTCCGGGAGATCACCGACCAGACCGGCTGCGACGTGGCGGCCCTGTTCCTGGATGCCCTGGAGCGGCGATGCGCCTGATCCGTCCGGCATCCCTGTTTGCATTCCTGCTGGTCGCCCTGCTGCTGGCCGGCTGCGGTGAGAAACCGGCCTACAAGCAGCAGTCCTATGTCTTCGGCACCCTGGTGGAGATCAGCATCCAGGGCGAGGACGAGGACAAGGCAAAGCGGGTGGCCGCCCAGGTCCTGAAGGACTTCGACGAGCTGCACCGCACCCTGCATGCCTGGGAGCCGGGCACCCTGGAGCGCATCAACGGCATCCTCGCCCACGCCGAGCCCGGCAAGCCGGCGCGGGCGGCGCTGCCGCCGGGGCTGATCCCCATCATCGAGGACGCCACCCGCTTCGCGGTGCAGTCCGAGCACCTGTTCAACCCGGCCATCGGCAACCTGGTGCGCCTGTGGGGCTTTCACGCCGACAACTACGAGCCCGACATCCCCCCCGGGGGAGAGATCGAGCGGCTGGTGCAGGCCCGGCCGCGCATGACCGACATCCGCATCGACGGCCTGATGTTCGAGGGCGGCAACCCGGCGGTGCGCATCGACCTGGGCGGCTACGCCAAGGGTTATGCCCTGGACCTGGCCGCCGCCTACCTGCGCGGGCAGGGGGTGAAGAACGCCCTGGTGAACATCGGCGGCAACATCATGGCCCTGGGCCGGCACGGCGACCGGCCCTGGCGGGTGGGCATCCAGCACCCGCGCCGGGCCGGCGCCATCGCCACTCTGGACTTGCGGGACGGCGAGGCCATCGGCACCTCGGGGGACTACCAGCGCTACTTCCTGGTCGATGAAACACGCTACTGCCACCTCATCGACCCGCGCACGGGTTGGCCGGTACAGGGGGTGCAGGCGGTCACCGTGCTGACCCGCGGCGACAAGGCCGGCGTACTCTCCGACGTGGCCAGCAAGCCCCTGTTCATCGCCGGCGCGGCGGGCTGGCGGGACATGGCCCGGCGCATGGGCATCGGCCAGGCCCTGTTCATCGCCGGCGACGGCCGTGTGCGGGTCACCGCCCCCTTGGCCTCCCGGCTGAACTGGGAGGACAATGGCGCCACACCAACCGTAGTGCCTTGATGCCCCCGGGCACGGAGAGGAGGCGCGCATGTACACCTGGAAAAGCTACTACATCATCCAGGCGGACTACCAGCACTGGGCCAACGAGGTCCTGTTCACCGTCCTGGAGCACCTGCAGCCGGAGTACATCGCCAGCGACCAGGGCCTCTTCTTCCAGAGCATCCACCATACCGCGGACCACATCCTGCTGGTCAGCCAGGCATGGCTGGCGCGCATGCAGGGCGACAACCTGGCGCCCAACTACCGGGAGATCGCCCACCCCGACTGGCGCGAGCTGCAAAAGGCCATGCGCATGGAGACGCGCAAGCTTCAATCCTGGCTGGAGGCCCAGCCCGACGACTGGTTCGACCAGCAGATCAGCTTCACCGGCAGCGACGGCAAGATCCGCACCATGTGGGTACGCGACATGCTCGCCCACCTGTTCACCCACTATGCCCACCACCGCGGCCAGATCTCGGCGGTGGCCACGCGCCTGGGCGCGCCCTGCCCGGAGATGGATTTCGTCTATTACCGGCGCGAGATGGAAAAGGTGCTGGCCCAGGTCAGGAACGGCCAGAACCCGTAGGCGCCTCTTCCAGCAGCGGCCCGACCAGGTCCCGCAGCCGGCCGTAATGCACCTGGCCACTCACCTTGTGGCGGATCATCCCCCGCCGGTCGATGACGAAGGAGGTGGGCAGCCGGCTGACGCCGCCGAAGGCCCGCTGGATGGCGGCATCCGCCATGGGCGCCGGAAAGCTGTAACCCTTCTCCGCCATGAACTCGCCCACCGCGGCCGCATCCTCGTCGGTGCTGAAGGCCACGATCTCGAAGCCCCGTCCCCGATGCTCGTCGTAAAATTCCTGCATGGCCGGCATCTCGTGGCGGCAGTAGGGGCACCAGGTGGCCCAGAAATTCACCAGCACCACCTTGCCGCGCAGGTCCGCGGTGCGGAAGGTCTGACCCTGCAGCGTGGAAAAGGCGAGGTCGGGCGCGGCGGGCTTCTTGGAGTAGACAAGAAGACCGGCAATGCCGAGCATGACCACTGCAACCAGCACAAAGATCTTCGCTTTCATACCCTGTGTTCCACACTTCCCGGAGACTGCAATGCGTTCGATTCTGCGAGCTTTCGCCATTCTTGTCATCTGCGCGCCCGCCTGGGCGGTCGATCTCGCCGGGCTCAGCAACGCCGACGCCGCGGGCGGCCTCAAGGAGGCACTCACCCAGGGCGCGGGGCGCGCGGTCGAACTCTGCTTGAAAAAAAAAAGCCTACTTCTTCTNNCCAGCACCACCTTGCCGCGCAAGTCCGCCAGGCTGGCCGCGCCGGCCACCCCGGCGATGGCCACGTCCGGCGCGGGCTCGACCCGCTCCTCCACCCAGGCGGGCGGGCGGAACCATAGGTAGGCGATCAGTCCCAGCAACGCCAGGGTCATGGGGCTGGGCTTCAACTTGTTGAGGAATTCCCTTGTCTTCGTCATCCGACAAACCCAAAACCGGCACCCGCCCGACTATACGCATCAAACGCGAGGGCGCCGAG
>DEQR01000060.1 GCA_002360535.1 Thiobacillus sp. UBA3361
AATCCGCGTTCTGGTCAAACAGCTAGAAGCCGCCCGCAAGAGACCTTATCAAGCCTAAGCCGACATCCGTTCGCCCCGTTAAGACGAGCAAACCATGCGCGGCCAGCCTTGGACTGCCCCCCGCCTAAGGGCTTTCCAGCAGGTTATCCAGGCTGATAACGAGGCTTGGAAAGAGGGTCTCCTCGCCAACCTCCCGCCTCGCTGGCTACGCCAGCTTGAACGGGAATACCGCAGGCGTCTATCAGATCATGGCGAGTTCGCTGCAAACGTTTTCCTGCGGGAAAGCTGCGAGCCATTCAAGGGGCTGAGGCTTTCCGCATCCGCCAGCGACGAGGATATCCGGGACCGGGCGCGAGAAATGGCCGCCCTGCACATGGACATCGTTGCACTCTACAAAGAAGCCGGTACGGCGCGTCTGGCTTTGGCAACGCGGCTACAGGGGTGGGGCATCCGGCCTCCCGGCCCCAAGGTCACAGATCGGGGCGCCCTGCAGCGCATGACTGATGAATACTGGCTGCGGCGCCAAATACGCAAGACCTTGACCCGACAGGTGGAGGCCCTGGCCATCAAGGCCGGGATGGTCTCAAGCCGCGCCGATCGGTATGTGACGGAAGACACGTTCATCCGGCGCCAGGAACAGAAGCGGCGCAATGCCGCAACCCTGGAAGAACTGGAAGCGGTTAATGAACTTGAAGAGTCAATAAACCTGGGGGATGTTGCCAACCGCTCCTTGGCGAATCCCCGTAACCGTCGGGCCGAACTCATGACCCGTGTCAGCGGCTTTGAACACATAGCCAAGCAAGTCGGGCATGAAGGCGTGTTCATTACCTTGACCTGTCCAAGCCGGTTCCATGCCCGGCATATGCACAGCGGGGAGCCCAACGAACGCTATGACGGCAGCAACCCCCACCAAGGCCAAGCCTATCTTTGCAGGGTATGGGCACGCATCCGGGCCACACTGGCCCGCAAGGGCATTTACGTTTACGGATTTCGCATTGCCGAACCCCACCATGACGGCACTCCCCATTGGCATCTTCTCTTGTTCTGTGAGCCGGCCAAGCTCGGAACACTCGAAGCTATCTTTCGACGCTACGCCTTGCAAGACAGCCCAGACGAGCCGGGGGCGTCTGAATACCGGGTGAAATGGATCAAGATCGATCCCACCAAGGGCAGCGCGGCCAGCTACATCGCCAAGTACATCTCGAAGAATCTAGACGGCTACGGCCTGGAACAGGAACGGGTACCGGTACAGGAAGGAGAGCAGGAACAGAGCGGTATTGATCCTGCCCAGGCCGCTTCCAGGGTGGAGGCCTGGGCCTCAGCCTGGGGCATACGCCAATTTCAACAGATTGGCGGCCCGTCCGTAGGCATATGGCGGGAGCTGCGCCGACTCCGTACCGTTCCCGTTACGGATACTGTTCTGGAACGGGCAAGGAAGGCAGCGGACCGGGGAGACTGGGCCGGATACGTGCAGGCCATGGGCGGTCCTACACTGCCCAGGAAAGATTGCCCTATCGTCCTTGAGTACCAGGAACCGATACGGTTACTGAGCGGCGTTCCAGTTACCGTTCGTAACCGTTACGGTGAAGAGGCGAGCAAGCGCGTCTATGGGCTGCGGGTTACCGTCACCGGCACGGTAACCGAGACACGCCAACACCAATGGGAGATTCGTCCCCGTGGATGTGAGCCAAAGGCCCCTTGGACTCGTGTCAATAACTGTACGGACCCAAGGGCAAGGCGTGCCCATCGCAGAGATACCGAACATGAACGGAGGGCCGGCCATCATCGCACCGGCGGGGGGCGAGGCGTCATATCGCCCGGCCTGGGGGTCCCCGCAGCAAGGGAGGAAGCGACGGCCCGTAGGGCCGGCGCGGCCCTTGCTGCGGGGTGAGGCCGGGTGATAGGCTCGTCTCGGCCTACGCCGGTGCAGTTGGCCGGCCCGAATAAGGGAAATATCGAGACAAATTTAACGAAAAAAAATCCATGCGCTATATCTATGCGGCCTTCTCAGCAACAATGCTGGCATTTCTTGATATTTCATTATCATATGCAGCTCCATTAACGTACTCGCTTGTGGATTTAGGCCCTATTGTGCGTGCGTATGGAATAAATAATTCAGGGCTTGTGGTTGGAGAAGCCCCAGGTGATGGCGACCGAATTTATACATGGCAAAATGGAGAATTCAGTGATTTCGGAATTGGACGCCCCACAGGTATAAATAATTCTGGCGTAATCTCGGGGTTTGATCGCCTGGTATCAACTGAGCCAATGTTTCACGCCGCAACTTGGGCAGGCACCAAAAAGATCGATTTAGGTACGCTCGGTGGCGCTAACAGCTTCGCTAATTCAATAAATGACCATGGACAGGTTGTCGGCTTGAGTCAGACAGATACCAATGCCTACCATGCCACCCTTTGGGAAGCTGGCAACGCGATTGACCTGGGCACGCTAGGTGGTATCTATGGATACGCCAGTCAAGCGACCAGTATCAACAATAGCGGCCAGATAGTGGGGCACAGCGAAGGAATCAAACCTAGTTTGGACATTCATGCGACGCTTTGGAGCGAGGGCACCATCACTGACCTTGGGACACTTGGTGGTACGGCTAGCTTTGCCCACAGCATTAATGATCTTGGTCAGATTGTCGGTTATAGCTACACCGTTGGAAATTCAAGTTATCACGCCACGATCTGGGATAACGGAATTATTAATGATCTTGGGTCCATAGGCACCAATCCTTTTGATTATACAAATAGCTACGCCCTCGATATCAATAGTCAACAATTAATCGTCGGCGCAAGCGCAGAAAAAGCCACCCTATGGTACAACGGCAGCCCAATCGCCATTAATACCTTGCTAGACGCTACTGGGGCTGGCTGGTCTTTGCAAGTTGCAACTGCCGTAAATGATTCTGGCTTTATAGTCGGATATGGGCAAAATCCGCAATTGGAAAATCATGGTTTTCTGTTAATACCAATAACTCCCGTTCCTGAGCCAAGCATCTGGCTTACGATGCTTATAGGAATTGGGGTGTTTATTTCTTATAAACCAAGCAAATAAAATCGCTTGCCGTCTCAAATCTACGCAACAGCAGCCATTGACAAGTATTCTCTTGTCTGGCTTTTTCTCGGCCAAAGGAGCCACTCATAGTAAGGCCATAATAATATGTGAGAATATAAACCACGTGCCACCGTTCACGGATTTATTTGGTAACTTGCCTCCGCATTATGCTTAATAGTGCGAGACCACAACACACCAGGACAAGCGAGGCGGGTTCGGGAAGTTGATTGTTACTTGTATTGCTAGTACGTACAAACCATGCGCCGATGCCTGGCAACTGTTGTGATTCTGGTAAACCATCATCAGTGGCAGGATCACCCACCCATGCACTAGATGATCCCGACTCCAATAATTGAATTCCAGTGACGGAATCGACATTATATACAGCAATTGCAGACATGCTGGCAGTCATTACACCAATGAAGTCACCCGTCTCAGGCCTTGGGGGGATACCAGTGAGGCTTCTGTTAGATGTGTATCCAGACAGCATAAACCAAATACCATATCTATCTGAGGTTGATCCCCATCCGCCAGACTCAGATGGTGATAATATTGTGTCAAATATCGTCATTACAGTGTAAGGAGTGCTGAAGTCTTTATTATACAAGGGGGCTCCGTCATTCGAAGGGCCTAGAAGATTGGTAAACAATTCGGCCACTTGATAAGAGGTCGCCCAGTGCCACCCGTCGAAATTAATGCCATGGTATGTTCCTGAGCAAACAGCAGATGGGCACATATTGTTTGCTTCCCCCCAGGATATTTGATAGTAATCCGGGTAATTGGGTTTGTAATAAATAGATGGCTGCATCCAGTCATAGCCAGTGACTGGATCGTGATATATTGGCAAAGAAAAAGATTGAGATGCGCATAGGGTGCAATAAAGAATAAATCCCCCAACATATGATTTAAGTGATTTCATCTTGATCATATTATTTGTTTCAACAGTAACCTTCAATGCTCTATGCAAGTTATGCGCCAACAGAA
Source organism: Thiobacillus sp. UBA3361 (assembly GCA_002360535.1). GTDB lineage: Bacteria > Pseudomonadota > Gammaproteobacteria > Burkholderiales > Thiobacillaceae > UBA3361. Next base: position 4,045 of record DEQR01000060.1, read on the forward strand.
ATAGTCTTGTCAATCAACAAGTTTCCTTATCTAAAGAGCCCAATTGGTAACGAAATATCGACGGTTCGTTCACATGACCATGATATCAAAGGTCTGGACATGACCACCCCTGCCATCCTCGACTGCCCCTCCCTGGGGCAGGTGTCGTCTGGATACCTGTCCATCCAGCTCATTCAAGGACCTTTGTCCACAGGTTCCTGCCAGTCGGCATAGGCAAACCTCCGTCTCAGTATCGGCCGAAGCGGACGACCAGGTGGCGCTGAGGCAGCGTCTGCAATCGTCCAGTAGTGGGCGTAGGTGATAGAACCAAAGAGCGGTCACCTGCGTTTTCGGCAGGTTGGCTTGCCTCGCTGCGTAGAGCGTCCTCAGTGGTCGTCAGCCTTTGACGCAGAAGCCTTCGGACTCGCGTCAATCAATACGATGTCCTTGCAGTCGGCCAGCTTCAACCGCTTGATAATGTCCTTGACTCGCTGCAGCTCTGAGTCGTTGAAGTACATGATGACTTTGATCGATGCCTTCGCGTCACTGGCTTTCTCGTAAATGGCGACTTGATGCTGTAGGTTTTTCTCCAAGGCCGTGTTCTTGGCGAGCTTGAACTCGACAAGGCTCGCGTTCTTCTTGCCCTTGGAGACCTTGAAGTCCACCGGACCACGTCCGTTGTTGACTTCGGCGTTCAGATCGAGGTCGGCGGAGTTGTCGAACCATGTGAGCCTGAACATCACGTGTAGGTCAACCTCGCGCTTGATCGGCTGCCCGTTCACGTAGAACAGTCGGTGTCCCCCCTGATCCTCGATTACATGCTTCAGATACAAGACTCGCTTCATGCTCTGCTCGTACGAAGAGTCGTATTTGTAGAACTCAGTGCCGGCCAGGTGCTCACTGACCAAGGCCTTTATGTTCTCGACGAATTGCTGGTGCGTCTCGCGCACCTTCGCGTCTGCGGATCGGTGGGCTTCAGACCCGTGCTCTTCCTTCCACCGGATGTAGTAGTCGAGCAGTTCGTGGAACTGCTCAATAGTCCTCATGGCTGCGGCGCGCTTCTCCTTCTCCTTCGTCCGCCGGTTGATCTGCCTGTAGAAGTGCTCATTTACCTGGGTCCGCAGTACTTCGTCGGGAAGCGAGACGCAGATGCTATGGAAGTGGTCGAGCAGGTCAGTCTGGTTGATCCAGGCCTCGTCGCGCGTCAGGATCTCCTTCGGCGTCAGGATGACGTAGTCGCCATTGGCGACCGGCAGCTCGAAGTAGTCGGCTTGCCATCGCTGTGTGTCGTAGTCGAACCGGACGCGCTCGACGCGGCAACGCGCACGCTGCAGCGGTCGCACATATGCAAGTGCGAAGTCCTGCGTGTACTCCAGCAAGTAGCTCTTGATCAGGTTTGTGGTGAAGTCGCTGAGGTGATCTCGACCCACACCGCCGCTCAGCAACCCCAGCTTTTCCAAATGGCTGCCGTGCGAAATGGTCTCATTGCCGAAGTCTTTGAAGACGGCAGTAAGGTTACGAGCGAGAGCACGCGCGAACTCAGGTCCAAGGCCTGTACCGACATTGCCAGTCTTGCTGAAGCCGAGCCAGTTCTGCTTGATCTCTTTGAACAACAGCCACTGCGAGATCGAGCCAGGAGTCAGTTCACCTGCGACGGCCCGATCCCGAAGGAAGCAAAGGTACGTGATGATCCCGTCGTGCAGTTCCCGATAAGCAGGGTTCTGGCTATCGTAAAGCAGGAAGGGATCAACAAAGAGGGGCAGGTCGTTGACCAGCGCGACGTTGAACGCGCCATACTCTTCTAGGACCTCTGGCGGCACGCCGAAGACATCCGAGAAGTAGATGTTCGGAATTCGATCTTCTCCGGCCATGAGTACCCCTGATAATCTAATGGAAATCTTACACCGCGCTTACACCGCGCCGCCTGAACTGCCACTTCCAGGGATCGGCGAGCGCTTGCAATACACTGACGAGTAGCAAGCTAGCTACCTGATATGGGGCGTGTTGCCCGCTTGCTAACGGTAGCGGGTATCTGTTTTCATCCCAAGCAGATGTCGACTATGGGTCGGTTGCGGGCATCCGAACATCGTCAGCAACGTGACCGCTTCGGCCGAACTGGAGCCATACAAGTCTTCTGGCTCGAACGTCCGGAGTTGACCCTTCCGAGCCCTACAAGGCATCATACTAAATGGCGGCAAGCACGTTACACCCGTCGGTTACCCCTCAGTGCAACATCCTCTTGAACTACCGCTGTCCCCGGCCAATGGCCCGAGCTTGGTTCGTGCGACGACTCATCACGGATGAACTGGTGACGGTAATATTGACGGTAACTATCTATGTACACTTACCAACTAACTAGAACTATTGGTGCTTGTAGCTTATTATTCGATTGACGCCGCCTCCACCATCACACTTACATCCCCAACCGATCTCGGTTGGGGATTTTTCTATTGCACTCCCGTGGATGTTCTGGCCTGACAGCGCACCCTACTTGAGCACGAAAACGACCTTCGCAGATGCGAGAAAATTGATTTTCTGGTCGGCACTGAAAATACGGACTGCATCATCGTCACTCACTAACAGATCCGCGGGCGATTTCAGGCCTAGGGCCTTGATCACGAGAGGTGTCTTGGCGCCGCGCGCTTCCAGGGCCGCATGAGCCTTTTCCAGGGTGTTGGTGTATTCCCCTGCGCCTTGCTCGACGAGAATTTTCTGGCTGATCTTCGAGGGGTCGTAAAGGGATTCGCCCTGGCGTGTAAATATCCGGTTGATGAGCGCTGGATGGAAATCCAAATCCCGCGCGTCGATGATCAGGCCATCCTGGCTCGCCTGCGTGGAAGGAGGGGGCCTCTGACTGGTTGTTACCATCATCAGGCCAGTCTCCGACGGCTTGTAGGCGACTGTCTGGAGGCTCGCACGGCCATCGGGGGCATTGATGTATTGCTGGTACATGACATCGGTGACGCTATTCGCGCCGTTGATGCCCACTTCCATGAGTACTGTTGCCACTCCCTCTTCGGGGTTCCAGGATTCGTAAACCTTGCGTGCTCCGCGCACGAAGCCATTTACCGCCGCCTTGACCAAGTCGCTGCTGAGGGTGCAATCGCGAACCGTCACCTGGCCGGAAACCGTTACCCCATCGAGTATTTCCGCCAGACGCCGGTAGGCGGCCACCTCAGCGGCCCGTAATGCCGTGAGCCGTTGTTGGGATGGGTTGCTTCCTGATTTCGGCAAGCCTTGACCGGCCACCAGGATATAGCCCTGGGCGAAGGCTTCCGTGGGCGTATTTGTGAGAGCCAGGTTTTGTTTGGCCAGCCAGGCCTTGGTTCCAGCATCGCCGGCGGTGACGATGATGCCGCTGGCCACTATCGTTGGCGGAGTCATGGCCAGACATAGCGCCAGAAGGGGCGCGAGCCTCATAAACCTTTGCATGTCTTCCCCCTGAGTTTGTATGGGTATTGGTAAGATATATCAATAGTATTGATAAGTGACAGGGAGTAGTGACCGTGGGGGCGGGATATCAGAACAATGGCGGTCTATTCGATGGGCGATCGCTCTGCCTGCTGATGTTGGGGGCCGTCTTGCCTTGCACCTTGGCAATGGCCGAACCCGCGGTTAACCCGGATTCGATGACGGTTACTTCCAACGCCAAGCATCTGCCTTCGGTCATAGCCATTTTGCCATTTGACAACGCCACGGATGAGCCTGGCATCGCCGAGGAGGCGCGGCGCGCCTTCTACAATCACTTCAGTTCCAAGCCCTATAGCGACATCGAACTGCTGGCCATCGACGACAAGATACTGTCCATGGCCAGGGTGCAGCCGGGCAAGCCCGGCATCCTTGACTTTGGAAGCCTGTGCCAGAGCCTGGGCTGCACAGGGGTCATCACGGGACGGGTGACTGAGTTCAATAGAATATACGCGGGGGTGTACTCGGAACTGGCAGCGACTGCGGAGATCCGCATGCTGGATGTGCAGTCCGGTGAAACCGTGTTCGCAGAGCGGCAGCGTGCTTCCTTCAAGGAAGGCAGCTTCAGCCTTAATCCCATCGGCCTCGCCATCGCCGCTGTGTCTACAGCGTTCAATCTGCGGGATGCGCAGCGTGTCCGCATGGTCAGTGAGCTGGGTTACAAACTGGCCAAGGCCATCCCAGATCCGCCGGGCGGCATCGGATCCGTGGGACCGAGGATCGAGGACCTGCTCACGAATGCCGGTGAATCGCCCTTCGGGCTGGGCAGGACGCTCCAAGTGGCGGTGCAGTCGGAACCCGGTGCCTTGGCATTCTTTGCCATTGGCGACCATCGCCAATCCATTCCCATGCAAGAGAAATCACCTGGTGTCTATGTGGGCCAATATCGCGTCCAGGACAAGGACGATGTACGCATGGCCTCAATCCGGGTGAGGGTTCGGGCGCGCAACGGCCTAGAGAACCATTGGTACGACATGGCGCTGGTCACCCTGGACACAGCGCCGCCCGCTGTCCCTACAGGGTTGGTGGCGCGTTCCCTGCCCGGCCAGGTGGAGTTGAACTGGGAAGAGGTGGCCAGTCCGGACCTGGCGGCCTACAAGGTATTGCGTTCTGATCAGCCGCTCAGCGGTTACAGCCCAGTAGGCCAGGTGGAGACGCACGCCTTCACGGACCGGGGCAGCAGTGCGGGCAACGTGCGCTACTACCGCATCGTAGCCGTGGACCGGGCCGGCAACGAGTCGGAACCCAGCCGGCCGGCGCGAGGCCGATTATTGCCCGAGGGCTTCGAGCCACTGAAAGGCCCCATCGACATCGATCGGGAACTGGCCGGCAATTTCCTGGTGGAGGGTGACCTGGAGGTGCGGCGCGGTGTCACGTTGCGCCTGTTGCCCGCCACGCGCCTGGCCTTCGCCCCGGATGCCTCGCTCATCATACGGGGCGGCTTGGTGGCGGACGCCAACGCGGAACCGGTGACCCTGACGGGTCGGATGGACGCGCCCTGGAAGGGACTGCGCGTGGAGCAGGGGAGTATCGGCTTGCGGGGTTTCTCTGTTGCTGGAGCGACTACCTGCCTGCGCCTGGAACGAGCACGGGGAGTTCTGGAATCGGGTCAGCTCAATCGCTGTGGCACGGGTATTTCCGTCGAGGGTGATGGAAGCGTCAGCCTGGTAAAACTGACGGTATCCGACAACAAGACCGGCATTCGTCTGGCCAGGACGGATGCCTCCCTGAACCAGAACACCATTGCCAACAATGTCCTGGGTGTGGAGATGGAAGGATTCGTGGGCGAATTCCGTGACAACAGCCTGCTGCACAACGATATCAACCTACGTGCCGAAACTGGCACGCTGCTGGAGGCCAACTTCTGGGGTACCCTGGACCCCTCGCTCATGCGCGTGGATGGGGTGGTGGTAAGCGAGGCCCTCAACCGCCGGCCTCCAGAGGGCCGGGCAGTGCCGGTGAGGATCAACACATATGCACACCTGTCTCCTGCCATTAGGCAGGATATGGTTACGAGCTGGCTGGTGGAGGCAGGGCGCCTTTTCCGAGCCAAGAATTTCGGCCGTGCGGCGGGGTTGTTCGAACAGGCCATTGCCGCGGCGCCTTCCACCGATGCCTACTATTTCGCGGCCCTATGTCATCAGGAGATGCAGGATGAAGTGCGCGCAATGGATTATCTGAGGGAGGGCATCGCGACTTACCCCGAGGATCCCGCGTTGCGCCGCGCTTTGGGCATGCTCCACTATCAACGTGGCGAGGAAGCCCAGGCACGGGTGCAGCTACAGCAGGCCTTGCGTCTGGCGCCGGGCGATCGGCAAGCCGCTTTCGTACTGGAGAGGCTGGGCGCGGGATCACCACCGCGATCCGCCCATATCGCTCCGTCGTCGGGCAATCGGTAGGGGTGCATGATGACCATACCCAGCATCGCCACGGCAACGACCCTCTGGAAAGACCTGCTCGATATCGTCAGGTCACTGGGCCATGACCAGATGGCCTGGCGGCGCACCCTCTCCGCCATTGGGCTGCTGACCCTGGGCATGGCAGACGCCACCGCGGTGGACATTACCCTCGCGCAAATCATGGGTGAGGTGCAGGTCCAGGGCGCCGGGTTCGCCGCCTATCGGCCCGCCCTGGCTGGCAGCCAGGTGCGGGTCGGCGATCGTGTGCGTACCGGCAAGGACGGCTGGGCGGTGCTGGCGTTCGGCGACGACAGCCGGGTGGTGCTCACGGCCGGGTCCGAGTTCCTCATCCGTCACCTGGACGGCGGACGACGATCAGGGCTGTTTTCCCTGCTTGCCGGCAAGCTGCGCGCCACGATCAGCCACCGACCCGAGGGTTTGGCCGACTACCGCTTCAACACCCTCACCGCCACGGCGGGCATCCGCGGCACGGATTTCGCACTCATCCATCGTGGCCAGGCCAATGTGTTCTTCGGCAACACGGGCCGGGTGCAGGTGCGCGGCCTGGGCAGCGGTGAACAGTTTCTGACCGCGGACACGGTGGTGCAGACCACCCGCGGCCTGGACCCCATCCCGCCCATCGCCCTGGACCCGGCCTCCCCCCTGTCCCGCGCGCGCCAGACGCTCAACGCCGCCACTGATTCGCCCCCCGCCTCTTGGGCAGAGGTGGATCTGCTGCCGGAGATCATCGCCCGCTGGAATATCAATTACAGCCGCTACCTGGCCGACGCGGGACGGCACTCCGAGGCGCTGGCGGTGCTGCAGGTGGCGCTGGACCTCACGGACGACGCCATACTAAATGCCGATGCCCACTTGGAGCGGGCCGCCGTTCATGGCCGAGAACCGGACGGGGCCGCGGCCGCCCTGGCGGAATACGCCCTGCTGCTCGACGCGGCCAAGCCGGCGCAGCAGCGCGAAACGGCCCTGTTCATGACCGGCAAGGCCCTGCATCAGATGGGCCGCCGCCAGGAGGCGCGGGCGCGTCTGCGGCAATATATGCGCGACTACCCTGACGGCCGCTATTCGGAAAGCTGCGAGACTCTTCTACGACTGCTGGCGGACTCGATATGACCTTGATTCACTGAGGGAGACCCAAAGATGCAACGGGAGAACATGATATGGACAGGCTGATCCGCCTCGGATTCCTCTTGGCGACGATGTGCGCCTTGGGGGCTCAAGCCTCGACCAACAAGGCATCTGCGCCGGCGGCCGCGCCCAAGCCACGAGCCGTGTCGAGCAAGGAGGCACCTCAGGCGCCGCCAGTCCAAGAGACGGTCCAATCCGCGGAGACGTCCGAGCCGAACCAGAAGACTATCGCCGAGGGCAATGCCTGCATGGGCGACGACAAGTCCCGCAAGCAAACAGAGGAAGCTGCGCGCAAGGAAGCAACACGCCGAGCCTCCGAGCAGGTGCTCAGCCTGGTGAGATCGACCACCATGATTAAGGACATGGCCTTGGAGCAGGATCTCATCGCCGCCTACACCCAAGCCCAGGTCCGCGTGCTCGAGGAGATCGAGCGGCGTTGGGACAAGGACTGCTACCACTACAAGATTCGGGCGGCGGTCACGCCCGAGCCGGTGAAGATGGGTCGTTTCCATGCCGCCCTCGGCGCCGGCTCCCAGAAGGCCGAGGACAACGTCGCCTGGAACGAGACCCAGGAGGCCCGGCGCCTGGCCCTGGTGGACGATTTCATCGCCCGATATCCACTCAGCGCGCACCTGGAGGAGGCGAAGGGGTTGCGGGACACCCTAGTGGCGGAATACCCCCGTACCCCCGGCCAATACATCGCCATCACCACCACCAGCCTGCACTTCAAGCCACGTGATAAATCGGCGAAGGTGGCCACCCTGGCATCGGGGGATGTGGTCACCGTGGCGGAAGCGGCCGACAATGATTGGGCCGAGGTCAAGCGGGACTACGGAATGGCCTATGGGCGGTTCGCCGACTTGCGGCCAGTGGGCAAGGAAGAACTGGCGGTCTGGCAGCGCTGCCGGGATGCCAAGGACATTCAGCAACTGGAGTCATTCATCGCTGCCTATCCTCTGAGTTCACTGGGTCCCAAGGCGCGAGAACTGATTGTTTCCATCCATGCGCGGCAGACCACCGAGGCATCTATCAGTCAGGCGGATCGGGAAGAGATTGCCTTCTGGAATCTCGTCACCCGAAGCCGTGACCTGCGGGATGTACGCGAGTATCGACGCCGCTGGCCGCACGGCAAGTTCGACCGGGAATCCCTGTCCTTACTGATCGAACTCACCACCAAGTCCAAATGAACAACTCACGGAAAACGCATAGGGAGTATGCGATGCACATGGGATATCGCTGGAAATCCATCCTCGTGCCGCTGTTTGTCGCTAGCCTGGCGGCAGGCTGTGCCACCGAGGGCATGGTGGACGTCACTTCCATTCAGGCTATTTCCACCGGCCTGGATGCCAGGGGCAGGGTGGTTCCAGGCACTACCGCGCCTCTGCAAATCCAGGCGAAGGACAGGGAGGGCAAGGTCTTCAGCACAGCAGACAACACCCTGCCCTGGGACGACGTGGTGATCACCACGGTCAATGCCCGCTTCGACGAAGGCAAGAAGGCCCTGAGCTTCCTGCCCAGCGTCGGTCAGAACACAGGCAGCCATTACGAGATCGTGGTCTCCCACAAGAGGCATCCGGAGGTCAAGGGCAAGCTCACCGTGTTCCCGGATTGGGCACCCCTGCTGGGGCCTGCGCCGGAGCACGTGGCCGCGCTTCGCTTCACCGTGGGAGGTATCGCAGAGGGTGGGCGTTTGCCGCCGGGCGTCCCGCTACCCCTCGAATTGCAGGTTCAGGACGACGAGGGCCGTAACTTCACCCTGGGCGCGCAACGCGATGGCCTGCCGTTGGAGCGTCTGGTGTTAGAACCGGTGAACATGCGTTTTTCGCCAGAACGCCTCGAATTGACGCCGTTGAACGACAAGAAAGTCCTGGATATGGGCGGCTATGGCCTAACGGTGAAATACAAGGGCAAGGAAAGCCTGTCTCAACAGGCCCGTTTCATGCCCGATTTCGCCGCCGTAGAAGGCCCGGATAGCGGCGACGTGGTGGACATCTTCCTCGGCGCGGAAACTCTGGCGGTGACCTCCGCTATTCCCGGTAGCACCGTTCCCTTGATATTCGGCGTGCGCGACAAGGAAGGCCGCGTGTACACCCTACCGGCCGAGAAGGGCAGCCCCACCCTTCGTCCCGCCAAACTGCAGCTGATTGGGGAGAACCTGGTTTACAACGAGACTGAGAACGTTCTGGTGCTTCAGAACAACTACCATCGCATGGTGGGCAACAATTACAAGGTCATTGCCACCTATGAAGGTCGGGACGATATGGTGGTTTCCCACGCCATCAAGCCGGACCTGCTTAATGGTCTGCCCTTGATGAAAACGGACACCATCGAGTTCCGTGGCCAGACCGGCACACCCGGCATTGCCGGCCAATCAGGGAGTTCGGGCACCAGCGGCGCGGCCAATCAGGTAGGACTGGGCGGTGCCGGGGCGTCGGGGACGGACGGCACGCCAGGCAGTCCCGGCCGTAACGGTCGCAATGGTCCGGGCATCCAAGTGCTGGCCCAGGAAGTGCGCACCTTGGATGGCTTGCACCGTTTGGTCCTGATCGAGACTACTGGCCCTGGCCTAACCCCCAAGTATTATTTGCGTCAACTCAATGATCGGCCCTTGCAGGTGAGTTCATATGGAGGAGCAGGTGGAGACGGTGCCCACGGAGGCAATGGCGGAGCCGGCGGCAATGGTGGCGACGGCAAGTATGGGGGGGGTAGCGGGGGCCGCGGCGGCAATGGCGGCAACGGTGGCAATGGCGGCAACGGTGGAAGCGGTGGAAAAGTCTTGGTGGTGGTTTCCAACCCGGACATGGTGACAGCCTTTATCCCCTTGTCCCAGGGAGGTGATGGCGGTAAGGGGGGCGAGGGCGGCCGCGGCGGCTTGGGCGGCAGGGCAGGCGCGGTTCAAGCCAAGGCGGAGGAAGAATCCGGCAAGACTGGTTCCTCCATCGCCATCATGGCCGCCACCGGCACCGAAGGAGGGCAGGGCGCCAATGGTGCATATGGCGTGCCCGGCAATCGGGGTGACGACGGCACGACTGAAATCCAGGTGGACGTGAAGGCAGGGGATGTAATTCGGCGAGCACCTCAGCCCATGATCGAGAACGTGTTGTTTTAAGACGTGTTGTTCTTAGGGGGCGGATCCGGAGCCGGGCATCCTGCCCTGACCGTCCGGAATGACAAAGCCCAGCCGAGCCCGGCCGGGCGTTTTCTTGCCGCGAGATGTCCTTACTTCCTCTTCTCGGTCATCTGCTGCACCATCCGCGCGGCCCAATCCCTGGCGCCCAGTCCGAAGGCGATGGCGAAGGCCAGACCGATGGCGCCGAAGGCGATGATGAAGGCGGCGGTGATCAGTTCGTGGGCGATCTGCAATTGCTCGATGGCCACGAAGAACACGAACACCAGCATGGCGTATTCCGAGAAGGTCGATACCGTCAGGGCACCGGTGAAGCCGATGTTGTTCAGCCAGGCGAACACGATGCGGTTCACGAACCGGGCCAGGATGCTGCCGAACACCAGCACCAGGATGGAGACGATGACATTGGGGATGTAGAGCACCACCTTGTTGAACAGGTCGGCCACCATGCCCAGCCCCAGGGAGTTCGCTACGGTAACGATCATGATGAGGATGATCAGCCAGTAAACCAGGCTGCCCAGGATCTTGGACACGGAGACGTCCAACTCGGCCTGCTTGAGGAAGGCTTCAAGCCCCGAACGCTCGGTGATCTGGTCGAACTTGAGGGCATGCAGCAGGCGGGTCAGGCCGGTGCGCGCCAGCTTGGCAAGTATCCAGCCGACGGCCAGCAGCACCAGGGCGGCGAGCAACTGGGGGATGAAACTGGCCAGTTCGGTCCAGAAGGTGGTCAGCGAAGCGACGAAGACATCGAGTTGTTGTTCCATGAAGTGCTCCTTGCGATGGAAGGACGGTTAGTAAGCTAACCGGACTGTATTGCGTTCGTTGAGTTTCGCGGCAGTCATGCCGCCGCCAACTGCTCGCGGGTGATCAGGAAGACCATGTCCTCCCCGCCTTCCAGGTCCGGCCAGGTGAAGGGCAGATGGGGGAAGGCCTCTTCCAGGGCGGCGCGGTTGTGGCCGATCTCCACCGCCAGCAGCCCGCCCGCGTTCAAATGGGCGGGCGCCTGATCGAGGATGGCACGCACCGCGTCCAGGCCGTCCTGCCCGGAGGCCAGGGCCATGCGCGGCTCGTGGCGGTATTCCGGGGGCAGGTCGGCCATGGCCTGGGCATCCACATAGGGGGGATTGGAGACGATCAGGTCGTAGGTCCGGCCCTGCAAACTCGCGAACAGGTCCGAGTGGATCAGGCCGACACGGGTTCCCAGGCCATAGTCGTCCACGTTGCGGCGGGCCACTTCCAGGGCATCGGTGGACAGGTCCACCCCGTCCACCCGTGCGTCCGGGAAGGCATGGGCGAGGAGGATGGCCAGGCAACCAGAGCCGGTGCACATGTCCAGGGCGCTGTCCACCAATGTGGATTCGTCCAGCCAGGGCTGAAAATGCTCCAGGATCAGGCCGGCCAGGAAGGAGCGCGGCACGATGACCCGTTCGTCCACGTAGAAGCGCCAGCCATGCAGGAAGGCCTCGTGGGACAGGTAGGGCGCGGGCAGGCGCTCACTGATGCGCCGTTCCAGCAGGCTGGCGATCTGTTCGGCCTCACCGGGCAGCAGGCGGGCGTCCAGGAAGGGCTCCAGCCGGGCCAGGGGCAAGTGCAGGATGTGCAGGATCAGGTAGGCGGCCTCGTCGAAGGCATCCTGGGTACCGTGGCCGAAGTGCAGGCCGGCCTCGCGAAAGCGCGAGACGGCGAAGCGCAGCCAATCGCGGACGGTGACCAGTTCCCGGCGGGCCTCCTCAAACATGCAGCAGCTTCTCCAGGGTGCGCCGGTAGATGCGCGCCAGGTCTTCCAGTTCATCCGCGCCGACGCATTCGTCGATCTTGTGGATGGTCTTGTTTACCGGGCCGAATTCCACCACCTCGCGGGCGATGTCGGCGATGAAGCGCCCGTCGGAGGTGCCGCCGGTGGTGGACAGCTCGGCCTCGACACCGAGGGTCTCATGGATGGCCTCGCCGAGGGCTTCCACCAGCCGGCCGCGGGGGGTGAGGAAGGGTTTGGCGCCGATCTCCCACTCCAGGTCGTAGTCCAGTCCGTGCCGGTCCAGGATGGCGTGCACCCGTTCCCGCAGGTCCTGCACGCCGCTGGCGGTGCCGTGGCGAAAGTTGAAGACGATATCCACGTGGCCGGGGATCACGTTGGTGGCGCCGGTGCCGCCGTGAATGTTGGAGATCTGCCAAGTAGTGGGCGGAAAGTACTCGTTGCCCCGGTCCCACTCCATGGCCGCCAGCTCGGCGATGGCGGGGGCGGCCAGGTGGATGGGATTGCTGGCCAGTTGGGGATAGGCGATGTGACCCTGTACCCCCTTGACCCGCAGCCGACCGTGCAGGGACCCGCGCCGGCCGTTCTTCATGGTGTCGCCGAAGGTCGCGGCGCAGGTGGGTTCGCCGACGATGCACCAGTCGATGGACTCGTTGCTTCCGGCCAGGCGTTCCACGACTTTAACGGTACCGTCCACGGCGGGCCCTTCCTCGTCCGAGGTGATCAGCCAGGCGATGGAGCCTGGGTGGTCGGGATGCGCGGCAACGAAGCCTTCCACGGCGACCAGGAAGGCGGCGATGGAACCCTTCATGTCCGCCGCGCCTCGGCCGTACAACATGCCGTCGCGCAGGGTGGGGGCGAAAGGATCGCCGCTCCATTGCTCCAGGGGGCCGGTGGGCACCACGTCCGTGTGGCCGGCGAAGCAGAAGAGGGGGGCGGCATCTCCGCGCCGCGCCCACAGATTGGTGACCTGCCCGGAAACGATCTTTTCCACCCGGAAGCCCAGGGGCAAGAGGCGGTCGGCGAGCCAATCCTGGCAACCCGCGTCATCGGGGGTCACGGAGGGTCTGGCGATCAGTTCGCGTGCGTAGGTGAGGACCGATTCAGTCACTGGCTGGAGGAATGCCGGGGAAGCGCCCGGCATCCGTCATAAGTTTGTATTGAAAACAATGAAATGCTGGAGAGAGCCCACACTCACTCTCCGAAAAAGGCGGCGTAATTATCCTCGCTGAAGCCCACTTGATACTGCCCGTCCCGGTCGATGATGGGCCGCTTGATGACGCTGGGATTGTCCTGCATGACCTTCAGGGCGGATGTCGCGTTGGTCACGGCGGCCTTGGTCTCATCCGGCAGTTTGCGCCAGGTGGGCCCACTGCGGTTGAGCAGGGCTTCCCAGCCCACCACCTTCATAATTTCCTTGAGGGTTTTGGTGGGCACGCCGGCCTTCTTGTAGTCGTGGAAATCGTATTCGATGCCACGTTCTTCCAGCCAGGCGCGCGCCTTCTTGACGGTGGAGCAGTTGGGGATACCGTAAAGTTTCATGGCAAACTCGGCGATGAAAAGATCGGCATTTTAACCTCTCGTACCTGTCGCTGCTCAGCATGCCCATATTCACCGTAGAACCGGCTTCCTGGCCTCGGGATGAGGGGGACATCGCCCGGCTGCGGTGCACCGTGTTCATCCGCGAGCAGGGTGTGCCGGATGCGTTGGAATGGGAGAGGCGCGACCCCGATTGCGACTGGTTCGCCGCGCGGGACGGGGCCGGAGGCCTGGTCGGCATCGCCCGTCTGGTGCCCGGCGGGATGGCCGGTCTGCCCGCGTCCGAAGGCATCATCGGACGCATGGCCGTGCTGCCGGCGTGGCGCCGCCGGGGGGTGGGCAGCGCCCTGTTGCTGGCCGGCCTGGCGAAAGCGAGGGCGCGGGGACTGGACCGGGTGATGCTGCATGCGCAAACCCAAGCGCTGGCCTTCTATGCCCGACATGGCTTCCTTCCCCTCGGCCCGGTATTCGACGAAGCGGGCATTCCCCATCAAATGATGGTCCTGAACCTGGAGCAACCATGAATATACGTGTCGGCCACGGCTTCGACGTGCATGCCTTCGCCCCCGACCGCCGCCTGGTCATCGGCGGCGTGGACATCCCCCACCCCCGGGGTCTTGCCGGCCATTCCGACGCCGACGTGCTGCTGCACGCCATCTGCGACGCCCTGCTGGGGGCGGCGGGCCTGGGAGACATCGGCCGCCATTTCCCTGACACGGACGTTCGTTTCAAGGGCGCGGACAGCCGCGAACTGCTGCGCCATGTGGTCGCCCTGCTGCGCGAACGGGGCTGGCGGGTGGGCAACGTGGACGCCACCATCATCGCTCAGGCCCCCAGGATGGCCCCCCACATTCCCGCCATGGCGCGGTATGTCGCCGCCGATTGCGGGGTGGAGGAGGGGGCGGTGAACGTCAAGGCCACTACCACGGAACGCCTGGGCTTCACCGGCCGAGGGGAGGGCATCGCCGCGGAGGCGGTATGCCTGATCAGCCGCGATTGACCCCTTCCGGGGATGTCGCCCGGGTCTTTTTCGCCCTCTGGCCGGACGAGGGGACGGCGCACCTTCTCGACCGGGCGGCAGCCCTCTTGCACCGTCTGCGCGGCGGACGGCGCACGCGCCGGCAGACCATCCACCTGACCCTCGTATTTCTGGGCGATGTTGACAAATCGAGGTTGGCGGAATTGATCGCCGCCGCGGGCCGGGTCGTGGCCGAATCCTTTACGCTGCACCTGGATCGCGCGGAATGCTGGCGCCACAACCGGATCGCCTTCTTGACCGCCGAAGAAACGCCGCCGGCCCTGCTTTCTCTGGTGAGGGACCTGGAAGTGGCCCTCGCCGGCACCGGATTCGCTTTCGACCGGCGCCCCTACAAGGCCCACATCACCCTGCTGCGCCACGCCGATTGCGCCAAAGAAAATCCCGCACTGGAGCCCATTCATTGGGCGGCGCGGGAGTTCGTACTGGTGGAATCCGTCCTCGGTGCGGCCGGAGCGTCCTACACCACACTGGCCCGGTTTCCGTTGCGCTGAGCGCTACAGAAAGACGTGGTTTTCCAGATGCCCGCTCAGTTCCTTGATGGGCAGGCGGGTGTAGTCCTTCTCGATGGTGTCGGCTACCTTGTTCTTCAATTGGCCGGGCATGCGCTGGTTGAGCAGGCCCATAAAGTGGGAGGAGGCCACCAGGATCAGTTTCTCGTAGGCGTTGTTCACCCGGCCGTCTTCCAGTTCACGGGTCAGCTCCAGGGCGAAGCGTTCGGCCTCGTGTTCCTTGGGGTTGGTGGGCTGGGCATAGCTGCCCGAACCGGCGAAGTTGCCGATCCGGTCGCTGACCAGGTTGGCGGCTTTTTCCCGGCTTTCCGGGTGCTCCAACTCCTTGAGCAACTGCAGGCCCTTCTTGGGACCCGTGTTGGAATACAGCTTGGCTTGGCTTGCGTTGGCCACCATGATCCACGTCACAGACATAAAACCCCCTCTAGCAGTGAGTTGAACTACGGGAGAACGGACGGCGGAGAAATCTGAGAATCGAGTCCTTTTCACCGGACTTCGTTACTTGGTTGTAACAGTTTCAGATTAGCAGTTGGAAGTGGCTCTTCAAGCTATGCCGGCCCCACGTCGGGGCTGCGGTCGGGCTGCAGCAGCACCTGCGCCAGGTCCCGGAACGCGGTTTCCCGCGTGGACGCCAGCCGCAGCGTGGGGGCCTCCCGTGCTTGGACATAATTGCGTCCCAGCGACCGGTTGTAAGCGGGGTCGTAATGCCGCTCCAGCAGTTCGGCCACCAGTTCCGGCCATTGCCCCCCCCGCGCCAGGGCCTTCCAATGCTCGATGCGTTCCTGCCCCTGCAAGGCCGTCAGGCAGTCCAGCTGCTGGAACAGCACGGCCGGCTCGGCCAGGAAATGGGCGTATTCCTCCACCAGCAAGGCCACCCGCACCGGCATGTCGGCTGCCAGGTTCACGCAGGCCGAGGCGCGCATGCGGGCCAGCAGCGCTTCCGGGGTGTGCAGGTTGCCGATCTTCTTGCTTTCAGACTCGACATACACGGGCCGCTCCGGGTCGAAGCCCTTGAGCCGGTGCCGGATCAGGCTCTCGAACATCTTCTGGGCCGGCTGCGGACGATTCGGGTCAGCACCCAGCACCGAGCCCTTGTGGGCCGCCAGATCCTCCAGGTCCAGTACCTGGCCGCCGGCTTTGCTCAGGGTGCGCAGCAGTCGGCTCTTGCCCACACCGGTCGGTCCGCAGACCACCACGAAGCGGAATTTGTCCGGGCAGGCGGCAAGGTCTTCCACCACTGCCCGTCGATAGGCCTTGTAGCCGCCCTCCAACTGGCCCGCGCTCCAGCCCACCGAACGCAGCACCGTGGCCAGGGCACCGCTGCGGCTGCCGCCGCGCCAGCAATAGACCAGGGGACGGTAGTTGCGCGGCTTGTCGGCGAAGTGATCGTCCAGGTGGCGGGCGATGTTGCGGGACACCAGGGCTGCGCCGATCTTCTTTGCCTCGAAGGCGGAGACCTGCTTGTAGATCGTGCCCACCCGCGCCCGTTCCGCGTTGTCCAGTACCGGCAGGTTGACCGCGCCGGGGATGTGATCCTCGGCAAACTCCGCCGGAGAACGCACGTCGATGATCTCGTCGTAGCGCTCCCCTTCCGCCAGGATGGCGATGCCCTCCCGCCGGCGTGCCGGTGAGGCGGCCGTATCTGCGCAGTGCATCAATGCTTCTCCCGCGCCAGGCGGGCCTTCTCCCGCTGCCATTCGCGTTCTTTCTCGCTGGCCCGCTTGTCGTATTGCTTCTTGCCCTTGCCCAGGCCGATCTCCAGCTTGATGCGCCCCTTGCTGTAATGCAGGTTCAGTGGCACCAGGGTATAGCCGGCCCGCTCGGTCTTGCCAATCAGCTTCTTGATCTCCTCGGCGTGCAACAGTAGCTTGCGGGTGCGCACCGGATCGGGATGGATGTGGGTGGAGGCGGTGGGCAGGGGGCTGATATGGCAGCCGATCAGCCAGACCTCTTCCTTTTTCACCACC
Source organism: Thiobacillus sp. UBA3361 (assembly GCA_002360535.1). Classification (GTDB taxonomy): domain Bacteria; phylum Pseudomonadota; class Gammaproteobacteria; order Burkholderiales; family Thiobacillaceae; genus UBA3361. The sequence continues at coordinate 20,971 of DEQR01000060.1, forward strand.
ACGTAGGCTTCCTTGAGTTGCACGCGGCCGGCGCGGATGGCCTTGACCTCCCAACCTTCCAGGGCCACGCCGGCCTCGTATTTCTCCTCGATGAAGTAGTCGTGGAAGGCCTTTTTGTTGTCGGCGATGCTCATGTCGGGGGGCTGAGAGGTGGGGGAGGGCGGGGCTTTCGTGTATTTTAACAGTCCTGTCACCGTAAACCGCTTTCACCCCTCATGACTGAAGTCGTCAAGACGCTGCTGGTCCCTTATACCCCCGACGAAATGTTCCGCCTGGTCGATCTGGTGGAGGAATACCCCGACTTCCTGCCCTGGTGCGGCGGCTCCGTGGTGCACCAGCGCACCGAGGAGCTGACCGAGGCCTCGCTGCACATCAGCTACATGCAGGTCAAACAGCAGTTCACCACTCTGAACGCCAAGAGCGCCCCCGAAGAGATGATCATCCGGCTGAAGTCAGGGCCGTTCCGCAGCATGGAGGGCTATTGGCGTTTCAAACCCCTGGGCGATGTCGCTTGCAAGATCGAGTTCGCCCTGCGTTACGAATTCACCAACAAGCTGTTCGAAAAGGTCCTCGGGCCGGTTTTCGGCTATATCGCCAACAACCTGGTGGATGCCTTCATCGAGCGGGCGGAAAAGGTTTACGGCGCCCGATGAGCCAGATCGACGTGGAAGTGGTCTATGCCCTGCGGCAGACCCAGAAGGTGCTGCCGGTGACGGTGGAGGAGGGCGCGACCCTGCGTCAGGCGGTGGAACTGTCCGGGCTGCTGCGCGAGTACCCGGACATCGACCTGGGCGGCAGGAACAAAGTGGGCGTCTGGGGCAAACTGGTCAAGCCGGACGCAGCCCTGAGGGACAAGGACCGGGTGGAAATCTATCGCCCCCTCATCGCCGATGCGAAGGAAGTCCGCAAGCAACGGGCGGCCGAGGGCAAGGCGATGAAGAAGGGGGGCGGCGAGTCGGTGGGGGATTGAGGCGCCGTTCCGGCATGGGAGCGGCGGGTCGGGCGGCGGTTATTTGCAGAGTTCGTCCGTGCGCTGCATGGCCTCGGCGATGGCCGACTGGTGCTGGCCTTCATCCAGCACATACTGCTGGCCCCGGTCGTTGATGCGGGTTATGCGGCTGTTCTGTTGCAGCAGGCTCAGCCGCTCGCGGGCCTTGCGGCAGTTCTCCGTCTTCTGCTGTTCCTTTTCCTGCTCGGCACGGCGCTTGGCCTCGGCCTCCTGCTCAGCCTGCTTTGCCTGCTGGGACTTGGAGAGCTTGTCGGCCAGCGCCTGGCGTGCCGCGATGGCTTCCTGTTCCCGCTCCGGATGACTGCTGCGTCCGATGCGCTGGCTCTCCTGCCTGGCGGGGGGCTTATCGGAGTAATGGACCTGGCCTTGGCCGTCTGTCCACTTGTACAGATCGGCGCTAACCTGCGGCGAGCCGATCAGGGCGACGCCGTACAGGAGCAACAGGGCAGGCAGGGCTGGACGCATGGTCCGTCTCGAGATCCGGCCGGAGCGTATGTCCGAGCCGGGCGCGGGACTTATTTCATTTCGGTGGAGGGGTAGTTCACCTGCGCCAGACTGGTCTTCACTTGGTCGGCGATTACCTTGGACTGCTTGATGACGGCGTCGCTGTCGCCCGCCTTGGCGGCTTCCCGGACCATTTTCAGGGCGGTTTCGGTGGGGATCCAGAGCGCGTATTTGGCCTTGGCGTCCTTCACGGCGGCTTCGGCCTGGGCCAGGGCCTGTTTAGCCTCGGCGCTCAGGGCGGGCGTTTCGGGTTTGGCCTCGGCCTTGGCGGTGGTTTCCGGAACGCTGGCGCAACCGGTGACGGACAAGGCGATCAGGCTGGCAAACGCGCCGGCGATATAAAACTGTTTCATGGGGTGGTCTCCTCTCGTTGCGTGGGATGGCTGGAATGCTGAATCCATGTGACCTGGGTCAACGGCCAGGGCAAGTTAAAGGCCGGGGGTGGAAGCCGTCAATGGATTTGCAGGAAATTGGTAGAGAAAAACCACGCCAATTGATGCTTCATACCAGTCCTGCCGGTCATCGCTCGGTATTCAGGGTACCAAGTCGGTATAATGCATTTTTGTGCCTGAAGCTGCCGCCATGCGAGTACTAGAAAAAGCGCTCACCTTCGACGACGTCCTGCTCGTTCCCTCCTTTTCCAACATCCTGCCGCGCGACGTGTCCCTCAGGACCCAACTGACGCGCAACATCCAGATCAACATGCCGGTGCTGTCGGCGGCCATGGACACCGTGACCGAGGCGCGCATGGCCATCGCCGTGGCCCAGGAGGGCGGCATCGGCATCATCCACAAGAACATGACCGTGGAGCAGCAGGCCGACGAGGTGGCCAAGGTCAAGCGCTACGAGGCCGGCATGGTCAAGGATCCGGTCACCATCTCGCCGCAGATGACGGTGCGCGAGGTGCTCAACCTGACCCGCATGCACAAATTCTCCGGCCTGCCGGTGGTGGATGCGGGCAAGGTGGTGGGCATCGTCACCAACCGGGATATCCGTTTTGAAACCAATCTGGATCACCCCGTCGCCCAGATCATGACGCCGCGCGAGCGCCTGGTGACTGTAAAGGAAGGGGCCAGCAAGGAAGAGGCGGTGGCCCTCTTGCACAAGCACCGGCTGGAGCGGGTGCTGGTGGTCAACGATGCCTTCGAGCTGCGCGGGCTGATCACCGTGAAGGACATCCAGAAGGCCACGGAATTTCCCAGTGCCTGCAAGGACGAGTATGGACGTTTGCGTGCCGGTGCCGCCGTGGGCGTGGCCGGCGACACCGACGAGCGGGTGGCTGCCCTGGTTGAGGCGGGCGTGGATGTCTTGGTGGTCGATACCGCCCATGGCCATTCCCAGGGTGTGTTGTCGCGGGTGGAGTGGATCAAGAAGCGCCATCCCCAGGTGCAGGTCATCGGTGGCAACATCGCCACGGCAGAGGCGGCCCGTGCCCTGGTTGACCACGGTGCGGACGCAGTCAAGGTGGGTATCGGCCCGGGCTCCATCTGCACCACACGCATCGTGGCGGGTGTCGGGGTGCCGCAGATATCCGCCGTGCATAACGTGGCCGAGGCCCTGAAAGGGAGCGGCGTACCGTTGATCGCCGACGGCGGCATCCGGTTCTCCGGCGACATCGCCAAGGCCATCGCCGCCGGGGCCCACTCGGTGATGCTGGGCGGCCTGTTCGCCGGCACCGAGGAGGCACCCGGCGAAATCGAGCTCTACCAGGGCCGCTCGTTCAAGTCCTATCGCGGCATGGGCAGCCTGGGGGCCATGCAGAAGGGCTCCAAGGACCGTTATTTCCAGGACAGCGAATCGAACGTGGACAAGCTGGTGCCCGAGGGCATCGAAGGCCGCGTACCCTACAAGGGCAGCGTGCTCAACGTGCTGCATCAGCTGCTGGGCGGCTTGCGTTCCTCCATGGGTTACGCCGGCTCGCCGGATATCGAGCACTTCCGCTCCAATGCCTGTTTCGTGGAGATCACCGCCGCTGGCATGAAGGAATCCCACGTGCACGACGTGCAGATCACCAAGGAAGCACCCAATTACCACGTGTGAGGCGTTTCGGGGCGGGGCGTGAGGCGGGATCTCGCGCCCAGGCCCCGACGATCGCCTCCTTCCATCGCCTCACCTCGCACGCCCGCCATGCACCAGAAAATCCTCATTCTAGATTTCGGTTCCCAGTACACCCAGCTGATCGCCCGCCGTGTGCGCGAGACGAGTGTCTATTGCGAACTGTACCCCTACGACGTGGGTGAGGCGTTCATCCGCGACTTCAATCCCATGGGCATCATCCTCTCCGGCGGGCCGGCCTCGGTGACCGAGGAGGAGACGCCGCGAGCGCCGGATGTGGTGTTCCAGCTGGGCGTGCCGGTGCTGGGCATCTGCTACGGCATGCAAACCATGGCCGCGCAGCTAGGAGGCAAGGTGGAGAACGCCAGCCACCATGAATACGGCTACGCCGAAGTTCGCGCCCGCGGCCATTCGGCCCTGCTGACCGACATCCAGGATCGATGCGATCCGGAGGGCAAATGCTGGCTGGACGTGTGGATGAGCCATGGCGACCGGGTGACCGAACTGCCTCCGGGCTTCAAGATCATCGCCGACAATGCCTCCACGCCGGTGGCCGGCATGGGTGACGACCAACGGCGCTTCTACGCGGTCCAGTTCCACCCCGAGGTGACCCACACCCTGCAGGGCAAGGCCATTCTGCAGCGCTTCGTGCACGACGTCTGCGGCTGCGGCCATGACTGGAACATGCCCGATTACATCGAGGAGGCGGTGGGCCGTATCCGCTCCGAGGTGGGCGGTGACGAGGTGATCCTGGGCTTGTCAGGCGGCGTCGATTCATCGGTGGCCGCGGCCCTGATCCACCGCGCCATCGGCGATCAGCTCACCTGCGTATTCGTCGATAACGGCCTGCTGCGCCTGAACGAGGCGGGGCAGGTGATGGAAACCTTCGCCAGAAACCTGGGCGTCAAGGTCATCCACGTGGACGCCGCGGATCGCTTCATGTCGGCCTTGGCGGGCGTCAGCGAGCCGGAGCAGAAACGCAAGATCATCGGCCGGGAGTTCGTGCACGTCTTCCAGGAAGAGGCAGAAAGGCTGCCCAAGGCCAAATGGCTGGCCCAGGGCACCATCTATCCGGACGTGATCGAATCCGCCGGTTCCAAGACCAAGAAGGCCCACACCATCAAGAGCCACCACAACGTCGGCGGCCTGCCGGAGACCCTGCACCTGAAGCTGCTGGAACCTTTGCGGGAGCTGTTCAAGGACGAGGTGCGGGAACTGGGCATCGCCCTGGGCCTGCCCCACGACATGGTGTTCCGCCATCCATTCCCCGGCCCCGGCCTGGGGGTGCGCATACTGGGAGAAATAAAGCGGGAATACGCCGATCTGCTGCGCCGCGCAGATCACATCTATATCGAAGAGCTGCGCGCCAGCGGCTGGTATGAGAAGACTTCCCAGGCCTTCGCCGTCTTTCTGCCGGTGAAGGCGGTGGGGGTGATGGGCGATGGCCGCACCTACGATTATGTGGTCGCCTTGCGCGCCGTGCAGACCCAAGATTTCATGACCGCCCACTGGGCCGAGCTGCCCTATACCCTGCTGGCCAAGGTCTCGAACCGCATCATCAACGAGATCCGCGGTATCAACCGGGTCACCTACGACATCACCGGCAAGCCACCGGGCACCATCGAGTGGGAGTGAAGCCCATCTCAAGGGCATAACAAAACCGGGCGGGTGTAACACCCCGCCCGGTTTTTTCGCGCCGTATCCTACTGTTCGTCGGCCTCCGGGCTGTGCGCAGCCGCCAGTTGCTGCTGCACCTGGAAGGGCACCGTCTCGTAATGGCTGAACTCCAGGGTATAGGATCCCTGGCCGCCGGTCATGGACTTGAGCCGTGACTGGTAGTTGTCCAGCTCGGCCAGGGGCACCAGGCCCTCCAGGATCATCATGCCGCCGCGTCCGGTCTGGCTGCCGGTGACCTGGCCGCGCATGCCGGACAGATCGCCGCTGATGTCGCCGTAGTGGGTCTCAGGGATGGTGATCTCGATCTTGACGATGGGTTCCAGCACGGTGGGCTTGGCCTCCCGCGCGGCTTCCTGGAAGGCCTTCTTGCCGGCGGCGATGAAAGCCACTTCCTTGCCGTCCACCGCGTGGGTCTTGCCGTCATAGACCACCACCTTGACGTCCTGCACCGGGAAGCCGGCGACGATGCCTTGCTGCATGGCCTGGATGACGCCTTTTTCCACCGACGAGAGGAACTGGCCGGGAATGGCGCCGCCCTTCACTTCGTCCACGAATTCGAAGCCGCTGCCGCGTTCCTTGGGCTCGATGCGCAGGAAGACTTCGCCGAACTGGCCTGCCCCCCCGGTCTGTTTCTTGTGCCGGTAGTGGCCTTCGGCCGGCTGGGTAATGGTCTCCTTGTAAGGGATGGTAGGCGGATGGGTGTCCACGTCCAGCTTGAACTGTTCGCGCATCTTTTCCAGCACCCGCTTCAGGTGCAACTCGCCCAGGCCGCGAATGACCGCCTCGTGGGTGGTGGGGTCGTGCTCTACATGCAGGCCCGGGTCTTCCGCGGTGAGCTTGTGCAGCACCTCGGCCAGTTTCTGCACGTCGGCCTGCTTCTTGGTGCGTATGGCCAGGCCGAACACGGCATGGGGGAAATCCAGCGGCCGCATGTGGATGTGGTCATCCTCGGGCGCATCGTGCAGCACCGAGTCGAATTCCAGGTCGTCCACTTTGGTCACGCAGCAGATGTCGCCGGGCAGGCATTCCTTCACTTCCTCCATCTGCTTGCCCTGCAGCATGAACAGATGCCCCACCTTGAAAGGCTTGCGCTGCTCGCCGATATAGAGTTGGGTATCGGGCCTGACAGTGCCCTGATGCACCCGGAACACAGCCATCTTGCCTACGTAGGGGTCCATTTCCACCTTAAACACATGGGCCAGCACATGCTGCGCGGGATCAGGAGCGGCACGCAGCGGCACCGCCTCTTCACCCTCGCCCTTGTGGAACAGGGGCGGGTTGCCTTCAGTAGGGTTGGGCAGCAGTTTCACGGCGATGTCCAGCAGTTCCCGGACCCCTGCTCCTGTTCTTGCCGAAATGAAGCAGACCGGGACCAGATGCCCTTCCCTAAGTGCCTGTTCGAAAGGTTCGTGGAGCTGTTCCGGGGCAATTTCGCCCTGCTCCAGGTAGAGGTTCATGAGCGCCTCGTCCACCTCCACCACCTGATCGACCAGCGCCCGGTGGGCCTCGTCCACCGAGGAGAAATCGGCCTCGCCGCCGGGATTGAAGAAACAATCGGTAACACGACTGCCATCGCCGGCCGGTAGGTTGATGGGCAGGCATTCGCGCCCGAAGGCGGTTTGGATGTCCTTGAGCAGGGCAGGGAGGTCCAAATTGGGCGCGTCGATCTTGTTGACTATGATCATCCGGTCCAGCTTACGGGCCTGTGCCCAGTGCATCATGCGGCTTGCGGTCAGTTCGATGCCCCGCGTGGCGTCGATGACTACCGCAATGGTTTCCACGGCATCCAGGGCGCATATGGCCTGTCCCATGAAATCCGGATAACCCGGGGTGTCCAGTACATGGATACGGGTGTCCTGATGGTTCAGGTGGGCGCAGGCCAGTTGAATGGAATGTTGGTGCTCCTTCTCCAAAGGATCGTAGTCACACACCGTGGAACCCTTCTCCACACTGCCGGCAGCAGCGATGGCACCCGACGATGACAGCAAGGCTTCGACCAGCGTGGTCTTTCCGACACCACCGTGTCCCACCAGGGACAAGGTACGGATATTGGCAGTCGATAAGGTGCCCATTAGTTAATCTCCTGGATGAAAAAAAGTTGTTTGCAATCTGTTATTAAGCGGATTTGTATGTTTTGGAAGGGCCGAGACAATCAGGATGTGAAGGTATTATTAAACGTGCCATTCACCAATCCAAGCCCTACATGGATAACTAGACGAGGAGTCGGCCCCGTTCCGTAATCAAATCCCACACGCTGGGCGCGACTCGTTTAATGTTCGGCAGCGCTTCGTCAACGGAACCCAGACAGGGAATGCGCTTGCCGTGGTACTCGGTTTGCGGCCCGATGGGATTAAAAATCACGCCGAAGCGCCCGATCAAGCGGTGCAAGGCAGGCTCCATGACTGCATAACTGTGTGTCAGCCTGTGTTGATAGATCATGCGCATGACGGCTGCGAACAGCCCCAGGGAGATATGCGGCAGGACACGCCGCTCATCGGGCTCGAAATAAACGTCCACGTTATCCGCCACGCCTGCCTGAGTACCCGATTCGCCCAAGCGGCGCTTGAAATCCTTGGAAACGGCGAAGCGGGATATCTCCGACAGCCGCTTGCGGGTCTCTGGGTCAATGATCCGCTTACCATCGTCCAGGCGGCAGTTGGCTTCCATGGGAAACAAGGATGCCGGGTCGTCGGGATCGGGCAGGATCAGGCGGGCCGTTGCCGCATAGCTGCCGGTACGGCGGTGCCTGAGCAAAAAGTGGTCCGAGCGGCGGTCGTATTCGTCTCGCTCATAATGGAAGACCGCGCCATCCGGAGCCTCGAATACCTCGCATTCTTCCTCGGATTCGAAGCCGGTTTCCAGCACATAGACCTGGTAGCGCAACACATAGACCTGCATGCGCAAGGCATCCGTGTCGGCATGCACGAGTTCGAAATAGTCATCCAGGGCGGAAAGGAGATCTATGGCCATGCGGGGAGGGGCCAGAAGAATGATTGATTGGTTTTATCAGAAGGTCAGCGAACATATTCCACTGAATTGGTATATCCGTAAACCGGCAGTTTGAGATGGTGCTTATTATTTAACATAATATACATTGTACGGTTCTGTATTCAGGGCCGAGCGAGTTGGTGGCCGTGGTTTATCTTCCGGTTGGCTTTATATATATTCGCCGCATGCTCGTTAAGTCACGTCGTCACGCGCTAGCAAAGCCTGTCGGCAAACCATTCGCCCCGCGTGTCGTCGCGCTGCTGCGTGAAGCATGGTGGCTGGTCGCGGTTGCCGTGGCTATTTACGTGGGCATGGTCCTGGTCACCTACGACATTGCCGATCCGGGCTGGTCGAAAACCGCGGACGGCACAGTCATCCACAACGCCGGCGGACGCTTCGGCGCCTGGTTTTCCGATCTCCTGCTTTATCTCTTCGGCGCTTCCGCCTATTGGTTCGTGGTGCTGATGCTGTTCCTGGTGGTCTGGGGTTACCGCTACTTGGGGGCCGAGGAAAACGAACATTCCCACGGCCTGAGCGTCACCCTGATGGGTTACGCCATCGTCCTGCTGGCCAGCAGCAGCCTGGAGGCATTGCGCTTCCACAGTCTTGGCATGACCTTGCCGTATGCCGCCGGCGGCGCGCTTGGCCGGGGTCTGGGCGGTGGCATCCAGTCGTTCCTGGGCTTCGATGGCGGCACCGTCCTTCTGCTGCTCATGATCGGTGCCGGTTTGAGTCTCTTTACGGGCGTTTCCTGGCTGACCTTCAGCGAGCGGGTGGGCTTGGCCCTGGAGTCGTTGTGGGGCATGCTCCTGGAGCGCTTGCAGACCTACCGGGACCGCAAGGCGGGCCATGAGGCCCTGATCGAGCGCGAGGCGGTGATCAAAAAAGAACGGGGCCGGCAGAAGAAGGAGCAGCCCCTGGTCATCGAGACCGCGCTGCCCGAGGTGCCCCAGTCTGATCGCGTCGATCAGGAACGCCAGTCCATGCTGTTCAAGGACCTGCCCGATGCTCAGATACCGCCCTTGGTGCTTCTGGACGAGGCCGACAAGGTGAGCACCGCCATCGACCATGCCTCACTGGAATCCACTTCCCGCCTTATTGAGCGCAAGCTGCGCGAATTCGGCGTCGAGGTGACCGTGCTGGCCGCCTTCCCCGGCCCCGTGATCACCCGGTACGAGATCGAGCCCGCCTCGGGTGTAAAGGGAAGCCAGATCGTCAACCTGTCCAAGGACCTGGCCCGTTCGTTATCCCTGGTTAGTATCCGGGTGGTGGAAACCGTGCCCGGCAAGAGCTGCATGGGCCTGGAGTTGCCCAACAGCCAGCGCCAGACTGTGCGGCTTTCCGAGATACTGGGTTCCAAGGCTTACAACGACACGGCCTCGCCCCTGACTATCGCTATGGGCAAGGACATCAGCGGCAACCCGGCGGTGGCCGATCTGGCCCGCATGCCTCACATATTGGTGGCCGGGGCCACCGGCTCGGGCAAATCGGTGGCCATCAACGCCATGATCCTATCCCTGCTCTACAAGTCCACCCCCGAGACGGTGCGGCTCATTATGGTCGATCCCAAGATGCTGGAACTGTCCGCCTACGAGGGCATCCCTCACCTGTTGGCGCCGGTGGTCACCGACATGAAGCTGGCCGCCTCGGCGCTCAACTGGTGCGTGGGTGAGATGGAGAAGCGCTACCGGCTGATGTCCGCCATGGGCGTGCGCAGCATCTCCGGCTTCAACCAGAAGGTTGAGCACGGCCTGAAATCCGGCCAGCCGCTGACCAACCCCTATTCCCTCACACCTGATAGCCCCGAGCGCCTGACCACCCTACCCTACATCGTGGTCCTGATCGACGAGTTGGCCGATCTGATGATGGTGGCCGGCAAGAAGGTCGAGGAACTCATCGCCCGCCTGGCGCAGAAGGCCCGCGCATCAGGCATCCATCTGGTACTGGCCACGCAGCGCCCGTCGGTGGATGTGATCACCGGCCTGATCAAGGCCAATATTCCAACACGCGTTGCCTTCCAGGTCGCCAGCCGCATCGACTCGCGCACCATCCTCGATCAGCAGGGCGCCGAATCTCTGCTCGGTCAGGGCGACATGCTCTACCTGCCGCCCGGTCACGGCGTGCCCACCCGCGTGCACGGTGCCTTCGTCTCGGATGACGAAGTGCATCGCGTCACCGCCTGGCTCAAGGAACTGGGCCCGCCGCAGTACGTCGAAGAGGTGCTCCAGGAGGAGGAGTCAGCCGAGGCCGAGGACGGCTCGGGAACCGATGCGGAATCCGACCCTCTCTACGACGAGGCCGTGGCAATCGTCATGAAGTCCCGGCGGGCATCCATCTCCGCCGTCCAGCGGCACCTGCGCATTGGCTACAATCGCGCCGCCCGGCTCATCGAGGCCATGGAAACCGCGGGCATCGTCTCGCCCATGCAAAGCAACGGAAACCGTGAAGTACTGGCACCCAGACATGAATAGATTGCTTGCCGCCCTGGCCCTCGGCCTGGGCCTGCTGACCGCCCTCCCCGCCCAGGCCGACGCCATCCAGCGCCTGCGGGAATACGTCCAGGAAACGAAGACCCTGCGGGGCAGCTTTGAGCAGACCGTGCAGGACAGAAAAGGCAGAAAGGCCCAGGAATCCCGCGGCAGTTTCCAGTTCTCCCGCCCCGGCAAGTTCCGCTGGGTCTATGACAAACCCTACGAACAGCTCATCGTCGGCGACGGGGAAAAGATCTGGATCCACGACAAGGACCTGGAACAAGTCACGGTGAAGAAGATGGGCAAGGCCATCGGCCAGAGTCCCGCCGCCCTGCTGGCTGGCAGCAACGAGATCGACAAGCACTACGACCTGCGCGACCTGGGCTCGAAAAAGGGCCTGGAATGGCTGGAGGCCATCCCCAAGGACAAGGAAAGCAGCTTCGAAAAGGTACGCCTGGGTTTCAAGGGCAGTCAGCTGGAGGCCATGGAGTTGTCCGACAACTTCGGCCAGCTGACCACCCTGCGCTTCAGCGGCCTCATCCGAAACCCCGGCCTCGGAGCCGACCTGTTCCGATTCACCCCGCCCAAGGGGACGGATGTCATCGGCGACGACTGACCTCTTCGACTCCGAACCACCATCCCCTTTCCCCGCGAGTGGGAAAAGGGCCGGGGGAGAGGGCCATGCTTCCACGCCAGCGACCAACGTCCCCCTGGCTGAACGTCTCCGACCCGCCACCTTTGACGAGGTGATCGGCCAAAGCCATCTGCTCGGCGCCGGCAAACCGCTGCGCCTCGCCTTCGAATCCGGCCAGCCCCACTCCATGATCCTGTGGGGCCCGCCCGGTGTCGGCAAGACCACCCTCGCCCGCCTGATGGCGCATCACTTCCAGGCCGACTTCATCCAGATTTCCGCCGTCCTGGCAGGGGTCAAGGAAATCCGCGAGGCCGTCGAACGGGCGCGGGTCAACCGGCAAATGGGCCGCCAGACCATCCTGTTCGTCGATGAGGTGCACCGCTTCAACAAAGCCCAGCAGGACGCCTTCCTGCCTCACGTGGAATCCGGCCTGATCACCTTCATCGGCGCCACCACGGAAAACCCCTCCTTCGAAGTCGTCGGTGCCCTCCTCTCCCGTGCCCAGATCTATGTGCTGCGCTCGCTGGATCAGACCGAGCTGCAAACCCTGCTTGATCGCGCCCTGTCCCTGGCCGGCCTGGACATCCAACCCGACGTCGAGGCGCGCGAGCTGCTCCTGGCCAACGCCGACGGCGACGGCCGGCGACTGCTCAACCTGCTCGACCAGCTCAACACCGCCGCCCGCGTCTCCGGTCGGCGCGAAGTCGATGCTGCCTTCGTCGAGGCCTCGCTGGCGCAATCCAAGCGGCGCTTCGACAAGGGCGGCGATACTTTCTACGATCAGATCTCCGCCCTGCACAAATCCGTGCGCGGCTCCAACCCCGACGCCTCGCTGTACTGGTTCACCCGCATGCTGGACGGCGGCGCCGATCCCCTCTATCTGGGCCGGCGCCTGCTGCGCATGGCCAGCGAGGACATCGGCCTGGCCGACCCCCGCGCCCTGTCCATCGCCCTGGACGCGGTGGCCACCTACGAGCGCCTGGGCTCGCCGGAAGGCGAACTCGCCCTGGTCCAGGCCCTGCTCTACCTAGCCTGCGCCCCCAAGAGCAACGCCGCCTACGTCGCCTACGGCGCCGCGCGCCGCTTCGTGGAGCAGGACGGTAGCCGTTCCGTCCCGATCCACCTGCGCAACGCCCCCACCAAACTGATGAAGGAAATGGGCTTCGGCCGGGAATACCGTTACGCCCACGACGAACCCGAGGGCTACGCGGCGGGGGAACACTACTTCCCGGAGGGGGTAGTGGAACCCAGTTTCTACGCCCCTACGCCACGCGGGTTGGAAGGCAAGATCGGGGAGCGGCTGGAACACCTACGGCACTTGGACAAGGTGGCGCGCAAGCCAACAAAGTAGCCAGCCATAGGAGTGGGAGTGGCTTTGGGCGTATCTGACTGAAGAAACGAGGAGAGAAAACTGAGCCCAGGCCAAACAACGAAGAAAGCAGTGCCGTGAACGGTGCCGATCTGGACATTGCATGGGATCCAGCCAAGGCCCAGACAAACCTCGCCAAGCACGGCGTGAGCTTCGCCCAAGCCGCCAGTGTGTTGTTGGACCCATTGGCGCTCACTGTCTTCGACACGTCCCACAGTCAGGACGAGGAGCGTTGGTTCACCCTGGGGCTATAGATTGAGGGCAAGTTGTGGCTGTGTCCCACACCTACCGACCCACCGGCCCGGACAGTGCTATTGAGCTTCCCCCGAAATTTCGT
>DEQR01000004.1 GCA_002360535.1 Thiobacillus sp. UBA3361
TGAAAAGGGGCCAGGCACAAAAAAAGCCATCAACCCCCAGATTTGTTTCCTCTGCCCTACGATGACACTCGCAGTCAAGCCGCCAGTTTCGAGCTCGCCAACCTATTCAGACTCACACCCTGTTCGGCGGCCTGCATGGCCAGGGCGCGATGCAGTTCGGGGGGAATCCTGACCCGAAACTCACCGCTGTAGTGTTTTTCGGCCAGGGGGGTCGGGATCGCGTCGCCCGATGCCTGCATCTCGGCCACGACATCGGACACCAGTTGGCGAATGCCCTGAAGAGCGGCGATCGGCTCGTCCGCCAACCAGGACAAAGAGGGGAATTCCGCACAAAGGCCTACGTGTTCGCCGTCTTCCGGCGACCAGGTGACCCGGTAGGTGTAGTGATCAACGCTCATGACGCATGCCCTCAAGTTTGTCGATTGCCAACAGCACCTGCCGGACCTGATAGGGCTTTGCCTTGCCCTTGGCATCCTGGATGTTGATCCGCGGATCACCTACCCAGGGCGTTTTGAAGATCGCATGACTGGTGCCCGTCTGGCGCGCCTTCCCAAAGTATTCCTCGCAGACCTTCTTGAGGTCGCTGTACCGGACGTTTGCCGGTTCGCGACGCATCTGGTCGAGAATCTTCCGAGAGGATGCCATGCACAAATGGTATCAATATAGGCACCAAACGCATAGCCGCTTGGCGGCGGCTGAACCAACCAGGATGCCTCGACAGCCGAACCGGCCCCTGCCACGTCACCCCCTCCGGGCCTTTCCCGCGGGAGGTGCCGTCCCGATACCATGGACCTTCTGCCCGATGGTCTGCTTCCTCAGGCGGTTGGTGGACCCGCACAGGGGCGTCATCCATTTCCACCTCCGCCCACCACGAAGGATGGAACACGGCTGTGCCGGTGCATACCGAGGGCGACCGCCTCAATGTCGCAGCCGTGACCAACCTCTGCCCAAACACTATGCAGGTTAATAGGATCGCACTGTAGATAGCCGGTGATTGCGCCACCACCCGCCAATATTGCTTATACTGAATGCCATATGGCAATAACCGGAGCGCGAGATGAGCACGGCACTCACCGTTGAAACCCTGCTGGGCGGTCACCGGACCCTCCAGGCCAGGCCGCGCACGCCCCTGCAATGGGTGTCCCTGGTCCGCCAGGGCATCCCCTCGGCGGCGGTGGATTCCCTGGCCAGGGTCATCCGCGTCAGCCAGGCCGAACTGGCCGCCGCCCTGGGCATCCCGGACCGCACCCTGGCGCGGCGCAAGAAGGAGGGGGTGCTCAACAGCGAGGAGTCGGCCAAGGTGCTGCGCCTGGCGCGGGTGGTGGAACGGGCCGAGACGGTGTTCGAGGACCAGGACGCCGCCCTGGACTGGCTCAAGTCCCCCAATGCCGCCCTGGCCGGGGCGACGCCCCTTTCCCTGGTGGATACCGACATCGGCGCCGAGAGTGTCATGGACACCCTGGGCCGCATCGAGCACGGCGTGTTCGCCTGATGACCGTGGTCTGGCGGCTGGTCACCGCCCGGTTCGCCGACACCGCCTTCAGCGGTGAGGGTGCCCGGTTGTACGGCGGACGCTGGAACCGCAAGGGCCAGCCGGTGGTGTACACCGCCGGCAGCCAGTCCCTGGCGGTGCTGGAGATGATGGTGCAGGACGAGCCGCTGCGCGCCCGCTACGTGATGATCCCCGCGACCCTGCCCAAGGGCCTGAAGATGGAGCGGATCCAGGTCACGGATCTGCCCGCCGACTGGCGCGACCCCGCCGCGCGCGAGGCCCTGCGGGAACGGGGCGGGGAATGGCTGGGCCGGCGTTCCAGTGCCGTGCTGGCGGTGCCCAGCGCGGTGATCCCCGCCGAGACCAACTACCTGCTCAACCCGCTACACCCGGCCTATGCGCACATCGAAATCTGTGTAGGACAACTCTTCGCCACCGACTCGCGCTTGTTGCGGTTGTGAACCCGTAACACTGTGACCCGGCAATCACTTGTAGGCCTCGAGGTTAAGGCTGATGAGAACGCCGAATCGCCGGTAAGAGCTGTAGTCATTAAACAGGCCAAATTCCTTCACCCGTCGCAAACGCGAGAATCCCGCCCGCTGGAGCATGGCAACGAGGAAATCTTGCGTCAACCCGACCTTGTGGAAATCATGCGGGTCTTCCTGAGCACCAAAGACATGCATCATCAGGGAGAATTTTTTATCCCTCGGAGTGTTGGGATCAACAAAGAGACGACAAAGACACTCGAAATCCGGGACACTGATGCGGAACACGCCCCCCGGTTCAAGGACACGCCATACTTCGCGCAACGCTTGAGGCAACTCCCCCCGAAAACCTAGATGCTCATACACATGAGAGGCATAGACCTCGGCAACACTCCCATCAGCAAATTGCGCGAGGGAGGTGCAATCCCCCACGTAATCTACATCGGGACCAGCCTGGATGTTCAGTATCTTCCAGCCAGGCTTTGGTTGTCGGCCCCCAATATGAAGACGCAGCCGCTCCGGCTTTTCGCCAACAGCATCCATTCAAGTACCCAGCGCTCCCTGACTCGTCCCACGCAGACTAATGTGAAAAGATATTCTTAAGCCATACCGGTGCCGGAAAGTCCTGCTCAATGTGCCTGCACGCCGGGGCCAAAGAACCGGTAGCCGGCGCGCATCTGCTTGCTGCGTTCGAACAGCTTCTTGCCGGCGGCGTCGCCGAAGGCGCTGGCGATGCTGGCGTAGGCCTTCTCGGCCCAGGCGCCATCCAGCAGCAGGTCGGACACGCCCTCGGCCCAGCGCAGCTTGTCCATGGTCGTGCCCATGCGGCCGCCGCAAGCGTCCATGTAGGGGGCGATTTCGGACAGGGGCAGCTCGTAGGACTTCATGCGGGTAGCCAGTTGCAGGCATTGGTCGGCGTTGCCGCAGGCGGCCACGGCCTTGTCGAACATGCCGGCGGCGCTGGCGGCGTCGCCCACGTCGCGATACAGCTTGCCGATCTGGGCCAGGGCGAAGTGATCCTTGGCGCGGCCGGCGGCTTCATTGAGCAGCTTGGCGGCCCAGGCGCTGTCACCCAGGGCGGTCTGCACGGTCTCGGCCAACTTGGTCCAGTCGTAGGGGTTGTCGCCGGCGCTGGCGGCGCGGGCCTCCAGGTAAGCCTTGGCCTTTTCCTTGCCGAAGGCGGCGTCCTTGAATTCGCGCGCGGCGGTCAACACGATCTCCCGGAACCAGACGAAGTCGCCGGCGGAGGCCACGCTGTCCTCCAGCAGCTTGCCCAGCCAGGCCTTGTCGCCCAGGCGATCGACGGCCAGCAGCAGGGGCTTGAAACGGCTGAAGTGGAAGCCGTCGGCGCGCATCATGTCCTCAGCGGCGGAGAGCAGCTTGCCGGCGTAGGAGGCGTCGTCCAGCTCGGCCATCACGCCGTCGGCCAGGGCGATCAACTGCTTGACCGTCTTGGCCTGGGCCTCCTGGTTCTGGAACTCCACATACTTGGCCTGGTTGGCCTCGCGCTTGGCCAGCTTGCCCTGCACGCGGGCGACGCGTTCGGCGTCGTTGGCGGCGACCTTGTTCACCGCGTCCACGATGCGGCGCATCTCGTCCAGATTGGCCACCGCGTCCTCGGCGGCGGTCAGCATGGCGGTGGCGGCAGCGCTGTCGCCGACGGCGGCGTTGGCCTCGGCCAGTTGCAGGAACTCGCCGGTCTTGGTGGCCAGATCACCGCCCTTGGCCAGCACGGCCTTGGTGAAGGCCTCGTTGCCCTTGGCGGCGTCCAGCACCTGCATCAGGGCGGTGAAGTCCTTGGCGGAATCCAGGGCCTTGTCGTACAGGGCGCCGGCAGCGGCGGGGTCGATCTCGCCCATGGCGCCGGAGAGCACGATCAGGTCGGCGGGGCTGCCGAATTTTTCGGCGCCTTCCTTGACCAGCTCGGCGGCCTTGGCCTTGTCCCCCAGATCGGTGGCCACGGTCTTGGCAAGGCGGGCGAAGTCGGCGGCGCGGCCGCACTTGGTCTTGATCTTGTCATACACCTGGCCGGCCAGGGCGGCATCCTTGACCTCGGTGGCGACCACCTTGGCCAGGGCGTACAGGTCCTCGGTGGTGGAGATCTCCTTCAGCGCCCCACCCAGGGTCTTGGCGGCGGCGGCGGCATCACCGGAGATGAGCATCTGGCCCACGCCCACGGCCACCTTCTCCTCGCCGCTCATGGCGAAGTCCTGGCCCTGCTGGAGCATCTCCTCGGCCTTGGCGTCGTCCTTCAGGCCGTGCTTGTAGGCGATGGCCAGGGCGATGAAGTCGTTGGTGAACATGGCGTTGCCGGCCACGTCGCCCAGCACCGACTTGGCGGTGGCGTCAGCGGCGAACTCGGGCTTGCTCACGACCTCCTTGGCGAAGGCGAAGTCGGCCGGGGCATCCATGGCCTCGCGGGCCAGGTTGTACAGATCTTCGGAGGACGAGCAGCCGGCCAGGCGGGGCTCCAGGGTGTCACGGGTTGCCATGGGGGACTCCTATGGGATCGGGTTGATGCAAAACGGGGGGAGTTTACCGGCAGCGTCCTGAGCTGTCCGTGCAGGATTTTTATACATGCATATCCGGTATTTATGATGCCCGGCCGCGCGCCGCCGCGGCTGTCTCAGAGGACGTAGCGCGCCAGGTCTTCGCTCTGCGCCAAGCTCTCCAGGCGCCTGTTCACGTAATCCGCGTCGATACCGATGCTCTCCCCGTCGCGCCGGTCGGCCTCGAACGACAGCTCATCCAGCAGCCGTTCCATGACCGTGTACAGGCGGCGGGCGCCAATGTTTTCGGTGCGTTCATTCACATGCCAGGCGATCTCCGCCAGGCGGCGGATGGCCTCGGGGGTGAAGCTCAGGCCGACCCCCTCGGTGCGCAGCAACTCCTCGTACTGGCGGGTCAGGCAGGCGTCGGTGGTGGTGAGGATGCGCTCGAAGTCCTCCACCGTCAGGCTGGACAGCTCCACGCGGATGGGGAAGCGGCCCTGCATTTCGGGGATCAGATCCGATGGCTTGGACAGGTGGAAGGCGCCGCTGGCGATGAACAGGATGTGGTCGGTCTTCACCATGCCGTACTTGGTGCTCACCGTGGCCCCCTCCACCAGCGGCAGCAGGTCGCGCTGCACGCCCTGGCGGGAGACGTCCGGGCCCTGGCCCTCGCGGCCGGCGATCTTGTCGATCTCATCCAGGAAGACGATGCCGTTCTGCTCCACGTTGCGCAGTGCGTCGAGCTTGACCTCTTCCTCGTTGACCAGCTTGGCGGCCTCCTCGTCGGCCAGGAGCTTGCGTGCCTCGCGGATGCGCAGCTTGCGTTTGGTGGTACGGCCCTTGCCGAAGCCCTGGAAGACGCTCTGCAGCTGGTTGGTCAGTTCCTCCATGCCGGGCGGGGCGAAGATCTCCGCGTGCATGCCGGGGGCGGCCATGTCCAACTCGATCTCCTTGTCGTCCAGTTGGCCCTCCCGCAGCATCTTGCGGAATTTCTGCCGGGTGCCGGTTTCTTCCCGTTCCTTCTCCTCGCCCCAAACTTCCCGGGCGGGGGGCAGCAAGGCGTCCAGGATGCGGTCCTCGGCGTTCTCCTCGGCGTGCACGCCCACCTTGCGCATGGCCTCTTCCCGTGCCTGCTTGACGGCGATCTCCGCCAGGTCGCGGATGATGCTATCGACATCCTTGCCCACATAGCCTACCTCGGTGAACTTGGTGGCCT
>DEQR01000067.1 GCA_002360535.1 Thiobacillus sp. UBA3361
ACGAATGCATCAACTGCGACGTGTGCGAGCCCGAGTGCCCCAACGACGCCATCTCCCAGGGTGAGGATATCTATATCATCGACCCGAACAAGTGCACGGAGTGCGTGGGCCATTTCGACACCCCGCAGTGCCGCGAGGTCTGTCCCGTCGATTGCATCCCGGTCAACCCCGACTATGTGGAAACCCCCGAACAGCTGATGGCCAAATTCGAGCGCCTGACCAAGGGCGGCTGAGCGGCTTCCGCCGATAAAAAAGGCGCGGATTTCCGCGCCTTTTTGCTTCCGGCGGTTCAGGCTGCCTTGGCGGCCTCCGCCGGTGGATCTTCCTGGGCGTCCAGGGCCTGCCGCAGGCGCTGGTCGATCTCCTCCAGCCCCGCCATCTGCCGTTCGATGTCGCCGCCCATCTGTTCCAGTTCCTGGATGCGCCCGCCCAGGGTGTCGGCCGCCTTGTGGATGCGCTTGACGCTTTCCAGGCGGCGGCGCAATTGCATCTGGTGCTCGCGCACCTGGCTTTCCATGGGCGACATGATGGATTTGAGCCAGGTCTCGACCTCCTTGTTGGCCACCTCGAACACGCTCACCACCCGGCTCGCCAGGGTCTCGAAGAACCGCGAGGTGAGCGTGTACTGCTCGGTGGTGAGGAGGTTGAGCAGGGTGTTGAAGTGCAGGTTGTAGGTGGCCTCCAGGCGCTCGATTTCCTTGCGGTACTTGAGCATGCTGAAGGGCGGGATGGACACCAGCTGGATGCCGTGTTCCTGGTTCAGCTTCTTGTACATGGCCTCCATCATCCGGTTGATTTCCTCGATCTGGACGGTGGCCTCGTTCAGGTGGGTATCCACGTCGCTGAAGAACCGGTTCATGGCCTCGCGGATGCCCTTAGTGAAGCGGCTCTTGGTCATGTCCTCCCGGGCACTGCGCACTTCTCCGCGCAGCATGTCCATGCCCAGGTGCTTGAACAGCTTGACGCTCTGCTGGGAAAAGACACTGCGCAGGGCCTGGAACTGCTGCAGGCCGCGCTCGAAGACCTCCTTGTCCTGGCTGATCTTGGCCATGATGTGATCGACCACGTCCACGTTCTTGCCCTGCAGGCCGCGCAGTTCGCTGAGCTGTTCATCGACACCGCGGCGCCGCGCCTGGAGCAACCCCAGGCTGGTGCCCAGCATCTCGGAGATCTCCGTTTCCGTCTGGTCGCGCACGATGGCCTGCTTGGAGGGGATCAGCTCGCTGGACAAGGCCGCCTCCAGGGCACCGATGCGGCTGCGTTCCAGCAGTTTCTGATCGCCGTTGATCTTGGCCAGCAGGGCCTTCTGGGCGGATATGGGGTAGATCTGGCTGGCTTTGATCTCCAACTGCTCGGCACATTTCCTGACCTGGTTGTCAATCTCCGCGTTGATCTGCTCCTCGCTCTTGAGGTCGTCCCACAGGCCGTCGATCTTGTTCAGGGCCACCAGCCGGCCGCGCTGCTTGCCCTGCTGCTGGATGTGCTGGCGCCATACCTCGATGTCCGACTTGGTGACGCCGGCGTCGGCAGACAGGATGAACAGCACCGCGTGGGCGTTGGGCAGCAGGCTCAGGGTCAGTTCCGGCTCCACGCCGATGGCGTTCAGGCCGGGGGTGTCATAGACCACCAGGCCCTTTTCCAGGAAGGGGTGGGGGAAGTTGATCACCGCGTGGCGCCAGGCCGGGATGCTGACCTTGCCGTCCTGGGGGGCGCCGACGCTGGCATCCGGGTGCTCCGGGTCGTACAGGCCATATTGCTGCGCCTCGCCGCTGTCCACCTCCTTGACCCGGCAGACCTCCTGCATGGCCAGGGTGACGCTGTCCGGCGAGGTGACGTCGATATCGACGATGGTCCATTCTTCAGGATAGCTCTTGTACTCCGCCACCGTCGCGTTGGTGCTGCGGGTCTCGATGGGCAGCAACTGGATGTGGGGCGGCTTGGCCGGGTCATAAAGCAGCTCGGTGGGGCACATGGTGGTGCGCCCGGCGGTGGAGGGCAGCAGGCGCTGGCGCAGGTCGGACAGGAATACCGCGTTGATCAACTCCGACTTGCCGCGGGAGAACTCGGCGATGAAGGCCACGTGCAGCTTGTCCTCGGCCAGTCGGTCGATCAGCTGCTGCAGGCGCAGGTCCCGCTGGGAGTCGTTGAGGTCTTCACGGTTGAGCCATTGGCGGTAATTGCTCACGCACTCTGCGAGACGGTTGCGCCATTCGCTGTAGGCCTCGAATTCCTCGACAAGCGTCGTGTTGCTCATAGTCCCTCCACTGCTCCTCGGGTCAGGTATGCCGGACTGTTACGGCAATTTAGCAGAAAACTTGAAGGCGCAATCGGTTGGCCGATGATTCTTAACGTTTTTGGCAGTTCGGGCAAAGGAAGCTGCTGCGCCCTCCCTGGCGCAGGAGGCGTATCGCAGTGGCGCATTTCCGGCAGGGCAGTCCCACGCGGTCATAGACGAAATAGTCCTGTTGGAAATAGCCGGGCTCACCCCGGCTGTCCACGAAATCCCGCAGGGTGCTGCCGCCGGCGGCAATGGCCCGAGTGAGCACGTCGCGGATGGCGGCCACCAGGGCGGCGCAACGCGGCCGGGACAGTCGGCCCGCGTCCAGCCTCGGGTCGATGCCGGCCAGGAACAGGGCCTCGTTGGCGTAGATGTTGCCGATGCCCGCGATTCGGTGGCTGTCCATAAGAAAGGCCTTGACGGCGACCCGTCGGCCGCGGGTGATGGCGTGCAGGCGCGTGCCGTCGAAGGCCTCCGAGAGGGGCTCGATGCCCAACCCGGCGAGCAAGGGATGGCGGGCCGGGTCGGCGGTTTGGAGCAGCGCTCCGAAACGGCGCGGGTCACGCAGGCGCAGGCAGTGTCCGTCGGCCAGCAGCAGGTCCACGTGGTCATGGGGGCCGGGCGGGGTGTCGCCAGTCAGCAGGCGCAGGCTGCCGGACATGCCCAGATGCAGGATCAGGGTATCCCGGTCCAGCTCCAGCAGCAGGTATTTCCCACGCCGGGTACAGCGGACGATGCGCCGGCCCCGCAGGGTCTGGTCCAGATCGGGGGCGACGGGCCAGCGCAGCCGGGCATCACGCACCCGTGCGCCGATCAGCGCCTGACCGGTCAGATGGGGAGCCAAACCGCGCAGCACGGTTTCCACTTCTGGCAGTTCGGGCATGGGTGTGAGATCGGCGGGATCGGGGGATGGGCGGGACGGGCATGTTACCCGTCGCTTTCCAGCCCTGGGCGGGTTTTGCATAATGGGAGCTCGTTACCGACGCTGGGACGCGCCATGAAACTCATCACCCTGCTGGCACCCCTGGTTGCCCTTGCGACCTGCGCCTGCGCCCAGACTCCCAAGTCTGCACCCATGTCCGAGGGGCTGTCACCGACCGCGGTCCAGTCTGCCGCCGGCGGCCTGACACCGGACATCCTGAACCAGTTCCTGCTGGCCGAGATCGCCGGCCAGCGCGGCGAACTGAAGCTGGCTGCCGACGCCTACGTGGACCTGGCTTACAAGACCCGCGATGCGCGCATCGCCCGGCGCGCCACTGAGGTGGCCCTCTACAGCCGGCAGACCAATCAGGCGATGCGTGCCGCCAAGCTCTGGCTGGAGCTGGAGCCGGATTCGGTCAAGGCCCGCCAGACCTGGGTCTCGATGCTGGTGAGCGTGGGCCGCCTGAACGATGCCAAGCCCTATCTGCAGGAGATGCTGCAGCAGTCCGGCCGCCCGGTGGGCGAGACCTTCGTGCAACTGCACTCCATGCTGTCGCGTAACAAGGACAAGCGGGCGGTGCTGGACCTGATGGTCGAACTGGCCGGGGCCTATGCCTCGGTGCCCGAGGCCCACCTAGCCGTGGCCCAGTCCGCCTGGCAGGCCGGTCAGATGGATCAGGCCAGTCAATCCCTGGACACAGCCCTGCGTTTGCGCCCCGGTTGGGAGGCGGTGGCCCTGTTCAAGGGCAAGGTGCTGGCCGCCAAGGGTGACGATGCCGTGCTGGACTATTGGCGCGACTACCTGTCCCAGAACCCCGCCTCCAGCCAAGTGCGAATGTCCTATGCCCAGCAGTTGGCCCGTTCCGGCAAGTTTCCCGAGGCGCGCGCCGAGTTCGAACTGCTGATGCAGGCCACGCCGGGCAACCCGGAAATCTATGCTGCCATCGGCCTGCTGGCCATGCAGATGAACGACTTGGAGAGTGCCGAGAAGAGCCTGCGGCTGGCCGTCGACCACGGACATCCGGACCCGGGCGCCATCCGCATGTATCTGGGCCAGTTGGACGAGGGCCGGCGCCGTTATGAGGCGGCCCTGGGCTGGTTCCGTGCCATCCAGGACGGCAAGCAGGTGTTCGAGGCCAGGATGCGCGAGGCCGTGGTGCTGGCCAAGCTGGGGCGGGTGAGCGAGGCCCTGGGGCTGCTCAAGGGCATACAGGCCGCTGACGAGGGCGAGCAGGTGGCTTTGTACCAGAACGAGGCCCAGGTCCTGCGCGAGGCGCGTGACCACGCGGGGGCCTATGCGGCCCTGGAGCGCGGCCTCAAGGCCCTGCCCGACAATCCGGAGCTGCTCTACGACCGGGCCATGGCGGCGGAAAAGGTCAATCGGCTGGACGTGCTGGAACGCGATCTGCGCCGGCTCATCGAGCTTCGGCCCGAGCATGCCCACGCCTACAACGCCCTGGGTTACACGCTGGCGGACCGCACCGGCCGTATCGACGAGGCCATCACCCTGCTGGGCAAGGCGCTGGCCCTGGCACCGGAAGACCCCTTCATCCTCGACAGCATGGGCTGGGCCCTCTACAAGGCGCGCCGGCTGGATGAATCCATCGGCTACCTGCGGCGCGCCCTGCGCGGCCGGGATGACCCGGAGATCGCCGCCCACCTGGGCGAGGTCCTCTGGCACCGTGGTGATCGCGACGAGGCCAGGCAAATTTGGCAGGGTTCCCTGAAGACTCATCCGGACAACGAAAGCCTGCGCGAGATCCTGTCCCGATTCCAGCCATGAGGCTGGCGCGGGGCGTCTGGCTGCTTGGCTTATTGTTCCTGGACGCCTGTTCCCTTTTCAAGCCGGTCCCGCCGCCGGCGGTGGCGGTGGGCGTCGGCCCCCTGCGCGCTTTCCACCTCGAAGGACGCATCTCGCTGAAGACCGAGACCCAGTCCTTCGCCGGCGGCATCGGCTGGTTGCATCGGGACGACGACGACGAGATCCTGCTCAGCACCCCCCTGGGGCAAGGTGTGGCTGAGCTGCGCGGCTCGCGCGGCGGCGTCGTCCTGACCGACGGCGAAGGTCGTCAATACCAGGCCGCCGATGCGGAAACCCTGTTGGAGCAGCACCTGGGCGTCCGCCTGCCCTTGCGGGGACTGCTCTACTGGCTGGATGCCCGGCCGCGTCCGGACAGCCCTTATGGGGTGGAAGCCGACCGGGACGGTCGGGTGGGTGCGTTGACCCAGGACGGCTGGCGCATCGACTACGGCCGTTATGCCAGACAGGGTGAGCGCTGGCTGCCCGGCAAACTGTTTGCCAGCCATGGCGAGGGCGTGGAGTTCCGCCTGGTGGTGGACAACTGGCAAGTGCCGTGAGCACACGGCCTGAATCCTGGCCGGCCCCGGCAAAGCTCAATCTGTTCCTGCATGTGGTGGGCCGGCGCGCCGACGGCTATCACCTGCTGCAGACCGTGTTTCGCTTCCTGGATTACGGCGACCGGCTGCACATCGCCGTCCGGGATGATGCCGCGATCCGCATGCTGAACCCGCTGCCGGGCATTCCGGAAGAGAGGGATCTGTGCTGGCGGGCGGCCCGTCTGCTTCAGACGAGTACCGGTTGCGCCCTGGGAGCGGACATCCGTCTCGACAAGCGCCTGCCCCTGGGCGGCGGTCTGGGCGGCGGCAGTTCGGATGCCGCCACTGTGCTCCTGGTGCTGAACCGGCTCTGGGGTCTGGGGCTGGATCGCGGAACCCTGCAGGCACTGGGGCTGCAATTGGGCGCCGACGTGCCGGTGTTCATTTTCGGCCGCTCCGCCTTCGCCGAGGGGGTGGGCGAAGTGCTGCGGCCCGTCAGCCCGAGTCCGGCCAGCTATGTCGTTCTGAAACCTCCCGTGGAGGTGCCCACGGCGCGGATCTTTGCCGATCCGGGATTGACACGGGACACGCCAATGAGCACAATTGCCGCCCTTCGGGACGGCTACGGTCACAACGATCTGCAGCCGGTTGCCGTGGCGTTGTACCCCCAGATCGGCGACTGCCTGGCATGGCTCCGCCAATTCGGGGATGCGCGCATGACGGGTTCGGGGGCCTGCGTCTTCGCGGCCTTCCCCGATCGGGCCTCGGCCGAGGCGGTGTTTCGCCGGCGGCCCGCCCACATGGACGGTTTCGTCGCGGACGGTCTCGATCGGCACCCGCTGTTCGATATGGTCCAGTGATGCGGTGGTCCTGTGATGCGGTCTGAACTGATGTGGTCTGAACACTTGGGGAGTCGCCAAGTTGGTTAAGGCACCGGATTTTGATTCCGGCATTCGAGGGTTCGAATCCTTCCTCCCCAGCCAAATACCAAGCGTGTAGCGTGGCTGCACGCTTTTTGTTTTATTGTTGCCAGCGCGGAGCGGGCCGTGGCTTACGACAGCTTGATGGTGTTCACCGGCAATGCTCATCCCCGGCTTGCCGAGGATGTGGTGCGCAACCTGAATATCCATTTGGGACGGGCGACCGTCGGCCGTTTTTCCGACGGCGAGATCATGGTGGAGATTCTGGAGAACGTGCGCGGCAAGGACGTGTTCGTGCTCCAGTCCACCTGCACGCCGACCAACGACAGCCTGATGGAAATCATGCTCATGGTCGATGCCCTGCGGCGTGCCTCGGCCGGGCGCATCACCGCCGCCATCCCCTATTTCGGCTATGCCCGCCAGGACCGCCGGGTGCGTTCCGCGCGCGTACCCATCACCGCTCGGGTGGTGGCGGACATGCTCACCGCCGTGGGTGTGAACCGGCTGTTGACCATGGATCTGCACTCGGACCAGATACAGGGTTTTTTCGATATCCCGGTGGACAACATCTATTCCACACCCATCCTGATGGGGGATATCTGGAAACAGAACTACGACGACCTGATGGTGGTCTCCCCCGACGTGGGCGGCGTGGTGCGCGCGCGCGCGGTGGCCAAGCGTCTGGACTGCGACCTGGCCATCATCGACAAGCGCCGTCCCAAGCCCAACGTGGCCAAGGTCATGCACATCATCGGCGACGTGACTGGCCGCACCTGTCTGATCATGGATGACATGGTGGACACCGCCAACACCCTGTGCGAGGCCGCCGCCGCCCTGAAGGAGCACGGCGCCCAGAAAGTGATTGCCTACATCACCCATCCGGTGCTGTCGGGCAGTGCCGTGGAGCGCATCAACCAATCGCAACTGGATGGGCTGGTGGTCACCAATACCATCCCCCTGCGCGAGGATGCGCGGGCGTGCGGGAAGATCCGCCAGCTGTCGGTGGCGGAACTGATGGCGGAGACCATCCGCCGCATCAGCAACGAGGATTCGGTCAGCTCGCTGTTCATGGAATAGCGGGCCGAACGTGGCGCCGCCTGGTCGCGGGCGGCTTTTTCAACTTGATGGAGTAGTAGCAATGCAAATCGAAATAAGTGCCAAGAAGCGTGACGGACAGGGTACGAGTGCGAGCCGCCGCCTGCGTCATGCCGGCCGGGTGCCCGGCATCCTCTACGGTGGCGACAAGGCCCCCCAGTCCATCGACTTCGACCACAAGGAGTTGATGCTGAGCCTGCGCAACGAGGCCTTCCATTCGTCCGTGATCAGCCTGGACCTGGAGGGCGTCAAGGAGCAGGCCCTGCTCAAGGATGTCCAGACTCACCCCTACAAGCAGTTGATCCTGCACGTGGATTTCCTGCGTGTGGATGCCAGCCACAAGATCCACACCAAGGTGCCCCTGCACTTCCTGAACGCCGAGATCTGCCCCGGCGTGAAGCTCCATGGCGGCCTGGTCAGCCACGTGATGAACGAGGTGGACGTGGTATGTCTGCCCGGCAGCCTGCCCGAGTTCATCGAGGTCGATCTGAAGGACCTGGACACCGGCAGTTCCATCCATCTTTCCCACCTGAAGATGCCCGAAGGGGTCGAGTCCGTGTTGCTGCACCGGGGTGAGGACCCCACAGTGGCGACCGTGCTGGGCGCCAAGGGCGGCGAGGCCGAGGAAGCGGCGGGCGAGATGCCCGCGGCCTAAGCCGTGCAGCCGGCCCCGCGCCTGGTGGTCGGCCTGGGCAACCCCGGCGCCGACTATTCCGAAACCCGGCACAACGCCGGGTTTTGGTTTTGTGAGCGCCTGGCGGCCCGCCTGGGGGTGGCCTTCAGCCGGGAAGCGCGCTTCCATGGCCTGGTGGCCCACGATCGGGGCAGCGGCGTCTGGCTGCTGCAGCCGCTGACCTTCATGAACCGCTCCGGCCAGGCGGTTGGCGCGTTGGCGCGCTTCTATCGCATCCCGACCGCCGAGATCCTGGTGGTGCATGACGAACTGGACATCCCGCCGGGTCAGTTGCGCGTCAAATTCGGCGGCGGTCTGGGCGGCCACAACGGCCTGAAGGACATCACTGCCCACCTGGGCACCCAGGACTACTGGCGGCTGCGCATCGGCATCGGCCACCCCGGCGACCGCAACGAGGTGGTGAACTATGTCCTGAAGCCACCGCGTAAGGAGGAGCAGGCCGAGATCGACGCCGCCCTGGACCGGGCACTCGATCTGTGGCCGCTGATCGCCCAGGGCGACTGGAATGTGGCCACCCAGCGGGCCAACACCCGAACCACGAAATCAGGCGCGGAGGCGGAGGGTGGTAATGCCGCCTCGCGCCCGGCGCCTCTCGCCTCACCGGAGAAGACATGAGTCTGAAATGCGGCATCGTCGGCCTGCCCAATGTCGGCAAGTCCACCCTGTTCAATGCCCTGACCAAGGCGGGCATCGCCGCCGAGAACTATCCCTTCTGCACCATCGAGCCGAACGTGGGTATCGTCGAAGTGCCGGACCCGCGTCTCCAGCGGCTGGCCGACATCGTCAAGCCGCAGCGGGTGGTGCCGGCCATCGTCGAGTTCGTGGATATCGCCGGGCTGGTAGCCGGTGCGTCCAAGGGCGAGGGGCTCGGCAACCAGTTTTTGGCCAACATCCGGGAGACCGACGCCATCGTCAACGTGGTGCGCTGCTTCGAGGACGAAAACGTGGTGCACGTGGCGGGCCGCGTCGATCCCGTCGCCGATGTGGAAGTGATCGGTACCGAGCTGGCCCTGGCCGACCTGGCCACGGTGGAAAAGGCCCTGGCCCGCGATCAGAAGAAGGCGCGCGCGGGCGACAAGGAGGCGCGGAAGCTGGTGTCGGTGTACGAAAAACTGCTCCCCCACCTGAACGAAGCCAAACCGGCGCGAAGCCTGGGTCTGACGGATGAGGAACGAGCCCTGCTGGCCCCTTTGTGCCTGATGACTATCAAGCCGGCCATGTACGTGGCCAACGTGGCCGAGGACGGATTTGAGAACAATCCCTTCCTGGATCGCCTGCACCAGCTGGCCGACCCGGAGGGGGCGCCTGTGGTGGCCGTATGCGCGGCCATCGAGGCGGAGATCGCCAGCCTGGACGAGGCGGACAGGCTTGAATTCCTGGAGGCCATGGGTCTGCACGAGCCCGGCCTCAACCGCCTGATCCGCGCCGCTTACGACCTCTTGGGATTGCAAACGTATTTCACCGCCGGGGTCAAGGAGGTGCGTGCCTGGACCATT
The DNA here is from genome assembly GCA_002360535.1 of Thiobacillus sp. UBA3361. Classification (GTDB taxonomy): domain Bacteria; phylum Pseudomonadota; class Gammaproteobacteria; order Burkholderiales; family Thiobacillaceae; genus UBA3361. The sequence goes on from DEQR01000067.1 coordinate 9,742, forward strand.
CACAAGGGCGACACCGCGCCCCAGGCCGCGGGTGTCATCCACACGGATTTCGAGCGCGGCTTCATCCGGGCCCAGACCATCGCCTTCGAGGACTTCATCGCCCATGGCGGCGAGCAGGGCGCCAAGGAGGTCGGCAAGATGCGCTCCGAGGGCAAGGACTACGTGGTGAACGACGGCGATGTCATGAACTTCCTGTTCAACGTGTGATTGTCGTTGACAATCGACCTCAACGCCGGAATAATTCCGCGCTTTCGCGGAGGGGTTCCCGAGCGGTCAAAGGGATCAGACTGTAAATCTGACGGCACTGCCTTCGAAGGTTCGAATCCTTCCCCCTCCACCAGAAGATTATTGCCGGCGGTGCCGGTCTTTCCGGCGCCGTAGCGGATGGCTGAATGCGGGTGTAGTTCAATGGTAGAACCTCAGCCTTCCAAGCTGATGACGCGGGTTCGATTCCCGCTACCCGCTCCAGTAATGCAGCGGTAAAGATTACCGCCCATGTGGCTCAGTGGTAGAGCACTCCCTTGGTAAGGGAGAGGTCGGCAGTTCGATCCTGCCCATGGGCACCAGTTGATTGTTTTGTGAGTAATTTTGTAAGTAAGTGAGTGGTTTTGATCCTGACTTAGCGCTAAGGGGTGAACGATGGCCAAGGAAAAATTTGAGC
>DEQR01000047.1 GCA_002360535.1 Thiobacillus sp. UBA3361
ACTACACTAGCTGCGGGGCATGCGCGCGGCATTCATTACCAGTTTCAATCCGCGCCCGGCCGGGAGGCCGGGCGATGCGCCGGTGAAAAATTACCATCTACACTAATCCCCAGTTTCAATCCGCGCCCGGCCGGGAGGCCGGGCGATGCCGCAGTTCCAGCAGGCCCTTGGCATCGCCTACGCGTTTCAATCCGCGCCCGGCCGGGAGGCCGGGCGATGCCACCTGCTACAGCACCTATTGCCATTGGTATCCAGTTTCAATCCGCGCCCGGCCGGGAGGCCGGGCGATGCGTTCGCCTTCAGCCGCAGAAGGGTAATATCATCCTGTTTCAATCCGCGCCCGGCCGGGAGGCCGGGCGATGCCGTCAACCTCCGGTACATTGCTTTACACGGAAACGTTGTTTCAATCCGCGCCCGGCCGGGAGGCCGGGCGATGCGCTGGGATGGTCTCTGAAGACTAGCGTGGACATGCGTTTCAATCCGCGCCCGGCCGGGAGGCCGGGCGATGCACTTCAAGAGTTGGGACCCCAACTACCCCACCGAGTTTCAATCCGCGCCCGGCCGGGAGGCCGGGCGATGCGCATCGAAGCGATTGTTTGGCATGTTTTGACAGGAGTTTCAATCCGCGCCCGGCCGGGAGGCCGGGCGATGCACAGGTTGCGGCGCTGGATGTCCACCGGCACGAAGTTTCAATCCGCGCCCGGCCGGGAGGCCGGGCGATGCACGGCGTCTGGCACGGCAACGACCCGGGCCAGCAGTTTCAATCCGCGCCCGGCCGGGAGGCCGGGCGATGCACCATATTCGCAACCATTGGTTGGGAATACGGATATTCGTGAGCTTGCGCGAACCCGTTTGCGTTGACAACTTTTGTGCTGGTCAACAAGCGGTCACCTAATTTCAAATTATTAAAGATCAGAGTGTTGCCGTCGGCGCGAATCTGCCCATGAATTACCGTCGCTCGGGGTTCGCGCGTCATACGACCAGGGGGCCTTCGAAGTCCACGGAACGGAAGGCGCCGTATTCCCTGACCCGTACCTCGGTAGGTTCGGTGATGCGGTAGAAGCGCAGGTTGTCTTCCTTTTCGTCTATCTCGGCCAGCAGCCTGCGTTCCAGTTCCTCGAACTGCATTTCGTTCACCCGGCATTCGAATACCGATTTCTGCACCCGTTGACCCATGCTTTCGCAGGCCTTGGCCACGCGGCGCAGTCGTCGCCGGCCGGCGGCGCATTCGGTGGAGACATCATAGGTGACGATGATCAGCATTTCCCTCTCCCTTTTCCCTCCCGTGGAGCAAGGTCATTTGGCCTGGTAGGGCAAGTAGCCATCCATCTCGCCACGCAGGGTACGGGCCACGAAGCGGGCCTGGACGAAGGGCAGCAGGGCCTGGGGCATCCTGGTTTCCGTGAGGGGATGGGTGACCTCTTCCTGCTTGCGCTCCTGCCAGGCGGTGACTACCTTGCGCCGGCCTTTGTCGTTGAGCAAGACGGCGCCGCCTTCACGCAGGTCGAAGTCCTCGGTAGTGACTTGGCCGCGGTTGATGAGGGTGAGTGCCAGGCGGTCGGCCGAGATGGAGCGGAACTCCTCCTCCAGGTCCAAAGCCAGGGCCGCGCGACCGGGACGTACGGCGTGTAGGAAGCCGAGCTGGGGGTCCAGGCCCACCGCCTCCAGGGCGGCACGGCAGTCGTTCATGAGCATGGAATACAGGAAGGACAGCAGGGCGTTGAAGCGGTCCAGCGGCGGGCGGCGGCTGCGGCCATCAAGCTGGAAATGTTCGCGCGCCTGGGGTTTGACGATCAGGTTCAGCGCGGCGAAATAGCCCCGCGCCGCTTCGCCTTCCACACCGCGCAGGGCATCGAGATCGGCGGCGTCCTTGGCCGCCCGTAGGGAGGCGGCTAGGTTGTCGGCGGCGCGGCCGAGGCTGCGTGCTTCTTCGCCGTCAAAGCTTTCCCGCGCCCCGCGCATGAGCACCGAGCGGCTGTTCTTGAGCTTGCCGGCCACCACGGCACAGGCGAATTCCAGGGTGAATGCGGTGTTGCCCGCTTGGCGATGCTGGGCCTGCCGGAGGAGGATGTTGCCCGATACCGGACCTTCCAGGCGGGCCTTGAATCGGCCGCTGTCGTCCAGCAGGACCAGGCTCTTGCCTTCGTCCGCCAGGCGGTGCATGAGGGCGGGGGAGACCATGACGTTGCCGAAGGTGACCAGGCTGCCGATGTGATGCAGGGGGACTTGCAGCTTTTTTTCCCGCTCCACGTCGATGCGCAGGGTGGCGTTCTCCAGATGCGCGTAGGCGTTGGGGGTCATGACGTAAAGGGTGTTCTGGATGGCGTGCATGGCGGTTCAGTCTTCGTCGGCGGTGAAGAGGCTTCTTTGCAGGAGCGCCTGCCGGTTTCGTCCCGCGATGGCCTCGGGCTGGCAGATGTCCTTCAGGGAGCATTCCCGGCAGCGGCTGTCGTTGGCTGGCGGGGGCAGAGTGCCCGAGGCCAGCATGGCACGGATGGCCTCTGTGGTCTCCCGGACCATCCGGCGCAGTTCGGGGGTGATGGCCACCTCCCGCCGCCGGCGGCTGCTGGCGTGGTAGATGGCGCCCTTGGGCACGGGCCGGGCGAGCATTTCTTCCAGGCACAGGGCCTGGGCGGCGAGTTGAAGGTCGTCGTGGATCTTCTGCCGTTTGCGGCCGTGCTTGAACTCCACCGGAAACACCTTACCGTCGGGGTGGAACCCCACGAGGTCGGCCTTGCCGATCAGGTTCAACCGGTCGGACCACAGGGGTAGAGCCCGCTCCACCTTCACCCCTGCCTTCATCTCATAACCCGGCTCGTCCACCAGGTGGTGCACCGCCTGGCCCCGGGCGGTGTGAAGGTTGTCCTCGAAGGCTTGTTCGAGATGGATCAGGCCGCACTGGCGCGGGCAGTAGGCCCAGTGTTGGAGGGCGGAGAGGGGGATGGGGTCCTGCCCTGTTTCGTTCATAGGCTTGTTGCTACCATGAATGCGGCGTATCCCAATCCTTGGAGCACCTGATGACAGCCGACTTGAAAGACCTTGCAGCCCAGGCCATGCAACTCACGCCAGAGGAACGCAGCGAATTGGCCCACCAACTCATCCTGAGCCTGCATGAAGTGTCTGATGATTCGCCCGAGGCAATCGCGAGAGCATGGGAAGAAGAAATTGCGCGAAGAATTGCCGACATGGACGCGGGGGTAACCCAATGGATACCGGGCGAGGAAGTCATCGCCAAAATGCGAGCGAAGATCGAAGCCGCCAAGGCTCATGCGGATCAGCGTCAGCGCTAAGGCTCCGGCCGAAGTGGAAGAAGCCGGCGAGTGGTACATCGGGGTCGGCGCACCCCAGGCGGCAAGCGATTTCATCGATGCGCTCGAATATGCCTTCGGGCTTCTGCGTCAATTTCCCAACATGGGTGCGCGGGGACCGCTCAACACCCGCGTGATGCCCTTGCATGCCTTCCCCTATTCCTTGATTTATCGGATTCAGCAAGACACGGTTCGCGTGATTGCCGTGGCCAATCAAAGCCGCCGGCCGGGGTATTGGGCCGGGCGGCGGTGATGCTCAGCCCAATTTCAGCAGGGATACGCCGGCCGGCATACTGGCTTCATCGACGGTCACGGCGTAGTCGTCGAACGACCGGGCGACTTCGACGCCCTCTTTAAGTTTCGGGCGGATGCGCTCGAACAAGGCATGGGCCGGGGCGTTGCCGAGTTCGGAATCGTGCTTGAAAACATAGAGCCCCCGCGTTGCCATTTCACCGCGGGCGGCGGAGCGGTCGTGCTCGAACATCTGGCCTAGTGCTTGCCAGAGCAGGGCTAGGTCGTCTTCGCCGAAGCCGGTTTGTTTGGCCAGGAAGGACGAGACGAAGCCGTGGGCCATGTAGAGGCCGTAGGGCACGGTGTGCTTGCGGCCCATGGTGCGGTTGTCGCCGTCCTGCTTTTCGGCCTCGGCCTCGGTGGCGACCGCCATGCGGGTGATGGAGTGCTCCTGGGCGATGACGGGGTCGATGGAGCGGGCGAACGTCAGTTGCACCGGGCCGCGCACTTGGCCGCAGTTGACGCCAGTGGACATGACGGCGCCGAAGGTGCGCACGTCGAAGAAGTTGGCGCACATCCAGTCGCGCGCCTTGACCACGGTGTCGCCGCCGCCCTTGCGCTTCTTGTCCTCGCCCTTGAGGGCATCCTCGGCGCCGATAGCGACATAGGCCCGTTCGTGGGTCTTGTTCAGGATGGCCTTTTCCTTCACGTAGATTTCATAGGGCGGCTGTTCACCCTTCACGAGGCCGACGAAGTTGCGCACCTTGCGCTTCAGGGCCACGTCGGTGACCAGGCCATGGCCGCTTTCCGCGTCCAGGCGCGGCAGGTTGCCGGCGTCCGGGTCGCCGTTGGGGTTGCCGTCTTTCACGTCGAACAGCAGCACGAAGTCGTAGCGGTTGGTCAGGCTCATTTGGATTCCTCCTGTTTGTCGGTCGTGGGTTCGGATTTGGTGAAGAAGGCTTGGCGCTGGTGGTAATACCCTAGACTGAAGCGGCCCTGGTCGGGTAAGGCAAGCTGGCGGGGGAAGTCCAAGATGCCTTCCAGGATCTCGCCGATCAGCTTCTCCATCTGCACGGCGCGGCCCTTGTTGAGTTTGCCGAGATGGTGGTTCTTGAGGCGCAGCAGCGTTGTGAACACGGATACCGGCGTGCTGGATGCCGCGCCGTAGTAGCGGTCGCGAATAGTGGCGTTGAGGCCGGGGCTAGCTTCTTCCTGGATTTTTTCCAGCACGGCGAAGAGTCGCCCAAGCCGATATGCGGTATTCAGGTTGTCTGGGTCGAGCATGGTCAGATACCTCTCCTGTGAGTTGTTGCGGCGATTAAGACGGTTGAGATAGGCCTTGATGGCAGCGGCGCGCGCATAGGTTGGTTTCTGCTCGGCCCGGCATCGCTGCACCGCCAGGTTGAGCAAGGGCGCGGGGTAGGGCAGGTCTTCCAGGATGGCGCGCATGACCTCGCCGCCCAGGTTGGGCGGGATGTTGTCCGCCTTGTTCAGCACGGCGATGCCGGTCAGCAGGCGGAACAGCGACAGGTGCTCCGGCTCGTGGGGGGCATGGGCGATGCGGATGTCCTCGAAGTGCTGCTGGATGCGCCGGGCGAGGTCGATGGCCGGTGCCGTCTCCCAGAAACGGATGGCGATGCGTGCCGCGTTGGGCGCCAGGCCGAGGACATGGAAGCGGGTCTGGGCGTCGCCGAGCGTGAACTTGCCCGTTTGAACTGCTGCGTAAAGGGCCTTCAGGGCGTCCGTGCCGCGGTTCGGGTCGTCTCGCATGACCTCACCGAACAGGTCTTCCAGTTCGTGGGTTTCTTCCGCCCAGAATACGGTCGAGGTGTCGCCAACCTGCATGCGTTGCCGGGAATCGCGGGCCAACAAGTGATTGAGTGCGGTGGTGTAGGCAAATGCAGCGGGTTTCCCGATGGGGAAGTTGTAGCCTTGCGCTTTGCCATACGACGAAACTGAAGGTATCGCCCCAGTGTTTGCTGCGGATAGCGCTGTGGGTTTGTCACAAACGCCTTTGGTTTTTGGATGAAGTCTGGCGATTTCCTCTACGTTCCCGGTAACGAGGCACTCAGCCGTGACCGATTCATCATCTGACGTTTCCTCTTCATGCTCGGCATTGGCGTGAACACTTATCCATGTAGCTAACGCTTTCGAATGAAGAACAGGTTCGGACTGTCCGGTGAGAGCGAAGGTGATGTTCGCGCCAGGAATCTTAAAAATGTCAGATGCGGAAGGCGTATCGAAGACCTTCAAGTACTCTCCGCGCTGATAGAACTGTAAGACGGCAGATACCTCCACCGAATCGGGCACGGAGGCTGATAGAGATTCGATGCGAGCTACAAACGAATCGAGTTGTTTTCTTGCCTTCTCTGGGGAGTCGGAGGGGTCTAGATCGCCGTTTGGCTTTTTCTTCTGTTGCCCAAGGACAAAGCCGTAGTGGTCCCATAACAGATTGGGCTTCTGCCATGCATTCTTTCCTGAACGGATCTCGGACAGGGGAACGAGGATCGACCTTCCTCGGCGGTACTTTTGAGATGTTGTGTTTTCGAGATGAACGAAGTTGCCTGCCTTATCCAAAACAAGGACAAAGGGGATTTCCTTGTACTCCCAACCGAGTGGGGCAAGGTCGGCGCGTTCGTAGTAGCGATTAAGCGCTTGCAGGATCATCCCCGTACCTCCCCGCTGTCCCAGGCCGGCACCTCGATCACGCCGTTTTCAAGTTTTGCCCGGAAGAAACGGGGCTGAGGGTCGTCGGGTTTGGCGAAATCCAGGTCATGCAGCATGAAGCCCAGGTCGCGCGTCTCGGCGATGGGGTGCGGCTCGGCGCCGACATCGGCGACCAGCCGGAAGGCGGCGGCGAACTCCCGGCAGCCCAGATAGGGCTGGTTCACGCATTGCCCCTTGCCGGCCCGGCGCTCGAACATCTCGTGGTATTTCGCGGGGGAGGCGCCGGGGTCGCGCTCGCGCTGGAACTCCAGGTCGGCGTGGACGCGATAGGCGACGTCGCGCAGGAACAGGCTGGCTCGCTGCTGGCGGTCATCCTCGACGTAGAGGGCCAGGTCGCCCGTGCCGTTTTTCATCGCGGTTTCCACGTTGCGGGTGGAGACCACCGAGGCCACCTCGTTGCGGCGCAGGTTGATCCAGCGGATGGGTTTGAGCACCTCGACCTTGCGGACGTGCCAGCGGATGGCAGGTTTCCACAGGATGGCTTCGAAGCAGGCCCGGGCGGCAGAGGGCGTCATCACGTCGTAGCTGACGCGCTCGACCTTCATCTCGGGGCGGGTGAAGCAGGCCCAGGGGCCGGAGAGTTCAAGGCAATAGGTTTTCATGTTCCTCCTTTATGCGATGACGCTTGTTGGTGTGGGGGGCGTGCCGTCTGGGTTGAACCCGAGACCGGGATGGTAGAGCCAGTCACTGACCTGCAGATAAAGCCCAGGTATGGCTTCTTCGATGTCGCCTTGCCTCAGCAGCTTGTCCGCGTCGCGGCGATGGATGTTCACTGTGTAGCGCTGCAACTTGCGCATCAGCCAGCGTTGCGGGCCGTCCTTGCGCAGGGTGGCGATCCATTTTTCGACTTCACTGTCCCCCCCCCGATAGAGGACGATGACCGGGACGCTGTCCTCATCCCGGATCAGCCGGAACCGCTCGGCGGCGGTGCGGAAGTTGACCGCCAGGGTTGTGCCGTCGACCTTGAGCAGGTCTGCGATGCCCTGCTCGTCCAGGTCGCAGGCACGGTAGAGGCGTTCAAAATATTGGCCGAACCGGGCGCGTTCCAGGGCATTGCCGGTGCAGCCGTGCAGGACGCTTCGGCAGGCATCCTCGCCCTTGCGCAGCAGGCCGGCGTGCGCTGGCTTGGGCGGGACGAAAACGACCACCTCGCCCCGTTCCAGCCGGCCTTCCCGGTTGCAACGCCCGGCGGCCTGGGCGATGGAGTCGAGGCCAGCCAATGCCCGGTAGACGACGGGGAAATCCACGTCCACGCCGGCCTCGACCAGTTGCGTGCTGACCACCCGCGTCGGGGTGCCGGTCTTCAGCCGGGCCTTGATGTCGCGGATGACCTGGGAGCGGTGGGCGCCGCACATCAGGGCGGACAGGTGCAACGTGCCTTCCGGCAGGCGTTGCCAGAGTTCGCGGGCGTCGTCGCGGCGGTTGACGATGGCGAGCACGGACTCAAGGCCGGCCAGTTCCCTGGCCAGCGCGTCCCAGTCAGTCGGGCTGTGCCAGTCGGCAGGCAGGCGGACCTGGACGCGCTCCAGGCGGCGGTAGAGGTCATCCGGGTCGGCGACAATCTCGCGCACGTTGCTGAGGCCGCGCAGGTTCTGTTTGGGGTCGAAGTACTCCCGTGTCGACAGCGCCGGCTGGGTGGCGGTGGAGAGCACGACCGTGACGCCGTAATGCCCGGCGAGCAGGTTGAGTGTGTCTAGGATGGGTTGCAGGAATTCCGGCGGCAGCAGTTGCGCCTCGTCCAGCACGACGATGCTGTCGACGATGTTGTGCAACTTGCGACAGCGCGAGGTCCTCGCCGCGAACAGGGATTCGAAGAACTGCACGTTGGTGGTGACGACAATGGGCGCGTCCCAGTTTTCGCAGGCCAGGCGGCTTTGGCTGTTTTCCTGACTCGGGCCTGACTCGGCGTTGCTGTGGTGCTCGATGACCGCTTCGCCGAAGATGCCCCGGAAGATATCGGCCGTCTGCTCGATGATGCTGGTGTAGGGGATGACGTAGATGATCCGCCGTTTGTGGTGGCGGTGTGCATGTTCGAGTGCGAAGGCCATGGCGGACAGGGTCTTGCCGCCCCCGGTGGGAACCGTGAGGGAGAACAGGCCCGGTGTTTCTGCGGCTTTGGCCCGGCACTGGGCGAGGATGTCGGCGCGCAACCGGTTGACTGGAGTGTTGGGCGCATGTCCGGCCAGGTCTGCCATGTGCCGATCGAAGCTTGCCGACAGTTCTCCCAGAGATGGCCAGCCGACTCGGGCGGCGGCCTTCTGCGGGTCCATATAGGCCTCGGTATCGAGAAAATCGGCGTCCACCAGGCTGGAAAAGAGCATCCGCACCCATAGGGCGAACCCGTCCCGCCCGCCGGGGAGGGCGCGCATATCGGGTCGGAAAGCGCCGGGGGAAAGAATGTCGGCAGGCGGGTTCGCGGCCTGTGCCTCGTTCAGTTCCTGCCGGCTGGCGGGCAGGGCCAGCCGGGTTTCCAGGCCACCATGCCAATCATCCAAACCGGCGTGGTGACCGGCAATGAGGTAGGCCAAAACCCGGCCGGCTTCTCCGAACTGGTCACAGGCCAGCATGGCGCCGGCTGTGGAATGGGGGGCTTTGCCGGCCTCGCCCCGGATGTGGGCATCCGCCTCGAAGCCGCTGGCCTGCCTGATGTAGTTCTGGAAGCGGGTCCGGTATTTGCCCAGGTCGTGCCATAGGCCGGCCAGCCGCGCCCATTCCGAACCGAATCCCCGGGCGAAGCCCGCCGCCTGGGCGGCGACACAACGCAGATGGTCGGCGAGATCGTGGGGTGGGCGCCAGCCGCCGCCATCCCTGGCGGCATGGGCGATGGGACGGGTGTCCTCGTTCATGTTGTCCTCCCTGTTTTGTCGTTCAGTTTCTCAAACAACCCACCGTGCTGCCAGAGGCCGCCGCCGTGAAGGGCTGGCATGCGCATCCAGCCATTCTGCGTGTTCAAAGTGTCGTCTCCCCGTCCATAGGCCTTGCGGCGGCTGGGACGGGCTAACCGGGTGAGCAGTCTGGTAAGACATAGAAAGAAAGCGCGGCGTGGCATGGGGGCCTCCGTTTATGGAGGCCCGTTTTACGCCCTGTGAGGCTCATGGGATGAGCCAGTGGAGAGATTTTCTTGCGTTCATGCTTCGATACCTCAGCACGAACGGAGGAATGCGGAAGCAAAAGGCCCGATCCTCCCCACGTGCCGGGGAGGATTGGGCCTGGTTGTGTTGCCGGCTTTTTACTGCTTGAAGATTTCCTTCAGAAACACCTCGGTCTTGGCCCAGGAGTCCTTGTCCGCACGGGCGTCGTAGCCCACGGGCATGTCGAAGCGGCGGGCGAAGTCGTCGGCTTCGGGGTTGGTGAAGCTGTGCTTCACGCCGGGGTAGCTGACCACGTAGTAATTCACGCCTGCCTTGTCCATCTCCTGTTTGAAGCCTGCCACTTGTTCGGCGGGGATCATGGGGTCGGCCTCGCCGGTGAATACGGCCACCCTGGCCTTGACCTTGCCCGGTTCGGAGGGCTGCTTGGTGGCCAGGCTGCCGTGGTAGCTGAGCACGCCCTTGAGCGGCAGGCCCTGGCGGGCCATGCCGAGCACCTGGCCGCCGCCGAAGCAGTAGCCCAGGGCGGCCATCTGGCCGGGGGCGTAGCGGGGGTTGCCTTCCAGGACCTTCATGGCGGCCTCGAAGCGGGGGCGGGCGTTCTTGCCCACGGCCTTGGCGAACTCGCCGGCATCCTTGGGGTGGTCGGCGGTCTTGCCGTCGCCGTACATATCGACGGCCAGGGCCAGGTAGCCCATGCCGGCGAGCATCTCGGCACGTTTGCGGGCGTAGGCGTTGTGGCCCCACCATTCGTGCACCACCAGCACGCCGGGGCGCTTGGCCTGGGTGGCGTCGTCATAGGCGAGGTAACCCTTGAGGGTGGTCTCGCCGTCGCTGTAGGTCACTTCCTCACCGTGCACGGCGGCGGATGCGGCGCCGGCCAGGGTGGCCATGGCCAGGGCGAACAGGGTTTGGGCGACGAACGCCCGGGGAGTGGATTTGTTGTGTTGCATGGTGTCCTCCTGCCTCGGTTGGGGCGCCTAGCATATCCGTTGTGATAGATGCGTTTCCACCGCCGGCTCGTGGGCGGGATGGCGGGCTGCCCGGGCAGGTCTGGTCGAGACGGGGGGCGGTACGGATGGCTGCCTTGGAGGGGGTCGGGCTTTGCGGGTATCATTCCGCAACTCGTTTTCTCCCCCATGCGATGACCCGATACGTTTTTGTAACAGGTGGTGTGGTCTCGTCCCTGGGCAAGGGCATCGCGGCGGCCTCCCTGGCGGCCATTCTGGAATCCCGCGGCATCAAGGTCACCCTGCTCAAGCTGGACCCGTACATCAACGTCGATCCCGGCACCATGAGTCCGTTCCAGCACGGCGAGGTGTTCGTCACCGAGGACGGCGCCGAGACCGATCTGGACCTGGGCCACTACGAGCGCTTCACCCGCGCCAGGATGGCCAAGCGCAACAACTTCACCACCGGCCAGATCTATGAGTCGGTGATCAAGAAGGAGCGGCGCGGCGATTACCTAGGCAAGACGGTGCAGGTGATCCCGCACATCACTGACGAGATCAAGGCATCCATACGCCGCGGCGCCGGCGAGGCCGACGTGGCCATCGTCGAGATCGGCGGCACGGTGGGCGACATCGAATCGCTGCCCTTCCTGGAGGCGATACGCCAGATGGGCATCGACGAGGGGCGGGGGCACACCTGCTTCATCCACCTGACCCTGCTGCCTTACATCCCCACCGCCGGCGAGCTGAAGACGAAGCCGACCCAGCACTCGGTGAAGGAGCTGCGCGAGATCGGTATCCAGCCCGACATCCTGTTGTGCCGCGCCGACCGCGCGATTCCCGAGGACGAGCGGCGCAAGATCGCCCTGTTCACCAACGTGCAGACCGAGGCGGTCATCGAGGTGCTGGACGCGGATTCCATCTACAAGATCCCGGCCATGCTGCACGACCAGATGCTGGACGAGATCGTCTGCCACAAGCTGGGCATCCTGGCCAAGGCGGCCGACCTTTCGGTGTGGAAGCGTTTGGTGGAGGCCTTCGAGCACCCCGAGCACACGGTCAACGTCGCCTTCGTCGGCAAGTACGTGGATCTGACCGAGTCCTACAAGTCCCTGACCGAAGCCATGAGCCACGCCGGCATGCACACGCGCAGCCGGGTGAAGGTGCATTTCATCGACTCCGAGGAGATCGAGTCCGGCGGCACCGAGGTGCTGAAGGACATGGATGCCATCCTGGTGCCCGGTGGGTTCGGCAAGCGGGGCGTGGAGGGCAAGATCGCCGCCATCCGCTACGCCCGCGAGAACAGGGTGCCCTACCTGGGCATCTGCCTGGGCATGCAACTGGCGGTGGTGGAATTCGCCCGCGACGTGGCGGGCATGGAGCGCGCCCATTCCACCGAATTCGACGCCGAGACGCCTTACCCCGTCATCGGCCTGATCACCGAATGGCAGGACCGCAGCGGCAGCATCGAGCGCCGCGACCTGAATTCCGACCTGGGCGGCACGATGCGCCTGGGTGGCCAGATATGCAGGTTGAAGGAAGGTAGTTTGGCGCGGCTGGTCTATGGCGCGCCGGAGATCACCGAGCGCCACCGGCATCGCTACGAGGTCAACAACACCCTGCTGGCGCAACTGGAGGCCAAGGGCCTGGTGGTGGCCGGCCGGGCGCCGGGCACGGACCTGTGCGAGATGGTGGAGCTGCCGGGGGACGTGCATCCCTGGTTCGTGGGCTGCCAGTTCCACCCGGAGTTCACCTCCAACCCGCGTGATGCGCATCCGCTGTTCAAGGCCTTCGTGGAGGCCGCCCTAGCGAGCCAGAAGCAACGTGCCTGAGATATCCCGTTTTCTGGGCATCGTCATCGCCATGTTCTGGCGTGATCATGCACCGCCTCATTTTCACGCCTACTATGGCGATTATGAAATCGAGGTGGCCATCGAGACCGGTGTCGTCACCGGGCGCTTTCCCAAGCGTGCCCTGCGCTTCGTGTTGGAATGGATGGAAGCGCACCAGGATGAGTTGTTGATGGATTGGGAGTTGGCAACCCAGCAGAAGCCTCTCAAACAAATCGCGCCATTGGAGTAACCATGATCTTGCATGTGGACGAAATGAAGCATCTTGAGGGCTATCGCCTGTTGTTGACCTTCAATAACGGTGAATCGGGTACGGTCGATCTCAACGGACTGTTGGAGGGCGAAGTCTTCGCGCCCCTCAACGATCCGGAGTCCTTCGCCACCGCCCGGCTGGACCCGTTGTTCAAGACGGTGGTGTGGTCCAATGGCGCGGACATGGCGCCTGAATATCTGCTGGATCTCGTTCGCGAACAGGCCAGGAGGGCCGCCTGAATGAAACTGTGCGGATTCGAAGCCGGGCTGGATCAACCCTTATTCCTCGTCGCCGGCCCCTGTGTGGTGGAGACCGAGCAGCTGGCCATGGACACCGCCGGACAGCTGAAGGAGATGTGCGCCGGGCTGGGGGTGAACTTCATCTACAAGTCCTCCTACGACAAGGCCAACCGCTCCTCCGGCACCTCCTTCCGGGGGCTGGGCATGGACGAAGGCCTGCGCATCCTGGCCGAGGTGAAGAAGCAGATCGGCGTGCCGGTGATCACCGACGTGCACACCGAAGCGGAGATCGCCACCGTCTCGGAGGTGGTGGACGTGCTGCAAACCCCCGCCTTCCTGTGCCGGCAGACGGATTTCATCCAGGCCTGCGCCGCCAGCGGCAAGCCGGTGAACATCAAGAAGGGCCAGTTCCTGGCGCCCTGGGACATGAAGAACGTGGTGGACAAAGCCAAGCAGGCCAACGGTGGCGCTGACACCATCCTGGTCTGCGAGCGGGGCGTGTCCTTCGGCTACAACACCCTGGTGTCGGACATGCGCGGCCTGGCCATCATGCGCGAGACCGGTTGCCCGGTGGTGTTCGACGCCACCCATTCGGTGCAGCAGCCCGGCGGCCAGGGCAGCCGTTCCGGCGGGCAGCGGGAATTCGTGCCGGTGCTGGCGCGGGCGGCCGTGGCCGTGGGCATCGCCGGCCTGTTCGCCGAGACCCATCCGGACCCGGCCAAGGCCTTGTCAGACGGTCCGAATGCCTGGCCCCTGCCCATGATGCGCGACCTGCTGGCCACCCTCATGGAGATCGACGCCCTGGTCAAGCAGCGCGGTTTTCCGGAAGCCGCCCTGATGTGATCCCCGAATACCAAGCACCGGTCGCCGTCGGCCACAAGCCGGGGTGCCGGAAACACCTTCCAAGCCAAAAGCAAAGGGAATCGAGAAGAAATGAGTGCAATCGTTGATGTAATCGCAAGAGAAATCCTGGACTCCCGCGGCAATCCCACCGTGGAGGCCGACATCCTGCTGGAGTCGGGCGTGCTCGGACGGGCCGCCGTGCCTTCCGGCGCCTCCACCGGCAGCAGGGAGGCCATCGAACTGCGCGACGGCGACGCCGGCCGCTATCTGGGCAAGGGTGTCCTGAAGGCGGTGGAGAACGTGAACACCGAGATCGCCGAGGCCCTGCTGGGCCTGGACGCCGAAGAGCAGGGCCTGATCGACCAGACCCTGATCGACCTGGACGGCACCGACAACAAGTCGCGCCTGGGCGCCAACGCCACCCTGGCCGTGTCGCTCGCCTGCGCCCGAGCCGCCGCCGAGGAGGCTGGGCTGCCGCTGTACCGTTACCTGGGCGGCGCCGGGCCCATGAGCCTGCCGGTGCCGATGATGAACATCATCAACGGCGGCGCCCACGCCGACAACAGCGTCGATATGCAGGAATTCATGATCCTGCCGGTGGGCATGAATTCCTTCAGCGAGGCCCTGCGCTGCGGCGCCGAGGTCTTCCACGGCCTGAAGAAGCTGCTCAAGAAGGCCGGCCACAACACCGCCGTCGGCGACGAGGGCGGCTTCGCGCCCAACTTCAAGTCCAACGAGGAGGCCCTGCAGTTCATCATGAAGGCCATCGACGCCGCCGGTTACAAACCCGGTCAGGACGTCTATATCGGCCTGGACTGCGCCAGTTCCGAGTTCTACAAGGACGGAAAATATGTGCTGGAGTCGGAAGGCCGGAGCCTGAACTCGGCGCAATTCGCCGACTACCTGGCCGCCTGGGTGGACAAGTACCCCATCATCACCATCGAGGACGGCATGGCCGAACAGGACTGGGACGGTTGGGCGGGGCTCAACACCAAGCTGGGCGGCCGCATCCAGTTGGTGGGCGACGACTTGTTCGTGACCAATACCAAGATCCTGCGCGAGGGCATCCAGAAAAAGGTGGCCAACTCCATCCTCATCAAGGTCAACCAGATCGGCACCCTCTCCGAGACCATGGCGGCCATCGACATGGCCAAGCGCGCCGGCTGGACCTCGGTGATCTCGCACCGTTCCGGCGAAACCGAGGACAGCTTCATCGCCGACCTGGCCGTGGGCAGCAACTCGATGCAGATCAAGACCGGGTCTTTGTCCCGTTCGGACCGCATCGCCAAGTACAACCAGCTGCTGCGTATCGAGGAGGAGTTGGGCGAGCGGGCCAGCTATCCGGGTCGCGAGGCCTTCAATCAGTTCCGTTGAGCCGAAGCGGCGATGCGCGGTCTGACCTGGATTCTGGCGATCCTGATCATCCTGCTGCAATATCCCCTGTGGCTGGGCAAGGGCAGCTGGCCGCGGGTCTGGGAGCTGGAAAAGCAGGTGGCCGGCCAGCGCATCGCCAACCAGGCCCTGGAGGCCCGCAACAGCCAGCTGGCGGCGGAAGTGCGGGATTTGAAAACCGGTTATGACGCCCTGGAAGAACGGGCGCGTTACGAGTTGGGCATGATTCGGCAGGACGAGGTATTCATCCAGGTCATGGAGACCGCGCCGGCCCAGCCCCCCCTGGAGGCCAAGCCATGATGACTTCCCTGCAGATGATCCTGGTCGGCGTGGGTGTACTCTTCGTCGTCCTAATCATCGCCTACAACATGTGGCAGGAGCGCCGTTACCGCAAGGAGGCCAGCCGCATGTTCTCCAGCCGGCGCGAGGACATCCTGCTCGGCGAATCCATACAGACCGATGTGGGGCATGGCGGCGCCGAGGCGGAGCCGACGCCCCGCGCGCGGGCGGTGCTCGACGCTCCGGATACCCGTGTCCGGCAGAATGCGGATGCGGCCGGCGCCGG
>DEQR01000065.1:0-2184 GCA_002360535.1 Thiobacillus sp. UBA3361
GCCGCCCGCCGGGCCGCGAGGCCTATCCCGGCGACGTGTTTTATCTGCACTCCCGTTTGTTGGAGCGTTCCGCCCGCGTCAACTCCGACCATGTCGAGAAGCTGACCAATGGCATAGTCAAGGGCAAGACCGGTTCGCTGACAGCCCTGCCGGTGATCGAGACGCAGGCCGGCGACGTGTCCGCCTTCGTGCCCACCAACGTGATCTCCATTACCGACGGCCAGATCTTCCTGGAGTCCGACCTGTTCAACGCCGGCATCCGGCCCGCCATCAACGCCGGCTTGTCCGTGTCCCGTGTGGGCGGCGCCGCGCAGACCAAGGTGATCAAGAAGCTGGGCGGCGGAGTGCGCCTGGCCCTGGCCCAGTATCGCGAGCTGGCGGCCTTCGCCCAGTTCGCCTCCGACCTGGACGACGTGACCCGCAAGCAGCTGGAACGCGGCAAGCTGGTCACGGAGCTGATGAAGCAATTGCAGTATTCGCCCATGAACGTGGCGCAAATGGCGGTCACCCTGTTCGCCGTCAACCGCGGCTACATGGACGACGTGGAGGTCAAGCGCGCCCTGGCCTTCGAGTCCGCCCTGCAATCCTTCCTCAACGGCAAGTACAAGGCGCTGATGGACAAGATTCAGGACAGCGGCGATCTGGACGCCGAGTCCGAGAAGCAGTTGGCCGCCGCCATCGAGGACTTCAAGGCCAGCGCGGCTTATTGATCACACTCTGATCGGGACTGAGAAATGGCCGCCGGCAAGGAAATCCGCACCAAGATCAAGAGCGTGGAAAACACGCGCAAGATCACCAAGGCCATGGAGATGGTGGCCGCCTCGAAGATGCGCAAGGCCCAGGACCGCATGAAGATGGCCCGCCCCTACGCTGAGAAGATCGGCCGGGTGGCCGCCCATTTCAGCCAGGCGCACGCGGAGTACCGCCATCCCTTCGTGGTGGCGCGCGGGGAGATCAAACGGATCGGCCTGTTGGTGGTAACCACCGACAAGGGCCTGTGCGGCGCCCTGAACACCAACGCCCTGCGCCAGGCCGTCAGCAAGATGAAGGAATGGGAAGGCCGGAAGATCGAAGTGGACGTCTCGGTCATTGGCAACAAGGGCCTGGGCTTCATGCAGCGGATGGGCGCGAATATCGTCTCCGAGGTGCATGGCCTGGGCGACACGCCGCACCTGGAGCGCATGATCGGGCCGGTGCAGGTTATGCTGGACGCCTACAAGGCCGGCCGCATCGACGCCCTGTACATCATCTACGCCCGCTTCATCAACACCATGAAGCAGGAGTCCATGTTCACCCAGCTGCTGCCGCTCTCGGCCGAACTGGCCATGGAGAAGCGCGACGAACACTGGGACTACATCTACGAGCCCGAGGCCAGGAGTGTGGTGGACGGCCTGATGGTGCGTTACATCGAGGCCCTGATCTACCAGGCGGTGGCCGAGAACATGGCCTGCGAACAGTCTGCGCGTATGGTGGCCATGAAGGCCGCCTCGGACAACGCCAAGAACGTCATCGGCGAACTGAAGCTGATGTACAACAAGACCCGCCAGGCCGCGATCACCCAGGAATTGAGCGAAATCGTCGCCGGCGCGTCCGCGGTATGACGACGGGCGGTGCCCACAGGAATTCAAACTTGCAGGAAACAGAGAAATGACCGAAGGAAAAATCGTTCAGATCATTGGCGCGGTGGTGGACATGGAGTTTCCCCGTGCCGCCCTGCCCAAGGTCTTCGACGCGGTGAAGATGGACGACCCCAACCTCACTTTCGAGGTGCAGCAGCAGTTGGGCGACGGCATCGTGCGCACCATCGCCATGGGCTCCACCGACGGCCTGCGCCGTGGTGCGGTGGTCAAGAACACCGGCGCGCCCATCTCCGTGCCCGTCGGCCAGGCCACCCTGGGCCGGATCATGGATGTGCTGGGCGACCCGGTGGACGAGGCCGGCCCGGTGGGCGCCGAGGTCAAGTGGCCCATCCACCGCAAGGCCCCGGCCTACGCCGACCAGGCCGCCGCGGTTGAGATCCTGGAAACCGGCATCAAGGTCATCGACCTGGTGATGCCCATCGCCAAGGGCGGCAAGGTGGGCCTGTTCGGCGGTGCCGGCGTGGGCAAGACCGTCACCCTGATGGAGCTCATCCGCAACATCGCCGTCGAGCACTCGGGCTTCTCCGTGTTCGCCGGCGTCGGC
>DEQR01000065.1:2338-15590 GCA_002360535.1 Thiobacillus sp. UBA3361
GGCCTGACCATGGCCGAGTACTTCCGCGACGAAGGCCGCGACGTGCTGTTCTTCGTCGATAACATCTACCGCTACACCCTGGCCGGTACCGAGGTGTCCGCCCTGTTGGGCCGCATGCCGTCCGCCGTGGGCTACCAGCCCACCTTGGCCTCCGAGATGGGCGCCCTGCAGGAGCGCATCACCTCCACTCGCACCGGCTCCATCACCTCCTTCCAGGCCGTGTACGTGCCCGCCGACGACTTGACCGACCCGTCCCCGGCCACCACCTTCGCCCACCTGGACGCCACCCTGGTGCTGTCGCGTCAGGTGGCCGAACTGGGTATCTACCCCGCCGTGGACCCGCTGGACTCCACCTCTCGGATTCTCGATCCGCTGGTTGTCGGCGATGAGCACTACAGCGTCGCCCGCTCGGTGCAGCAGACCCTGCAGCGCTATAAGGAACTGCGGGACATCATCGCCATTCTGGGCATGGACGAACTCTCCCCCGAGGACAAGATGGCCGTGTCCCGCGCGCGCAAGATTCAGCGCTTCCTGTCCCAGCCCTTCTTCGTAGCCGAGGCCTTCACCGGCGCGCCGGGCAAGTACGTGTCGCTGAAGGACACCATCGCCGGCTTCAAGGCCATCGTCGCAGGCGAATACGACCACCTGCCGGAGCAGGCCTTCTACATGGTCGGCACCATCGATGAGGCCGTCGAGAAGGCCAAGACCATCCAGTAAGCCGCCGCATAAAGGACAGCCATCATGGCCATGACCCTACACGTCGATATCGTCAGCGCCGAGGCCGAGATCTATTCCGGCCTGGCCGAATTCGTGGTGGTACCGGCGGAAATGGGCGAGGTGGGCATCTATCCACGCCACGCTCCGTTGATCAGCCGCATCAAGCCGGGTTCGGTGCGCGTGAAGGTACCCGACCAGGCGGAAGAGAACCTGATCTATGTCTCCGGTGGCATCCTGGAGGTGCAGCCCGGCGTGGTGACCATCCTGTCCGATACCGCCATCCGTGGCGCCGACCTGGACGAGGAGCGCGCCCTGGAGGCCAAGCGCCAGGCCGAGGAATTGATGAAGGATCGCTCCTCAGCCATGGACTACGCCAAGGCCCAGGCCGAGTTGGCCGAGGCCATCGCCCAACTGGCGGCCATCCAGAAGTTGCGCAAGAAGGGGCGCTAGGCACCACAGGCCACCCTTCACGCGAAAGGCAGCACTTACCGCTGCCTTTTTTATTGCCGCCGGCCGCCTTCAGGACCTGCAATAAGCGGCCGTTATACTTCCTGTTCGTCACAGCCGTTCCTACCGTGTGAAATGAGCAAGCCCCTGAACGTCGTCATCCTTGCCGCCGGCAAGGGTACCCGCATGAAGTCTGATCTGCCCAAGGTGCTCCATCCCCTGGCCGGCCGGCCCCTGCTATCCCATGTGCTGGCCGCCGCGGACAGCCTGCGCCCGCAGCGCATCTGTGTCGTCTATGGCCACGGCGGCGAGTTGCTGCCGCAGGCCATCGCGCGCGGCGATCTCGCCTGGGCCCGGCAGGAACCGCAACTGGGCACCGGCCATGCGGTGCAGCAGGCAATGCCTCACCTTGATGAGACCGGCATCTGCCTCATCCTGTATGGTGATGTGCCCCTGACCCGCCCTGAAACATTGCAGGAAATGACCCTCATTGCCCGCGAGGGGGCCGTTGCCCTGCTCACGGTCAGGCTGGACAATCCGGCCGGCTATGGCCGCATCGTGCGCAATGGCCGCGGGCAGGTGGAACGCATCGTGGAACACAAGGATGCAAGCCCCGAGGAGTTGGCCATAGACGAGGTCAACACCGGCATCCTCTGCCTGCCCGCCGGCAAGCTGGCCGGCTGGCTGGCGCGGCTGGGCAACGACAATGCCCAGGGGGAGTACTACCTGACCGACGTCATCGCCATGGCCGTGGCGGAGGGGGAAAAGATCATCCCCTGCCACCCGGCCGCCGAGTGGGAAGTCTTGGGGGTCAACAGCCGCCAGCAACTCGCCCGGTTGGAACGGCTGCATCAGCAGAACCTCGCCGAGTCCTTGATGGTCCAGGGCGTGACCCTCATAGACCCGGCACGCCTGGACGTGCGCGGCCAACTGGAGTGCGGCCGGGATGTGCTGATCGACGTCGGCTGTATCTTCGAAGGTAACGTAAAACTGGGCGATAACGTGAAAGTGGGCGCTCACTGCGTGATCAAGGATGCGGAGCTGTCGGCTGGTGCCGAGGTGCTGCCCTTCTGCCATATCGACGGCGCGCGCATCGGCGCGGACGCCCGTGTCGGGCCCTACGCGCGCCTGCGCCCCGGCACCGAACTGGACGCGGAAACCCATATCGGCAACTTCGTCGAACTGAAGAACAGCCAAGTGGGGTTCAATTCCAAGGTCAATCATCTGTCCTACGTAGGCGATGCCACGGTGGGGCGTAAGGTCAACATCGGCGCCGGTACCATCACCTGCAACTATGACGGCGCCAACAAGCACCGCACCGTCATCGAGGACGAGGCCTTCATCGGCTCGGATACACAGCTGGTGGCCCCGGTCACGGTCGGGCGGGGCGCGACCTTGGGCGCAGGCACCACCCTCACCCAGGACGCCCCCCCCGGCGTGCTGACCCTCAGCCGCGCGCGACAGGTCACCGTCCCCGGCTGGCAAAGGCCGGTCAAGAAGAAGTGAGGCGTCGGGAGTGAGTATTCCCATCGCTTTCCCACGTCTCACCCCTCACCCCTTACCCCTCACGGAGTTTTGACATGTGCGGCATCGTCGGCGCCATCGCCCAACGCAACGTCGTCCCCATCCTCATCGAAGGCCTCAGGCGGCTGGAGTACCGCGGCTACGATTCCGCCGGCCTGGCGGTCCGTACCCCCGCCGCCGGCCTGCGGCGGATACGCGCGGTGGGCAAGGTGGCCAGGCTCGGCGAACTGCTGGAGACGAGTCCCCTTCAAGGCGAACAAGGCATTGCCCACACCCGCTGGGCGACCCACGGCATGCCGGCGGAACGCAATGCCCACCCGCACATGAGCGGCGAGCGGGTGGCCGTGGTGCACAACGGCATCATCGAAAACCATGCTGAATTGCGCGAACAACTGACCGGCCTGGGTTTCGAGTTCACCTCGGAAACGGACACCGAAGTGATCGCTCACTTGCTGGCATATACGCTTAAAACCGAGGTGGATCTCCTCAAGGCCGTGCAGGCCGCCATTCAGCGGCTGGTGGGTGCCTACGCCATGGCGGTGATCGACCCTTCCGATCCGGACCGGATCGTGGTGGCCCGATCGGGCAGTCCCCTGGTCATCGGCCTGGGGCTGGGCGAGAACTTCATCGCCTCGGACGTGTTCGCCCTGCTGCCCGTCACTCAGCGCTTCATCTTCCTGGAAGAGGGTGACGTGGCCGACATCCACCGGGACGAGGTGCGGGTCTATGACGTGAACGGCACACCGGTCGTCCGCGAGGAGCGGCTCTCGCAACTGAGCGCCAGCACGGCCGACAAGGGCCCCTACAAGCATTACATGCTCAAGGAGATCTACGAGCAGCCGTCCGTGATTGCCGAGACCCTGGAAGGGCGCATCCACAAGGGTCGCCTGCTGGAGGAGAGCTTCGGGCATCGCGCGCAGACGCTGTTCGACACCACCCAGGGGGTGCACATCATTGCCTGCGGCACCAGCTATCACGCCGGCCTGGTGGCCAAGTACTGGCTTGAGGAGGTGGGTGTGCCCTGCCAGGTGGAAGTGGCCAGCGAATACCGCTACCGCAAGGTGGTGGTGCCGCCCGGCACCCTGTTTCTGTCCATCTCCCAGTCGGGCGAGACGGCGGACACCCTGGCCGCCCTGCGTGGCGCCAGGAAGTTGGGCTACATCGGTTCGCTCACCATCTGCAACGTGCCGGAGTCATCGCTCACCCGCGAATCCGACGTGGCCCTGATGACCCGTGCCGGCCCGGAGATCGGCGTGGCCTCCACCAAGGCCTTCACCACCCAGCTCACCGCGTTGCGCCTGGTGACTCTGGCCCTCGCCCGTCGCCGTGGCCTGAGCCCCGAACAGGAGACGGTGCTGGTGGAGGAACTGCACGCCCTGCCCAGGCAGGTGGAAGTGGTGCTGGAACTGTCCGGGGCCATAGAGAAGATGGCTAACGCGTTCGCCGAAAAGAAGGACGCCCTGTTCCTGGGCCGTGGCCCCTTCTACCCCATCGCCCTGGAAGGTGCCCTGAAGCTGAAGGAGATTTCCTACATCCACGCCGAGGCCTATCCCGCAGGAGAACTGAAGCACGGCCCCCTGGCCCTGGTTGATGCGGACATGCCGGTAATCTGCGCCCTGCCCGATGACCCCCTGCTGGACAAGGTGCTGTCCAACCTCCAGGAAGTGCGAGCCCGCGGCGGAGAGCTGTTCCTGTTCTCCGACCACAAGGTCCACATCGACCTGGACCGTTTCCAAAACCTGACCCTGGCCGACATCCTGCCGAGCACCGCCCCCATCGTCTATAGCGTGCCCCTGCAGCTGCTGGCCTACCATGTGGCGGTGCTCAAGGGCACGGATGTGGATCAGCCGCGCAACCTGGCCAAATCCGTGACGGTGGAATAGCGCCGTGCGGCCGGCCGCATTTGTTGACAATGCCGATCCACTTTCATATATTGATATCCGAAATGTGTTTATGTGGTAGCGAACGCGTTTCATGTCGTCTGAATCCTTGTCGGACGCTTGTGCCATCTGGCGAACGATAGGGATTGTTGGTCGCGTGCCTGCACCGGCGCGGCTGACATCCTCCTCCTCTCTTCACCCCGGCCTACAGCCGGGGTTTTTTATTGCCCTCCCCGGCGGGACAATGGGGCCATGAATTCCGCCCCCTATCCGTCTGACGGCCAGTCTTTCGACGCCGCGGCTGCATTCCTGCTCGCAGCGGAGGGCAGTCGCTTGCCGGACCTGCGCGCCTGCACGGTGCTGGTGCCGCATTTCCATGCCGCCGGCCCGTTCCTGGCCGCTCTGCGCGGGCGGATCGAGATGGCCGTGTTTCTGCCGCCGCGCATGTTGACGCTGCCCGCACTGGCTGCCGGGCAGGCCGCTGAGGCGGAGCCGGAGGCGGATGCCCTGCGTCTGGCCCAGGTCCAGTCGGTGCTGGCCCGCACCGGCCTGCTGGCGGAAACCGCCCTGTGGCAGGCAGCGCGGCAGCTGCTGGTGCTGATGGACGAGCTGTCGGGGCAATTGCTGTCGCCGCCGGCGGATTTCGAAACCTTCCGCCGTCAGTGCGCGGCGGCCTATGGCCGCCGCTTGGGCCAGCCGCTGGAGCGCGAGGCGCGCCTCGTATGCGAGCTGTGGCACGCCATGGCCCAGGGCGAGCGGCCCGGCCTATTGGCCGACTATGCCCGGCGGCTGGCAGGCGCGGCGGAGCATGCGACGGGGCCGTTGTACTGTCTGGGCCTGGGCCGTCTGACCCGGTTGGAAGAGCGCTTTCTCGATCAGTGGGCGGAGCGGCAGCCGGTGCATGCGCTACCGATGCCGGCCGGCTTCCCGGGCCGGCGCCCGTTTCTGGAGGCCGCCTGGTCGGCCTCGCCGCAGGACCCAGCCCTGCAGGCGCGAGCGGTCCGCCTGCGGCAGGACCTGTCCGCCAGCCCATTCGGGGACAACCTGCGGCTGCTGGCCGCGAAGGGCCTGGAGGAAGAGGCGCGCGGGGCGGCGCGGGCCATCCATGACTGGATCGCCCAGGGGGTGGAGGGCATCGGCATCGTCGCCCTGGACCGCATGACCGCCCGCCGGCTACGTGCCCTGCTGGAGCGCGACCGGGTGCTGATCCAGGACGAGACCGGATGGACCTTCTCCACCGCCGCCGTGTCCCATGTCATCGATCGCCTGGCTGCCCTGACGGCGGACGACTGCTATTACCAGGACCTGCTGGACCTGTTCAAATCGCCTTTCGTGTTCGCCGATCTGGACAACCGGTCACGCCTGGCCTGGGTCGCCGCGCTGGAAGAGGCCATACGGGCCGCCGGCACGGTCCAGGGCTGGTCTCGCTTCGCGCAGCTGGCGGGGGAGCGGGCACCGGACAGCTTGCCCTTGCTGCGGCGGCTGGGCGAGGCCCTGGGTCTGCTGGGGGTGCGCCGCGATACCCTGGCCGGCTGGCTGCGCCGGCTGCTGCGGGCCTTGGACGGGCTGGGTGCCACCCCGGCCTTCCAGGCGGATGCGGCCGGCGCTCAACTGCTGCACCTGTTGCGCCGCCTGGTTGATGACGTCGCTCCCGATGACTCCATTCATGCGTTCGGGACCTGGCGCGGCTGGCTGCTGCAACAGCTGGAGTCCGCCACCTTCGTCGATAGCGGTATCGACAGCCCCTTGCGCCTGACCTCCCTGGACGGTGCCCGGCTGCGCGGCTTTCAGGCGGTGCTGCTGTTGGGGGCCGACGCCGCCCGCCTGCCGGCCGCCGGCCCGCCGGGGATATTCGGCGAGGCCTTGCGCGCCGAGTTGGGGCTGCCCGGCCAGCGCCAGATCCAGGAGGCGCAACGCCGTCATCTGGCCGACATCCTGAGCCAGACCCCGCGGGTACTGGTCACCTGGCAGGCCCGCCGCGAGGGCGATCCGAACCCCCTCAGCCCCTGGCTGGAATTGCTGGAGGCGTTGCACCGACTGGCCTATGGCGAGGGCCTGCGGCGGGTCGATCCGCCGCGCGAACCGGACATGGGCAGTCCGGCGGACGGCACCGCCCGGCCCCGGCCGAGCCTCGACCGGTTGCCCGCCACCCTGAGCGCCAGTGCCTGGCAGAGCCTGGTGGCCTGCCCCTACCAGTTCTTCGCTCGCCACGGCCTGGCACTGCGGGCGCCGGACGAGGTGGCGGAAACGGCGGAAAAGCGCGACTACGGCGAGCAGGTGCACGCCATCCTGCACGCCTTCCACCGTGACCATCCCCGCCTGGCCGCGCACGACCGGCGGACCCTGACCGAGCGACTGCAAACCTTGAGCCGGGCGCGGTTCCGGCCCCTGCTCGACCAGCATTACCTGGCCCTGGCCTGGCAGGCCCGCTGGTTGCGCCAGGTGCCGGCCTACGTGGATTGGGCGCTGGCGCGGGAGGCGGCCGGCTATGCCTGGCATGCGGCCGAGGAAACACGCCGCGTCGATCTGGACCTGGGTGCCGGCCGGACGCTCACCCTCCACGGCCGCCTGGACCGCCTGGACAGCGTCGGCGACGCCCCGGCGGTGCTGGATTACAAGACCCAGTCAGCCGACACCCTCAAGCGCAAGCTGAAACCCCTGGGGGAGGACGTGCAGCTGCCGTTCTACGGCCTGCTCAGCGGCGCCGTCGAGGCCGCCTTCGTGGCCCTGGATGACAAGCGTCCCGAGGCGGTGCCCTGGCCGGGTGAGCTGGAAGAGGCCGCCCGGCGGGAGACGGAGCGCATCACACGGGCCTGGACGGACCTTGCCGAGGGTGCGACCCTGGCTGCTCAGGGTGCCGCGCGCACCTGCCAGTGGTGCGAGATGCGCGGTCTGTGCCGCAAGGACTATTGGCCGCCGGAAGACGCGCCGGGTTGACCGGAGACACATCCGGCGGGGACAATACCTTAGTAATTTACTGGGAGTTTATGGGATGACCGAACCGACGGACGACAAGGCCGAACTGGGCCACGAGCAGCAAATCCTGCGCGCCATGCGCAAGACCCTCACCTCCGTGGCCCGCGACTGTGCCCCCCGTGACGGCGAGCCCGGTCCCCTGTCCGGCGAGACGGTGGAGAACATCCGCATGTGCCTGGGACTCATTGCCGCCCGCGAGGCGGAGTTGGCCGAGAAGTTGGGGCTGGCCCGCAACGAGCGGCCGCGCTACGCCGACGAGACCCCGTCCGCCCAGGTGCTGCAATTCACGCCGCCCGGCGGCAAGCACTGATGCCATGGCGGAGAGCATCGGCACGCTGGTCACGGATATCGAAACTCAGCTGGTCACACCGCGCTACGTGGTGATCTATTCCCCCGGCGGTAAAGGCCGCAAGCGCTTTCCCGAAAACTGCGTCGCCGTCTATCCGGACGAGGCCGAGGCCCGCGGCGCCGCCCGCCCCGAAGAGGGGCATTACGCTGCGGTGGCCTCCGGCCCCTCGCGCTCCTCGGAAGGCTTCCGCCTGTACTATCTGGTGCGCTGGCTGGACTGAGCCGATCATGCCCTGGGGCAGGTAGCGTCCCCCGCGCTTTCCCCCTACCCTTCTATGAGGTGCTTTCCACCGATCTGAGCAGGAGCATTCCATGAGCGACGCACTCAATTATCTGGTTGCCGTGCGCGGCGACGCCCTCGGCCATTACTTCAAATTCCTCAAGGACACCGGCAAGCACCTGGATCCCAAGACGCGCGACCTGATCTCGGTGATCACCAAGGTGCACTCCCAGACCGAGCCGGGCTTCAAGCAATACCTGATGCGCGCCCTGCGGGACGGCTGCACCCCCATGGAGGTGCTGGACGCCCTGCTCATGGCCTTCCCCGCCCTGGGCCTGGCCAAGATCGTGTGGGCCACCGAGATCCTGCTGGAGATGGACATCCCCGAGTTCTCGCCGGCGCTCATCAACGCCCAGCCCCGGTGGCGGGAGGTGATGGCCCTGGCGGACATCGGCGACGGCGAGGTGAAGCGGGTCGAGACCCCCACCCGCACGGTGTTCGTCTATCGCGGGGGCGAGGCCTGCAAGGTCTATGACTCCCACTGTCCCCACCAGGTCACCAACATCCCCCACCTGGCCCTGGAGGGCAAACACCTCACCTGCCCCAAGCACCACTGGAAGTTCGACATCACCACCGGCGCCTGCATCGAGATCGGCAAGCATCCCCTGAAGGCGTTCGAGACCCAGGTGGAGGACGGGCGGCTGTATGCCTGGTGGTAGGCCGGGCACGTGCCCGGCCGCCCTGCTGGCGCTCTCCCTGTGGGCCGTGGCCGGCGGCGCCCCGGCCGCCCAGCTCAGCGGCGGGCCCATGCTGGGACACGTCACCGGCCGCACAGCCGGCATCTGGCTTCAGGCCGACGGCCCCGGCCAGGCCCAGATCGAATACTGGCCGGAGCAGGACGCCGCCCAGCGCCGCCTGTCAGCCCCCCGGCCCCTGACGGAGGTCGAGGACTTCAGCGCCCGCATCGAGCTGACCGGCCTCGCCCCCGATACCCGCTACCGCTACGCCGTGTTGCTGGACGGGCAGCGGGCGTCCGGCACCGAGGCGTTTCCCCTGCGTACCCTGCCGGCCTGGAAATGGCGGGGCCAGCCCGCCGATTTCACCGTCTATATGGGCTCCTGCGCTTACCTCAACGACCCGGACTGGGATCGCCCCGGCAAGCCCTACGGGGCCGGCGAGGAGATCTTCGGCGCCATTGCCCGCTCCGCCGCCCACCAGCCCCAGCCCAGCCTGATGCTGTGGCTGGGGGACAACCTCTATTTCCGCGAGACCGACCTGGAAAGCCCCTGGGCCATGAACGCCCGCTACCGGATGATCCGCGCCCACCCCGCCCTGGGCCCTCTGCTGTCGGCCGCGCCCAACTACGCACTGTGGGACGACCACGACTACGGCCCCAACAACGGCAACCGCGCCTTCGAGTTCAAGGACACCAGCGCGCGGCTGTTCCGGCGCTACTGGGCTAACCCCGGCTACGGCCTGGAGGACCTGCCCGGCGTGTTCACCCGTTTCAGCCTGTTCGACGTGGAATTCTTCCTGCTGGACGACCGAACCTACCGGGCCAGCGACACCACCGTGGAGCCGGACAACGAGATCAGCTGGTGGCAGGAGTTCAAGAACTGGGCCATCGGCAGCAACCAGTGGACGCGCCTGCTGGGCCGGCGCTACATGGGCGGCGGGCCGCTGTGGCTGGGGGAGAACAAGACCCTCTTCGGCCCCGCCCAGCTGGACTGGCTCAAGCAGGCCCTGATCGGCTCCACCGCCACCTTCAAGGTAGTGGCCAGCGGCAGCCAGCTGTTCAACGACGCCAACCGTTTCGAGGGCTGGCAGAACTTCAAGGGCGAGCGGGAGGCCTTCGTGGAATGGCTGGAGCGGCAGAAGATCGACGGCGTGCTGTTCCTGTCCGGCGACCGCCACCACACCGAACTGATCAAGCGGGAACGCAAGAAGGCCTATCCCCTCTACGAACTGACCTGCTCACCCCTGAGCGCCGGGGCCGGCGTGCCCGACGCCGAGCGGGACAACGCCCAGCGGGTGGAGGGCACCCTGGTGGGCCAGCGCAATTTCTGCAGCCTGGAGGTGTCCGGTCCTCCCGACGGCCGCCAGCTCACGTTCCGCAGCCACGATAGCCAGGGCAGGCTGCTGTGGGAGCGTCAGCTGAGTGCACGGGAACTGAGCATGCCTGAGGGCGAAAAGCCTTAGCCCGGTTGTTTCACCGGACCGGCCCGGCGCGGAGGGTGCGTGGGGATGGCCAACGATGAGGAGGTGCGCATGAACGGGAAGAAGGTCGCATTACGGATAGGGACGGGGACACTGGCCGCCGGGGTCTGGATGGCGGGTGTCAGCCCCGCCGGCGCGGGGCATCTGGACTTCACGGTCTTCAACGACCGGGCGTCGTATTCCGGGGTGCTGCTTCAGCAGGGGCGTGTCCAGGTGGACGATGACTGGAACGAATCGGGTGAGATCCAGGAAGGCCAATCCTGGGGGCCGTTCCGCTTCGCCTTCGACCCTGCCGTCTCCCGGCTGGCGGGTACGACGGGCATCGTCGGCGGCCTGGCCATCGGGTCCGCCACCGGCAATGGGAATCTGGGCGGCGACCAGGGAATGACACTCCACCTGTCGCCCGGCTTGGGGGTGACGGCCTTCGGGGCGCTCATCGCCTTCGAGGACCCCGCCTTCCTGAGCGATTTCCACATCGCCGTCGGCTGTCCGGATCCACCTTGCCTATTCTCCCCCACGCCACCCCAAGGGGGGGCGGCCGGGCCGGGGACTTTCTTCCTGGGTATCGTCGCCCCGGTGGGTTTTTCCTTCGACACCGTGATGCTGGAAGCGGTCACGCCCAGGGACGATTCGGGTGAACCCACCGCCACTGTTCCGGGGTGGCAGGTAGCGGGCATTTCCTACGCGCCGATGCCCGAACCGGCGACACTGGCGCTGGTTGGACTGGGTCTCACCTGCCTCGGGGTGGTCATTCGGCGCCGGTATGGCAACCGGCGTCCGATCCCATGAGTGCCGCCGGGGAGGACAGGCGCGGCGCCTGCTGCTGCATGGCAGAACTGCCGGCGGGCAACACCCCGCGCGGGACCGTCCCGACGCGGCGGTCCCGCGCCCTTGCGATACCAGAGATACCGCTGATTACCCCAGCCCCGCCTCGATCCGCTCGCACAGCGTCCTGAGCACCTTGATGCGGGCGAAGGACTTGTCGTTGGCCTCCACCAGGGTCCAGGGGGCGATCTCGGTGCTGGTGCGATCGACCATGTCGCACACCGCTTGTTCGTAGAGCGCCCATTTGTCCCGGTTGCGCCAGTCCTCCTCGGTGATCTTGAAGCGCTTGAAGGGTGTCTGCTCCCGGGCCTTGAAGCGTTCGAGCTGCTCCTCCTTGCTGATGGACAGCCAGAACTT
Organism: Thiobacillus sp. UBA3361; assembly: GCA_002360535.1. Lineage (GTDB taxonomy): Bacteria > Pseudomonadota > Gammaproteobacteria > Burkholderiales > Thiobacillaceae > UBA3361. The sequence continues at coordinate 13,850 of DEQR01000065.1, forward strand.
CACCAGGATGACGCCGTGCCGCACCAGCTGGTCCTCGAAGTCGTTGATCTCGCCGTAGGCGCGCATCCAGTCCGCCTGGGAGCAGTAGCCTTCCACCCGCTCCACCAGCACCCGCCCGTACCAGGAGCGGTCGAATATCTGCAACCGCGCCCGCTTCGGCAGGTGCCGCCAGAAACGCCACATATAGGGTTGCGCGCGCTCTTCCTCGGTGGGCGCGGCGATGGGCGCGACGTGGTAGAAGCGCGCGTCCAGGGCCTGGGTGATGCGGCGGATGGCGCTGCCCTTGCCGGCCGCGTCGTTGCCCTCGAACACCGCCACCACCGAACGGTCCTTGTATTTCTTGTGCCGGGTGAGCAGGTTGAGCCGTCCCTGGTATTCCTCCAGCTGGACGTTGTATGTCTTCTTGTCCAACTTCTGGCCCAGGTCCAGCGACTTGAGGATGTGCAGGTTGTCGATGGGCGCGATCAGCGGCGGGGCGGTGATAGCCGAGGCGGCGGGCGGATGGGCCAGCCGCTGACGGATGGCCTGCAGGATGGTCTTGCCGACGGTCAGGCTGCGGTAATACTCGTCCTCGCCCTCAACGATCAGCCACGGCGCGTTGGCGGTGCTGGTGTGGCGGATGGCGCGCTCGCACACCACCACGAACTTGTCGTACAGCTTGTAGTGGCGCCAGTCCCGCTCGCTGACCCGCCAGCGGGTCTTGGGGTCCTTTTCCAGGTCGGTGAGGCGGACCTTCTGTTTCTTCTTGGACAGATGCAGCCAGAACTTGAGGATCAGCGCGCCTTCGTCGGTGAGCATCCTCTCGAAGCGCACCGCGTCTTCCATGGCTTGGTCGAGATCGGCGTCGTCGCTCTCGCCATAGACCCGGCGCAACAGCGGCTGGGTGTACCAGGAGCCGAAGAACATGCCGATCCGTCCCTTGCGCGGCAGTGCGCGCCAGAAGCGCCACATGCGCGGCCGCTGGCGTTCCTCGTCGGTGGGTTCGCCCATGCCGTGGGTCTCGATGAAGCGCGGGTCCATCCACTCGTTGAGCAGGTTCACCGTCTCGCTGCGTCCGGCGCCATCGACCCCGCCGATGAGGATGATGACCGGAAAACCGGCGTTCTCCATGAGGTCGTACTGGGCATCCAGCAGGGCCTCGCGCAGGGCGGGCACCTGTTTCTTCCAGGTCGCCTTGTCCACCTTGTGGCCCAGTTCCGCGGATTCGAACATGCGCCTCTCCCCGTGCGTTTGAGCGGTGTTGCCTCAAATAGTATAGGCCCGAGGCCGGTCGCGGCGAGGGTGAAGGCTATCACTTGGCGCTTTCGTGCCCGGAAGTATCATGTGGCCTGGTACAGCAGCAGGAGGACGATGCCATGCGTTGGGAACGCAGCCGCGCCAGCGAAAACGTGGAGGACCGCCGTGGCCAGGGCATGGGCGGCATGCGCCTGGGCGGCAAGAGCATCGGCCTGGGCACCGTGGCCATCGTCGTGGTGGCCATGCTGCTGGGGGTGGACCCGGGCGTTATCCTCAACATGGCGGGCGGCCCCGCCGGCCCGGCCGTCGAGCAGCAGGCCGGCCCGCCACCGGCCGAAGACGAGGCAGCCCGTTTCGTCAGCCACGTGCTGGGCGACACCGAGGACACCTGGCGGGCGCTGTTTTCCAAGGCCGGCCGCCAATACCAGGACCCGCGCCTGGTGCTGTTCTCCGGCGCCACCCAGACCGCCTGCGGCACGGGCCAGGCGGCGATGGGGCCGTTCTA
>DEQR01000009.1 GCA_002360535.1 Thiobacillus sp. UBA3361
CCCTTGGGCAGGTCCGGGTAGAAGTAATTCTTGCGCGCGAACACGTTCACCCGGTTCAGCTTAGCGCCGATCGCCAGGCCGAAGCGGATGGCTCGCTCCACCGCGCCCTTGTTGAGCACCGGCAGCACGCCGGGCAGGGCGATGTCCACCTGGCAGGCCTGGGTGTTGGGCGCCGCGCCGAAGGCGATGCTGGCGCCGGAGAAAATTTTGGACTGGGTGGTGAGCTGGGTATGCACCTCAAGCCCGATGACGGTTTCCCATTGCATGATGTGCTTCCTAACCTCTGATGCCGGTGAGGGAAATGATACGTTCTCTGAAATCCTGGTATTCCTCGCTGCCGCTGTCCTCGAGTCGCGACAGGCGGTAGAACCGATCCGTGCTCGGCGACTCCCGTTTCGCTTTGTCCAGGTCGAAGCGACTCACATTGACCACGGTCCAACATTCGGTGAAGCCCGCGGCACGCGCTTTCTGATGGCTTTTCTCCGCTTCGCCCAGCCGGTTGTGGATATTGGAAAAATCCTTGCCGCCCTTGATTTCCATGGCGATGACATTGCGGTACCCACCCTTGGCCATGCCCGTATCGCCCAGGGCCTCTTGGAGGAAAAGCCCCCGTGCCTGGACGAGTGCGAGAGAAAAACCGATCTGCAGCGAGGGTACCGGGAAATTGAACATCTCAGGCCGCCCGCAGGCGCACGACGCGATGGGTGAGGGTCTCCAGGCATCGCACCGCCAAGTCCGCATATTCGGGGTTCAGTTCGATCCCGACGAAGCGACGGTTCAATTTCTGGCAGACCAGGCCCACCGTGCCCGAACCGAAAAAGGGATCGAGCACAAAATCCCCCGCCCGGGTAGAACTGAGGATGCAGGGTTCGATCAACCCGGGCGGGAACACGGCGTAATGGGCATGTTCCGTGGCCTGGGTATGCACCTTCCAAACGCTGCGCCTGTTGCGGCGGCTGCCGTTGGCGGCGGGTTCCTTGGCCGCTTCGTAGTCGTAGAAATAACGCTCCGATTTGGTCAGCATGAACAGGAATTCGTGGCTGCGGCTGGGCCGGTCCTTGACGCTCTCCGGCATGGCGTTGGGTTTGTCCCAGACGATGTCGGAACGCAGATACCAGCCGTCCTCCTGCAAGGCGAAGGCCAGTCGCCAGGGGATGCCCATCAGGTCCTTGGGCTTCAGCCCCTCGGGGGTGTCGGGACGGACGCTCATGGCTCGGGCTGGGTTTTTCTTGTCCGGTGCCCGGTAGCCCCGGTTGCCGCTGGTGTAGCCGTCGCCGATGTTCAGCCAGAGGACGCCATCATCGCGCAGTACCCGGCGGACCTCCGCGAACACCGCCACCAGGCGGTTGATGAACTGGGGCAGGCTTTCCTCCAGGCCGATCTGGCCCTCGATGCCGTAGTCACGTAGGCCCCAATAGGGGGGCGAGGTCACCACGCATTGCACCGACCCGGTGGGGAGGCGGTGCAGGATCTGTAAGGCGTCGCCCTCGAAAAGGACCGAGTCTTCGAGCCGGAAGCGCTCCGGCGAAGGGATCGACTCAAGCTTCATGCGGCCCTTCCATGATCGACTCGGGTCACCTTCCTGGCACGGATATCGCCGTCACAGCACTGGAATACGCTGGTGCCAGTCGGTAGCCAACTGGAACTGGTGGGCCACGTTGAGCATGCGCGCCTCACTGAAGTAGTCGCCGATGACCTGCAACCCCACCGGACGGCCGTCGGCGCCGAAGCCGCAGGGGATGGACATGCCCGGCAGCCCGGCCAGGTTCACGGCGATGGTGTAGATGTCGGACAGATACATCTGCACCGGGTCGTCGCACTTGGCGCCGATGTCGAAGGCGGTGGTGGGGGCGGTGGGACCGAGGATCACGTCGCATTGCCGGAACGCCTCGGCGAAATCCTGGGCAATCAGGCGGCGCAGCTTCTGCGCCTGGATGTAGTAGGCGTCGTAATAGCCATGCGACAGCACGTAGGTGCCGATCATGATGCGCCGCTTGACCTCGGCGCCGAAGCCCTCTGCTCGGGTCTTTTCGTACATGTCCAGCAGGTCGTCGTATTCCGGGGTGCGGTAGCCGTAACGCACGCCGTCGTAACGCGACAGGTTGCTGGAGGCCTCGGCGGGGGCCAGCACGTAATACACCGGCACCGCCAGGCGGGAGTTGGGCAGCGCCACCTCCACCGTCTCGGCGCCCAGTTTGCGGTATTGGGCGATGGCCTCGTCGATGGCGCGGGCCACGTCGGCGGCCATGCCGGCGGCGAAGAATTCCTTGGGCAGGCCGATCCGCAGGCCGGCCAGGGGCTGGTCCAAGTCTCGGGTGTAGTCCTCGGTTTCCCGTTCCAGGCTGGTGGAGTCGCGCGCGTCGAAGCCGGCCATGGCATTCAGCAACAGGGCGCAGTCCTCCGCACTGGGGGCCATGGGGCCGCCCTGGTCCAGGGAGGAGGCGAAGGCGATCATGCCGTAGCGGGACACCACGCCGTAGGTGGGCTTGAGGCCGGTGATGCCGGTCATGGCCGCCGGCTGGCGGATGGAGCCGCCGGTGTCGGTGCCGGTGGCCGCCGGGCACAGGCGCGCCGCCACGGCGGCTGCCGAGCCGCCCGACGAGCCGCCGGGCACGGCGGTTTCCGCCCAGGGGTTCTTCACCGCGCCGAAGTGGCTGGTTTCATTGGACGAGCCCATGGCGAACTCGT